>CAZKGO010000135.1:0-11685 GCA_964552235.1 uncultured Spirochaetales bacterium | reverse complement strand
CTCGCCCCGCCCCCCTGAGCGCGCCGCCTACGCACGCCTACCGAAAGGACACGGATCTCCTCCGCGGCTCGGTCTTATGACGCCTCCTACCGCGGCTTCGGCGCCAGAGCAGTAGGGCTTCCCTGGGTAAGGCGCACCGCCTCCCCGCATGCCGTCCGGTTACACATCGGAGCGCTACGCCGGATATCGGGTCTCGCTCGCTCCCGCCTGCTCGACCCCGCTCCAACGCCATATAGCCGGTTCGCTGTTCGCTGCGTACGCGGGTTCTACCTCATGCTTCCTCCCCACGCGGCTTCTCGGCCGCGCAGTTGCATCTGTTGGTGTCGCCCTTCCGTCCGGTAACGGTGGGCAGTTTTACTTCCGGCGCATACACGCCAGAAGATCAGCGGGTGCGCCATGCCAGGCGCACGGCCAGGGGCCGCCCGGCAGGATGCCGGGCGGCCCCTGGCCTCCGGAGGGGGGATGGGATGGGAGAAGACCCAGAACTCAGATGTCGTGATGGCCGACGGGAGCACTCGACCAGCTTTGCGGCGCTGCAACCGTCATCTTGCACCCCGATTCTTAGGGTCGCCGAGGCCTTCCGTCGCTGCGGAAGCCCCCGGCACTCGCGGTCGCTCGCCCCGCCTCTTGCCCATCCGCGGGCGCCGGTGAAGCATCGTTTCGTATCGGGTCAACAGCACACTCGAGTGCGGTAGACACCGAGGGGCGCACAACCCATTTGACGCAGCCTCGGACCCGATGCAAAGTCTTGCCATGCGCATCGGGCACGCGACCGAGGGACCCGTCAACAGGCGCCCCTCCGAGATGGTCTTCGCCGCTGCGGCTAGCATCCGTGGAGTGCAATTCGCCCACCGCGGGAGTGCCGCGTGACGGCCGCAACCGTGTTGCTCCCCGATCGGCTCCCCCAGCAGGGTGAGCTGGTCCAGGTCCGCTCGCGGCGGTGGCTCGTCGAAGAGGTCGTGCCAGCCCCGGAGCCCGGGCAGTCGGCCCTCGTACGCCTCGCGTGCGCCGACGACGACGCCCAAGGGCAGGCACTGGATGTGTTCTGGAACCACGAGCCGGACCGCATGATCCTCAAGGAGGAAGGCTGGAAGAACCTGGCCGAGCGAGGATTCGATATACCACGTACCTTTGCCGCTTTCCTGCACACGGTGCGCTGGAACTGCGTCACGGCGACGGACCCAGGCCTCTTTCAGTCGCCCTTCCGGGCGGGCATCAAGATCGACGCCTACCAGATGGAGCCGCTGCGCAAGGCCCTGCGCCTCCCGCGTGTGACTCTCTTCATCGCCGACGACACGGGCCTGGGAAAAACGATCGAGGCCGGCTTGATCGCTCGGGAGCTGCTGCTGCGCCGCAAGGTCAAGACCATCGTGGTCAGCACACCCGCCTCCGTGCTGGAACAGTGGAAGGGCGAGCTCGAGGAGCGCTTCGGGCTCGTGTTCGAGATCCTCGATCGCGCCTATCTCGCTCGCATACGCCGCGAGCGGGGCTTTGGCGTGAACCCGTGGCGCACCCACAGCCGCTTTCTGGTCTCGCACAACCTGCTTATCGATCCCGGCTATGCCGATCCGCTGCGTGAGTGGCTGGGTACGCTCCTGCCGGGGAGTCTCCTCATATTGGACGAGGCCCACCATGCGGCGCCGGCGAGCGGTGGTCGCTACGGGATCGAGACCAAGCTCACTCGGGCGATCCGCGACCTGGCCGAACGGTTCGAGCACCGTCTCTTCCTTTCGGCCACACCGCATAACGGGCACTCGAACAGCTTTTCCACCCTCATGGAGATCCTCGACCCTTACCGATTCACGCGCGGCGTCAAGCTGCGGCCAAGAGCCCTCGAAGAGGTCATGGTCCGGCGGCTCAAGGAGGACATCCGGACCGTGCAGGGCGGCTTCCCGAAGCGCAACATCGTTCGTATCGCCTTGGACGGCCTGCCGGACGAGGCGCCGGAGCTGCTTCTCTCCCGTCTGCTCGACGAGTACCGAACCGCGCGGGAGGAACGCTTTGCGGAGACGTCGAGGCGCGTGCAGGCCGCGGCGGGCCTGCTGGTCGTCGGGCTCCAGCAACGGCTTCTGTCCTCTATTGAGGCATTTGCCCGCAGCCTCAAGGTGCACCGCGCGACGGTGGAGCGGCAGTGGCAGAAGGACGCGCAAGAGCGGGCCGCGAACCCGGACGCTCAAACCGAACTGCTACTGACCCAGGCCCCTGACGCCGACGACGAGCGCGCCGACTGGACCCCGGATGAGGAGGAGGCAGAAGAGGCGAGCGCCGTCGAGGCGGCCACCGCGGCATCCGAATCGGAGTCGCCTCGCGACGCTTCGGCTGACGCCCTGCGGCAACGCGAGATCGCGCTGCTCGACCGCATGCAGGAGATCGCCGAGCGGCACAGGCGCCTGCCCGATGCCAAGGCACGGTACCTGATCGACTGGATCCGGCAGAACCTTTGCCCCGAGCTGCCGCCCTTCGGCACGCCGCCCGGCGCAGCCCGGCCACGGTGGCGCGACCGCCGGGTGCTCATCTTTACCGAGAACCGCGAAGGCACCAAGCGCTACCTCAAGGCGATTCTCGAGCAGGCGATCGACGGCACCGAGCGGGCAGAGGAGCGCATCGAAGTGATCGATGGGCTCACCAGCGGCGCGCGGCGAAAGGAGATCCAGCGACGGTTCAACACCGATCCGAGCAGGGATCCTCTGAGGATCCTCCTCGCTACGGACGCCGCCCGCGAAGGCCTGAACTTCCAGGCTCACTGCACTGACCTCTTCCACTTCGACCTGCCCTGGAATCCCGGGCGGATCGAGCAGCGCAACGGCCGCATCGATCGCAAGCTGCAGCCCGCTCCCGAAGTGCGATGCCACTACTTCGTGCTGCCCCAGCGCGCCGAGGACCGGGTCCTGGAGGTGCTCGTCCGCAAGACCGAGACGATCAAGAAGGAGCTGGGCAGTCTCTCCAAGGTGATCGACGACGACATCGAGCGCCGCTTGAGCCAGGGCATCCGTCACAGGGACGCGGAGCGGCTTGCGCGGGAGATCGAGGCCGCTGACCTCGACGCCGAAAAGAAACGCGTCACCGAGGAGGAGCTGGAATCGGCCCGCGAGCGTCAGGCGGACCTCGAAGCGCAGATTGAGCGCTGCCGAACGCTGCTCGAGAGGTCGCGGGAGGCCGTGGCCTTTGACGCCGCGGCCTTTCGCGAAGCCCTCTCCTGCTCGCTGGAGATTCTCGGTGCCGCTCCCCTCGCCGAGACGAACGACCCGCAGGGTCGTCCAGCCTTCACCTTTCCCTCTCTCGACCGGCGCGTCGGGGTCGATCCGAGCTGGGCGGCAACGCTGGATACCCTGCGTGCGCCGCGGCCCCACAACCAGAAGCTCGCGGAGTGGCGCCGCGAGGCGCCGATCCGCCCGGTCGTGTTTGAGGACACCGGCGTCCTGACCGAGGACACGGTCCACCTGCACCTGGAGCAGCGGGTCGCTCAGCGGCTGCTCGCCCGCTTCCGCGCCCAGGGTTTTGTGCACCACGACCTCTCCCGGGCCTGCCTGGCCCAGACGCGGGACTCGATCCCCCGCGTCATCCTCCTCGGCCGTCTCTCGCTCTACGGCCGGGGGGCTGAGCGACTGCACGAAGAGCTGGTCCCGATCACGGCCCGCTGGATCGAGCCGGGGCAGCGCAAGGGACCGCTGGAGCCCTACGCGCGGGAGGCCGAAGCGCGGACGCTGGAGCTGCTGGAGCGCTCGCTGGCCGAGAACGGCCGGCGCGCGCCGGGTGAGGCGGTCCAGCACAAGCTCCTCGCCGCCGCCGCCCGCGACATCCAGGAGCTTCTGCCGCGCCTAGAGCCGCGGGCGGAGGAGTGGGCCGCGGCGGCGGTCCAGCGGCTACGAGAGCGCGGCGAACGGGAGGCGCGGGACCTTCGCGAGACGCTGGAGCGCCAGCGCGAACGCGTCCGGGACCATCTCCAGAAGCACGAGGGCGCGGATGCCCGGCAACTCACCCTCGGCTTCGACGAGGAGGAAAAGCGTCAGCTCGAGGCGGATGTTCGGTCGTGGCGCAGCCGGCTCGCGCAGTTCGAGCGCGACCTCAAGGAGGAACCTGCGCGCATCCGCGACTTCTACGAGGTCAAGGCGCGGCGCATCGAGCCCGTCGGCCTTGTCTACCTTTGGCCGGAGAGCAACTAGACCCATGGCGAAGGTCGACCCGCACGTCCTGGCTCACCTCGAGTGGCTCGGCTTTGTGCAGCCCACCGGGCTGGTGGTGTCCGCGCCCGCCCTCGTTCGCGCCGGCGCGATCCTGAACACGCGCGACGCCGAAGGGCAGCGCCTGCTGCGGTCCAGCGTCGACATGACCGGGGATGCTGATCCGCAGGTCGGCGACTTTCGCGTTTTCGCGCGCACCGTGCTCGGGTGGCGCTTTTCGCCCAAGGGCTACGCGGGGACGCCCGAGGCACCGATCCCGTCGGAGCTCGAAGTCCCGCTGCCCGACGCGGGCGAGACCCTCCGGCCCGACTACGCCGTGCGCGAACCGGATCCCCAGAGCGGCGCACCTGCCTGGCAGCTCCTGGTGCGCGTCCTTGGACCGGAGCAGGACTTCGACGTGGAGGCGCGCAGCGGCAGACGATTCGAGCTCTCGCAGCACTCGCGCATGGAGCGGCTGCTCCGCCAGACTGGAGTACCGGCGGGGTTGCTCGTCGGTAGCCGCGCGCTGCGCCTGGTCTCGGCGCCGCGCGGGGAGTCCTCGGGCTGGCTCGACTTCAAAGTGGCGGACATGGTGCAGACCGCCGGGCGGTCGATCTGCGCTGCCCTGCGCCTGCTCCTGTCCGAGCAGCGGCTCCTCTCGCTTCCGCGCGAAAAGCGCCTTGCAGCACTCCTCGCCGACAGCCGCAGGTTCCAGAACGAGGTTTCCGAGCAGCTTGCCGAGCAGGTGCTGCACGCCCTCTATGAGCTGCTGCGCGGCTTCCAGGCGGCTCACGACGCAACAAGGGGCGAGCTGCTCCGCAGGGTCCTGCGGGAAGATCCGAGCGAGGTCTACCGGGGCCTGCTGACGGTACTCCTGCGCCTCGTGTTCCTGCTCTACGCCGAGGAAAGGGACATGCTTCCTCAGAGCGAGGCGTTTCTGCGCTACTACTCCGTCGCCGGCCTGCACGAGCGGCTGCGCGAAGACGCGGCGCTCCACCCGGACACCATGGACCAGCGCTACGGCGCCTGGGCCCAGCTCATCGCCCTTTTTCGGATGATCCACGACGGCGCCTGGGCCGACGGGATGCGCCTGCCTCCGCGTCACGGGGTGCTGTTCGATCCGGATCGGTTCCCCTTTCTCGAGGGCCGCACCCTGGGCGGCGTGAGACAGGTGCATGAGCGCATCGACCCGCCTCTCGTTCCCGACGGCACCGTCTATCGCGCTCTCGAGAAGCTCCTCGTCCTCGACGGCGAGCGCATCTCCTACCGGGCCCTGGACGTCGAGCAGATCGGCTCGGTCTACGAAACCATGATGGGGTTTCGGCTGGAGACCGCCACCGGCCGTTCGGTGGCGATCAGAGCGCAGAAGAAGCACGGCGCGCCGACCTCTGTGGATCTCGAGGCGCTCCTCGCCGAACCCGGTGCCGGCCGCGCCCGATGGCTCCAGGACCGGGCCGACCGGAAGGTCAGTGATAATGTGAAGAAGGCGGTCGCGGCGGCGGCCTCACTCGAAGACCTGCACGCGGCGCTCCAGCCGGTGATCGATCAAGCCGCCACGCCGGATCTCGTGGCCCAGGGCGCGATGGTGCTGCAGCCAAGCGAGGAGCGGCGCCGTTCGGGCTCCCACTACACGCCCCGCGAGCTCACCGAGCCCATCGTGCGGACCGCCCTCGATCCGATCCTGGCCCGGCTGCGAGGCCCTGACCGAGAGCCACCGCGCCCCCAAGCGATCCTCGACCTCAAGGTCTGCGACCCCGCGATGGGGTCGGGGGCGTTCCTCGTGGAGGCCTGCCGCTACCTCGGCGATGCGCTCGTCGAGGCGTGGCAGGTTCACGGCGGGCGGCCCGCGGTTCCTGCCGACGAGGACGAGCGCGTCTTTGCGCGGCGGCTCATAGCCCAGCGCTGCCTCTACGGCGTGGACCGCAACCCTGTGGCCGTTGACCTCGCCAAAATGTCCCTGTGGCTTGCGACGCTGGCAAAAGACCACCCGCTGACGTTCGTGGATCACGCGCTGCGCCACGGCGACTCGCTGGTGGGGCTTTCGCGGCGGCAACTCGAGGCGTTTCACTGGGCGCCCGACGCCCCTCGATTCCAACAAGGCTTTGAAAGAGCCAAGGTGCGCGAGCACCTCGCGAAGGTCACGGAGTTGCGGCGCCAGATCCGCGAGGCGGGCGAGGAGGTCTCCGAACAGAGGCTCCGGCGCCTTTGGGAGGATGCGCAGTTCGAGCTGGAGCAGGTGCGGCTCCTCGGCGACCTTGCTGTGGCGGCCTACTTCGAGGCGGGAAAGCCCAAGGAGCGGGAGGCGAAGAGGCTCGGCTTGGCGCGTGCAGTCGCAGCCGGCGAAGCCGACCGCTGGCGCGGCTGGCTCGAGGAGCTGCGCCACGCCGACCCTCCGCTGGCGCCCTTCCACTGGGAGATCGAGTTCCCGGAGGTGTTCGAGCGGGGGAATCCGGGGTTCGACGCCTTTGTAGGAAATCCGCCCTTCCAGGGCGGCAGGAACGTCACTGCCGGTCAAGGCGCGGAGTACTCTGCGTGGCTGCTGGAGTCGCGCGAAGGGGCGAGCGGCGGGTCGGACCTTGTCGCCCACTTTTTCCGGCGCGCATTTGACCTGCTTCGAGACGGCGGGACGTTCGGCCTCATCGCCACGAACACGATCGCACAGGGTGACACCCGGGCGACGGGCCTGCGCTGGATCTGCCATCACGGCGGCGAGATCTTCCACGTGCGCAAGCGCGTCAAGTGGCCCGGCACGGCCGCAGTCGTGGTCAGTGTGGTGCACGCGATGAAAGGCCACTTCGAGGGCGCAAGGCACCTCGACAATCGCGAGGTCGAGACCATCACAGCCTTCCTCTTCCACCGCGGCGGGCATGATGACCCGAAGCGCCTTGCGGCGAACGCCGGCAAGAGCTTCCAGGGCAGCATCGTTCTCGGCATGGGGTTCACCTTCGATGACACCGACAGCAAAGGGGTCGCCACGCCGATCGTCGAGATGGAGCGGATTCTGGCTGCACACCCCGACTACCGCGAGGTCATCTTCCCCTACATCGGCGGCGAGGAGGTGAACACGAGCCCGACGCACGCACACCACCGGTACGTTATCAACTTCGGGGAGCGCAGCGAAGAGGAGTGCCGGCGGCGTTGGCCGGAGCTGATGGCGATCGTCGAGGCTAAGGTCAAGCCCGAGCGAGTTACGAAAGACGCTCGGAAGTACCCGCGCATGGTACATGAGTGGTGGAAGTACTGGAACGCCCGCCCGGAACTTCACGCCGCCATTGCGGGGCTGGACCGCGTCCTGGTCGTGTCGAGCGTCGGCCAGCATGGGGCGTTCGCGTTCACGCCGGAGCGGATTGTATTTTCGCACGCCCTAATCGTGTTTCCTCTTGCCACCTGCGCCGCTTTCTGCGCCCTCCAGGCGCGACCCCACGAAATCTGGGCGCGCTTCTTCGGATCGACACTTGAAGAGCGACTTCGCTACACCCCCTCCGACTGCTTCGAGACTTTCCCCTTCCCTGAGGGGTGGGAGAACCACCCCGCCCTCGAGGCCGCCGGCAAGGCCTACTACGACTTCCGGGCGGCGCTCATGGTCCGCAACAACGAAGGCCTGACCAAGACCTACAACCGCTTCCACGATCCCGACGAGCGCGACCCGGACGTCCTGAAGCTCCGGGAGCTGCACGCGGCCATGGACCGCGCGGTCCTGGGCGCCTACGGCTGGGACGACATCGACACCACCTGCGACTTCCTCCTGGACTACGAGATCGACGAGGAGGAGTGGGGCGACAAGAAGAAGCCCTGGCGCTACCGCTGGCCCGACGAGGTGCAGGCCGAGGTGCTCGCGAGGCTGCTCGAACTGAACGCCGAACGCGCTGCCGCAGAAGCCTGCGCCGGTGCCACGGCCGGCAAACCGGGACGACGAGGCGGCGCGAGCCGCAAGGGTGGAGCCTCGAGCGCGGGGGAACTCTTCGCGTAAGCTTGGCTCACCGCTGCCGCCACGCAACGCGCGGTTGCGGGCGAACACCGAGGGTCACAAGTGCCTTCCTGGCGACGACAGGTGGGATCTTCGTCGCAAGATCGTCGATCTTCGAACGGCAGCAACGCCGCAGCTTCTCGCCGCTCCCGCACGGGCACTCAAGGTGGCCCTTCGGATTCGGAATCGCCAACACCCTCAAGTAACGGATGATGGTTTGCGCATCGTTGGTCTGCAGCAACCATTCGTAGTACTCGCGAACCCCGGAAGCCCCGTGACTCCACTGCCCGAAGGGCCATCTTTCCCCGAGGGCCGCGAGGCTCTGCCCCAGAAAGAAGTCGTGGACAGGCCCGTCGAGGAATTGCACAAATGGCGCACCCTCAGGAAAGCACCGCCACCGGTCATCCGGCAGCAAGACACATGCTACGCCGTCGGGATTCACATGGAAGTCCGCCTTCCACGGAATCCTGCCGCCCACTTCGCGGACGACGGGCAGACTCCTGGGATAACCAGCGGGGATCTCGATTGAGACTTGGTAGCGGTCGAGTGTCCGCCCGTCCGACGAGCGCACAGGAAAAGTACCACGGACTGCCGAGGAGCCGTCCGCTTCGAGAAACAGATGGAGATGCGGGTAGCGAGCCCGCAGGTCAGCGCGAATCCTTTCAGCCAGCAGCGGGCTCTTGCGGTGCCAGGGAGTCATGCACCGCGCAGCCAGGGTCGGGTCGGATTCGTCGCGCGTGCCGCCGCGGCCTTGAGCGAGGACCTCTTCTCGTCCGGGCCCTCCTCTGCGGCCGGATCGAAGACGGCCTCCCACCCCTGCCGCTCGATCGAATCGAGTGTCGTGGCAGCCACGCTCGACAACCGATAGCGCACCCGGTCGAGGACGGGCTTGAGATCATTTCCTGTCGGATTAGCCGGGTCCTCAACCGCGAGGTCGTCGGGCTTGTCGCGGAACTCGGTCCATACGTGTTGGAGCTGCGAGGCGAGGCCGGAGCTTTTCCTATCCTCAAGGAGCCTCACCACGAAAAGTTCTAGGACGAAGGTCTTTGCGCCGACGCCGTTTCGGACGTTCCACAACTTCATGAGGCGGATGGCCGGCGTGACCCCGCTCCCTTTTATGTGATCGATGTGGACCTGGAGATTGGTCTTGAGCCGTTCCTTGCTGCCTGCGTTCTGATGGAGGAACACTTCATTCTCGTCGTCGCTTGTGAAACGACCCGGAACGACATCTATGTGCAGATCCGCGGCGAAGCCTTTGGCCGCTTTGGTCGAAGAATCCTTGACCCGGAGGGCCGAAGTCTTGCGCTCGACCTCGTAGTTCTCACTGAGTGTCCTTGCCACGTTCTCGTAGATCACCTCGAGGCTATCGCCGGCGCCGGAGTCATCGCGCGGGAAGTAGCAGGTCATGTCGCCGTCGTAGGCCTCCCGGATCATCGTGCCCTTGGCCATCGAGCCACCCCATCGGATCGAGGGCGTTGAATCGGCGAAATGTGCCCTGAGGAGGCGCTCGATGTCCTTTCGGCGCCTGCGCAACTCTCGCAACTCCGGTCCGTCATCGTCCAACGTCTGTCCCCGAAGAATGCTCTCAAGGTAGTCATTTGCGTTCATTGGGATTTGCCTCCAGGGCTGGAACGAAACCGCCAGCCCGATTGTCGTAGTCGTAGATGAGCACCACAGGATCTCGTTTCCTCATCAGGTCCCGGCCGACAGTGACTGCCACCGGAGCAGGTACGGCTGGGAACATGTGGAGCACACTGAGCCCAGGATGGTCGGCAACAATGCACCTCACCGCAGCCAGGTATTCGCTGCGGAAGGCTTGGAGAGACTCCTCACGCTCCAGAAAACGCGGCGTGGGCCTCATGTTCGCCAACGTAATCTCGTACACGGAGAAACGCCCGTCGATCTCCTTGGGAAGGTCTTCTTGGCGAACACGGCCGCTCAGGGAGAGCAAGAGCGCTGCCGCGGTCGCATCGGTGCCATGCCTCAGTGCTTGGAGAGTATAGGCCGCGATTTCCCCCTTGTTCTTCCATTTCCACGTCTCAGTGTCGCGATGACGCTGGTAGAGCGTCAGCGGGACCTTGTCGCTGAGCCGAGCGCCGAGATGTACGAGCAGGGGGATAGGACCCAGGGCGAAGACCGAGAGGTGCCGAGCAGGGCCGTCCTCGAAGGTTTGCTCGTAAAGCCCTCGGACTTTGGAGTCGATTTCCTTGGTGGCGATCGACCAGTACTCCTGTGACGGCCCATCCGCTATCCCCGTGAGGTCGATGGTCACGACGTCGCGCGGGCAGAAGTAGCGGGGTGCTACGGCCTGCCGGATCTCGGGAGTAGAGACCGACACCATCTTGTTGCCGATCCTGGCCTTGAATACGAGCGCCACCGTGTGCCGATCGGGCGCTGTTTCGGTCAGCATCAAGATCCGGTCCTCATGTGCCTTCTTGTGCCGCCGGAGGACCTTCGCGGTGAATTCGTCGGGGTTGTCATCGACAAGCTTGTGGCATGCGGGACATAAGAGCATGAGGTTTGCCGGGTCGTGGACATTCTCACCGGAACGGCGGCGCTTGGTCCGGGGACCGCCTCCGCTAAATGCCCAGATGTGTGCCATCTGGGCGAAATTGCCCTCGACCTTCGTGAGGTGGTGCTCGAGAAGGTAATGGTTGCAGCCGTCGAACTGGCAGCGCCCTCCGGCGCGTACATACAAGAAGAGGCGAGTGTCTCTGGGGACGCTGCGGGCGAGCGGCTTGACGAGTGCGGGATTGCCGCGCGAGCTGGCTTGCGTCGGTCTACGCGCCTTCCGCGATGGCTGTGATGCGCTGGGCTTCATCGGGGGATAGCTCTCCTTGCTCGCATGCCGTTTGGACGATGGCGGCTGTGTCGATCAAGCGTCCTTCGCCGATGTGCTCTCGTACCAACCGGCGAAACGCCCTGCCCTGGTCGTCGGACGCGACCATCCAACCACGACACGAGGCCATCGCCAGACATGCCGCTTCTCCTCTCCCCATCCGTTGCCTGAGTTCCGCATAGATCGCGATCTCCCGCGGATCTGTGCTTGACTCCTTCAACAAATGGCCTGCTGCGAGTGCGCGTGCAAGCGCTGCGGCCTGGTCGGCGTAGGTGACCTCTGCGACTACCTGATCCGGGACAACAAAGGCCCAACCTTTGACGCAGCCCAGAAGAGCCAGATGCTCCGCCTTCGCCAGGTGGATGATCACGGTCGCATCCACGACTACCGTCTCTCCCGGCTCTTGCGGCACTGGCATCATTCCTCGGATGGGTGATCACTGCCTTGTCCGCGCGAGAGCACGCCGTCAAGCTGAGCCTCTGAGACGTGCACCATCCCTGCCAGCTCGCCGAGCTTGGACCGGGTGATCTCTTCACGGCGAAAGGCCTCCAAGGCGAGAGCAAGGAAGCGGTGGCGGAACTCGTTACGCGTTGCCTTGTCGTCGTTATCGAGCAGCCCGAGGAGAGCCGCAAACTTCTTCCCCTGACCTTCTTCTTCTTGCTCTTTGAGCTTCTCAAGCTCCTTCTGACTCAGAAAGCCCAGATTCTTGAGTCGATAGA
>CAZKGO010000134.1:2162-11733 GCA_964552235.1 uncultured Spirochaetales bacterium | reverse complement strand
CCGAGGGCTACGAGATCCTCAAGGACATCTCGGTCGGCTTCCCCAAGGGACGAAGCACCATCATCATGGGGCCCTCGGGCTGCGGCAAGAGCACGCTGCTCAAGGCGGCCGCCGGCATCATGCCCCCCGACAGCGGCTCGGTCCTCCTCGACGGCGCCGACCTCTACCAGATGAGCGACCGGGAGCTGACCGAAGCGCGCAGGGCCATGGGGTTCGTCTTCCAGGACGGGGCGCTGTGGGAGAACCGCACCGCCTTTCAGAACGTGTCGCTGCCCCTGGAGTACCACGAGAACCTGAGCGAGCGGCAGGTGCAGGAGCGGGTGGCGCGGCTGCTCAACCGCGTCGGGCTCGGGGAGCAGATGGGCCTCAGGCCCGCGCAGCTTTCGGCCGGCGAGCGCAAGGTCGTCTCGTTCTGCCGCGCCCTGATCGCAAATCCCCGGACCGTGTTCATGGACGAACCGACCCTGTCGGTCGACCGGGAGACCGGCGCCGTCCTGATGGACATGATCCGCGAGCTCAAGGCCGCGGGGTGCACGCTCATCACCGTCACCCACGACCCCAAGCTGACCTCCTGGCTCGCCGACTACCTCGTGATCATGCGCCATGGGCAGCTGGTCGAGTGCGGCGAGTTCACCACCGTGCGCTCGAGCCGCAACCCCGTCACGCAGGGCATCCTCGCCGACGTGATGGAGCAGGCGGCGGCCTACGACACCGAGCTGCTGGACCTGCTGAGCGAGCGGCCCTGGTCGATCGAGGATGGCTGAGCCGGGCGGAGCGGGCGGACGCGGGCGGCGGCTTGCCGCAAGTCACGAGGGCTGCTAGAATGGAATGGCAATGCGGCTGAGGATGAAGTTCCTCAATCAGATCGTGGGCCTCTTCGTGCTCGTCGGGCTTCTGGGACTGGGTGTGGCGATCGTGCTGATCGGCGCCAACCAGCGCTGGCTGCAGAAGCGCTACCGCTTCTATACCATGGTCCGCAGCGGCGCCGGCGTCCAGGCGGGGATGCCCATCACGCTCAAGGGGTTCGAGATCGGCAAGGTCCAGCGCGTGACGTTCGTGGCCGAGACGCGCGAAGTGAGGGTCGACTTCGACGTCTTCGAGGACTACTACGGCAGCGTGGTTCTGGAGAACTCGGTGATCGAGCACGCCACCAGCCCGATAGGGCTCGGCGCCGGGCTGTTCTTCCATCCGGGAAAGCCGCAGGAGCCGCCCAAGCCGCCGCTGCCCGAAGGCTCGCTCATCGTCTCGATGGACTCCCGGGAGGGCCGCGACCTGGTGCGCCGCGGGCTCGTCGACCGGGAGGGCGGCGACGACTCGATCGGAGCCCTCATCGCCCAGGCCGCGCCGATCCTCGAGTCGCTCAACGGCGTGCTCTACAACGTTCAGGAAATGACGCTCGTGCTCGAGAACGCCCTCAGGGGCGACCGGGACACGCAGATCGGCGCGCTGCTCGCCGATGTCGACGCTCTCGTGTCCTCGCTCGACCGCATCGTCACCGGCAGGGATGCCGGGCCGGCCGGAGCGGTCCTGCGCAACGTCAAGACGTCGACAGACACCCTGGCGGCGACCATCGACCGGACCGCCGCCCAGGCCTCGCTCCTGATGGGGGACCTGCAGAAGCTCGCCCACAACATCGAGGTGATCACAGCGGACCCGACCGGCCTGATCCCGAAGCTGATCGACCCCAAGGGTTCGCTCAAGACGCTGCTCGACGACAACAACGCGCTCTACGACCAGGTGATCGCCATGGTCAGGAGCCTGGCCGGGATCGTCGCCGAGCTCGAGAGCTTCGCACGGTTCGTCACCGACAGCACGCCCCAGATTTCCACCATCCTCGGGCAGACCGAGGACGTGCTCGAGGGCGTGTCGAACAACCCTCTGCTGCGAGGCGGCATCACGGACCGCAAGACGCAGGAGCCGACCTTCAGCACCAGCCGGGACGGGGCCTTCCCGTGAAGCGATGCGGCTGCGCCCTCCTCGCCCTGGCCGTCCTGCTGGCTGTCGGCTGCTCGTCGGCGCCCAAACGGCAGGACGAGGTCTTCGAACTGAGGAACAGGGCCGCCGAGGCGGCCCGCTTCGGCAACGACCACTACCGCAGGGGCGATCTCGAGCAGGCGGCGCGCTTCTTTGCCCTGTCGCTGGCCTGCAACGCCGCCGTCGACAACAGGGCGGGCCTCGCCGAGTCCTACAACTCTCTGGGCAAGGTTCACCTGGCCAGGGGAGCCGACGAGGAGGCCTCGCGGGCCTTTGGGCAGGCCCTGCGCATCGGGCAGGACATCGGCGACAGCGCGGTGGTCGCCAAGGCGCAGAACAACCTCGGCGAAGCGGCCTTTGCCCGGGGCCAGTTCGCCGCCGCGCTCGAGCTCTTTGTCAAGGCCGGCGCCGGGTCCGCCCTCAGGGACGGCGATCAGGCGGTCGTGCTCCACAACCAGGGCGCGGCGCTGCGCCGCCTCGGCAGGCCCGCGGAGGCGGAGCCGCTGCTGCGCGAGGCCCTCGCCATCAACACCCGCGAGAAGGTCTGGGACGAGGCGGCCTCCAACTACTACGTCCTGGCCGCCCTCGAAGCTGACCGGGGGGCCTTCGCGAAGGCCCGGGAGCTCGCGGCGCTGGCCCTCGAGAGCGACCGCAAGGTCGAGAACAGCCGCGGCATCGCCAAGGACTACGTCGCTCTCGGCCGCATCGCCTCGCGCTCGGGCGACGCGGAGGCGGCCCTGGAGTTCTTCGAGCGGGCGGTGCTCGTGTACAAGTCGCTGGCCGTGGTCGACGTCCGGGCCGACGTCCGCGGCGGACTGCAGGAGGCGGCCGCCGCAGCGGCGCAGGCCGCCGACGGCCTCGGCCGCACGGATGTGGCCGGCACCTACCGCGCCCTGCTGCAGGGCGACGGATCGCAGCGTTGAGCTGCCTGGCGCGGCGCCTCGGGCGCGCCTACCTCTCCATCGGCCGCAAGCTGGCCGCGGCGTTGGTTCTGCTGGCAGCCTCGGCGGCCACGAGCGCGGCGGTGGCCCTGCCGTTCTGGTACCTCGCGACGGCGCATCGCGGGATCTTCAACGCGGCGGTGATCGGCCTGGCGGCCGCGGCCGCGGTGTTCGCCGCCGTGCGCAGGCTGGCAGCTGCGCGCTCGGCCCACGGGCCGCGCCGCCTGCGCGCCGCGTTGTCGCGGGCCGGCGGGCTGGCCGCGGGGCTCACAGCGCTCTACCTGACGGTGTGGGCCTTCGCCTCGGGGCGGCCGCTGCTCGGCGCAGCCGGCGCCGTGGCGCTGCTGCTGGCGGTCGGCCTGCTGCCGCGATGACGACCGTCGTCGGCCTGCTGCTGATCGGCGCGGTCGCCGCCGCCGATTACCCGAGGATCGCCCGGCTCGATTCCCGCGATCCCACGTTCCGGCAACTGCAGCAGGACATCGAGGCCTACCATCAGGCCGATGCCAGGGGCGACGCCGCGCGCCTGCCGCCGCTGACCCTCTTTTCGTACGACCGCGGGCGCGAGGATCTGTTCGCGCTCGCCGCCCGCGCGAGCCTGCCCTACGACACGATCGCCACGGTCAACGGCCTGGCGAACCCCGCGGACCTCGAAGAGCGCGACGTGGTGCTGCTGCCGAACACGCCCGGCGTGTTCGTTCCCGAGGAGCCGTCCACGGATTTCGAGGAGGTGCTGTTTTCCTCCAGTGTCGGGCGGAGAACCGGCGGACGGCCCGTGACCGTCCGAACGGCGGGGGCCGAACGGCGGATGCTGTTTTTCGCCGGCGAGCGGTTCAACGCCGTCGAACGAGCCTTCTTCCTGAGGATCCTGTTCCGCTTTCCGCTGGGAGGGCGCGGCAGGCTGTCTTCGCTCTACGGAACGAGAACGAGCCCGTTCACGGGACACCCGCAGTTCCACGAGGGGATCGACATCGCGGCCGCGGCCGGGACGCCGGTCGTGGCTGCGCGCGACGGAACGGTGTCCGAGGTGGGCGTCGACGACCTGCTGGGCCTGTTCGTGAGGCTGTCGCACCAGGGCGGCTACGAGACCGTCTACGGCCACATGCAGGAGGCGGCGGTTTCCTTGAACCAGGAGGTCGACTCGGGTATGATGATCGGCAGGGTCGGCACGACCGGTCGGACCACCGGGCCGCACCTGCACTTCGAGATCCGCAGAAAGGGATCCACGCGGGACCCGCTCCCGCTTATCCGGATCGATCAGAGATGAGGACGATCATCCGCTTCGTGCTGGCCGCTGTCCTGGGCGCTTGCGCCTTCGCCGAGACGATCCGGGGGCTGTCGACGAGCTTGGTGACGCTCGAGGCGCGGCCTGACCTGCAGCCGAGCCTCAACCTGCGAGCCGACGATCTGGCGGCCTTTGCGCTGCCCAGGGACGCCCGCTTCCTGCGCGCGATCGTCGCCGAGGTGGTGATCTCCGAGCCGCTGCGCAGGTACGCCGACAGCTTTGCCGTTGCCGTCTACTCGGACCTGCGCCCCGCCCCCAACCGGGGCGAGCGGGTCTACGAGGGCCGGCGTGTTCTGTTGCGGGTGCTGCCCCTGGCGACCCGCGTCTTCGTGCGCGTGCCGGTGCTGGCGGGCGCTGCCGGGACCCCAGACGCGGGCCCCGAGCCCGTGATCTCCGCCGAGGTCGTCGCAGCCGAACGGTTTCCCATCGTGCTGGTGATCCAGCCGATCATGAAGGGCATCCCGGACTCGATGCTCGAGAGGCCCTTTTTCGTGACCGTCAGGGCCGAAATCCTGAACCGGGGTCTCATGGACCTCAGGATCATTCGCCCGAGCGGCTACGAGCGGGAGCCCTACAGGCTGCTGCTCGACGGCAAGGCCGTGGAGGCGGGTGCCGCGCCGCTGGAGGTGGAGGCGGGCGTGCACCGGCTCGAGGTGTTCTCGGACAGCTTTCAGACGGAGACGGCTTCGTTCGCCGTGAGCCCCGGCCAGACGGCGGCGCTGGAGATCGCGCTCCGGCCCGCCGCCTCGTGGCTCACCGTCGACGCGGTTGCCGGGGCGGTGGTCTACCTGGACGGCGAGCGGCTCGACGCGGCGCCAGGACAAAAACGACAGTTGACAGAGGGTACGCACACGGTTAGATTTAAAATCGGGGAGACGAACGTCAGCAGAAGCATCGAGGTGCGCAAGGGCAGGAGCTATCACGTTTCGCTGGCGTTGGATGTGGTGGTAAAGGAAGAGTAAGAGTAGAGTAGAGTATCAAGCCCTGCGGGCGTAACGACGATAATGGTAATGTCGGCGACGTATAGTTCCCCTCCCAGTTTACTATATTAGCCGACAGTTCCAAGAGCGGGCCGACTGGCAGCAGTCGGCCTTTTTTTGTGTTCGCGGGGCCGCTGCCCTCGCGGCCGCCCCAGGGCCGCGAACGGCCGTCGTTGACACGGGCCGCAGCGCTTAACTACACTCGGTTCATGCGCGGCTTCCGCCCCTTGTCGCACCGCCTGCGAGCCGCCCGGTGGCCGATCGGGCTCATCGCGGCGGCCCATGTCGCCGCTGTTCTGATCGGAGTCCTGCTCGGGCTCGGCCTCGCCAGCGTGAGAAACTTCAACACCGAAGAGGAGCTGGACGTCACGCTGTCGGCGCTGCCCACCCAGCTCTTCGACATCAAGGGACGCCTGATCACCGAGTTCTTTTCCGACGAGAAGAGGGAGATCGTATCCCTCGAGGAGGTGCCGCGCCACCTCATCGACGCGGTGCTGACGCGCGAGGATCAGAATTTCTACCGCCATCAAGGGCTGGACCCCAAGCGCATCCTCAGCGCGGCGATCGGCTATTTCACCGGAAGTTACCGGGGAGGCGCCAGCACGTTGACGATCCAGGTGGCCGGCAACAAGTTCGCCGACCGCCGCGAGTACTCGGTGCGCCGCAAGCTCAAGGAGTTCTGGTACGCCAAGCTCCTTGAGATGCGCTATGCCAAGAACGAGATCCTGGCCTTCTACCTGAACGAGATGCCCTTCGGCGGCGGGACCAACGGCGTCGAGGCGGCCTCCAAGTTCTACTTCCGAAAGTCGGTGCGCGACATCACCCTCGCTGAGGCGGTGCTCCTCGTCAACGTGCTGTCCAGCCACACGCGCTACTCGCCGCTGAAGAACCCGGAAATCGCCCGCGAGCGGCAGAAGCAGATTCTCGACGAGATGGTCCGCTTGGGCTACACGACGCGCGAGGCGGCTGACCTTTCGTTCGAGGAGTACTGGACGAACTACGACTTCACGCGATACGCGAGCTACGGAGCCTTTTCGGAGCGCGAGGACAGGGCCCCGTGGTTCAGCGAGTACGTGCGCATCCAGCTCGAAGACATGCTGCTCGGCTCGCAGGACATCTACCGCAGCGGCCTCAAGGTCTACACCACGCTGGATCTCGACTACCAGCAGATCGCAGACGAGGTCATGAGCGAAGGCATCCAGCGGGTCAACGAGATGTACCGCGAGCAGTCCGACACCCGCGCGCGCCACGGGGACGCAACGTTCGTGCCGCTGGTGGAGATGCTGGCGCTGGCCTTCGACCTCGGCGACATCAAGGACGCGGGCAGCCGGCAGCGCAGCGAGACCGAGCGCATCTTCCACAGGGAGCTGGGGCCGGTGACGGACCTGGTGTCCACTCTCTTCGATCTGCAGGAGCTGAAGAAGCCGGCGCAGGTCTCGGCGCTCCAGCTGCGCCGCGAGGAGCAGCGAAGCATAGTCGAGGGCGCCCTGGTCTGCATCGACTCGCGCACGGGCTACGTGTACGCCGTGGTGGGCGGCAGCCGGTTCTCCAGCGCCAACCAGTTCAACCGCGCCGTGCAGGGCGGCCTGCAGCCTGGCTCCTCCTTCAAGCCGCTGTACTACTCGGCGGCCATCGAGCAGCGCAAGGTGACTCCCGCGACGATGCTCATGGACCGGCCGTCGGTGTTCTGGAACGACGACGGCACGCCGTACGTGCCGCTGAACTTCAGGGGCGAGTGGCAGGGCCGGGTGGCGGTGCGCACGGCCCTGGCCCGATCGATGAACGTGCCGTCGCTCAAGGTGCTCGAGGCGGTGGGTTTCGACGCGGCCATCGAGCGGGCGGCCAGGATGCTCGGGGTCACCGACCGGGCCGAGATCGAGGCCAACTTCCCGCGCAAGTACCCCCTGGGCCTGGGTGTGTGCTCGGTCTCGCCCCTGCAGATGGCGAGGGCGTTCGCCACCTTTGCCAACCAGGGCCGCGGAGTCGAGCCGGTGGCGATCCGCTACGTCCAGGACAGGGACGGCAAGACCATCCTCGAGCCCGAGCGCGAGGCCCTGGCGCGGATGAGACGACCCGAGGCGCAGATCATGTCGCCCCAGACCGCCTACGTGATGACCGACATGCTCAAGGACACGGTCAAGTACGGGACCCTGGCGCACGCCTCCTGGAGGGTGGGCGGCTTCGACGACCTGGCGATCGCCGGCAAGACGGGCACGACACAGAACTGGTCCGACGCTTGGACCATCGGCTTCACGCCCCGTATCACTGCGTCGGTCTGGTTCGGCTTCGACGCACCGGGCAACTCGCTCGGTCTCGACGTCACGGGCGCCACCGTTGCGGGTCCCGTATGGGCGGAGTTCATGAAGCGCGCTCACGAGGGCCTTCCCAGGGAGGAGTTCGTTCCTCCCCTCGACGGGATCGCCATGGTGACGGTCAGCGCCGCGACGGGAATGCTGCCGATCCCCGGCGAGCCGACGCGCGAGGAGGTGTTCCTCGCGGGCACCGAGCCCCGCACCTTCTCGGACCTGCCGGAAAGAGAGCGGGAGATCCGACAGAACATCGTGGAGAACCTGCGCAGCTCGCTGTTCCAGATGAGCTTCGAGGCTCCGACGCCCGGCCTGTTCGCCGAGCAGAGTCCCTTCGAAAAGGACGATCGGCTGCCGGGGCCCATGGACACCAAGAACCCCCTCCTCGAGTGAGCCACCGGCGGCATCAGGCCTGCAGACGCTCCTCGACGCGGCGGCTGCACCAGGCGCGCGCCCGCTCCAGCCGTTCGTGAGGCGGCCCGGCGGGCATGGCCGCCGCCGCCGGCAGGAGGGTCGTCCACACGTCGCGCTCTTCGGGCGCCAGGGCGAGCCAGGAGCGCCACAGTGGCGGCGCGGGCGGCCTGAGGGCGCGCAGCGCCCCGCCGTAGCCTGCGAGCCAGCAGCGCCAGTCGCCCGATGCGGCCCCGCTCCGCGGCAGGGAGCGCTCGCCCGGCCGACGGAACAGCAGGCGCCCGGGACCGGTCTCAGCTGCCGGGGCGAAGCTGCGCCGCAGGCCCTCCCGGTAGCCTTCGAGCCGCCGCGAGCGGTATCGCGCGCCCTGGCAGCCGCGCGACGGGGGCAGGTCGGCGTCGGCGAACACGAAGCCCGCCAGCTCGCTGTCGGCGGGCCGCAGGCGCGTGGCCCGCGATTGGAAATAGGGGAAGAAATAGGTGCCGCGGGCGTACGGGCTGCCGCCGGGGTAGGAGAGGTCCGCGCCCACCACCTCGACCTCGCGGGCACCGAGGGTGAACGCCAGAGAGACCGCGGCGTGCGTCACGTTGCCGCCCGAGGTGTCCAGCGGCGCCAGAGGTACCAGCGTCCTAGCGATCAGCGCGGCCAGCGGGTGCGGGCTCGCGAGAAACAGCGGCCTGCCGGCCATGCGGGCGAGCAGCGGCGGAGAGCCGGCGTCGAGGGCCAGTCGCGTGCGCGCCGGAAGCCCGCCCAGAAAATGGTGATAGCTCACGTTCTGGCAGTCGATCGACAGGACGAGGTCCGCAGCGATTCCGCTCTGGGCGAGGGCCGGCAGCGCGGTGTCGGTGGCGATCAGGAACGTGCCTGCGGCCAGGTCGTCCACCAACGACAGCAGCGACGGTCCGGCTGCGGCGACGGCCACGCGGGGGCCGATGCTCGGCCACTGCGCCCCGCGGGCCATCGCTTCCAGGTTGGCGAGTATGTTGGCGAACCATCGCCGTCCGAATCGCGCCTGGACGGCCAGATCGTCGGCGGCCCGGCGGGCGGCAGCGCTCACGGCCGCGGCCACGGCGGCAAAGTAGGCGGCTGCAGTCCGCACCCGCGGCTCCAGCGGCAGGGTGACCAGCGGGCCGCAGACCGCGGGCTGATGGCCGGCCAGCAGGAGTCGCGCCACCTCGTCGGGGCTCGCCCCCGCCACCACCTGGACCCGCGGGTCGCCGATGACGTCGTGGCGCGCGGAGCCCGCGACGCGGGGCCCCCGGTGGGCGGCGAGCCGGTCGAACCCCACCACCCCCGCCCAGTCGGGGAAAGCGAGCAGGGCTCGCAGGTGATAGGCAGCTCCGATGCCCAGCGCGACCACGTGCGACGGCCGCGGCAGCGCAGCCGCGGCTCGAGCCGCCTCGGATCGGGGATCGTAGCGCGAGTGGAGGAACCAGTCGCGGTCGCCGCTGCGCACGACGGGCACCGGATCCCCGCTGCGGGCCCGCTCGACCCGCAGATCGGGGGAAGCCGCAGCGGCTCTCACCGCCGCAGCCAGACCGGCAGACCGCGCCTCGAGAGCCGCGAGGTTGGCTTCGAGCAGGGGCCGGCTCATCAGGGGCCCCCGGCCAGCCGTGACGCCAGCGCCCGCAGGCGCCCCGCCCGCTGCAACTGGAGGCCACCGGCAGGCCCGCT
>CAZKGO010000134.1:0-2152 GCA_964552235.1 uncultured Spirochaetales bacterium | reverse complement strand
TCTACGCCGTGCGCCGCGTGCGCGTGGAGGGATCGGACGCGCCGCACCTGGCCCGGGCGTAGCCGGGCAGATCGAGGAAGAGCGCCAGCTCGCGCACCAGCGGCGTCCAGGCGGCGATCGGACGGCCGCGCAGGCCGCTGGTTTCGCCGGCCCAGCGCTCGAGCGCCGCGCGGGCGCGGGCGCGGCGGTCAGGCGGCGGACTGAGCGTGCGCGGCGGCGATGGGGCCGACAGGGCCCGGGGGAGCAGGGCGGGCAGGTCGCGCGGATGCAAGGGGTCGACGGAGGGCAGCGGGACGGGGCTCGCGAGCAGGCGGCGCACCCGGACCCCCTGCGGCAGCGCGGCTGTGGCGAACCACTGCGCGTACGCGCGCAGCCCCGCGGTGGTGCGCGCCTCCGCCCGGGCTCCGACCGCCTGCTCGGCGGCCGCGGCGTAGAGCGCGCCGTCGCACGGGGCGAGCCTGCTGGCGCGGATCGCGTGGTAGATCTCGAACAGGTTGGGCCGCGCGTGGGAGACGACGTCCCGGTAGCATAAGTCAAGGCCGGCGAACACGATCGAGCGGTGGCCGACGGCGGCAGCGAGCCCCAGAGCGCTAGCCGCCACCGAGCCCTGGGGAGCGACCACCGGCAGCGGCCAGGGCGCAAGCAGCCCGGCGAGCTCCGCCTCGAACGCGTAGGGTTGGGCAAAGAGCAGCGTCGTGTCGGTGAAATGACGCGAGCCGCGGGACGCGGCCAGCGGCATGGCAATGGGCACGCCCAGGCCGGCGGGAAGATGCTGCAGGGCGTAGAGCCCGGGGTCGGTGACGACGATCAGGTCCGGGCAGAGGCCGGCGTGAGCGAGTGCGCGCACCGCGGACGGCAGCGCCCACAGGCGCATGCGGCTGCGGCAATCTCGAACCGCCGGCAGGGCGTCTTCGAGGCTCGGTCCGGAGGCGGCGATCAGCACCACCTCCCGCGGGTCCGCAGGAGCGAGGGCGCCCAAGGCCTGCACTCCCACGAAGTTGGCGAGAGCGTTGCGCAGCCACAGCGCGCCGAAAGCCGCCGTCGTCGCGTAGCTGGCCCTCAGCCTCTCGACGAACAGGCGGATCGCCGCCTGAGCGGCGCGGGCCTGCTCGGGCCACGCCGCCAAGCAGGGCGCCCACTCCACGACGCGCAGACCGGGGACATCCGACTCGTCGATCCACGTCGAAAGGAAGGCCGTGAGGCTCTCCCGGCTGCCGGGATGCCAGAGGGGCGCCTCGGGCCGCGCCGGCGCAAGAGCCGCGACCTCGGGGCTGAGGGCGATCCGCACCTGTCGCGCGGCCGGCGCCTGCGCTGCGATCGCCGCCTCCAGATGGCCCATGGCGGCACCGAAGAGGATGATTGTGGGAACCGCCGCCGCGCCGGCGAGCGCCGTGCGGACAAAGCGCTCGGCCTCGCGCTCGGGATCGTAGGTAGAGCTCAGCGGCCTGCCGTCGACCAGGAGGATCGGTTGTCCGGTGCGACTGGTCCCGCGGGCGAGCATCTACGCGAGCAGGGTGACGACAGGCGCCGGCAGCGGGCCCATCGATCGCAGGTGACGCTTGAGGACGGCGGCGATCTGATGCTTCAGCAGCTCAGCGTCCATGCCGCGGTGCGTCAGTACGGCCACCGGGCTGCCCGAGCGCACGCCCACCCGCCCCAGCGGAGCGAGCAGCCGACCGAGGATGCGCTGCAGGATGTCGGCGAGCCACGCCGTATTGAGGGAGGGCGCCTGCTGGGCCAGCGCCGCGGTGGTGTCGGCGCACGAGACCGAGAGCAGCATGCTCGGTCCGGCCGGGTGAACGCCGTCGAGGTTCTCCAGGGGGAAGGGCGGGAGCTCGCTCAGGCGGGCGCTCGACCATTCCAGGTGAGCGCAGATCTCGTCGTGGGAAAGCGAAGGAGCGATCGTCCTGTCGTCGGCGCCTGCAAAGGGAGGCGCGAACACCAGCATGCCGGCGGGCGCGTCGCTGCACTTGTACGGCATCACCCGCAGGTCGCTCATGCCCGCGGCGAACTCGCCGAACGAGCTCATCTGCCGGTCGTCGAGGCGGCGGAGCGCGCCGCCTTCGAACAGGCCCTCGATCCAGCCGGTCACCGGCTGCGCTAGCCCTCCCCGCGGTCCCCTCAGCGCGCACGGGGCAAAGGTGCCGCGGGC
>CAZKGO010000133.1:0-12005 GCA_964552235.1 uncultured Spirochaetales bacterium | reverse complement strand
CCTGGTCGCTGCCGTCAAGCAGCTGGTCGACCGGGGGGAGGTCACTCCCCGCGAAATCGACGAGGGCGTGCTGCGCATCCTCAGGCTCAAGCGCAAGCGCGGGCTCCTGGCGCCGCCGCGGCCGGCGCCTTCGACTGCGGGCCGGTGAGCCCGAGCTCCAGGGAGGTGCCATGGGCGACGCGAGGGTGGGAATCGTCATGGGCAGCGACTCGGACCTGCCCGTCATGGCCGGGGCGGCCCGCGCGCTCGAGGAGCTGGGAGTGGCCGTGGAGGTGGTGATCGCCTCGGCCCACCGGACGCCGGAAAAGGCCGCCGCGTACGCCCGCGCCGCCGCCGGCCGCGGTCTGCAGGCGATCATCGCCGGCGCCGGAGGGGCCGCTGCCCTGCCGGGCGTGCTGGCTGCCGAGACGACGCTGCCTGTCATCGGCGTGCCGGTGAGGGCGGGCTCGCTCGACGGGCTGGACAGCCTGCTGTCGATCGTGCAGATGCCGCGAGGCGTGCCGGTGGCCACGGTGGGAATCGACGGGGCGTGGAACGCCGGCCTGCTGGCCGCGCGCATCCTCGCGGTCAAGGACGCGGACCTGGCCGAGCGCCTGGCCGAGTATGCTCGCAAGCTGGCCGCCGGGGTCGAGGAGCGCTGCGCCCGCCTGGAGCAGCTCGGCTACAGGGGCTACCTCGAGCAGAAGGGCGACGGCAGGAAGTAGCGCGCCGCGGCTACACCGGCCGGGTCGCCCCCGTCAGCCACCGGGCGACCTCGGGCTCGAGGTGCGGTGCGAGGCGGGCGCGCACCTGTTCGTGGTAGTCGTTCAGCCATGCGCGCTCCCGCGGCTCCAGCAGCCGCGGCTCCAGCAGCCGCAGGTCGATCGGGCACAGGGTGAGGGTCTCGAAGCCGAGAAAACTGGCTGTCTCCCCGACGACGCCCGCAGCCTCGACGACGAGGGCGAGGTTCTCCGTCCGCACCCCGAAGGCGCCTTCGCGGTAGTAGCCGGGCTCGACCGACACCACCATTCCCTCGGCCAGCGGCGCGGCAAAGCCCGAAATCGGCGAGATGCTTTGGGGCCCCTCGTGCACGCACAGGTAGCTGCCGACGCCGTGCCCCGTGCCGTGGCCGTAGTCCAGCCCGCGCTCCCAGAGCGCGAGGCGGCCCAGGGTGTCGAGCTGGATGCCCTTGGTGCCCTGCGGGAACACGGCGGTCGTCACGCCGATGAGGCCTCTGAGCGCCAGGGTGAACAACTCGCGCATCTCGGGCGTCGGCTCGCCGAGCGCCACCGTGCGGGTGACGTCGGTCGTCGCGTCCAGGTACTGGCCGCCGGAGTCGACGAGGTAGAGCCCGCGCCGCTCCAGGACGGCGTCGCTGGCGGGCCGCGGCCGGTAGTGAACGATGGCGCCGTGGGCGCCGTAGGAGGAGATCGTGGCGAAGCTCGGGCCGCGGTACAGCGGGTCGCGGGCGCGTAGGCTCTCCAGCCGCGCGGCCGCCGACAGCTCTGTGACGCGCCCGGACCCGACCGCGCTCTCGAGCCAGCAGAGAAAACGGGCCGCCGCGATGCCGTCGCTGAGGTGCGCCCTCCGCGATCCCGCGATCTCGGCCGGGTTCTTCACCGCCTTCATCAGAGCGAGAGGCAGGCGGCCGAGGTGCAGCCGGCCGGCTGCGCGCACGGTCTGGGCGACCGCGTGGCTGGCTGCCGGGTCGACCCAGACCGGCGAAGCCGACGCGGCCGCCTCGGCGAGGGCGGGAAAGAACCGCTCGTAGGGCTGCAGGTCGACCACGCCGGCCAGGGAGAGGGCCAGCTCGCGAGAAACCTTCGTCCTGTCCACGAACAGGCTGGCGCTGTCTGCGGTCACGAGGGCGTAGGCGATGAGCAGGGGGTTGAACTCGATGTCGCCGCCGCGGAGGTTGAACAGCCATGCGATGGAGTCGAGGGCGGTGACTGCCGCGGCGCCGACGCGGGCGCCGTCCATGGCGCGGCGCAGCCGCGCGAGCTTTTCGGCCGCACTCTCGCCGGCGAGCTGCAGGGGGTGGGGCGAGGCGGGAGCCGAAGGCGGCGGCGGCCGGTCGCTCCAGAGGCCGTCGACGAGGTTGTCGGCGATCCACTTGACCCCGATGCCGGCCGGTGCCAGCACGTTCTCGAGATCGCGGGCCTCGTCGACGGAGAGGAGAGTCGGGTCCGCTCCGACGGTCTCGCCGGCCGAGAGCGCGCTCGCAAGCCACTCGTGCATGTTCGGAGTGCCGGGCATCCCGATGCGCAGCAGCTCGATGCCCGATCCTTCGATCTCGCTTTCGGCCTGGATGTAGTAGCGCGAGTCGGTCCACAGGACGGCTCGCGTCTCGGTCACGACCAGGTCGCCCCGCGAGCCGCTGAATCCGCTCAGCCACTGCCGGCGCTGCCATGCAGCCGGCACGTACTCGCTCTGGTGCGGATCGGTGCCGGGCACGATGTAGGCGGCGCAGCAGCGGGCGGCCATCGCGGCGCGAAGGCGGTCGATGCGCTCGGCGTGCACGCTCATGGTTTCCCCCTTGAGCCGGGATCGCAGGCGCGCGGCCGCTCATCATACCCCGGCTCCCCGCGGGGGAAAAGCGGTCGGCGAAAAGGCGAGCGCGGAGAAAGCGAGCTTGATGCGCCGGGGCGTTTCGGGTAGCCTTGCGGGGTGCGCACCGTTCTCGTGTTCGGCACCTTTGACGTCGTCCATCCCGGCCACCGCTTCTTCCTGAAGCAGGCGCGAGGGCGTGGGGACAGGCTCGTGGCGGCAATCGCGAGGGATGCGTTCGTGGCCGCCTTCAAGGGCAAGCGGCCGGTGCACGACGAGAACGAGCGGCTGCGGCACGTGCTGGACACCGGGCTGGTGGACGAGGCGCTGCTCAGCGACGAGCAGCCCGGCACCTACGGCGTCATCGAGCGCGTTCGGCCCGACGTGGTCTGCCTGGGCCACGACCAGGAGGCGCTGCGTGCGAACCTGGCCGCGTGGCTGCGGGCGCGGGGGCTCACGATCGCGGTCGAGACCCTCGAGGCCCTGGAGCCGCATCGCTACAAGTCTTCGATCCTGAACGCGCCCCGGCTTCGCAGGTAGGGCGTCGGGGGACAGCGGCGGACAGCGGCGGGAAAGGCGCCATCTTCGTGGACGGTCGGCTGATCGCCAGACTGGCGATCATGACAGTGCTCGTCGCCTTCTCCTTTTTTTTCTCCGGGACGGAGACCGCCGCGTTCTCGCTGAACCAGCTGGAGAAGGAGCGCCTGCGCCGGGGAAAGCGCAGCCGCTTCCTGCTGGCCGCCCTGCAGCGGCCCGAGGACATTCTGGCCACGATCCTGCTCGGCAACATGATCGTGAACCTGATGTTCGCCTCGCTCATGGACACGGTCGTCGAGGGGCTCTGCGGCGAGAAGGCGTGGCTGCTTTCGATCGTGGCCGGCGCCGCGATCCTGCTCACCTTTGGCGAGATGACGCCAAAGAACTTCGCGATCCGCCACGCCGCTCCGTTCTTCGCCTTCGCCATGCCGCTGCTGCGCTACGTGCACGTCGTGCTCGCGCCGGCGCGCAATATCCTCGACGTGGTGCGGCGGGGGGTCGTGGCCGTGGTCTCGGGCCGCCTGCGCAGCGGTGCCGATGAACACAGGACGCTGATCACCTCGACGCTGCAGGTCGGGGTCAACAAGGGCCTGCTGCATCCCTCGGAGCTGGCGGCCACCGAGTCGTTCCTGGAGTTCCGGGAAAAGACCGCTTCGGACGTGATGATCCCCCGCGCCCGCCTTTCGGGGATCGACCTGCGGTCGAGCTTCGATGCCGTGATCGAGCACATCAGGCGCGACGGCGGGCGCGGACCGGTGCTGGTGTTCGAGGGCGACCTCGATCACCTCAAGGGCTACCTGGTGGCCCGCGACCTCCTGGCCTGGCGCTACGGAGTGGAGAGCGGAAAGAGCGTGGCCGAGCTGCTGCGTTCGTTCCACCCGGTGCCTGAGAGCAAGCCGCTGCTGGAGCTCATGCAGGAGATGATCGGGCGCAACGTCGAGATGGCGCTCGTGCTCGACGAGTACGGGGGGACCGCGGGGGTGCTCCCCTTCCAGCTGCTGGTCGGCGATTTTCTTCAGTTCTTCTACCCGACCGAAGAGCGGGTGCTGCAGGCCTCGGAAGGCGTGTACCGGCTGCCCGGGGAGCTGCCGCTGGAGGCGCTGGAGAGGCTGCTGGGCGTTTCCTGCGAGAGCGAGAGCCGCACCGTGGGCGGGCTGGTGGTCGAGCGGCTCGGCGAGATTCCGGCCGCGGGCACCACCCTCGAGCTGACCGGCGCGCAGCTGGTGGTTCGCCGCGTCTCCCAGAGGCGGATTCTCGAGGTCGAGGTGAGGAAGCAGCCATGATGGTCTTTCTCGAGATCGCCGCCTGCCTCTGCGCCTCGGGCTTCTTTGCCGGCATGGAGACCGGGCTGCTTTCGGCCAACCGCATGGTGCTGCAGGAAAAGCAGCGCCGCGGCCTGCTGCACGCGCGCACGGCCGAGTACCTCCTGGAAAGGCCCGGACGGCTGCTGGGCGTCACTCTCATCGGCACCAACCTCGCCAACGTGACGGCCGCGGTCCTGCTCACCGACTCGTTCGAATCGATGGGCCTCACCCGCGTGACGTGGATCGGGGTCCTGGCGCTCACCCTCCTGTTCGTCGTGTGCGCCGACCTGATCCCCAAGTCGATTCTGCGGCAGACGGCCGACAGCCTCACGGTGCGCCTCTCGCCGCTGCTGGTGGTGTTCTACTTCGTCCTGATGCCGCTGTACCTGGTATTCAACCTGATCGTCCAGGGCATCATGGTGCTCACCGGGCAGCACAAGACCGAGCGCGCCGAGGTCCAGTCGCGGCGCGATCTGCGCTTCCTCGTGCACCTCGCCGGCCAGGAGGTCGGCCTCACCCGGGACGACCAGCGCATCATCGAGGACATCCTGGATTTCCGCGAGCAGAGCGCGCGCGAGGTGATGACGCCGTTTCACAAGGTGCCGGTCATCACCTACGGCCAGAGCCTCGAGGACGTGGCCCGGATCGCGCTCGAGACCGGCTCCCGCTTCCTGCCGGTGGCCCGCAGGCGCACCGACAACCTCGTCGGCTACGTCGATACGGCCGAGCTGCTGTGGCGGTCGGACAGCACCCTCGAGCGCCTGCTGCGCGAGAGCGTGTTCTATCCCGAGACCAGCCCTCTGGCCGACCTGCTGCTCGACATGAACCGCCGCAAGGTCGAGGTGGCCTTTCTCGTCGACGAGTTCGGTGGGATCGCCGGCATGCTCACGCCGAGCCAGATCATCGGCGACATCGTGCACTACATCCCCGAAAGGGGCCTGCAGGGCCCCCGCATCGAGCGCATCGGGCCTGCGCACTACCGGGTGTCGGGCGAGGTGGGGCTCGAGGACCTCAGCCACGAGATCGGCCTCGCAGCGAGCAGGAGCTACAACCGCACTATCGGCGGCTACCTGTGCGAGCGCATGGGCATCATCCCCCCTCGCGACGCGACCTACAGCGAAGGCGGCTACCTCTTCCGCGTCACCGACCGGGACGCGCGCCACGTCAAGGAAGTGGAGATCACCAGGGTCAGAGAAGGCTGACGCCGGGCGCGTCGCTGCCCCCTCGGGAGGCGCCCCGTAGCGGCCGCACCACGCGCTGTCCCTGAGTCAGGTACCGGATGCCCTCGACCGCGGCCCAGGCCGCGGAGGTCGTGGTCGTGTAGGGCACCCTGTGCCGCACGGCGGCGATGCGGATCACCTCGTCGGTCTCCTGCGAGGCCTTGCCGAGGGGCGTGTTGACGAGCAGGGCGATGCGGCCGCTGCGCAGGTGATCGACCACGTTGGGCCTGCCCTCGTGCACCTTGAGGATCACCTCGGGAAACAGGCCGTTTTCGAAGAGGAACTGGGCTGTGCCTGTCGTGGCCGCCAGCTCGAAACCGAGCGACGCCAGGGCGCGCACGGTCGGCAGGATCGTAGCCCGGTCGTTGCGGTTGACCGAGACGAACACGCGGCCGCTGGTGGGCAGGGGGCTGCCCGCCGAAGCCTGCGCCTTGGCAAAGGCCTCGCCAAAGGAGTCGCCGGTGCCGATCACCTCGCCCGTCGACTTCATCTCCGGCCCCAGCATCGGGTCGCTGTCAGGCAGGCGCCCGAAGGAGAAGACCGCCTCCTTGACCGCCCAGCCGGTCCTGCACGTGCCTGTGCCGCGCAGGCCGAGGCTCTCGAGGCTCGCGCCCTCCCACACCCGCACGGCTGCGTCGACGAGGTCGACCCCCGAGGCCTTGGAAATGAAGGGCACGGTCCGCGAGGCCCTCGGGTTCACTTCCAGAACGTAGAGCACGCCGTCCTTGGCCGCGTACTGCACGTTAAGGAAGCCGCGGATGCCGATCCCGAGGGCGATCCTGCGGGTCTGCTCCTGCATCTCCGAGAGGATGCCCGGGTCGGTCTTGAACGCGGGGAACACGCAGGCCGAGTCTCCGGAGTGGATACCCGCAGCCTCGATGTGCTCCATCACCCCGGCGATGTAGACGGTCGCCCCGTCGCACAGCGCATCCACGTCGTACTCGAAGGCGTCCTCGAGGAACCGGTCGATGATGACCGGCCGCTTCTCGGTGACGTCGGGCGCCCGCTCGAGCAGCTGCCGCAGCTCGTCGTCTCCATAGGCGATGAACATGCTGCGTCCGCCGATCACGAACGACGGCCGCACCAGCACCGGGAATCCGATCTCCCGCGCGTGCTCCAGGGCCTGCGGCCGCGAGGCGGCCGTGCGGTTGGGCGGGTAGGTGAGGCCGATGCGGGCCGCCAGCGCCGCAAAAAGTTCGCGGTCCTCGGTGTCCAAGATCGCCCGCAGCGGGGTGCCGACGATGCGGGCTCCGGCCTTTTCCAGCTCTTCGGCCATGTTCAGGGGAGTCTGGCCGCCGAGCTGCAGGATCACGTCGCGCACGCGCTCCTTGCGCATCGCCTCCTTGACGGTCTCCGGCACGAGCGGCTCCATGTACAGCCGGTCGGAGGTGTTGAAGTCCGTGGACACGGTTTCGGGGTTGGAGTTGACGATGATCGTGCGCACGCCCTGCCTGCGGTAGGCAAACGAGGCGAGGGTGCAGCAGGTGTCGAACTCCAGGCCCTGGCCGATGCGGTTGGGGCCGCTGGCCAGGATCATGACCGCCCGTTCGACGAACGGCTCTCCCTCGTCGACCTCGCCCCACGTAGAGTAGAAGTAGGGCGTGCGCGCTTCGAACTCGCCCGCGCAGGTGTCGACGAAGTGGTAGACCGCCTCGATGCCGTGCGCGCGCCGCAGGCTCTCCACCGCGGCCTCGTCGATCCCGCGCAGGCGCGCGATCCGGCGGTCCGAGAGGCCCGCCCGCTTGGCCTCGAGCAGCAGCGGCCGCGTCAGCTCGCCCGCCGAGATGCGGCGTTCGAGGGCGATCTGCGCGGCGATCTCGTGGAGAAACCACGGGTCGTAGCCCGTCGCCGCGGCCAGCTCGGGGATCGCCCCCTCGCCCCGCTCCTTGAGCGCCTGGTAGAGCGCGAAGATGCGCAGGGGATGCAGGGTTTCGATCATCACCCTGAGGCGCTCAGGCGTGACGCCAGGCGCCTCGTGCAGCCCTTCGTAGCCGATTTCGGCTGCGCGGATCGCCTTGTTGAGGGCCTCAACAAAGGTGCGGCCGATGGCCAGGGATTCGCCCACGCTCTTCATCTGGGTGCCGAGCGAGTCGTAGCCGCGCGGGAACTTCTCCAGCTCGAAGCGCGGCACCTTGACCACGACGTAGTCGAGGCTCGGCTCGAAGGCGGAGACCGTGCGGCCCGTGATCTCGTTGACAATCTCATCGAGGGTGAAGCCGACCGCGAGACGAGCCGCTGCGCGCGCGATCGGGAAGCCGGTCGCCTTGCTCGCCAGCGCCGAGGAGCGCGACACCCGCGGGTTCATCTCGATGATGCACATGCGGCCCGTCGAGGGCTCGACCGCGAACTGCACGTTCGAGCCGCCGCAGTCGATGCCCACTGCGCGCAGCACGTCGAGCGCGGCGGTGCGCATCCTCTGGTACTCGCGGTCCGACAGCGTCTGCACCGGAGCGACAGTGATGCTGTCGCCCGTGTGCACCCCCATGGGGTCGATGTTCTCGATCGAGCAGACCACCATGGCGTTGTCGTGGCGGTCGCGCATCACCTCGAGCTCGAACTCCTTCCAGCGCAGCAGCGCCTCCTCGATCAGCGCCTCGTGCGCGGGGCTCTCGGCCAGCGCCCGCTCGGCTGCGAGGCGCAGCTCGGTCTCGGTCGCAGCGATGCTGCCGCCCTGGCCGCCGAGGGTAAAGCTCGGCCGGACCACCAGCGGCAGCCCGATCTCGCGGCCGGCCCGCAGCGCCTCCTCGACCTCGTGCACGACCGCCGAGCGGGGCACGTCCAGGCCGATCGCCTGCGCCATCTGCTTGAACTGGCCCCGGTCCTCGGCCCTGCGGATCGCCTCCACCGTGGCGCCGATCATCTCCACGCCGTGGCGCTGGAGGATCCCGGCTTCGGCGAGCGCGAGGGAGAGGTTCAGACCCGTCTGGCCTCCCATGGTGGGCAGGATCGCGTCGGGCCGCTCCTTGAGGATCACCTGCTCGAGGTACTCGAGGCTGAGCGGCTCGACGTACACCGCGTCGGCGATGCCGGGCGTGGTCATGACCGTGGCGGGATTGGGGTTCACCAGGACGACCTGGTAGCCTTCTTCCTTGAGGGCGCGGACCGCCTGGGTGCCTGAGTAGTCGAACTCGCAGGCCTGGCCGATGACGATCGGTCCGGAGCCTATGATGAGGATCTTCTTCAGGTCCTTGCGCGCAGGCACGTCAGCCCCTCAAATCGTCGCGAGGAATTCGCGGAAGATCCACAGCGAGTCGCGCGGGCCGGGGGCGGCCTCGGGATGGAACTGCACCGTGGCCAGGTGCCGCTTCGGCGCCCGCAGCCCCTCGTTGGTCCGATCGTTGGCGTTGCGGAACCAGACCTCCGTGCCGGCCGGCAGGCTCTCCTCGTCGACGGCAAAGCCGTGGTTCTGCGAGGTGATGAGGATCGCGCCCGTGCTCTCGTCGCGCACCGGGTTGTTCACGCCGTGGTGGCCGAACTTCATCTTGTAGGTGCGGGCTCCGAGGGCGAGGGCGATCAGCTGGTGGCCGAGGCAGATGCCCCACACGGGCCGCTTGCCGAGCAGAGCCTTGACCTGAGCGACCAGGTGACCGAGCACCGCGGGGTCTCCCGGGCCGTTGGAGTACAGCACCGCGTCCGGCTTCAGCGCGGTGATCTCACCGGCGTCGGCGGCGTTGGGCACGAGCGAGACGCGGCAGCCGAGGGCGGTGAGCTCGCGCACGATCCCCGCCTTGACGCCGCAGTCGACCAGCGCGACGTGGGGGCCGCCGGAGGCGTTCACGGTGGTCGTGCGGCCCTGGCCGAGCTCGGAGACCAGGTCGCGGCCCTCCATCTCGGGAAAGCTCCTGAGAAAGCGGACGCATTGGTCCCGGGCAGCGGCCGGCAGGGTCTCGTCTTCGCTGCCGACGATCACGCCGCGGGGGCTGCCCCCGTTGCGGATGCGCAGCGTCAGCGCTCGCGTGTCCACGTCGGTCAGGCCCGTCGTGCAGTAGCGCGCCAGGAACTCCGCAAGGCTCGCGCGGCCCGGCGGGACGGGGCCCTCGTACAGTGAGCGCACGACCAGGCCCGACGCTCGCAGCCTTCCCATGATCTCGTCCCCGCCCGAACCGTACTCGGTCCATTCCTCGTCGGCGCCGTAGTTGCCGATGTGGGGATAGGTCATGACCACGATCTGGCCGTAGTAGGAGGGGTCGGTGAGGATCTCGTGGTAGCCGGACATGCCGGTGTTGAAGATCACCTCGCCGGCTGCAAGCTTGGCGCCGGCGGAGTCGGCCGCGTCGCCGGCCAGCGCTTCCACGGCAACGGGGGCCGCGCCGAACCAGCGGCCGGCGTAGGCGGATCCGTCGTCGAGCACGAGGCAGGCGCGATTCATGCGGAACCCCAAAGCGCGTCGGATACAGAGCAAGCCGGCCCGAAGCCGGCTCGCTATGGCAGCAAAGCCCCAGTTTGCTGAGCTGCGGCTGCACGCGGACTATAGCCTGGACGCCTGCTGCGGGTCGAGGGGGGCTGCTGCGGATGCCGCGGATGGGAGGCGCTGCACCGTCCGGCGCCGCCGGCTGTAAACCAACCGTGAAGTCGGTGGCGGCGACCAGATCAGTCGTAGTGCGTCCACATCCGAATGATCTTGACCACTCGTTCGCGCCAATGCGCGGTTTCGCGAGCCGGCCCGAAACGCCCAATGAGCAGCTTCGGCGAAAAATGACCAGGTGGCCTTGCGCCGCTGCCAGCGCGTCGCTGCGCGCCAGCAACCACCCTTCCTCCTTCCTTCGGCGAAGCCGCGCTATCCGAAGAAGATGCCGCTGGTGTCTCGTTCGATCTCAGCGAGGAGTAGCGACAAGTCGGAAGTGGGCGCGACTTCGTCGTACGCGTGCCAGCGGCCGTTGCGATCCGTTCCGTACAGCGTCCAGCGGTGACTGCCAGCGTCGTATCGGAACTGCGCGCGGGGGATATCCACCCAACTTCCGTTGCCCCTCCACGGCGCGCGTTTCTCGACCAGGCTCACGGAGTTCCCCCGTACCCGGAATGAGAGCCGCACCTTGTCACGAACGTGCAGCGGCACGCGACGTTCGCAAAAGGCCCCAAGGAGTGCTTCAGCCGAGCGACGTACTTCCTGCGGCAGCGGCCCGACCATCCGGTCTCCTTTGATTTCGCCGAACGGCGGTTTCGGCGGGTGACTGGTCAGCCGCCGTCCGTCTTTCCTCGGCGAGGCGATAGGCCAGCGCCTACGTGGATCAGCCGAGGCCATTCAGGATAGGCGCATGTCGCTGCGCCACGGCCACGATATCACAGAAGGCTCCCAGGTCAATGACGGAGCCAACGGCCTCCAGGGACGCGGCGAAGTCCTTCGCCTGCTCTTCGTAGAGCCGCCGCATCTCGGGAAAGTGCGGCCGTAGCCGGCCGTTCGCGTCGCGCCAGCGGTCGCGCCAGCGGTCGAACCAGTGCGCGGCGCTCTCCGGGCCGTGCTCCAGTAGTGCCAACAGGACCAGCGTGCTCAGAGCGCTCCCGCCTTCGCAGCCGTGGCCGGTCGCCTTCGTCAACGGCCAGACTGATGAACGCTCCGAGAAGGAGACCCGGCTGTAGGAGCAACTGTGGGCCATGGAGGACCGGCTTGCCGAGCTCCAGGCCCGGACCTATGGCTCGGGGACCATCGCCGCCCAGCTCAAAGATTTTGTCGGCATCTTCCCGGAGCTGGACCAGGGCGAGCGGAAGCTCTGGATCGACCCGCTGGTGGAATGGGTGGAAGTGGGGCAAAACAAAAGGGTGACCGCTTGTCTGCGACCACCCCTGGATTTCGGGTTTTTGTCCCCCGAACTAGCCCCTAGGGGAGGAAAACCCCAAACCGGACGATCGTTCGTGATACGGATCGCCTACACCCTGACGCCCTACTACCGAGGGATAAACGGAGCGTGCGCTGTGATCGGATCGGGGTTCAAAGAGACCGCCGCGCCTGCAGTTGGTGCAGGGAGCGGTCAGGTGTTCTCGTAGGCAGCCAGGAAGTCCTCGCGGGAGATCCGACTCTGGCGGCAGATTACTCGAAGAGTCGGTCCTTTGATGGTCGGATGGTTGGGAAGCGTCAGGGGAGTCTTGCTGCCGTCCGGATTGTCTCGGACCATCGCGATGTGTTCTCGTTCCCTCACCATGACGAAGCCAAGAGCCTCCAACGCTTTGACGACGCGGCTCTTCGGAGCGTCAACCGGAACTTGGACACTACACCGCGGCCTCGGTTACGAAGGCTTCCAGCACGGGTGTCTCAGTCCCCACCGACTCGGGCCCGAAGGTCTCGATGTGAAATCGGATGGCCGACCGTACATCCGCCAGGGCCTCTTCGTAGCTCTCGCCCTGCCCGACGATGACTCCGTCGATTCCCAGAGGATAGGCCACATACCCTTCGGGGTGCTTTTCCACAACGATCTTGACGGTG
>CAZKGO010000132.1:2713-12218 GCA_964552235.1 uncultured Spirochaetales bacterium | reverse complement strand
TAGCGGGGCGTCATGATGCCGGCCGCCTCGTCCTCGTCGAAGCGGAGCAGCAGGCGGGTCTCCTCTCGCGCCTCCTCGCTGAGATTGCCCCAGACTGCCTTGCGCACGTCCGCCGACACAGACTGGATCAGGTCAGCCAGATCGTCGGGTTCCATCTCCTCCAGCAGGGCGCGCATCGGCGCGCCCGACAGGCATGTGAGCAGCCGCTCCTGGGCCCCGGGCGGCAGCGACTCCAGCAGAGCGATCTTTTCCTCCTGGCCCAGAGCGGAGAACACGGCGGTCGCTTGTTCCTCGCTCAGGTCGCCCCACAGGTCGAGGATCTCAGCGAGGTCGACCGCGGCGAGCCGGTCGCGCCGCCGGGAGGCATCCTCGATCGAGATGGTCTGCTGCAGCTCCTCGAGTGTCACGGGCATCGTGCTCTCCTGCCGCGATTCCCTGCTGCCGGTATCAGTCCGCTCGGCGCCGCAGACCGACCAGCACCTCGCGGGCCCGCTCGAAACCCGCCTCGCCGCTGGTGATCACGGGCATCCCGAACTCCCGGCCGCAGGCGTCGTCGGGGTACGAGAGCTTGAACACCGTCATCGAGAGCTGGGCGAGCACCACGATGTCTATCTTTTCTGCAGCGACGGCCTTGCGGATCGCGTCGGCGATCACCTCGTTGTGGCCCCTCACGTCGCCGGCGCCGAGCAGGCGGAACGCATCCTCGACCGTGGCTCCGGCAAAGGAGACCGCCTTGCCGAGGCGCGACGCGGTCTCCTCGAGCAGGGCGCGCGTGCTCTCGACCGTGGGCCCATGGGTGGCGACGATCAGGATGCGGCCGCCGTGGGCGACCGCCTTCTCCATCATCGCCTCGTCGATCTGGATCACGGGCACGCCGTGCGTCTTCATCGCTTCGCGCACGGCGGCGTGCGCCCGGTTCATCGTCGAGCAGGTGATCATGATGGCGTCGACGCCGTAGAGATTCACCAGGTCTTGGGCGTAGGCGACGAACCTGTCGATGTTCGCCTGCGGCGGACACGGCTCGCCCCGCTTGTGCGCGCCCATGAAGTTCAGCTGGACCGCCTCGTTGCCCACGTTGAGCAGCTTGACGCCCGGCAGCGCCGCGCGGCCGAAGTAGTTGCACCAGAGGCTGATCCAGCTCGCGCCGTTGACCAGCCCGAGCCGCTTGCCCTGCAGCCTGGGGTCGGCGGCCCGCTCGAACTCCAGGTTCGGGACGCCTGTGACCCTCATGTAGGCGTCGAACAGGGCGATGGGATCGAGAGACGGCTTCATCGAGCTCCTCCGTGCGTGGCCCTGGCCGGGTACGATGTATCGCGCTCCACGCTCTCTTGGTCAAGGCTGTCGGTCGCGTTACCGGCGGCCGGCCGCACCCGCTCAGATCACGATCCTGCCGTCGCGCACGACGACCCTGCCGTCGAGCGACAGCAGGCAGGTCTTCATCACGCCGTCGATGTGGATGCCCGCCGAGACCGTGCCGCCAAAGGTGGCGTTGGAGCCGAAGGCGATGTGCACCGTGCCGTAGACCTTTTCGTCCTCCAGCAGGACTCCCGACAGCAGCGCCTTGTCGTTGGTGCCGATGCCCAGCTCGCCCAGGTTCCTCGCCTCGGGGCTCGAGAGCCTGGCCTCCAGCCACGCGGCGTCGGGGCCCGAGAAGCCCGCGGCCCGTCCGTCCTCGACCGTCACCTCGAGGGGCCCCTTGAGCATCCCGAGCTCGGCCAGCGAGCCGTCGAAGAGAAGGCGGCCGCGGGCCGTGCCTTCGACCGGTGCGATGTAGGCCTCGCCGGTCGGCAGGTTGCCCGACGATCCGGCCTTGTGGTAGAGGCCGTTGCTCGAGATCGCCGTGCGGCCTTTGATCGAGAGCTCCAGGACGCGGCCTTCTTTTTCGATGCGGACGGACTCGGCCCGCGTGAGCATCTCGGCGAGGCGGTCGCTCAGCTCGGCCACCTTGCTGTAGTCGGCCGTGATCGCCCCGCGGCCGAACATCTCCTCGGTGATGCCGGGCATGGTGGCGATGCGCGCTCCGGCCTCGCAGGCAGCCTTGCGCGCCGCGGTGTGGGTGAGCGATCGCGTGGTCGGGCAGACCACGATGTCGCTCGCCTTCATCGCCTCGGCCACGGCGGGCAGCGGCTCGGCCCCGCTCTGCGCGGTCGGCTCCATGACGAGCAGGGTGCTCCGCAGCCCCATGCGCCTGCCCGCCTCGAAGAGCGCCTCGCCGATCGCCCGCTTGCCGGTGTCGGTGACCACCAGGAACCGCTCGCCCGCCTTTGCCGCCATGCAGTCCCTGAGCACGATGTCCGCGCCCCGCCCTATGTCCATGGTCTCTCCTTGGCAGCCGGTGTCAGCCGGCCAGCTCGCCCGCCACCCGTCCGAGCAGGGTGCGCGGCAGCAGCACCGGCCTGCCCGTGACCCTGCGGAACACCTCACGCGCCTTCTCGCCGAAGCCCATGCAGTCGAGCACGACGAGGTCCGGGGCGCGGGCAGCGAGGCGACGCGCCGCGGCCTCGTAGTCCGCCTCCGTGCCCGAGTAGGGCGAGACCGTGTCGAGCACCAGGTCGGAGGCGACCCGCGCCCACCGCTTCTGGAGTATGGGAATCTGCTCGGGCAAAGGCACCACGGCGGCCAGCCTGCCCGCGGGCAGCAGCGCCCGCACCACGTTCTCCAGCAGCGCGTCGGGCTTGACGATGAGCCGCTTCGACGTGAGCTCGGGAAACTCGCCGGTGCAGAACAGCACGATCACGTCCACGCCCGTCCTCTCCAGATCGGCGACGCAACCCTTGAGCCTCTCGACGACCGTGCGGTGCGACACCGTGACCTCCGTGCCGTCGCGCATCCGCGTGACCAGCACGTAGTCGCCCTCGCGGGGCGCCAGCTGCCTGACCTCGGCCAGGCTCAGGCCGTCGAGGGCCCCGCGCTCCGTGACCTCGACCGTGCGGCCGAGAGCTGCCGTGAACTCCGGAACAATGTCGGTCCTCGGCGACTGGCCGATCGTGACCGTACCGATGCGGCTCATACGCGCTCCTTTCGACGCTTGTACAGGCAGCCAGGATGAAGGCGGCAGCGCGGCCCGCCCGGCCTGCACTCCGCCAGGCTCGACTCGACGCCGCTTTCGGAGGCGCCCTTGAGGCTTTCCACCAGCGAGAAGACGCGCCTGACAGCCGCCGGCTCGCCGCGGATCGCGAGCACCGTGGAGCCCTGGCCGCCGTCGATGCCGCCCCTGCCGATGACCTGGGCCTCGACCCGCCCAAGCAGCCGGACGGCGTCGAGCTCCGTGACCACCCGCCCGACGAGCGGGATCAGACCGACCGCCATTCCCAGGGCGCGCCACGGTCGCTTGCGGCCCGCGGCCCGCACCGCGTCTTCGATCGAGCCGGGGATCAACTTTTCCAGGCCGACCGCGATGATGACGGTGGCGCCCTCGCTCCACAGAGCGGACATCGCTGCTCCGGGATTCCCGCCGGCCTCGGCGCCCGCCATCATGGCGGCGCGCCCCTCCGCGTCGACGGCGTTGGCGCCGATGACGGCGACGTCGTGCGGCCCGAGATGCGCCGCCTCTTCGGCGATCGTCTGGTCGACATTGCGCCACCTGCCGCTCTCGACCACGATCGAATGGGGCGTCGTCGTGTCGTCGCTGCCCGAGGCCATCGTGCCGCGCGCCGAGATTCTCCCGCTGATCCGCAGGGGGGTGCCCGCGATGATCTCAGCCACGGCCGAGACCGTGGTGCCTCCCTTGAGCAGGACCTTTCCCGCCTTGAGGGCCGACCTGACCTCGGGGAGCCCGGCCACCGCCCGCGCGATCAGGCGCTTGGCCTCGGCCACGGTCAGGCTGATCTGGGCGTCCATAGCGGCCTGCCGAAAGCTTCTACGGCGAGGGCGTCGTCACGCCCTGCCCGCGGTCTGGAGCGTCGCCATCGACCCGTAGAGCCGGCCGATGCGGCCGAACTCCTCGTCGTCGACGAAGCGGCACTTGCCTCCCGTGAACGCCTTGGCCACCTCCAGGCAGTAGCGGGCGGCGGCCTCGATGTCGACTTCCTGGCTGGCCCCCGTCCCGCACCCGGGCACCGGACGCACCCCGGTGATCGCCACGCCGACGACAGGGGCCGCCGTGGCCGTGCAGGGCTGCAGGATGCTGTTGATGTGGAACAGCCCGTTGCCGTAGGGCGTGATGTCCTGCATGCTCACGGGCAGCACCCAGGGCACGTCGCCCGTGCTCCACTCCATGATGTCGAGCAGGTCCTCGCTCACCTTGAGGATCCACCCCTGCTTGATGGTCGGGGTGATGGCGAAGCCGCGATGGTTGAGCACGCGGTTGCCCCGCGTCGTGTCGATCGAGAGGATCGCATCCATCGCCGGGTCCACCTCGTGCTCGTTCATGGACTTCATGTCCACGGGCGAGCCCATGAACGGCACCGGCTCGTGGGGCTGCGTCGGCGCGTTGGGGCAGATGTGCGTGGCGACGATCACGTCGCCGGGCAGCCGGTCGCCACGCGCCGCCATCTCGCCGAGCTTGAGGGCGCAGGCGAGGGCGGTCACGGCGCCGTCGGCGTCGGAGACGATGCCGATGCGCTCGGGCCGGGCGCCGATGCCGCCGAGGCGGCCGATGATGCCCATCGTGGGCGCAGAACCGCCGCCGCTCTTGCCCCGCGTCCCAGCGACGAGGGTGCGGACAAAGTCCGTGGATCCCTTCTCGCCTCGGATCCTCTTGACCTCGAGCGTGAGGCCGCAGCGCTCCTTGAGCCAGGAGGCGGCCTTCGCGCCGCTCACCCCGGCGTCGTCGAGAAGCTCGAACGTGTCGATCACCTGTTTCAGCATGGCCCTAACTCTTGAATGAATATCGAATGATGGAGAGGCCGACGGCCTCTTCGGCGTCCCGGAACAGCGCCGGGTCGCGCATGCCCGCTCCCAGGATCAGCTTTGCAGCGGGTACGGTCACGACCGCGACCGGCAGGCCCCGCCGCACCTCGGCTGTGGGCAGCGGGCGCCCGTTGCTCGCGTCGACCGTGGCGATCAGGTCCGGGAAGGTGGCCAGGCGCTCGCCGCGGCGCTCGAGCGTCATGTACTCGTTCCAGAAGGTGAGCTCGAGATCCGTCCCGCCGCTGCGAACCGCAAGCCGCCCCACGTCAAAGCCGCCGCGCGTTTCCAGCGAGACCTCTTCCACCTCGCCCTCGGCGACCACCTCGCCGCCCAGAAACCCGGCCGCAGCGGCGGCCACGCCCACGGCGCCTTTCTGGCGCGCGGCGAGCATCCGCTTTCCCACCTCGATCGCGCGGCCGATCGCGCCGACCGCCGCATGCTCGCGGGCGTAGGCAGCGGTCACCGGGTTGCGCGCCACGGCCACCATGCCGCCTGCCGACACCGCGGCCTGGCGCACCAGGCGCGCGGCCTCGGCCAGCGCTGCGCTCACTGCGATCTCGGTGTAGGCGCCGGCGTCGGGGTTGCCGCCCGCGGCTGCCTGGCGCGAGACATAGCCGTCGAGACGGTGCAGTCCCATCGAGCCCATGGTGCCTGTGGGGTGAGCGCGGCCGTTGCACGGAGCATCGACCACCGGAATGCCCAGCACCGCCGACTGGAACCAGCCGTTGAGGGTGGCGAGCCCGCCGTTCTCGCTGGTGACGAGGCCGTCGATGGCGACCCCGCCGGCGCGCAGCAGCTCCACGGCCCTCACGTAGTGCATCGGCTTGCAGAACTGCCGCTCGGCCGCCGGCGCGCCGACAGCCGAGGCGGTCACGATCGTCGCGCCGGCGGGCATCTCGTCGATGCTCGCAAGGCGCGGCAGGCCGACCTCCAGCGCCAGCCTGCCGATGGCCATGCCCTTTTCCATGCTGCCGCCCCCGCCGCCCCCGAGCAGGCAGCCGCCGAGGGAGGCGGCTTCGATCATGTCAGCCGTGATTGGGATCATGGGCTCCTCAGTGTCCGAGGTACGCGCGGGCGAACAGCCCTGCGGCCACTACCGGATCGAGCACCGGCACTCCGGCCTGCGCTGTCATCTCGTCGGCCACCCCGAGGGTGGCGAAGCCGGTGCAGGCCAGGGCAACCACGCGCGCGCCCTTTGCCACCAGCCCGCGCAGAGCGGCAAAGGCGCTCGCCTTTCCGGTTTCGGTGTTGAGCTCGAGGGTGTTGGTGACGCCCGCCGGCCGCGCCTCTGCCACCAGACTGGGGCCGAGGATCGCCTTGATCGCGGCCGGCGTGCCCTCGGTGATGCCCATCGTGGCGACCCGATTGCTGAAAGCCAGAGCCAGGCAGGCCACGCTCGATCCTGCGCCGATCACGGGAAGCCGCACGCGCTCGCGCAGCTCCCCGACGCCGGGATCGGCCGCGCAGCTGACGATCAGCGCCTCGATGCGGTCCTCGCGGCACATGCGCTCGCCGAGGCTGACGATCTTGGGCACGGCCAGCGCTTCGGTCTCGTCGTCGTAGATGCCCTTTGGCTGGTCGGGGATGCAGCGGGTCACCACCTCGAGCTCGGGATACAGGCGCTCGAGCAGCCGGCCGTGGAGGCCGGCGCTCGATGCGTCGCTGTACGATACGACCCGAATCAGTCCCACACGTCGCTTGCTCATCGTCACTTTTTCGGCGGCGCCAGGGCTCTGATCGTTCCCGTAAGGAAGGAGACAATCGCGGAGCCGGCGATAAAGCCTCCGGCCAGGACGTACATCGGCCCCTTGGCCTTGTTCCCGACGACCTTGAGGATGATCACCCGCAGCGCGAGCGATGCGACGGCCGTATAGCCTGCGATCGGGTTGTTGATCAGCAGACCGGTGGCCAGCAGGATGCCCATCTGGCGCTCAGCCCCTCCGAGGAACTGGATGATCGCTCCGGGGATCGCCCACGTGAGGATCATGCGCAGAACCTCCGGCTTGGTGCCCGCCTTGATCGTGCTGGCAAAGACCCGGTCGACCGGCGGGAACAGGTCCGCCTTGAAGTAGGCCTGGTAGAAGAACAGCAGGAACACGACCGCGACGGCGAAACCCAGGTTCTCCGCGATGAACTGCTGGAAGCGCCCGGCCTTCTCGAACTCCGGATGAGCGCCCCTGCCGCGCAGGATCCAGCCTGCCTTGAGGTCGTAGCCCGCGTCGGCAAAGGCCGGTCCCGTGGAGGCCACGTACCCGGTGAGGAACGCGAGGGCCAGCGGCGGGAAGCGCATCAGCATGCCGAGGATGAGGAAGATCAGGGTGGTGGCAAACGCCGGGAACCATCCCGCGTGCATTGCCGAGAGCCCCACCATGATCTCAGAGATCTCCGCAGCCACACCGGCGAAGACGATAAAGAGCAGGAGCTGCGGGACCGGCATCTCGGCGATGAGCCCGCCGAGCAGCGCGATGATGAGAGCACCGGCCATGTAGAGCAGGAAGCCGGCCCCGAATCCTCTCTTGATGTCCTTGGGGCCGCGGGTGTAGGGGATGCCGCCCTCCTGGGTCTCGGCCTTCTTGAAGATGACGCGCGAGATCTGGTAGAGCGCCACCAGGCCGGCCCCGATCATGAAGCCGTGGGGCATGTACATGGCGTTCACGTCGAGGTTGAACCAGGCCTTCGCGTTGCCGCGGAAGATGAGGCCGACGCCGAACATGAGCAACGCCCAGATGTTGCCGATCCAGCAGACGCCGACGATGTCAAAGGGGATCTTGAGGTAGGTGCCGACTCCGCCGACCACGGCGCCGGCCAGCAGGGTGAGAGCGCGCTTGCCGCCGACGTCGCCCGCGATGATCGTCTCGGCCGTGGCCACGCCCGGGGGCCAGATCCCGGTCGCCGGGAACGCCGGGGTGTCGAAGGCCTGGAAGAGGATCCAGGTGTCGATCACCATACCCACGATGGCTCCGATCAGCATCACCGGCACCAGCTCGGGCTTGCCGATCAGCCACAGCACGCCCATGGGCAGCAGCAGGGCGTTGGCGCCGCCGAACGTGGCCGCGGAGATGCTGGTCTGCACCAGGTTCTGCCTGTGCACGCTGCGCATCTTGCTGAGGAACGCCAGCGGGATGCGCCCGATGGCCATCGCCACGATCGCTCCGATGACCGACGTGTTGGGAGTGATGCCCACCCGCGTGATCAGCTCGGCGCCGATGATGACGCCCAGGACGCTGACCGCGGCGGTGGCGATCAGCACCGTTGGCTCGACGACCAAGGGGTGTTTGTCCGGGATTTCCGGTTTCCACTCCTCCCCCAGAAGACCGCTCGATTCCTTGTCCGACATGGCGAACGCTCCTTGAGGATGGGATCCGACCTCACAAGAGGTTTGGAGAGATTATAGGTCGCCCGGCCCCAAACCGCAATCCGGACCGCGGCGGAATGGCTGCGCCAGTGACCCCGGGCCGAAGGCGGCCTGGAATACGGTGCCGCAGCGGTGCATAATGGCGGCCATGCCGACGACGACGATCGATGCCGTGCTGACCGGAAGAATTGCGGAGCTCGGGCCGGACCGCAGCGCGATCCGCAAGCGGGCGCGCGAAGGCGCTGTGGCCGTCGGCCCTCTCGGGCTCGACGGGGACGAGCATGCCTACAGGGGCCACGGGGGGCCGGACAAGGCCGTTCTGCACTACGACTTCAAGCACTATGCGGTTTGGGTCCAGGAGTTCCCCCAGGCTGCGGGGCACCTGGCTGCTCCGGGCGCCTTCGGCGAGAACCTCTCCAGCACCGGAATCACCGAAACGACGGTTTGCATCGGCGATACGTTCCAGGCGGGCTCGGTGGTGCTGCAGGTCTCCCAGCCGCGCCAGCCCTGCTGGAAGCTCGGGTACCTCGCCGGGGCGCCGCTGATCCCGTACCGGATGCAGGGCAACGGCTGGACCGGCTGGTACTACCGGGTGCTGCAGCCGGGCACCCTGGGGGCCGGCGACCGCATGGAACTGGTCGACCGGCTCCAGGAGTCCTGGACGATCGAGAGGCTGGTGACGGAGATCTACGCTCATCCGCTGGACAGGTCGCTTCTCGAGGAGATCCGGAGCCTGGCGGCGCTCGGCGCTGAGTGGCGCCTGCTCGTCGAAGAGCGCCTGAGGTCCGGGCGCGTGGAGCCCTGGTCCGGCCGCCTGGAAGTGCCGCGGAGCTGACGCAGTCGCCTAACAACTACGAGCGTTGTCGGCCCGCCCATGCGCAAACGTTCGGCCGCGCACACCACGATGCATATCCTGCCGGCAACCTTCAATCCGCACGGGCACGACCTGCGCCCCAATCCGGGGGCAGCCCCACGGAGCGACTTTCAATCCGCGCGCCCGCGCGGGGCGCGACCACCACCGAGAACAGCCGCGCGTGATTCACGGCGTTTCAATCCGCGCGCCCGCGCGGGGCGCGACATCACGTCCTCGCGGTCCATGCCGATCTGCTCGATGTTTCAATCCGCGCGCCCGCGCGGGGCGCGACTCAGCCCCACGGCCGCTGTCCACGCCCCGCTGGTTTCAATCCGCGCGCCCGCGCGGGGCGCGACAGCAGCGATACGCACGATCATGCCAGTAGGCGGTTTCAATCCGCGCGCCCGCGCGGGGCGCGACCTGGCGCTCGATCAACGAGGGCATCG
>CAZKGO010000132.1:0-2613 GCA_964552235.1 uncultured Spirochaetales bacterium | reverse complement strand
TCAATCCGCGCGCCCGCGCGGGGCGCGACCTGGCGCTCGATCAACGAGGGCATCGCTCCTGAGTTTCAATCCGCGCGCCCGCGCGGGGCGCGACGGCATCCACCGCATCCTCGCGGACGCCATGCTTGCCGTTTCAATCCGCGCGCCCGCGCGGGGCGCGACCTGCGGAGCCGAGCTCGAAGGGTACGGTCTCACGCGCGTTTCAATCCGCGCGCCCGCGCGGGGCGCGACCGGTGATGCCAAGGCCCGCCTATCAGCAGGGCATGTTCCAATCCGCGCGCCCGCGCGGGGCGCGACCGCTAAGTTTGATGCCATCGGCGACAACTCCCAGTTTCAATCCGCGCGCCCGCGCGGGGCGCGACTGGGTACAACGGTTATCATGGTCGGGCCGTTCATGTTTCAATCCGCGCGCCCGCGCGGGGCGCGACCTGCTGCATTACTCGCCCACGGTGATTGATGGTCTGTTTCAATCCGCGCGCCCGCGCGGGGCGCGACCTTCCGCCAGAGCCTTGATGTGATCGAGTGAAGGTTTCAATCCGCGCGCCCGCGCGGGGCGCGACCGCCCCACGCCACCGCCACCAACGCCGCGATCGCGTTTCAATCCGCGCGCCCGCGCGGGGCGCGACGCTTAGCGACATTATCATCGGTGATAGGGGCGGAGTTTCAATCCGCGCGCCCGCGCGGGGCGCGACATCATGCTCGGCGACGCGGCGATGGGTGATGCGCAGTTTCAATCCGCGCGCCCGCGCGGGGCGCGACCAGGCGTCGACAGCATAGTCCAGAATGAGCTGAGTTTCAATCCGCGCGCCCGCGCGGGGCGCGACGGCGAGTAGACGCTGAGGAACCACACTGCAATGGTTTCAATCCGCGCGCCCGCGCGGGGCGCGACTCGCGCATCTTTCGCTTGATGGCGCCCTCAAGCAGTTTCAATCCGCGCGCCCGCGCGGGGCGCGACGTGCGCAGGCCGTCGATGATGGCGAGCAGGTCACGGTTTCAATCCGCGCGCCCGCGCGGGGCGCGACCTCCAGCACTCGACGCCCAACCACTTCTCGATGTTTCAATCCGCGCGCCCGCGCGGGGCGCGACATTGACGCTGCGGTTGCGTTCTGCGCTTTGTACGTTTCAATCCGCGCGCCCGCGCGGGGCGCGACGTTATGCTATCATCTTCAATTATGCTTTCAATAGTTTCAATCCGCGCGCCCGCGCGGGGCGCGACATGGCAGTCATCGCGTCGCCTCCCTGTTAGCGCCGGTTTCAATCCGCGCGCCCGCGCGGGGCGCGACCAGAGGAAGGGATGCCAGGTGCCCGCCACGATGCGTTTCAATCCGCGCGCCCGCGCGGGGCGCGACCGGGGCAGGAACCCGAGCTCCAGCGCAGCCCAGGTTTCAATCCGCGCGCCCGCGCGGGGCGCGACGAGGGTCGTCTACGCATTCGCTTCGCACCTGAAGTTTCAATCCGCGCGCCCGCGCGGGGCGCGACATGATCGAAGGGCTGGTTGTCGACCCTACGGAGTTTCAATCCGCGCGCCCGCGCGGGGCGCGACCATGGCCAAGCCACAGCTTGTCAACCTGATCCGGGAGTTTCAATCCGCGCGCCCGCGCGGGGCGCGACGCAGCGACCTCTTGGTCGCGCCGCCATCGCAGGTTTCAATCCGCGCGCCCGCGCGGGGCGCGACTGACGTCAACGGCACCACGGAAGGTGTAGCCGTGTTTCAATCCGCGCGCCCGCGCGGGGCGCGACCCACCGCACCGACAGTTGCCGTGCCGCTCGTCTGTTTCAATCCGCGCGCCCGCGCGGGGCGCGACGCGCAGCACCGACGAATCCGTGAGACCATGAATGTTTCAATCCGCGCGCCCGCGCGGGGCGCGACGGCGAAGATGTCCTTTCGCGGCACACACTCCACGTTTCAATCCGCGCGCCCGCGCGGGGCGCGACCTCACTTCTCCACCTCCCTGACGTTACCAGCAGGTTTCAATCCGCGCGCCCGCGCGGGGCGCGACCGCCCACACGGCCGACGTCGTACCCGAGATCGGTTTCAATCCGCGCGCCCGCGCGGGGCGCGACGCGCCCAGATCCTCGTCTCCTCCAACCTCTTGTGGTTTCAATCCGCGCGCCCGCGCGGGGCGCGACAAGACCGTCGGCGATCACGACCTGCCGTCGATCGTTTCAATCCGCGCGCCCGCGCGGGGCGCGACTCCGCGTTCCCCGGCGCATGGCTCGTCGTGTTCTGTTTCAATCCGCGCGCCCGCGCGGGGCGCGACTTGGGCGCGGATCGACTTCGGCGCGTCAAGGATGTTTCAATCCGCGCGCCCGCGCGGGGCGCGACCGTTGTTCGAGGGTCATCGCGGTCGGGCTCCTTGGTTTCAATCCGCGCGCCCGCGCGGGGCGCGACCAGTTGCCGCACGGACGCAGCAGCCGGCGCCACGTTTCAATCCGCGCGCCCGCGCGGGGCGCGACGTCGACTTTGAGGTTACAAGGGTCTTGGAGTACGTTTCAATCCGCGCGCCCGCGCGGGGCGCGACCAGTGTCTCCGACCCCTGTCCGCTGACAGTTGAGGCGTTTCAATCCGCGCGCCCGCGCGGGGCGCGACTGGGACCAGGTCGCCGAGCTCGC
>CAZKGO010000131.1:0-12294 GCA_964552235.1 uncultured Spirochaetales bacterium | reverse complement strand
GAAGCATCGGCGTCTCCCGATCAACGTTGATCAGCCTTGCCACGCGGCCACCTTATCACGCCTTGACCCCGCCGCCAAAATCCGACAGGCTCCTAGAGGCCCTGGTAGGCGAGCCAGAAGGCGACGAACGACGACGGGCTCACCACCCCCACGAGCGTCGCGGCAGCGGCCGCGGCCAGCAGGGCGGCCGCCGCGAGAGCCCAGGGCCGCAGGGCCTTGCGTCCGCGGCGCAGCGCGATCCACAGGCCCCACGCCGCAGCCAGGCCGAGGAGCGCTGCCGACACCCCTTGCACAAGCAGCGGCCGCGTTGCTTCCCAGGAGCGCAGGCGCGACGCGGCGGCGAACAGCGCCACGTTGAAGCGCTGCAGGCGGCCGAACGCAATCAGCAGACCCACGGCGATCAGGAACAGGCCGCTCAGCGTCCGGATGAGCGGCAGGTGGGGCCGCAGGCGCTGCAGCAGGCCGCGCGCCCTGGAGAAGAAGAGGCCCGTCAGGAGGAACGGCAGGCCCAGCCCCAGGGAGTACAGCAGCAGGAGGAGGAGGCCGCGGCCGACCTGCCCGCCGCTTCCGGCCAGCAGGAGGATCGAGCTCAGGATCGGCCCCACGCACGGCGCCCAGCCGGCGGCAAAGGCCATCCCGACGAGCAGGGCGCCGGCCAGGCCCGTGGGCCTGCGGCTCACGTGGGCTCTCCGCTCGAGGTCGAGGACATTGAAGAAGTCGAAGAGAAAGTTGGCTCCGAGCAGCACCACGATCAGGCCCGAAACCACATGCACCAGCCGCGTGAGCCTGCCGAGGGCCCCGAGGGCGGCCGAGAACAGGGCGCCGAGGGCCACGAACACGATCGAGAAGCCGATGACAAAGGCGAGGGTCTGGTAGAAGGCGCCCAGGCGCGAGCGGGTCGATTCGTCGACGAGTCCCAGGGAAGCGCCGCCGATGAACGAGAGGTACGACGGGATGAGGGGGAGCACGCACGGGGAAAGGAACGAAAGCACACCCGCGACGAATGCAAGGCCGAGGCTCACACCGCCGCCGACTGCCCCCATGCGCGCCTACCTTGCCAGCAGCTTCTCGAGCAGCGCCACGACCGCCGGATCGTCCCACTCCTGAGCGCCCATGCGGCCCGCCAGGATCATGCCGTCCCGCCCGATGAGGAACGTGGTCGGAATGCTGCGCACACCGTAGGCGGCGCCGCCGCTCCCGCTGCGGTCGAGCACGATGGGGAACGTCAGCTTGTACTCGCGGACAAAGGCCTCGACCTCGCCCTTGCCTTCCTGCAGGTCGACGCCGAGCACCACCAGTCCCCTGTCCCGCAGCCGGGCGTGCAGCCTCTCCATCGAAGGCATCTCGGCGCGGCACGGGGGGCACCACGTGGCCCAGAAGTTCAGAAAGACCACCCGTCCGGCCAGCGACGCGAGCTTGACCTTGCGGCCCGCAAGGTCCTCGAGCTCGAAGTCGATGAGCCTGGTTCCCGGCTTGACCTGCGAAAGGCCCGCAGCCAGCCAGTCCTCGGCCGACAGGCTCTCGGACGCCCGCACCGCCACGGCGCTCGACACGGCCGGCTGCGCTGTCTCGGCAGCAGGCCGGGCAGCGGCGCGACTGGCTACCAGGGCCCCCGCGGCCGCAAGCACCGCCACGGCGATCGACACGGGCAGGATGGCTCGCTTCATTGACGACTCCCGCGCTAATGTAGCTATTGACGCGCCGCCCCGTCTACTTGCGCAGCAGCGAGAGGAACTCCGCCCTCGTGGCAGGGTTCTTCATGAACGAGCCGAGCAGCGAAGAGGTGACCATGACCGAGCTCTGCTTGCGCACGCCCCGCATCATCATGCACAGGTGGCGGGCCTCGATGACCACTCCCACCCCGTCTGCGCCGATCGCGTCGCGCACGGAGTGGGCGATCTGCTCGGTCAGGCGCTCCTGGAGCTGCAGCCGCCGCGCGTACATGTCGACGATGCGCGCCAGTTTGCTCACGCCGAAGACCCGGCCCTTGGCGATGTAGCCGATGTGGCAGCGGCCGTAGAACGGCAGGATGTGGTGCTCGCAGAGGCTGTACAGCTCGATGTCCTTGAGCACGACCATGTTGTTGATGTGCTGCGTAAAGAACGACCGGCCGGTCACATCGTCGAGGCTGTGGCCGTAGCCCGAGCAGAGAAAGCCCATCATGTCCGCGTAGCGCCGCGGAGTGTCCCGCAGCCCTTCCCTGTCAGGATCCTCGCCGATCTCCAGCAGCAGCTCGCGCACGAGCTGCCTGACGCGCTCGGTGTTCACCTCTTGCGCCTCCGCATCACCACCTGCGGGGCCCCGGCCGCACGCAGGGCCCGCGGCTTGCTCACCGTCACTTCGACCGCGCGCACGCGAGGCAGCGCGAGCACCGCCGCGGCGAGCCGGCCGGCCAGCGCTTCGACCAGGCGGAACTCGGTCGCCGCCGCCTCCTGCCGCACCAGGCGCGCGAGCGCCGAGTAGTCGACCGTCCGCTCGAGGTCGTCGGAGGCTGCCGCGGCTTCGAGGTCCGCCTCGACGACAAGCGTGATCTCGACCAGGCGCCTGCGCCGCCGTTCCCGCGGGCGGACCCCCAGGAGGCAGCGCGTCCGGATTCGCGGCACCCGGATGACGTCGCGATCGCCGCAGCCGCTACCGGAGCAGCAGGTCATAGAGGTCCCTTTCCAGCGCCAGCATCGCGGGGCTCTGGAACTGCCGCTGCGGCCTCGGGATCGGATTGGGGACGTGGTCGCGCACCTCGGCCGGCCGGCTCGACAGCACCAGGATGTCGTCGCCCAGGAACAGCGCTTCCTGGATGTCGTGGGTGACGAACAGCACGGTCCTCCGGTCCCGCTCCCACAGCTCGACGAAGGCCTGCATGAGGGCCAGCTTGAGCGGCAGGTCCAGGGCGCGGAACGGCTCGTCCATCAGCAGCACGTCGGAGGGATAGGCAAAGGCCCGTGCCATCGCCGCCCGCTGCCGCATCCCGCCGGAGAGCGCCGCCGGCCGGCTGGCCCGGAACTGCTCCAGGCCGACCAGGGCGAGTACGGCCGCGACGGTCTTCCGGCGTTCAGCGGCCGGCATGCGGTCCTTGAGCACGAGTTCGACGTTCCCCCAGACGGTCTTCCAGGGCAGCAGCCGCGGCTCCTGGAAAAGGTAGCTCACGCCGATGGACCCGCTGCCCTCGATCGTGCCGCCGTCGGGCCGCACGGTGCCCGCGATCAGGTTCAGGAGCGTCGTCTTGCCGCAGCCGGAAGGGCCGAGCACGCTCAGGATGCTTCGGGCCGGCACGCGGATCGTGAGGCGCCTCAGCACCGCGAGGTCGCCGAAGCTCTTGGACACTTCGCGCACGACGAGGTCGCTCACCGGGCGCTCAGCCTCCGCGCGGCGGCGCGCAGCAGCCCCTCGGTGGCGGCGGCCAGCAGCAGCGCCACGGCGGTCCACGCCAGCACGCCCGCGGTGTCGAGCATCACGCGCGACTCCTGCAGCCGGCTGCCGAGGGCGCGGGCGGGCTGAGCCAGCACCTCGGCGGCGACCACCACCTTCCAGGAGAGGCCCAGCGTGGCCGAAAAACCGGCGACCAGGTACGGCAGGATCGCCGGCAGGTAGAGAGCGGTGAGGATGCGCCGGCGACGCACGCGGAACACATGGGCCATGTCCACGAGGTCGCGGTCGATGCTCCTGATGCCCTCGACCACGTTGCCGTACAGGACGGGAAAGCACATGAGAAAAGCGACGAAGACGGGCATGCCTTCGGTGCGGAACCAGATCATCGCCAGGAGGATCACCGACATCACGGGGGTGGCCCGCACGACAGCGACCGCCGGCTGCAGCAGGGCGAACACCGCCGGCCTGCGCCCGGCAGCCACGCCCAAGACGAGCGCAGCGGCTGCCGAGAGGGCAAAGCCGAGCAGACCGCGCGTGACGGTGGCCAGCACGTCGGCGGCGAAGGTCGGGGAGAACAGCAGCCGCCGCAGGCGCTCCAGGGTCGCGGCCGGGCCCGGCAGGATGATCTGAAGGCCGATCAGCGACGAGACGGCCTGCCAGAACGCCAGGAGCGCGACGACGGACGTCGCGCCGAGGAGCCTATTCCGCCAGGTAGAACTCATCGCCGGGCAGTCTACCACCGATGGCATCAGGCGAAAAAGCCAGTAGGACGCGGAGAAAGGCCTCGACCGCCGGCCGCGCGGCGGAGGCCGGGAAGTAGCGGATGTTGCACCGCGGTATGGCCGATTCCGCCTCTGCGGCCGAGAAGCCCAGCCCGTGCTTCTCCACCAGCGCCCCCGCCTCGCGCGGATGCTCGTTGACCCACCGCGTCGATGCTTCGTAGCGCTGGAGAAAGGCCCGCACTAGAGCGAGGTACCTGTCGGCTGTCCCGGACTTGACCACCAGGACGCTCATCGCCAGGGGCGACGCCGGCCCGGCCGCGCGCTCCCACTCGGCCTGCAGGTCCAGGGCGACGCGAAAGCGCGGCTGCTGGAGCATCACCTTGGTGGCGAACGGCTCGGGCAGCACGGCCACCGGCTCGCGGCCGGCGATGGCGAGCTGAGCGAGCTCCAGGTGGGGCAGGTAGCGCAGCTGCAGATCGCGTTCCGGATCGAGGCCGTTGCGCGCCAGCAGGTAGCGCACCACCGCGTCGGCAGCGCTGCCGCGCCCGACCGCAGCCACCGAGCGCCCCCTGAGGTCCGGCCAGCCGCGGATCGATTCGTCGGAGGTGACCACGTACACGACGCCCAGTCCGACGAGGGCCGCGAGGCGATAGGGCACGCCGCCGGATGCGATCTTGGCCGCCATGTTCGTCGGAAGCACGGCGAAATCCAGCTCTCCGGTCAGCACCTTGGGGGCCACGATCTCCGGCGACGCCGCCAGCTCGTAGGAGACGGGAACGCCGGCCACCTCGCGGTCGACCTCGAGCATCCGCACCATGCCGATGCCTGTGGGCCCCTTGAGCCCGGCCGCCTTGATCGAAGCGGGCGGCTGCGAATCGGCGCCTTCCGCAGAGGGCGAAGCCCAGACCACGCGGCATGCCAGCAGCAGCGCGACAGCGCTCGAATTTCTCATCCTGTTCCTCACAACTGGGGCAACACCGGCGCCCGCAGCGCCTCCTCGCCCACAAAGACATATTCCCACGCCTCGGGATCGGGCCCCTGCAGCTGCGCCCCCTCGGGATAGCTCGGGATGAAGCCGTGCCTCTTGGCGTTGAGGTAGTTGCGGGCCGACAGCCACTCGAAGCCCCGCGTCAGGGCGAACTCGGTCGACGGCCTGCCCGAGCCGACGTCGATCAGGTCGATCACGTAGCCGGTGTGATGCTTCGAGTAGCCCGGGATCGAGCTGGTGGCGAGGAGCCGGTCTGCTGCCGCGTCGGCCCTGCCCTGCGCGATCTCGGCAGCCGACAGCTCCCGGCCGGCCTCGAGGATCATGATCTGGCGCAGGCGCTGCATAAAGATCTCGCGCTGGCGATCGGGCGAGCGGTAGGCGGAGACCAGGTCGAGCTCGATGCCCTCGGCCGCTGCCGCGGCCTGCAGCCGCTTCCAGGCCTCCATCGCGGCCGGCTGCAGGCTGTGGCGGCCGTTGGTCACCAGGCCGTCTTCCAGCGCCACGGCGCGCGCCAAGTAGCCGCGCGAGGCTGCCAGCCTGCGCAGCCGCGCGTCGGCGGCCGCGCTGCCGGTGATCGGGGGCGGAGTGTCCAGCACTCGGGTGCGGGCAAAGCGGAAGCTGTTGCCGAAGTCCCGGAAGCCGTTCGGCGAGAAGGTCTTGTAGGGGGCTGGCGACTCACCGTCGCGACTGCCAGCCATCTGGGCCGCGATTCGCCGCTCTGTGGCCGCGTAGTCGTCGCGGAACGCGCGGACGCTGCGCGCGGCGGCGAGCAGGTCCGAGGCGGCAAAGCGGGCCAGCCGCGCCTTTTCCTCGGCCAGCGGAAGGTCCGGGTGGCGCGCGAGCAGATCGGCGTACAGCGCTGCGATCCGGGCGCTCACCCGCGCGCGCGCCTCCAGGCCGGCGCGCACGTGCCGGTAGGCGGAAACGAGACCGGTGGCCGTGACCAGCACCACGAGGATGGCCACCAGCAGTCGGGTCGGACGCATGACCCGCACTATAGCGAGAGACCGCCGGTCGTGAACAGCGCCGCACCGCGCCGCTGGCCGGCCGGCTGTGGCCTCGCGCCCACCCCCGTGCTTATCTTGCGGGCAGCACGGCTGAAAAGGAGGCTGTCATGCCAAGGCTCGAAGTCGGCGACAAGGCCCCGGAGTTCGCGCTCAAGGACCAGGCGGGCGGGATCGTGCGTCTCTCGGACTACAAGGGGAGGCGGCTGCTGCTCTACTTCTATCCCCGCGCGGACACGCCGGGCTGCACCACCCAGGCGTGCAGCATCCGCGACTCGGCGCCGAAGCTGGCCGCAGCCGGGCTTGCCGCCGTCGGGATCAGCCCGGACGAGCCGCAGGTTCAGTCCGCGTTCGATCGGAAGTTCGGCCTGGGCTTCCCCCTGCTGTCGGACCCCGACCACGCCATCGCCGAAGCCTACGGCGCCTGGGGCGAGAGATCGATGTACGGCAGGAAATCGATGGGGATCATCCGTTCGTCGTTCCTCATCGACGAGAACGGCAAGATCGCGGCGGCCTGGTACAAGGTCAAACCCGAGGACACGGTGCCCGAGGCGCTCGCCGCCCGCAAGTGAGGCGGCGGGCGGCTGCGGGCGTCAGCCCTGCGGCCCGCCCTTGAGCACGTCGGCGCGCAGCAGCAGCCGCACGTACTGGGCCCGCCTGTAGATCCAGGGGTCGCGGTTGTTGCGCGCGCTCATCCTGCCCCTGAAGTCTTCCAGCCGCTTGTACCCCTTGCGACCCATCCACTCCTCGATCTCGGCCAGTATGGAGGTCACAACGGGGATCCTGTTCTTGAACAGCGTGCTCACGATCTGCACGGCGTTGGCGCCGGCAAGCATCAGCTTGAGGGCATCCTGGGCGGTTAGGATGCCGGTGTTGGCGCAGATGTCGGCCTTGAGTGCGCCCGCGAGAAGGCCCGCGTACCGCAGAGGGATGCGGTTGTCGACCGAGCTGCTGGTGTTGTGGGGAAACAGGTTGGTTTCCTTCTCGACGTCGAAATCAGGCTGGAAGAAGCGGTTGAAGAGGACGAAGGCCCTGACCCCGGTCCCGTCCATTCGCTTCACGACATTCAGCGGGTTGGTGTAGAAGTAGCTCAGCTTGACCGCCACCGGCACCTTGACCGCGGCTACGACCTCCTTGAGGATCGCGGTCTGCTCGCCCTCGATGTCGGCCGCCGTGCGGTCGAGGTCGCTGGGCGTGGCGTAAAAGTTGAGCTCCAGCCCGTCGGCTCCCGTCGACTCCAGCTGCCGGGCGTACTCCAGCCACGTCTCGCGGCTGACCGCGTTCAGGCTGGCGATCACCGGGATGCGCAGGCTCTGCTTGGCCTTGCGTACCCACATCAGGTGCTGGTCGGCTCCCGAGTGCCTGACCTCGGGGAACAGGGTGACCATCTCGGCGTGCATCTCGTTGTGCCGCTGCAGGTCCTGCTCGAGGCGGAAGCTCTCCATCTGGATCTGCTCCTCGAACAGCGAGGAGATCACCACCGCGCCGACCCCCGCGTCCTCCAGCTCCTTGAGCCGGTCGATGTTGCTGGTTAGGCTCGAAGCGCCCGCAATGACGGGGTTCTTCAGCTTCAGACCCATGTAGGCTGTGCTCAGGTCGGCCATGTCGTCACCTTTCCGTAGCGGCGCGCCGCATCTCCGTAGTCGTTCAGCGTGGCGTTTACTCTACGGGAAAACCCCGCACACGTCAATCCGAGCCGCCCCGCGAACCGTCCCCCGGCGCTCCCCAGGGGTCAAAGAAATGGATCCGGGGTCCGAAGATAGAAGCGGGGAAGCTCCCGGACGATCTGCCCGGGCCGCAAAGCGCCCGGCGGGGAGGAATGCCAGTGGAACGGCAACGCAAGACAGGCGGGGCGGACCGCAGCCCGCTGATTCTCATCGTGATCGCGGTCTACGCGGCGTTCCTGGTCACGGCGCTCGCGAGCATCATGCTGTTCTTCCCGCAGGCCAGCCTGCCGGGCTCGCTGCGGCCGTCGGCGGTCCGACCGGCGCAGCCGGCCGAGCCGCAGGCGCCCGCCATACCCGGCGAGGCGCCAGCTGCGAAGCCGGCCTCGGCGATCGCCCGCCTTGCGGCCGCGATCGGCTCGCGCCTCGCGGAGCTCGAGTGGCCCGAGATCCGCCGGCCCGACGTGGCCGGCTGGACGCGGCGCACGGGCGCGGCCATCGGCGCCTGGTGGCGGGACCTGCCGCGCCCCGACCTGGCCGCACTCCGGCTGCGCCTGCGGGGCCAGGACGAGCCAGCGCCCCGCGAACGGGAGCCGGCGCCCCCCAGCGTGGCAGCGCCGCCGCCGGCCGCTGTCGCGGTCGAACCTTCGGCGCCCGAGGCGGCTTCGGTGACGCTCACCGTGGGCGCCGCCCCTTCGGCCCGGGACGCGCAGCCACCGCCCGACGTCGACGCCCTGCGCCGCGCCTACGAGGCGCGGCTGCGCGACTCCGAGGCGCGCCACGCCCTCGACCTCGCCGCAGCCCGCTCCGAGGCAGCGGCACGCTACAACCCGGTCTTCGAGCAGGGTGACCTTGCCGCCCTCCTGAGCCGAGGCGTGAACCGGCAGCTGTTCGCGGCCGACGTGAGCGCCCCCTACCGCGAGGTGCTCGGCCGCGAAGGCATCGCCACCCCGCAGCAGTACGAGCAGCTGCGCGAGCGGGCGGCCGAGATCGACGCCCTCACCGGCCGGCTGCTCGAGGTGCCCTTCGCCAACTCGGTTCCCCCGGCTCTCGAGCGCATCCGCGAAGCAGGCCAGACCCTCGCCCTCGAGTACGGCCGCATCTGGAGCGCTCTCGCCGACCGCCTGCAGGAGCGCGACGAGCGCATCGTCCGCCTGCAGACCGAGGCCGAGCAGTACGCGCTCGCGATCGACTCCCTGACCCGCAGCACCCGCGAGGGAGGTTACGTCCTCGACCCCCGCGATCCGCAGTCGATCCTCCTCTACGTCTCCCGTCTCCACGCCCCGAGGGTGGGCGACACCGTGTACGTGTTCCGCAAGGAGGACGAGCTGCTGGCCACGCTGCGGATCACTTCGGTCGGCGACACGGTGCGGGCCTCGCTGGTCGAGACGGGGCCCGCGGGCAAGCCGATCACGGCTTTCGACCGCATCTTGCTGGCCACCGCAGAGGAGAGACAAGGATGAAGGCCCCTCTCCGCCTGGCGGCCCTCATCCCGGCCGCTCTAGCCCTCGCGCCACTTGCGGCCCAGACGGGAGGCTTTGTCTTCGAGGCGCAGGGGCGGGAGGGCGGGTATGACGTGTACCTCGCGCGGGACGACGCCGGCCGGCAGATCACGCTGCTCGTCGAGGGCGACCTCGGTGACGCCCAAAAGCAGGCGCTGCTCGATCTGCGCAACCAGGCGCTGGGCCTGCGGGCCCTTCGCCTGCGCAGCGCCAGGGCGCTGGTGACGGCCGCGGCGATCGATGTGCTCGCGGTCCCCGAGGAGTACGTCGTAGAAGGCCAGGACCTCACCCGTTTTCTGCCGGCCGGTCTGCGCTTCCACGCAGAGAAGACGTTGACCTACGACTTCCGCGTGCTGGTGGGCCACTACTTCCTGCGCATCGCGGGGCCATTCGAGGGCGACGAGGCCCTGGGCCGCCGGCTTCTGGAGGCGGTGAGGACCCCGGCGGCCTTTCTCAGGGCCGACACCATGGAATACGTCTCCGACAAGTTCGCAGCCCTCGACACCCGCCTGGGCGAGATCGAGCGGCGGGGAGGCGATGCCCTGCGCGAGCTGGAGTCGAGCCGCGCGGACATCGCGGCTCTCAAGATCGACGGCGAGGCGCTGAGGCAGGAGCAGAGCGCCCTGCGGGCCGAACAGGCCGCGGCCCGAAGCGAGCTGGAGGCGGTCAAGGCCTCGCTCCAGAAACCGGCCGCCGACCACGTCGATGCCGACGTGCAGGCGCTGCAGCAGGCCCTGGGGGCCGTGGGGGCCGACATCGAGGCCCTGCGAACGGTCGTCGTCGTGCTGCAGAGCCGCAACGGGAACTTCAACAGGCGTGGCGTCGACCGCGAGGCCATCTCCCGCCTGGTGGCGCTCAAGCGGGCCGACCCGACCCTTACGCAGACCGACGCCGCTGCCGCCCTCAAGGCTGAGGGTCTGTCCATGAGCAAAAAGGACATCGCCCTGGTGTTCGGAGTGTTCTTCGTCGACTACCGGTAGACGGGCGGACCTCCCGGTCCGCCCGCGCTCGCCTCGCCTACCAGCGCCCTGTCCGCACCACCGCCGGCTTGGGGTAGTCCTTGATCTCCTCCATGGCGCGGTCGATCTCGTCCTGCGGCAGGGCGTAGTTCTCCAGCTGGCCGTGGAAGTACTTGTCGTAGCCCGTGAGGTCCATCAGGCCGTGGCCGGAGAGGTTGAACACGATCACCTTCTCCTTGCCCTCTTCCTTGGCCTTCTTCGCCTCCTGGATCGCCACCGCCACCGCGTGGCTGGTCTCGGGGGCGATGATGATGCCCTCGGTGCGGGCAAAGAGCACCGCCGACTCGTAGCACTCGAGCTGGTGCACGGCCCGCGGCGTCATCAACCCCTCGACGATCGACTGCGAGATCAGCGGCGCCACTCCGTGGTAGCGCAGCCCGCCGGCGTGGATTGGGGGCGGCATGAACGAGTGGCCGAGGGAGTGCATCGCCAGCAGAGGTGTCATCCGGGCGACGTCGCCGTGATCGTACACAAAGGGCGCCCGCGTCATGGTCGGGCACGAGGTCGGCTCCACGGGGATGATGTCAATCTTGGCCCCGGCGATCTTGTCGGCGACAAAGGGGAACGCCATACCCGCGAAGTTGCTCCCACCGCCGACGCACCCGATCACGACGTCGACGTTCTTCTCGCCGAAGATGGCCAGCTGCTTCTTGACCTCCTGCCCGACGATCGTCTGGTGCAGCAGAACGTGGTTGAGCACGCTGCCCAGGCTGTAGCGCGACTTGCCGCTCTTGTCGGTGACCGCAGCCTCGACCGCCTCGCTGATCGCGCCGCCGAGGCTGCCCGGACTCTCGGGGTGCTTCGCCAGCATCTGGCGTCCCGCTTCGGTCTCGCGGCTCGGGCTGGCCACACAGTCGGCGCCCCAGGTCTGCATCATGAACTTGCGGTACGGCTTCTGGTCGAAGCTCACCCGCACCATGAACACCTTGCATTCGAGGCCGATCAAGGAGCAGGCAAAGGCCAGAGCGCTGCCCCACTGCCCGGCGCCGGTCTCGGTGGTCAGCCGCTTGATTCCGAACTCCTTGTTGTACCATGCCTGTGCCACCGCCGTGTTCGGCTTGTGGCTGCCGGGAGGCGAGACGCTCTCGTTCTTGTAGTAGATGCGGCACGGGGCGCCAATCGCCTGCTCGAGGCGCACGGCCCTGTGCAGCGGCGTTGGCCGCCAGATGCGCAGCATATCCAGGATTCCCTCCGGGATCTTGATCCACCGCTGCAGGCTCACCTCCTGCTCGATCAGGTTCATGGGAAACACCGGCGCCAGCATGTCCGGCGTCACCGGCTTGCCTCCCGGCCCCAACGGCGGCTGCGGGGGGTTCGGCAGGTCCGCGGCCAGGTTGTACCACTCCCGGGGCATCTCCTTCTCGTTCAGGAACACCTTTGTCACCATCCTATTTACTCCTTTCGCGCGCTATTGCCGCCCCGCGCTTCCGCGGGACCACCGGTGCAGCCTGAGCATCCGCCGTAGCGGCGAACCGCGTTTCTTCAGCTCGCGAGAGCCCCGAGTGATCTTGCACAGGCTCATGTGCAGCCGGCGGGCGATCGAGCGCTGGCTCTCGCCTGCGGCCAGCCGCTTGACCAGCTCCCAGCGCCCCGCCAGCTCGCGCACCTCGCGGGGCGTGAGGATGCTCTCCAGGAACCCGTCGATCAGCCGGGTGTCATCTACGCGGCTGAGAGCCCGCGAGAGCTCTCGCAGCGGATGCCGCTCGTTTCTACCCATAGAAACGCTTCTACCGGCAGAAACAGTATCAGAGACAACAAGAAGCGTCAAGGGGTCAAAGGGTGCGCTCCGGTTTCGTGGGCAGGCTCAGACCGCCCTGCGGGCGCCGGCCGCCGAGCTCTGCGCCCGCAGCTCGCCGCGGTCCTCACGGGTCGAGCACGCCGCTGATCGCCAGGTCGTAGTCCGGTCTGCTGCCGTCCCACTGCGGGAAGTTGGTCTCGGGGCCCAGATCCAGGCCCCGCGCATCCGCCCATTCGTGCATCCAGCCGACAGCGTCGTCCGCCGGCTCCCGCTGCGGATTGCGCGCCGGCA
>CAZKGO010000130.1:9669-12402 GCA_964552235.1 uncultured Spirochaetales bacterium | reverse complement strand
CGACAGGTTCCCGACGCTCAAGGCCGCCACCGAGAGCCTCATCGCGAGCGCCCTCGAGCGGGCGCGGGGCAACCACGCGATTGCCGCCGGGCTGCTCGGCATCACGCCCCAGGCGCTGAGCAAGCGCCTGGCGCGCAAGGCGGCCCGCGGCGGGTAGAGGAGAAGATGAGCGGGCTGCGGTTGGGCGTCCTGGCAGTGGGCTCGTTTGCCACCTCGATCATGCTGCTGGTCATCTGCCTGTACGTGGCCGCTCTGCGCGGCAAGAGCCGCGACACCTGGTACCTGCTCGGCTACCTGGTGTCGCTGTTCGTCCTGCTGGCCTCCTACACCGCTCGCTACTCGTTGTTCACGCCGGCCGGCCTCGCCACCGGGCAGGTGTCGAACCTGATCGTCTTTGGCGTCGTCTGCCTGATCCAGTTCGCCTACCGCTTTGGAGGGCTCGACCGCCCGCGCGAGGCGCGCATCGTGCTCGCCGTCTCCCTCGCGGCTGCCACGGGGGTGTGGGGCGTGAACTTCTTCCTCGCCTCCGCGCCGAGGGTCTACGACTTCCAGGCCGAGTACTTCACCTTCGAGTACGGGCCGCAGGTCAGCACCTTTGCCCTGGCCGGTTACCTGTGGGCGCTGCTCGTGCTCGTGCGCAGGGCGCTGCGCCGCCCGCGCGCCGCGAGGGGGCGGCCGGCCGGCCCGGCCGGCCCGACCGTGGAGCCGCGCCTGCGCGCATCGCTGCTGCGCTTCGCCATCCTGGATATCATGACCATCGGCCTGGCGTCGCTCTACTTTCTGTTCCAGACCGGCTTCGTGGCTCGCGCGGTCTATGCCGCGGTCTTCAACACCGCCTCGCTGCTGATCGCGCTGACGATCTTTGTCGTCTACCTCAACGACGCGCCGCAGCCCAGCAGCTTCGTGGCGAAGCTCTTCGGCCTTCCGCTGGCGACCCTGCTCGTGGCTTTCGGCATCGCCTCGACCTACATGGCCGGGGCGCAGCAGAGGATCCTGGCCGAGCGCTACCTGGCCGAGGCGAGGGCCGCGGCCTTTAACGCCGACATCCTCGGCAGCCTCGCGCTGTCGCCCGCCGCCGCCTACGTGGTTCCCGCAGCGGCCGGCGGCGCGCCGACGGCCCGTTTCGCTGCGGCCGACGTCGACCCGGCGTGGCCCGCGGCCGTTGCGATGGCCAGGGGGCACAAGGGCCCGCTCGGCACGGCCGAGGTGCCCGCGCGCTTCGTGTACCTGGATCTGCGGGACACACGTACCTTCTTTTTCGAGTACGAGCTCGGGCCCGCGGCCCGGCGCGTGCGCGTCGGCTTCCGCTACGCCGACTACCGCGCCGCCATGCACCGGGTGAGCTGGCGCGTCGCGCTGGTGGTGGCGCTGGCTGCGCTCGCGGTCGTCGTCGGATTCCCGATCGCCTCGCGCCGGGGACTCCTGCAGCCCCTGGCTCTCCTGCTCGAGGGTGTGCGCCAGGTCCAGGGCGGCAACTACGGCGTCGCGGTGCCGGTCGCAGCCGAGGACGAGCTGGGCGAGCTGGCCCGCGCCTTCAACGGCATGGTGCGCTCCGTGCAGGACGCCGAGGGCAACTTCAAGGCCCTGGCCGAGAGCGCCGGCGACGCGATCCTGGTGATCTCGGCCGACGGCCGCATCCTCTACGTCAACCGCACCGCGGCCCAGATCTCGGGCTACACCCGCGGGGAGCTGCTCGGGCGGGCCTTCGGGGAGCTGATCGTCTCGGGCGACCGCGAGCGGCTCGAGCAGCGGTTCGCCGCGCGCATGGCCGGAGCCGATTTTTCCGCCCGCACGGAAACGCGCGTCGTCGGCCGCTCGGGGGAGGAGATCGCGGTCGAGGTGGCGGGCGCGCGCACGGTCTGGCACGAGCGCAGCGCCGGCGTGGTGATCCTGCGCGACATCAGGGAGCGGAAGGCAGCCGAGGAGAGGCTGCGCCTGCAGGCCGAGCAGGTCGCCCGGGCCGACAAGCTCGCCACCCTCGGGGTGCTCGTGGCCAGCGTGGCCCACGAGGTGGGCAACCCGACCCAGGCGATCGCCCACGACGCGCGCTTCGTCTCCGAGGGGCTGCCCGGGCTCTTCGCGCTCGCCTCCGACTCCGGGGCTGCCGACGGGACGGTGAGGGTGGCGGGCATGCCGTACGCGGAGTTCCGCGACGCGGCGACCGCGGCGGCCAGGGAGATCGAGGCGAGCGCAGCGCGCATCGAGCGCATGGTCGGCGATCTCAAGGATTTCGCCCGCGGAGGCCAGGCGGCTGCGCCGCGGCTGCCGCTCGACGCCAACGACGTGGTCACCGCGGTCGTGGAGCTCGCTGGGCATTTCGTGCGCGGCGCGACGCGCCGCTTTTCCGTGAGCCTCGGCCAGGGCCTGCCCCCCGTGCGGGGCGACCGGGTGCAGCTCGAGCAGGTCGTGCTCAACCTGCTGCAGAACGCCTGCCAGGCGCTGCCCGACCGGGAGCACGGCATCAGCGTGAGCACCCGCTACGAAGGCGAGGTGCTGATCGAGGTGGCCGACCGGGGGGTCGGCATCGCGCCTGCCGACCTCGCGCGCATCACCGAGCCGTTCTTCACCACGCGCCGCGACAGGGGCGGCACGGGCCTGGGTCTCGTGGTGGCTCAGCGCATCGTGGCCGAGCACGGCGGCCGCCTGCTCTTTCGCTCCGAGCCGGGAAGAGGCACGGTGGCGACGGTGGCGCTTCCGGCAGGTGCCTGAACGACCGGCGTCAACCTTCGTCCT
>CAZKGO010000130.1:0-9569 GCA_964552235.1 uncultured Spirochaetales bacterium | reverse complement strand
GGCGACGGTGGCGCTTCCGGCAGGTGCCTGAACGACCGGCGTCAACCTTCGTCCTCGATCCCGATCCTGTCTGTTCACGCAACTCTTTGTGATAGGGCCAGTTGAGGAGCTTTCACGCGCGGCAGCGGTCCCGCCGGTTGACGGGGTACCTGTGCCGGCCCCTGCTGCTCTGTGCGACGCAACTGCTTGCGGCAGAAGGAGTTGACCGGTCGGCCTCGCCGGGCACGCGTCGTGCAGGATGGGGACTGCGCACAAGAGCGCGCACGAGGAGGTGGGACATGAAGAGCAAGAGGGCAGTGTTGATCGCGCTGGGGACGCTGGCGCTGGCAGCCGCGGCATGGGCTTACGGATCCGCCGAGGCCATCGGAGGATCGAGCCGGAGCGTCTACCTGTCTTCGCGGGGCGCGATCATGCCCGCCAAGGAGATCCAGGAGACCTCGTTCATAGCCGCGGTCGACTACGGCTACCCGCAGCCGGAGGGCCCGGTGGGGGTGAGCGCGCACACCGGCCACAGGCAGGTGTCGTCGGGCGGGCAGGAAGAGCTGGTGGTGATCGGGCTGCAGGGCAGCCGGGTGCCGTTCGGGGAGCTGCCGCCGATGAACCTGGCGTTCGTCATCGACAAGAGCGGCTCGATGTCCGAGGCCGACAAGCTGAGTTGGGTCAAGGAGTCGTTCGACATCTTTGTCGAGCAGGTGCGAGACGGCGACTTCGTCTCCCTGATCGTTTTTGACAGCACGGCGCGCGTGGTGTTCCCTTCGACCCGCATCGGGGGAAAGCGCGATCGCTTCCGCCAGGCCGTGCACGGCATGGTTGCCGACGGAGGCACCAACATCAGGGCCGGCGCGGAGCTGGGCTACCAGCAGGTGCTGGCGAACCTTCGCGAGGGCTACGTGAACTGGGTGCTGCTGCTCACCGACGGGCAGAGCGACTCGAGCGGCCTCTACGAAATGGCCGAGAGCTACCGCGCGATGGGAATCGGCATCTCGACGATCGGGCTCGGCCAGAACTTCAACATGGACCTGATGCACACCCTGGCGCGGCGAGGCGGCGGCAGCTCGCGCTTTGTCGCCGACCGCGAGCGCATGCTCGAGATCTTCGGCAGCGGGCTCTCGCGCATGATCGTGCCCGCGGCGCGGGACGTCGAGGTGACGATCGAGCTCGCGCAGGGCGTCCGCTGCCTGGAGGCGTGGGCGCCCGACGTCGAAGTCCAGGGGCGAAGCGTGACCTGCCGCTACCCGATCGTGCAGACCGGCGACTACGAAACGATCGTGCTCAAGCTCGAGCTTCCGCCGATCGAGCCGGGCGAGACGGTGATCGGCCGCGTGCGGGCCACCGCGTCGCGGGGCCGGCAGCCGGCGGGCGAAGTCGACATCATGGTGCAGACAGTGGACCGCGCTGCCGCTGTGGACGGCATCACCGACGCGATCGTGCTGCGCGCGGGCACCATGCTCCGCTATGCCCAGACCCTCAAGCACATCGGGGCGCGCTACTACGAGGCGATGGCCGCCGGGACCGGGAAACCCGCAGCATCCGGCGCCGCCTGGGCCGGCGGCGCGAAGCAGGCCGTGGTCATCCAGGACCTGATCGAGACCACCAACGCGATGAAGAAGGAAGTCCTCAACGCGCGCGAGCGCCTCGACGACAGCGGGTTCGACGACGAGCTCAAGGTACTCGACCGCTATCTCGAGATCCTCGGCGGCGACGTCCAGATGGCGCCGAACGAGCTCGCCCGCATCCGAGCGGACCGGGAGATCGCGCCGGCGGCGCCGCAGGTTCCGCTGATGGACAGGCTCGAAGGGCTGTTCGGCGAGCTGGCCCTCGATGTGCGGCGCCGCGGGTCCGCGCGGCCGACCAGCGTCGCGGTGTCGGGCTTCGGCCGCCCCGACGGAAGGAGCTGTCCGTTTGTCGGTCTCCTCGACGAGCTGGCGGCGACATCCCTGAGCGGCGGGGTCACCCTGGTCGAGCGCAGCCGGATCGAGGCCGTGCTCGTCGAGCAGCAGCTGTCTGTTTCCGACCTGGCCGAGACCGGCCGCGCCATCAAGGTCGGACGGTTCCTCGCAGCCGACTACATCCTCACCGGCACGGTCGTGCCGATGCAGGCTTCGGTGGTGGTGTTCTGCAGGCTGATCAACACGACGAGCGCCGAGGTCGAGAGCGCGGCCCAGGTGATCGTGCCGATCGACGCGGACGTCAAGGCGCTGCTGTAGCAGGCCGGGTCGCCGTGGCAGCGCGAGCCGCGGGGCCGCTTGCGGGCCCCGCTCGATGCCCCGCCGCGCGCGGGGCATCGGCGTCAGCGGCCGGCCCGTGGGGCCGCTATCCGCCCCCCCAGCTCTCCCTCGATCACCTGGATCTGGGTCCTGATGTCCTCGATCTCCTTGATCCAGAAGGCCTCCGAGCCCCAGCCGGGGTTGGCTTCGCGGAAGCGCAGGTCCTCCCGCTGGCTCGCCGACCATGCCAGGTAGTAGATCATCCGCATCAGACGCAGCGGCTCGATCAGGCGCAGGGTCGCGTCGTCGAAGGCGCAGAACCGCTCGTAGCCCCGCAGAATCAGGTCGAGCTCGCGCCGGGCTTTGGACGCCTGGTCGGGGAGCAGAAGCCAGAGGTCCTGCACGGCCGGCCCCACCATCATGTCGTCGAAGTCGATGACGAGCAGGCCCTCGCCCGGCCGGTCGAGAATGTTGCCCCGGTGGCAGTCGCCGTGGATGCGGTGCAGCGGAACCGCCGCGAACAGCGGCGCGATCGCCCGCAGCGCGCCCTCGGCGAGCGGGTACAGCTCGTCGCTGCAAGGCGGCGGCACCACCGAAGCGGCCCGCAGCTGCTCCACGAAGCGAACGGTCGAAGCGTCGGGGGTGCAGCGCAGCCGCTCGGTCGCCTCCCGCAGCGGCGCCACGGCGTGGATCCTCGCCACGATCGTGCCCAGACGAACCCAGTCGTCGTCGCTCTCGGCGTCGAACGAGCGGCCGCTGCGCCTGGGGTAGAGGGCGAAGTCGATCTCCTCTTCGCGGCTGCCGTCGCTGGCCGTCACCGAGGAGAGCGTGGAGCCGTCGAGGGAGGCGAGCGGAGCGACGACGGGAAGCTCCCGCTCGGCGCAGTCGGCGACGAAGCGATGCTCTTCGAGAATCGCCTCTGTGGTCCAGCGGCCGGGGCGGTAGAACTTGGCTACCAGCGGAACGCCGTCTTCGGTCGTGACCCCGTAGACGCGGTTGACGTAGCTGGAGTAGGCCGTGAGCGTGCCGTCGAGGCGCAGCCCGTAGGCGGTCTCGACAGCCTGGAACACGACGTCGGGGGCGAGCAGATCAAAGGTTCGGGTGCCCATGGCAGACTGCAGGCTAACACGGCAGGCGCCCGGTGGATATCCCCGGGCCCGGGCTTGCCCGGAGCTTGTACATCCATGTACGCTCCGGGCTCGGGCCATCCATGGCTCCTTGGCGCGGGGCGCGAAGCGCCCCGGGCTTGACACTGCAGGCGGGAAGGCCCTCACTGGAGCCCGTCGGCGCGCGATGGCGACAGACGCTGGATCGTCCGGTGCCGGCCTGCGGAGGGACTGGGAGTGGATATCGACAACGCCGGCGTCCTGGAGAAGTGGACCATCCGGGACGCCGCCGAGCTCTACGGGGTGCCCAACTGGGGGCACGGGCACTTCGGCATCTCGCCCGAAGGCGAGGTGACCGTGGCGCTGCGCCGCCCGGGCCAGAAGGGCGACAACGGCTGCGCCACGCCGGTGAGCCTGTACGAGATCGCGCGGGGGCTCCGCGACAGGGGCATGGCGCTGCCGGTCCTGCTGCGGTTCGGCGACCTGCTCGACGCCTCGATCGCCGCCATCAACCAGAGCTTCGCCCAGGCGATCGAGACGCTGCAGTACCGGGGCAGGTACCGGGGCGTATACCCGATCAAGGTCAACCAGCAGCAGCAGGTCATCGAGGAGGTCTGCCAGTTCGGCCGCAAGTACCACTACGGGCTGGAGGCGGGCAGCAAGGCCGAGCTGGCCATCGCCCTTGCCTACATGCACGACCCCGACGCCTACATCATCTGCAACGGCTACAAGGACCGCGAGTTCATCGACCTGGCGCTGTACGGGCTCAAGCTCGGGCTGCAGGTGATCGTGGTCGTCGAGCGGCCGGGTGAGGTGCGCGAGGTGCTCGAGCGCGCGGCCCGGCTCGACGTCAAGCCGCGCCTCGGCCTGCGGGCCAAACTCTCTTCCCGCTCCGAAGGGATGTGGTACGAATCGGGCGGCGACCGCTCGGTCTTCGGGTTGACGGCCTCGCAGATCGTCGATGCCGTCGACGAGCTGAAAGCCCGCGGCATGCTCGACTGCCTCGAGCTCCTGCACTACCACATCGGCTCGCAGGTTCCCAACATCCGCAGCATCCAGCAGGCGCTGAACGAGGCGTGCCGCATCTACGCCGCCCTGGTCAAGGAAGGGGCGCCGATGGGCTGCCTCGACATCGGCGGCGGGCTCGCCGTCGACTATGACGGCTCCCAGACCAACTTTTCCTCCTCGCGCAACTACTCGCTGCAGGAGTTCTGCGACGACGTGATCGACATCATCATGTCGGTTCTCGACGCCGAGAAGCTCGCCCACCCGACCCTGATCTCCGAGAGCGGCCGCGCCACGGTGGCCTACTACTCGGTTCTCCTGTTCAACGTCCTCGACGTGAACCGGCTCCACCACTGGTCGGTCGACGAGCAGCTGCCCCAGGAACGCAGCGCCGCCCTCGACCGGCTGCTCGAAGCGCGCGACACGGTGTCGAAGAAGAACCTGCAGGAGGCCTACCACGACGCGATCTTCTACCGCGACGAGATCCGCACGCTCTTCACGACGGGCTCGATCGGCCTGCGTGAGCGCGCCCTCGGCGAGCAGGTGTTCTGGGACGTGGTGGCCCGCATCCGCAAGGAAACCAAAGGCCTCAAGCATGTCCCCGAGGAGCTCCAGGGCCTCGATGCCGCGCTGACCAGCATCTACTACGGCAACCTGAGCGTGTTCCAGTCGCTGCCGGACCTGTGGGCGATCGACCAGCTGTTTCCCATCATGCCGATCCACCGGCTCACCGAGCGGCCGCGGCAGGAGGGCATCTTTACCGACACCACCTGCGACTGCGACGGCAAGATCACGCGCTTTATCGATCTGCACGACGTGCGCGACTCGCTGCCGCTGCACGACTTCACGCCGGGCGAGGACTACGTGATCGGCGTGTTCATCTGCGGCGCCTACCAGGAAACCCTCGGTGATCTTCACAACCTCTTCGGCGACACCAACGTCGTGAGCGTCGCTCTCGACGAAGACGGCCAGGTGGTCTTTTCCAAGGAGGTCGAAGGCGACTCGGTGGAGGACGTACTCACCTACGTCGAGTATCAGCCCAAGGCGCTGATCGACCGCTTTCGCCGCCTCGCAGAGCAGGCGGTGCGCAGGCAGCAGATCGACTTTGCGGTGCGCAACCGCGCGATCGAGGCCTACGAGAACGGCATCCGCGGCTACACCTACTTCGAGGAATAGGCTCCGGCCTCGGCGCCGCGGCCGGCGGATGCGATGGCACGCACGAACTCGAAGACGTCGAGGTCGAGCCCCTGCCGCCTGCGGTGCAGCAGCCACTCGACGCCCCAGAGGTAGGCGCGGCTGATGCCGGCGCCGGCGGCCTCCTGCCACGAGCGCAGCAGCTGCTGCCGGCTCATCGTGCGCGCCAGCTCCTCGGGCGCGGCCTGCAGCAGGCCGCCGGGCGTCTTTGGCCACGGCTCGGCCTGCAGCTCGCTGATCCACAGCTCGCGATCGTACAGGGCCGCCCACCGCTTCTGGTAGCGGAGGGAAAAAGGACCGACCGGGCCCATCCGGTTGAGATCGACGTACCCACGATACCAGGGGCTGCGGAAGTAGGTCCGGCGATAGACCGACACAGCCACGACGTCCGCGTCGCAGCGCAGAGTGCCGGGAAGCTGCGTGAACATCCACGGCACGTCGGCATAGCTCGCCACGATGAGGTGGCGGGGGTCGAGAGCGCGCACGACCGCGATCTCGTCGTCCAGCCATCGCCTTGCGTCGCGCGACCGCTCTCCGAACCGCCACCCCGCGAACTGCGCGAGCGGCTCGTTCTCGACCTGCCACGCCTCGAGCGCAGGATGATCACGAAACCGGGTCACCGCGGCGGCCACGAAGCTCAGCAGGGCCGGCCGGAACTCCTCGTCGGAGAGGGCCTCCGCCCACTCCGGCGCGAAATACTCCGGGTAGCGCGGCACCTTGTGGCCCACGCAGAGCAGCACCCTTGCCCCCGCGGCCGCGGCTGCCGCCATCTGCCACTCGAGGATCTCCCATCGATGGCGGCCGGGTTCGGGCTCCAGCTCGTCCCAGCAGACAGGAAGACGAAGGTAACGCACGCCGAGATCCACGAGCACCTCACCGAGGGCGCCGCGGGGATCGAGCCCGAGGCTGGCAGCATGACGGGCGGAGAAATTGGCGCCGCACTGGACCGCGGGCCACGCGGGCGCCGAGTCGACCAGGGCGCGGGGCGTCGAGCGGCACGCCATGGCGAACGCTGCAGCAGCCAGCGCCGAGGTCAGAGGGCCGACTCGACCGGACAGGCGGGGGTTCGGCATGTCTGCGCCATCAATGATACAGCGGCGGGTGCGAGATGCGAAGGCTAATGCTCGGGCACCGCGTAGTCGTCGAGTCGGGCCTGCAGCTCCGCGAGCGCCCGGCCCGGGTCCTGCGCGCCGCCGACGGCGCGGGCGAAGTAATCCCTGAACAGCTCGCCGAGCTCGCGGCCGGCCGGCGGCAGCGGCTCGAGCACAGCGTTGGTCATCGCCGCCCGCCGGCTGTCCGGGAACGGGAGCGCCTTCGCGGCCGGCAGGTCGTGGACGGTGAGGACCACGGCTTCGTTGCCCTCCTCGACGAGCTCCCTCGCAGCGGCCTCGCCGCTGCGCATAAAGTCGAGAAACAGCATGGCCGCGGCCTTCGTCCTGCTGTCGATGAACTTGTTGACGACGTAGCCGTCCAGCTCGAGGCGGCCGCTCCTGTTCGTGTCGGGCCGGTTCTCGTCCCACTTGGGCGGCGGGGCGGCGGCCCAGTCGTTCCAGATCCCGGGCGCGGTCTGCGCGCTGCGGAACCGGTCGGAGTCGGCCGTGTGAGCGAGCACCATCGCGGCCTTTCCGAGGGCGAACGCGTCCGAGGCTTCCATCCACGAACGCTCCACGACGGTTCGCGGCGCCGAGCGATCGACCAGGACCATGTCCGTGAGCATCTTCCAGGCATTCCGCCCCTGAGGCGAATCGGCGAGCAGGCGCTGGCGGGCCGCGTCGACGAGCCGGCCGCCCTGGGAGTAGACCATCGCGGCAAAGGTTTCGAGGATGTCGCCGCCGCTGCGGGCGCCGAACACGTAGCCCCACACGCCGGCCCGCGCCGCGGTGCGCGCCGCCCGCCTGACGTCCTGCCACGTCCCGGGCGGCGCGGAGACTACCGACGGCCGATAGCACAGCATCTGCGTGCCCGCGCGGCCGACCGCCGCGTAGATCCTGCCGTCGAGGGCCGTCAGTGCCGTCTTCAGCGCAGGCGGGTAGTGCTTCCACAGGTTGGGATCGTTCCACAGCTCGTCGGCGGGATGCACCCATCCCCCGCCGACCAGCCGCGTGTACAGAGAGGCGTGGTCGTAGCAAAGGACGTCCACCGCGTTGCTGTGAGCCGACAGGACCGCCACCGTCTTTGCCGCGACGAGCGGCTCGGCCCAGGGCAGAATCTCGATCGGGATCCCGGTGAGCTCCTGGAAACGCCTGGCGTTGGCTTCGGTGGCGGGATCGTTGCGCAGAGCCCCGGAGCTGGAGACCCTCAGGCGCGTCACGCCGGAAACCGCCGCCTTCCAGCCGTCGGGCAAAACGTACTGCGCCGCCGTGACGCGCTCGCTGATCGGCTTCGGCGAGCCCCACTTGATGCGCTCGTAGGCCTCGCCAGCCCGCGCGCGGCCGACCGGCCGACCGGCCGGCCCACCTGCCGGTGGGCATCCGGCCAGGGCGAGCAGCGCGGCCAGCACGGGAAGCGCGGCGACAGGTCCTCCCTTGATCATCCAGCGGAGCTTAGGAGTGGGCCGTCCGGCTGTCAAACACCGGGCGAAGCGGGGGTCTGCGCCCGCTGCAACGAGCGCGCGCCGCCGGCCGCCGCGCTGTCGCTCGCCACGCTGCCGCTGGCCGCCGCGCCTTCGCTTGCCGCGAAGCGGCGGCGCGCCCGCATCGCGGCCGCGCTGTTGCTCTTGAACTGAAGCGCGAATCCACCGTCCACAGGCCTGCCCTGCTCGTCCCACCGTGCGCGCACGCCGATCACGGTCGCGGTCCCGAGCTTGAGCACGCCGGACGACAGCGCCGCCTCTACCGCGACCTCCTCGCGCAGCTCGAGGGCCCAAGGCTCGACACAGCGCAGAAAGATGCCGCCGGCGGACACGTTTTCGCACGGTAGAGAGACGAACCTGCCCGCGGCGCGGCCGCGGCCTCGCCGCCTGGCCACGACCTGGGCGGCCACCCGGGAGCGCGGCGAGAGGCGATGCTCGACGCCCTTGTACGGTCCCTTCCACTCGCTCGGTGGTTTCGGAGCCTGCGACAGCGCCTTGCGCCGCGCGCGGGAGGCGACTGCGGGCAGGCTGGCTGCGAGGGCGAGCGCTACAGCCGCGAAGACAGCGCCGGCTCCGTAGAGGAGGGAGGAGGGCAGGAATCCCGGCGGCGCCTGCAGCGCCAATGCCGAGCCGGCCGCCACGGCGGTGGCGCCCTGGACATTCTCCCCCAGATCGACCGTCTCGTATCCCCGGGGCGGCGGGCCGGAAAGCTCCTCGACGGCAAAGTCGTCGAACAGAGCGAGTCCCTTGGCCGGGTTCCTGTAGAAGCCCACGCGGCAGAGCACGGCCATCGAATGCTGCCGTGGGCCGGTCTTGCCGAGCAGCTCGACGTACCTCCAGCGGCCCACCGTGCCCTTGAGGTTGCCGGCGAGGCGGGTGCTGCCCAGCACCGAGATGTTGGCTCCCGCCGCATCACCGTCGATGTCCCTGGTCTGGACCCAGCACGAGATGCGGTACCATGTGTCCGGCCTGGTCCTCACCCACTGCACCGCCCTCGCGTCGTTAGGCTCCAAGTTGGCGATCGCGAGACTGCGTCCACCCGAAACCCGCTCCACGTCCGTGGTGAAAAACCGGACCGCCGCCGGCGTGTTGACCGACGCGTCCATGGTCCACATCGCGATGTGGCCGAGCTCGCTCTCTTCGAAGCTGCCGTTCTCGACCAGGTTGACCCGGGTCTGCGGCGCGCCCGCGGCGAGAGGCAGCACGAGCAGAAGCAGCGCCGATCCGAAGGCCCTGGGACTCATGGGTTGCATTGCGGGCGTCCGCCTTCGCGTTGTCAAGGTCGCTCCTCAGGAATCATGGCGAAGGCTCCGGCTGTGGAGGCGGCACCGGGATCCGGCTCGCCCTGGGCAGCATCCAGGACGGCAACTGCACCGCCGGCTTGGGCGGCGCGAAGCTTGGCGTCGGCGTCGGCTCGGGATCCGGGATCGGGATAGGCGTCGCCGGAGGTGGCGCTGCAGGCGCGGGTCGCGGTGCCGGTCGCGG
>CAZKGO010000129.1:0-12616 GCA_964552235.1 uncultured Spirochaetales bacterium | reverse complement strand
ACGTCAAGATCTCAAAGGCCGCCTGACTCCCCTTGCCAGTCCGGAGTTTCTTGGTGGTAGGTCCCGGTCGACCCCGAAGCGTCCAAGCGAGTGCTCGAGGAGATGCTGCTGGAGGCCGACGGAGAAATCCTGTACGGAACCATGGTCGTCGGGGTCTTCAAGGAGGGCCGCGAGATCAGGGGGGGGGCATCATCGAGAACAAGAACGGCCGCCAGGTGATCGAGGCGAAGGTGTTTGTCGACGCCACGGGCGACGGCGACCTCTCCGTCCAAGCGGGGGCGGAATTCCAGATGGGCCGCGAAGGCGACGGCATGTGCTCGGCAGCGACGCTGATGTTCAGGATCGGCGACGTGGACATGGAAGCGCTGCTGTCTCACCTCGAGAAGCATCCCGAAGACCTCAAGAGAAACGAGTTCTCGCTGTCGAGCCAGTACATTCGCCAGTGCGTGTTCGGCGATCCTCCCATGTACGCCCGCGCCGCAGGGACCCGGGCTCCCGGCCTCACAAGTGCTCGACGCCGCAAACCCGCACAGCGCGGCCCCTTTTCCGCACCGTGTAGGGCTCAGTGACGTGGGGGCAGACGACGAAGTCTCGTCCCTCGGAGTAGGTCTCCCTGAAGACCGCGAGGTTTGCCGCGTCGTAGGCATCGGGACTGACCTTGGCCTCGAACGTGTCGACCTGCCGCGCCCGGGGCAGCACGAAATCGATCTCTCTGCCACTCTTGTCGCGCCAGTACCGCAGCCTCGCTTCGGGCCACAGGCCGCGCAGCTCGTCGAAGACGAGGTGCTCCCAGAGGTGCCCCCGGTCCGTTTCCCGTATCGATGTCCATCCCCGGGTATGGGCAACGATGCCGGTGTCGAAGCCGTACACCTTGGGTTGTCTCACGATCTCGCGATGGCCGCCTGCGTGGAACGGCATGAGGCGGCTGATGGCGTGGGCGATCTCCATCGCATCGAGGTGCGACATGACGGTCGGCCTGCTCAATCCGACCTCCTTTGAGAGATCGGCGATCTGGAGCTGCCCGCCGCTCCTGAGGAACAGGAGGCGCAGCAGCGCGATGAATGCCCCCCTGTTGCGGACTCCGAACAGCTCCTGGATGTCCCTGCTGTAGAAGCTGTCGCTCCATTCCTCGAAGAAGGACGGGTCGAGGTACTCGGAAAGCAGCAGCTCGGGGAATCCTCCCTTGAGAAGTCGAGCCTCGAGGTTCGTTTCTCCAAAGCTCCGGCCCTCGCGCCACAGCACGGGGCGCAGGCAAAGGGAATGCTTGCGTCCCGACAGGCTGTCGCGGAACTTCCGCGTTGCCGCAAGGGTCGAGGACCCGGTCGCGAGAATCGAAATGCGCGGGAACTCGTCCGCGGCGATCTTGAGGAAAGAGCTCGGGTCGGCGATCCTGTGGATCTCGTCGAGCACGAGCCGCCTTCCGGGCCGCTGGTTCCTCAGGAAGTACTCCGGGTCAGCGAGCTGCCGCTGAACCGAGGGAAGATCGCAGTTGAAGTACGAAATGTCTGGCAGCTCTCTGGCCAGCACGGTCTTGCCGATGCGGCGCACGCCGGACAGCCAGACGAGAGACCTGCGACGCCAGAGAGCCTCGATTCGTTCGATCCAGACCGAGCGGTTGACCATCATCGTATTTTACATCTGGACGGCCAGATGTCAAGTAGGATTGCATCACGAAAGACCGGCCCGCGAAGCCGGGCGGCCCAGCCGCGCTCAGCGTCCGTCGCGCCAGCTGTGGCGCGGGGTCCAGCCGAAGATGCGCTTCATCTTGCCGCAGTCAAAGGCCGACTGGTGCTCGCCGTGGCCCGGCGCGAAGTTGCCTTCCCTGCCGTAGCGGATCTTGACCGCCTCGCGGAGCGGCACCTCGATGCAGGTGTCGGCCGCGGCGATGAGGAACACCTCGTGGCCCGTGCTCGCGCCCTCGAGGGCGGCTCGAAAGGCGCCGCCCACGTCGCGGGCGTCGATGTAGCTCCAGAAGTTCGCGCTGCCGGGACCCGGGAACTCGCGCCGCCGCGGGCCCAGCATCGCCTCGGAGAGCTCCGGCGGGATCACGTTGTTGATGCGCAGCGTGCAGATCGCCATCGACGGATAGCGCAGGGCCATCGAGTCTGCGATGATCTCGCCGAGGTACTTGCTCAGGGCATAGGCGTTGGGCGAGTCGACGCGGTCTTCCTCCTTGAAGGGAAAGCGCGGCGGCAGCTCATCGGTGGTGAGCCAGCCGGTGGCCATCTCGCTGCCCGCGTAGATCAGGCGGCGCACGCCCGAGTCTCCGGCGGCCTGCATCACGTTGTAGGTCTGGCCGACGTTGCCGATGAACGTTCCCTGGCGCGACCAGCCGCTCGGGGAGGGGTTGGCGGCGAGGTGGCAGACTCCCTCGGGCCGCGCCTGGGCAAAGGCGTCGTAGACTTCGCCCGCGTCGGTGAGGTCGATGCGGATGGTCTTTGCCGGCAAGCCTTCGAGAGCTACCCGGTCTACGTTGGTGACCTCGTGGCCCGCCTCGACCAGCTCGCGCACGACGTGGCGCCCCGCCTTGCCGCTGCCGCCGGTGACGATCACCTTCATCCTGTGCCTCCTCTTCGAGACCTCCAGGAGAGGCTACGGCGACGGTCACGCGGCGTCAAGGCCGCGAGCATCGCGGGCTGGCGGCGCCTTTCCACCGGCGGGAAGAACCGCCATACTCGTCCAGAGGGGGGCTCATGGCGGAAACTTTCAGGGACTCCCGGTGGGATCGCCACGGCGTAATCGCCGCGATGCTCAAAGATGTCCCCATTCCGAAGTTCTCCCTGATCGAGCAGGTGTTCGAAGACGACACGATCAGGGACATCCCGTCGGCGATCGATCGCGAGCTCGCGCAGCCGGGCATCGGAGACCGGATCAGGCCCGGCATGAGCGTGGCCATCACCGTAGGCAGCCGCGGCATCGCCAACATAGCGTTGATCGTGCGCGAGACGGTGAGGAACGTGAAGCAGCGCGGCGGCCGGCCGTTCGTCTTCCCGGCCATGGGCAGCCACGCGGGCGCCACGGCCGAGGGGCAGCGGCGGATGATCGAGGGCTTGGGCGTCACCGAGGAGTACATCGGCTGCCCGATCAGGAGCAGCATGGAGACCGTCGTGATCGGCCGCACGCCCGCCGGCAAGCCGGTGCACCTCGACAGGATCGCGAGCGAGGCCGACGGGATCCTGGTGCTGGGGCGCGTCAAACCGCACACCAATTACCGCGGCCCCTACGAGAGCGGGCTCTACAAGATGATGGTCATCGGCATGGGCAAGCAGAAGGGCGCCGAGAGCTGTCACGACCAGGGCTTCGGCAGGATGGCCGAGAACATCCCCCTCTACGGCGACGTGATCATGGCCGGCGCCCGGATCCTGTTCGGGATCGCCGTCATCGAGAACGCCTTTGACAACACCGCCCGGATCGTCGGGGTGCCCAGGGACGAGATCCGCTCGCGCGAGCCGCTGCTGCTCGAAGAGGCCAGGCGCCTGATGCCGGAGATCCTCTTTCCTGAGTTCGACGTGCTGATCGTCGACCAGATCGGCAAGAACTTCTCCGGCGACGGCGCCGACCCCAACATCACCGGCACATTCTGCACGCCCTACGCTTCGGGCGGGCCGCAGTTCCAGAACTACGTGGTCCTCGACCTCTCGGACGAAAGCCACGGCAACTGCGTCGGCATCGGACTCGCCCACGTGACGACCAAGCGCCTGTTCGACAAGGCGGACTTCGACGCCACCTACCCGAACTCGCTCACGGCCACGATCCTCATGGGCTGCAGGATGCCGATGGTCATGGCGAGCGACCGGCTGGCGATCGCCGCGGCCATCTTTGGCGCGGTCGACATCGACAAGGCGCAGCCGCGCATCGTGCGCATCCGCAACACTTCGCACGTCGACCGCATCTGGGTGTCGGAGAGCATGCTCGAGGAGGCGCGCAGGCATCCCCGCGTGAGGGTGCTCGAGGAGCCGAAGGAGCTGCCCTTTGACGAGAACGGGAACCTCGATCTACCGGCCTGAGATCAGCGGTTTCAGATATTCGTAGCTCTTGCGCAGAGCCGTCTCCTGGTCGGGCATCGAGAAGGCCTCGACGCTCAGCCAGCCGTCGTATCCTACAGCCCGCAGCATCCGCAGGAACGCGGGGAAGTCGAACTTGCAGCTTCCGGGATAGCGGCGGTTGGAGTCGGCCAGGTGCACCCAGCTCACGCGCCCCGCGCTCGCACGCACGCTCTCCTCGATGTCGGGGTCCTCGATGTGCATGTGGGCCGTGTCGAGCATGAGCGTGAAGCTGGGCGAGCCGATCTGCTCGACCAGCTCGAGGCCTTGGCTGGTCGAGTTGATGTAGTTGAGAGCCAGCGTGTTGACCGGCTCGAGGGCGACCACGACCGATCTGCGCTCGGCGTGCTCGACGACCTCGCGCAGGGCCGCCAGGATCCTGCCGCGCGTCTGCTCGGGCGCGATCCCGGGCTGGTAGCCGCCGCGAACCCGGCCGATGCTGGTCCGTCGACCGAGGCCTCCGGCCAGGTCGATGGCGGCCTTGACGCGGAGGATCGCCTCGTCCCTGACTTCGTCGTTGGGGTCGGCAAACGAGAGCCTGTCCTGGCCGAAGATCTCCCCGGTGCAGATCATGGGAGCGCCGTAGCCGCATTCGGCCAGGGCCGAGTCGAGCGCCCGGCGGTCGATCAGCCGCGGATCGCGCACCATCAGCTCGACGTCGTCGTAGCCCACGGCAGCGAGGGCCCGCAGCGACGTCCTCAGATCGCCCTGGTAGGATGTGACGCCCGGGGCGACGCGCACCTCGGGAGTCGACACCTGGTAGCAGAGCTTCACGAACGGCCGCCTGCGAGGCTCTCGACCGCCTCGATCACCTTGGCGGGCGTCAGGCCGTAGAGCACGCGCAGCCCCTCCAGGTCGCCCGAGTGTCCGAACACGTCCCGCAGCCCCACCCGCGCCACCCGGACCGGGCTGCGGGAAGCGGTGACCTCGCTCACCGCCCCGCCGAGACCGCCGATGATGTTGTGGTCCTCGATCGTGACGATGCCGCCGGTCTCGGCTGCGGCCCGCACGATCGCCTCTTCGTCGATCGGCTTGAGCGAGTACATGTCGAGAACGCGCACGGGCTTGCCGCGCCTGGCCATCTCGTCGGCCGCGGCCATGGCCACGGGCAGCATCGCGCCGCAGGAGATGATCGTCGCGGCCGGCCCGTCGCGCAGCTGCTTGCTGCCGCCGAGCGGGAACTCCTCGTCGTCGCGGTAGAACTCCGGCGTGGCCTCCTTGCCGAAGCGCAGGTAGACCGGCCCGTCGATGGCGGCCGCGAGCCGCGTCAGCTTGCGGCTGGCCACAGGCGTGGCGGGCACGAGCAGCCTGATGTTGGGGATGCTGCGGATGATGGCGATGTCCTCGATCGCCTGGTGGGTCGCCCCGTCTCCGCCGGTCTCGATGCCGCCGTGGGTGCCGGCGATCTTGACGTTGAGCCGCGTGTAGCAGATCGCGTTGCGCAGCTGCTCGACGGCCCTCATGCTGGTGAACACCGCGAAGGTAGCCACAAAGGGGATCTTGCCGCAGGCAGCGAGCCCCGCGGCCATGCCCATCATGTTCGCCTCGGCGATGCCGACGTTGACAAAGCGGTCGGGAAAGGCCTTAGCGAACTGCGCCGTGCCCGTCGACTTGGCCACGTCGGCGTCGAGCACAACGATGTTCGGATTCTCTCTGGCGAGCTCGATGAGGGTGTCGCCGTAGACGACCCTGTTGGGGACCGTGCTCATCAGCTGCCTCCCAGCTCGGCCAGCGCCTGGGCCAGCTGCTCGTCGGTGGGCGCGCCGCCGTGCCACGCGGCCTTTCCTTCCATGTAGGACACTCCCTTGCCCTTGATCGTGTCGGCGATGATGATCGTCGGCTTGGCGCGCGGCTGCTCGGGAATCGCGTCGAGCGCCTCGATGATCCGGCCTAGGTCGTGGCCGTCGATGCGCACGACCTTCCACCCGAAGGCCCTGAACTTGGCCTCGGTGTCGCCCAGGCTCATGATCTCGTCGGTCGGGCCGCACATCTGCACCTGGTTGTTGTCCAGGATGGCGACCAGGCAGCCGAGCTCCAGGTGCGCGGCGGCCATGGCGGCCTCCCAGACCTGGCCCTCCTGCAGCTCGCCGTCGCCGAGCAGCACGTAGACCTTGTACCGCTTGCCGTCCATTCTGCCGGCCAGGGCCATGCCCGCCCCGACGGAGAGGTACTGGCCGAGCGATCCCACGGTCATGTCTCCCCCCGGGGTGTTGATGCTCACCGTGGCCTGGAGGTTTCCGTCGGGACGCCGGAAGCTGTCGAGCTCCGACAGGGGAAAGAAGCCCCGGTGCGCCAGCACGGCAAAGACCGCAGGGGCGGCGTGCCCCTTGCTCAGGATGAACCTGTCGCGGTCGGGCCACCTGGGGTTCTGGGGATCGATGCGCATCTTGTGGAAGTACAGCGCCGTGAGTATTTCCACGGCCGACAGGCTGCCGCCCGGGTGGCCGGACCCGGCCCTGTGGATCATCTTGAGGCAGTCGATCCTGATGCTGGCCGCCATCTGCTTCAGGTAGGCGATGTCCGTCAAACCGCTTCTCCTCTCAGGATCCGTATGGCCCTGGCGGGATCGTCGGCGTCGACGACGGCGTGTCCCGCCACGAGCACCGTCGCCCCTGCCGAGCGGACGCGGCCGCAGTTGTCCACGTTGATGCCCCCGTCGACCTCGACCTCGACCTTGAGGTTCAGCCGCGCGATCCTGCCGGCCACGTGCTCGATCTTGCGCAGCACCTGCGGGATGAACGTCTGCCCGCCGTAGCCCGGGTTCACCGACATCAACAGCGCGAGGTCGATGTCCTCGTAGGCGTACTCCAGTACGTCGGGGTGCGTGGCCGGGTTCACGGCCACGCCGGCCAGCTTGCCGCAGTCGCGGATCCTGCGAACGATGCGCTGCAGGTGCACCCCCTGCGGCGATTCGGCGTGGACCGTGATGATGTCCGCTCCCGCCTCGGCGAACTCCTCGATGTAGCGCAGGGGGTCGAACAGCATGAGGTGCACGTCCAGCGGCTTGGCCGTCACGCGGCGGATCGCCCTGATCATCGGCTGCCCGAAGGACATGTTCGGGACGAAGACGTTGTCCATGACGTCGCAGTGGATCCAGTCGGCGCCCGCGCGGTCGAGCATCCTGATGGCGTCGGCCATGCAGCCGAAATCGGCGGTCAGCAGCGAGGGGGCGATCTTTGTCATGCGGCGACTCCGGCAGCGGCTCAGCGGATCGAGCGGACCTTGTCCATAAAGGCCTTGACCCGCTGCCTCTCGACGGCGTTCTCGAACCTGCCCTCGGCCTTGAAGGTTGTGCCCACGACGGCTCCGTCGGCATGGGCGAGCTGCCGCTCGATGTTGTCGGCCCGGCAGCCGGTGTTGCTGAACACCACGGTGTCGGGGACCGCCCTCTTGACCTTGAGCAGCACCTGCGTGTCGGTCTCGGCTCCGGCGGTCAGCCCCGACACGCACAGCGCGTCGGGCCGGTGGTTGAACACCGTCGTGCGGGCGATCTCGGCGATATCGCGATCGGCGAGGTACCGGGCCGCCTCCGGGACGATGTTGTAGAGAAGACGAAGGTCACGGCGGCCGACCTCGATCCTGTGGCGGGCGACCTCGCCCGGGCTGGTGTCCCAGAGGCCGAAGTCGCTGGCGTACACCCCCGACATGATCTCGCGGATGAACAGGGCGCCGGTGGCAGCCGCGAGGTCGATCGAGGCAAAGGGATCCCACAGCACGTTGACGCCGAAGGGGACCTTGATGCGGTCCCGCAGCTGCCCGATCACCCTGGCCATGGCCGCGGCCGTGACCGGCCGCGTCTTGGTGAGGTAGGGCAGGCTGAACTCGTTGGAGAACATCACGGCGTCCACGCCGCCCTCCTGCAGGTTCGTCAACTCCCGCAAGGTGCCTTCGATCACCCTGTCCATGCCCGCTGCCGCGTCGTAGCCCGGATCGCTGGGCATCGGGGGCATGTGACACATGGCGATGATCGGCTTGGCGACCCCGAAGACCTCCTTTAGCCACTGGGCGCTCATCCCTAAGCTCCTTTCAAACCTCTCCGAACCTCGCGAGCGGAAAGTCCCTGCCGATGCGGCCGGCCATGTGAGAGACCAGCCGGACCAGCTGCTCGATGTCGGCAGGGTCGCAGGTTTCGATCGGCGAGTGAGTGTAGCGGCAGGGGAAGCCCATGTCGAGGCAGGCGACGTAGCCGTTCTCCATCTGTACGTAGGCGTTGTCGGTCAGCAGGCCGAGCGAAGCCACCTCCTGCAAGGCGACGCCGCTCTCCCTGGCGCAATTGAGGGCGTGCCTGTACAGCCCCTGGTGGGCGATGGTGCCGTTCAAGGTGCCACGGCCGTGGAAGTTGTACAGTGTCACCGTTGGGCCGCGCGACAGGCCGACGGAATAGCGGCCGCTCAGGTCAGGGGTGTCGCCCGAGAGGGCGACGTCGAGGCAGATCGCCAGGTCCGGCTTGAGGCGCCGGGCCGCGAACACGGCGCCCCTCAGGTTGAACTCCTCCCACACGGTGCCGACGAGGTGCACGGTGGCCCGCGGCCGTTTGGCCGCCAGCGCCTCGGCGATGCCCACCAGCGCCGCGCAGCCGCCCCGGTTGTCGACGGCCGTGCCCGAAACCAGGCCGTTCATCAGGCGCGTGAAGCTCGGGCGGTAGACGACCGGACAGCCGACGCGCACGCCCGCGGCCTCCACCTCGCCCCGGCTTCGGGCGCCCATGTCGAAGAACAGGCTCGTGACCAGGTCGACCTTGTACTTCTCCTCCGCGGCCGTGGCGTGGTGCGACTTGACGCCGATGACCCCGGGCAGGTACCCGCCGTCGAGGGTGCCGATCGCGACGTCGAGGGCGGGCAGCACCTTTTCGGGAATGCCGCCGAGCCGGTCGACCTGGATCAGGCCGCCCTCCTCGATCTTGCGCACGACGAAGCCGAGGGAGTCCATGTGGGCGAAGACCATCAGGCTTGGCGCCGCCTCGTCGCTGCCGCGCACGGTGGCCGCCACGTTGCCCGCCTTGTCGACCGTCACCGCGTCGGCGTGGGGCGCGAAGCAGGCCTTCATCTTTGCGGCCATCTTCCGCTCGTGGCCCGAGAGCGCCTCGGTCAGCATCAGGTCCTGCAGCGTCTTCAGCATCTCCATCGCCTCACCCTCTCGTTCCGGCCCTCGGCCTGTTGACCGGGTTGCGCATCGGCTCGCCGCGCAGCACGCGGGCGACCTCCTCGGCTGCGGAGCGCTGCAGCTCGAGCACCGATTCCTCCGAGTACCAGGCCGCGTGCGGCTGGAGGATCACGTTGGGCGCCGAGCGCAGCGGATGATCCGCAGGCAGGGGCTCGCTCTCGAACACGTCGAGGCCGGCGCCGGCCAGCCGCCCCTCCGTGAGGGCCTCGGCCAGCGCCGCGGTGTCGACGATGGCGCCCCGAGCCGTGTTGACGATCACCGCCTCCCGCCTCATCCTGGCCATGGCGCGCGCGTCGAGCATGTGGCGGGTCTCCTCCGTCAGCGGCGCGTGGATCGAAAGCGCGTCGCAGGCGCCGAGCAGGCTGTCGAGATCGACCGGTTCGGCGCCGGCTGCGCGCACGGCCTCGGCCGTAAGATACTTGTCGTAGGCCAGCACGCGGCAGCCAAAGGCGCGGGCGCGCCGGGCCACGGCGCTTCCGATGCGGCCCAGGCCGATGATCCCCAGCGTCCGGCCGGCCAGGCGGTGCAGCGGCCGGGCGGCTGCCACCGGCTGCCACTCGCTGCGGCGCACGCTGGCATCGAGGCGGAGGATCTTGCGCGCCAGGGCAAGGAGCAGCGCGAGGGTGTGGTCGGCCACCTCGGCGACGCAGTAGTCGGGCACGTTGGCCACCCAGACGCCGCGTTGGGCTGCGGCTGCCACGTCGACGTTGTCGTAGCCGACGCCGTAGCGCACGACGCATCGCAGGCCGGGCAGCGCATCCAGGACGCGGGCGCCGATCGGCGCAAAGGCGACGATGAGCGCCGCCGCGCCCGGGCAGGCGGCGATCACGTCGTCCTCGCTGCGCATGGGCCTGCCGTTCACGTCGACCAGTCTGGCCATGCCGCCGAGCACAGCGCGCTGGGGCTCGGTCGAGACAAAGGTGTGGTCGGTGATGTAGACCGTGGGCAGCCGGCTCATCGCTTGGCGAAGTACATGTCCTGGACGATCCGGTTGCCCCGGATCTCGTCTACGGTTCCCTCCAGAGCCACGCGGCCCTGGGACAGGATGTAGATGCGGTCGCTGAGCGGCAGCGAGAGCTTGGCATTCTGCTCGACGATGAGCAGGGTCAGGTTCGTCGTGCGGACGATCTGCTTGAGCGTCCTGAAGATCCGCTGCACGATGACCGGGGCCAGGCCCATTGACGGCTCGTCGATGAGCACGAGCTCGCACTCGGACACGATGGCCCGGCCGATGGCCAGCATCTGCTGCTCGCCGCCGCTCAGGGATCCCCCCTGCTGGTTCCTGCGGCCGGCCAGCTCGGTGAACAGGTCGTAGACCCCCTCGATGCGCCGCCTGCGGCTGGCCGGCGGCAGCCGCATGCTTGCCACTTCGAGGTTCTCGTTGACCGACATCGACGGGAAGACCTGGCGGCCCTCCGGGACGTGGGCGACGCCGAGCTGGACGATGCGGTAGGCCGGAAGCCCGACGATGTTCTGGCCCTGCAGGAGAATGCGCGATCCGGCTTCGGGCCGCACCAGGCCCGAGATCGTGCGCAGGAGCGTGGTCTTGCCCGCGCCGTTGGGCCCCAGCACCGAGACCACTTCGCCGCGGTCGACGCGCAGGTCGACCTCGCGCAGCGCGAAGATGCCGCTGTAGGCCACCGAAAGCGCTTCGACGCGCAGCAGCTCCGTCTTGTCGCCGCTCATTCGTCCCCCAGATAGGCCCGGATGACCTCGGCGTCCCGTTCGATCTCGTCAAAGGTCCCCTGGGCGATGACCTCTCCGAAGTTCAGCACGTAGACCCAGTCGACGGCTCTGCGGATGAACTCCATCGTGTGCTCGACCAGGAGCATGGTGACTTTCTTTTCCTGGAGTATCGACATGATGCGCAGGATCTCCGTGAACTCCTCCTTGGTCATGCCGGCCGCCGGCTCGTCGAGCAGCAGCAGCGCCGGCTCGAGGGCCAGGGCCCGCGCGATCTCCAAGGCGCGGCGCTTGCCGTAGGGCAGGCTGGAGGGACGCTTGGCCGCGTCCTCGGCCAGGCCCAGCAGCCGCAGCAGCTCCATGGCTTTCTCGTGCTGCTCCCGCTCTTCGCGCTTGAGGCGGGAGGTGGACAGGGCGACGTCGAGGATCGTGGCTCGGGTGAACTTGCGCCGCGAGACCAGCACGTTCTCGACTGCGCTCATGCGGTCGAAGAGCTGGATCCTCTGAAAGGTGCGGCCCACGCCCAGGCCCGCGATCCGGCAGGCCGGCATGGCCGTGATGTCGCGGCCGCGGAACAGGATGCTGCCCGAGGTCGGCGCAAAGATGCCGGAGACCTGGTTGATCAGGGTGGTCTTGCCGGAGCCATTGGGCCCGATCAGGCCCGTGATCCGCCCCTCGGCGACGGCCAGGTTGATGTCGCGGTTGGCCACGATCCCGCCGAAGCGCTTGGTGAGCCCCCGCGTCTCAAGGATGTTCGCCACGCCAGGTCCCCTTGTTCGTTTCCCTGCTCCTGTGCAGGGTGAGCGCCTCCGGCTCCTCCCGCCACAGCCGGGCCAGGGCGCGGAACAGCGCGTCTCCCAAGCCGTTGGGCAGGAATACCACGACGAGCACCACCGCCAGTGCGTTGATGATGAGGTAGTAGTTCTCGAAGCCGCGGATGTTGAAGCGCAGCAGCTCCGGAAGCCAGGTCAGGGCGATCCCGCCGACCACCCCTCCGCTGAGGTGACGCAGCCCGCCCACCACGGCCATGGCCACGAAGTTGCTCGACTCGAAGAACACGAACGGCTCGGGCGTGAGGAAGCCGGCCATGTGCGCGTAGAGGCCGCCCGCCAGCCCGGCCAGGCCCGCCGAGAACCCGAAGGCGAAAATCTTGGCGCGCCGCGAGTCGATGCCGCAGGTTTCAGCCGCGGCCTCGTCGTCGTTGACCGCGAACAGCTCCCGTCCCACGTGCGAGTACTTCATGCGCCGCATCAGCACCAGAGCCACCACCATGAGGGCCAGAAACAGGTAGTAGAAGCCGGTGTTGGAGAACGGGCGGTCGCCGACGCGCATGAGCGGTATCTTGAAAAGCCCTCCGGGGCCGCCGGTCAGTCGCTCGAGGTTCAGCAGGAGCAGCCAGACGATCTGCCCGAAAGCGATGGTGACCAGGGAGAGGAAGAAGGCCTTGAGCTTGAACGAAGGCACGGAAAGCACCAAGCCTGTCCCCACGCTGAGCAGCACTCCGGCCAGCATACCGACGGGGATGGGTGCGCCCAGGCGGGTGGTGAGGATCCCGGAGGTGTAGGCGCCGATCGCGTAGAAGCCGGCCTGGCCCAGCGAGATCTGCCCCGCGAATCCGGTGAGGAACACCAGCCCCGAGGCGAGGATCGCGTGCACCAGGGCCCGGTTCATCACATAGAGCTGGTAGTCGTTGCGGACGAGGACGGGAACAGCCAGGACGAGGAGCA
>CAZKGO010000128.1:0-12734 GCA_964552235.1 uncultured Spirochaetales bacterium | reverse complement strand
GGGGGAAACCTCGACGCCGTAGCCCTCGGAGAGGAAGCGGGCGAGCTCCGTCCGGAAGCGGGCGTCGCCCTGCTCGTAGCCGTACTGCAGCGGCGAGCGATCCCCCTGACGCAGCCGGTGGACCGCCGCCTCGCCGAGCAGCTCCAGAGGCAGCAGATCGAGGCTCGGGTGACCTACGGCCAGGTCGATGATGCCGGGCTCGACTTCCCTCTGCGTCGTCTGCGTCGCCGCCACAGCGCCTGTCCCTCCTACTTGAACACCAGCATGCCGTGGCCGTTGAGCAGCGTCACGCGCACGCGCGCGTAGCCGTCGCAGTACTCGCAGGCCAGGTCGCGGCCGTGGGGCTCGAGGCGCACCGAGCGCGGCTGCCGCGCGAGCCTGACCTCGATCGGCACGTCGACGAGCGGCAGCGCGTCTTCGACGATGTCCAGCCCCTCGGCTCTCCGCTCCGGGGCGAACGACAGCAGGTGCACGATGGTCGCGGCGCCCTTGCGCACCACGGTGGTCTCCAGGCGCGACGGCCCCTCGGCGCGCACCAGCGGCCGCGGCAGCAGCAGCTCGATGCAGTTGCGCAGCAGCGTGCGGTAGTTGGGCGAGGCGTGCAGGCCGTAGGCCTCGAGGATCGGCACCGAAAAGGTGATCGCGCGCCCGTTGCGGACCACGGCCGAGTAGGGCGAGAGCCTTGCGGGCGGAGTGTAGGAATGGCCGCAGAAGCGCAGCCAGTCGCGCTCGAACCACGGCTCGACCACCCGTACGAGGCTCTCGGCCGCGCCGGCCGGCTTCATGCGGAAGCCACGCTCGTACATCACGTAGTCGTAGTCCGCGAGGCCGCGTGAAACCTTCGTCGTTGCCCTCAGGAACGTATGGGAGAAGGGGCTCGGCCCGTGGACCTCGATGCCCAGCTCGGCGAGGGCCGGCCTGCCCGCCTCGTCGAGGGCGGCGCGGCCGCAGACGATGAGGGAGCCGCCGGCGATCAGGTGCGCGGTGAGCTTCGCGGCGAGCGCGCTGTCGATGCGCGTGGATTCCGACACGATGGCGAGCTCGTAGCCGGTGAGCTTTGCGTCGGGGCCGACGACGTCGAACTGGTGCTGCAGCTGCTGCAGCGCGCGCGTGGCGCCCACGCCTGAGGGGCCGGGCCGGTCGCCGAGATCGGGGTTCACGATGAGCGCGATCTGGCTCAAGATCTCCCCGCCGACCACGTAGGGCTCGCACTTCTCGACGTGGGCGTAGACGCGGCCGATCAGGTCGTAGACCGCCTTCTGCGGCCGGCCGTGCGGGTGCAGCAGGTCGCCGATTCCGCCGCTCATGCCCTGGCTCAGGATCTGGCAGCACTCGTACTTCAGGGCCATCTCCGGCTTCAGCGACGCGTTGTCGCCCCAGCTTTTGAAGAAGCGGCCGGTGTGGCTCAGCGCAGGCAGGCCGAGAGGCCGCACGAAGCGGGCCACGTACGGGAAGTAGGCGTAGCCCCACCCGCCGGTGGGCAGAGCCTCGATCTCGACGTGGCGCAGGAATTTCTTCTCGACGTGGAGGTTGAGCTTGGGCCTGCTGTTGAACCAGATGCCCATGTGATGCGACCCTTTGCCCGCCGCCTCCACCATCTGCGAGAAGCGCTTCATGTAGGCGAGCGCGACCTCGCGGGCGTGGCGGTTGCGGTCGTCCTCTCGCCGGGGGTCGTAGCCCTTCTTCACCATTGCCTCGACCGCCCACCGGGAGATGCTCGGCTGGTCCCAGCACATGTCGAAGAAGATGCCGTCGACGGGCTTGTAGACCGTGAGCACCTCCTGGAGGATCTCGGCGATGTACTCCTGGTAGGGGCTGGACATGTCGAGCACCTGCCAACCGGCCGCGAAGGGGCCGCCGCGCTTGGCCCGCGTGCCGTCGGCCTCGATCGCCACCCACTCGGGGTGCTGGTTCGCCGCGTACTCGTTGACCTGGCCCGAGACGTAGATCGGAGCGCGGATGCCCTGGCTGTGCAGCGCCTCGATCTGGGCGCCGGTGAGGTCGAAGCCGGGAGCCAGGCCGGGGTGGCGCGAGGGGTGGTCGGTGTGGTAGTAGGTGTGGCCGTGGTGGCACAGCGCGAACACCGTGACGCTGTCGACGTGCGCCTCCTTGAAGGTGCGCGCGAACCCGGCCGGGTCGAAGTCCTTGGCCACGCCGGGGACATCGGGCCCTGTGTGGAAATCCAGGTGAACGGTCCTGAGGGGAAAGTCGAGCCTGGCCATCGTGTCTCCTTTTTGCGGCGCGCGTCCTGCTACCCGATCTCATCGATGACGATCTTGGTGACCTCGTTCGCGTGGGCCTTCCAGAACGGGAGCGCCTCGCTCGCCCGGGCAAAGGGGAAGCGGTGCGTGATGATCGCGCCCACGTCGACTCTGGCCTCGCGCAGCATCGCGATCACATCGGCAAAGTCCGCGGGCAGGGCGTTGCGGGAGCCGCGGATGTCGAGCTCCTTCTGGACGAAGTGCCTGGTCTCGTAGGCGACCTCTTTGCTCGCGTAGCCGATGTACACGACAGTGCCGCAGTGACAGACGATGTCGACGGCCTGGCGGTAGGTCTGGGGAAGGCCCACTGCCTCGATCACGACGTCGGCGCCGTGGCCCGCCGTGAGCTCGAGGACCTTGTCGGCGAGAATCTCGCTGCGGCTGTTGATCCCGCGGGCGGCGCCGAGGGAGCGTGCGAGAGCGAGCTTGCCGTCGTCGATGTCGATGGCGATCACTTCGGCGCCGGCCCGCGCCGCCCCGAGGATCGCCCCGAGGCCGATCATGCCGCAGCCGAACACCGCGACCTTGTCGCCGCTCTTCGCCCGACCGCGGCGCACGGCGTGGAAGCCGACCGACAGCGGCTCAATCAGGGTCACCTGGTCCCAGGACAGGCCCGGAGCGGGCAGCACCTTGGCCTCGGGCACGGTCACGAACAGCGTCGCCGCGCCGTCGCGCTGGACGCCCATGGTCTGGTTGGACTTGCAGGCGTTCGGTCGGCCCTTGCGGCAGGAGCTGCAGGCGCCGCAGCTGGTGTAGGGATAGATCGTCACGCGCATGCCGGTCTCGAGCGTCGCCGCGACACCGGGGCCGACCGCCGCAACCTCGCCCGCGATCTCATGGGCGACGATGCGGGGAAAGCTCACCAGCGGGTTGTCGCCGGCGTACGACTTGAGGTCGCTGCCGCAGAGGCCGAGCTGGCGCACGCGTACCAGCACTTCGCCGCGAGCCGGCCTGGGCTCGGGTATCTCGCGGAAACCGGTCCTGCCCGGCTCCAGGATGGCGTACGCCTTCATGCCTGTTCCTCCTGACCCTTCATCCGAGATAGGGATAGTCGCGCGCCACCAGGCCCGCGTCCTTGAGCGCCGTCCAGAACGGCGCGGGGATCTGCGCATCGGCGAGCGCGACGTTGGCTGCCACGCGCTCGGTTCGGCTCGTGTTCAGCGAAACCGCGGCGATGCCCGGCGGCGAGAGCGCGAACTGCACGCAGGCGGCAGAGGGCTCCACGCCGTAGCGAACGCATACCGCGTGAAAGCGCTTACGCCAAGCAAAGAGCTCGCGGTCGGAGTCGGGGTCCGGCCTGCGGTAGTCGAAGAACTCGCCGCCGGTGAGAAAGCCGGAGTGGAACACCGCCGAGTTCACGACTCCGACTCCGCGCCGGCGCAGCCCCTCGATGAATGCCAGCAGCTCGCCCGGGTGGCGAAGCACCGTCAGGCTGCAGGCGAGCATCACCCAGTCGAGGTCCGCTCTGTCGGCGATCTCGCGGATCACGGTCCAGCTCTTGGCCCCCACGCCCACGGCCGCCGCCCCGCCGCGGGCGCGAAGCTCGCCTAACGCCCTGTAGGCGTCGATCACCCGGTCGAAGCGGCGGCCGCGATCGGCGGCGTCGTGGGCCGCGGCGAGGTACTCGTCGGGATCGTGAACGGAGACCAGGGCCGCGCGCCAGCCGGCTCCCAGCAGCTCGTTGCCCTGGCGCCAGCATTCGAGGATGCCGTCGTAGTCGATCCGCTGCTCGGCGTCGTGGCCGAGGTCCTTCCACGCTCCGGGCTCGAAGGTCGGCTCGGCGCCGCGCAGGCTCACGCGCTTCCAGCCGAGCTTGTTGCTGATCAGCACGTCGGCCGGCCGCGCCCCTAGCGCGCGCAGCGCCTGGCCGAGCGCCTCCAGCGCGAGCCCGGCCCCGTACTTGCCCGCCGAGTCAAAGACCACCGGAGGACTCACGCGCGCCAGGCACTCCGCGATGATCGCCCGTTTGCTCTCGAAGCTGAGAGCGCGGTACAGGTTGCCGAGGCTGCTCGTGCCGAAGATCACCCGGGGGACCGACAGGCCCGTGCGTCCCAGAGTCGCCCGCTTCGCGCGGCCGTCCCGCGCCTCGCAGCCGGGCTGCGGCTGGCTCACAGGTCGAGCAGCGAGTCCAGCTTGACCTGCTCTTCGGCGAGCTGCACCTCGACCACCGACGCGATCGGGTCGCTCACCCCTTCAGGCCGGTCGATCACGAGCCGGTGCTGGCGCTGCGAGGTGTTGACCTGGGTCCGGTACGAGAGCACGACCGCCGGGTCGGCAAGCAGGCGCACGCTCCTGACGGTGTTCGCCAGCCCGTGGATCGTCAGCCTGGGAGGCCACTGGAAGACGTGGAGGAACAGGCGCCCCGGCTTCCAGGTCACGCCGCCCCACGCCGAGGTGTCGTAGGGCAGCACCGGCGCTGGCTTTGTCCCGTAGATCGCCTCGCCGTTGGCCCTGACCCAGCGGCCGACCTCTCGCAGGACCCGGGCACTCGGCTCCGGGATCACGCCCTCCGCTGTGGGGCCCACGTTCAGCAGGTAGTTGCCGCCGCGCCCGTTGATGGTGACCAGGAGGCGCGCGATCTGCTGCGCGCTCTTCCAGTTGTGGTCGAAGCTCTTGTAGCCCCACGTGTCGTTGATCGTCGCGGGGATCTCCCAGTCGCGGTCGAGAGGAAGACTCGGGATGAGGTTGTCGCCGGTCGAGATGTAGTCTCCGCACTGGTTGCCGATGCGGCCGTTGACCAGGCACTGCGGCTGCAGCTCCTTGACGAGTCGGTACAGCTCCCGGCTGTAGCGCTGCTCCACGTTCATCGGCGTGTCGAACCAGATCATGCCGATGTCGCCGTACTGCGTGAGCAGCTCGCGCACCTGCGGCTTGCACTTGGCCTCCATGTAGCGGCCGAAGTCCCGGTCGCCCCCCTCGGGCCAGTCCCACGTGTTGCCGACCGCGTCCTTCTCGTGCCAGTCCTGGACCTGCGAGTAGTAGAAGCAGAGCCTGAGGCCGGCCTCGCGGCACGCCTCGGCCAGGTCGGCGATCGGGTCGCGGCCGTACGGGGTGGCATCGACGATGTTGTAGCTGCTGCAGCGCGAGTGGTAGAGCGCGAATCCGTCGTGGTGCTTGGCCGTGATCGTGACGTACTTCATGCCCGCCTCGACGGCCAGCCGCACCCACTCCCGCGCGTCGAACCTCACGGGATTGAACTGCCCCGCCAGCTTCTCGTACTCGGCCAGGGGGATCTTCCGGTCGTGCATGATCCACTCGCCGATGTGCGGCGTGCGCCAGCCCTTCCACTCGCCGGCGGGGATCGAGTACAGCCCCCAGTGGATGAACATGCCGTAGCGCGCCTGCCGCCACCACCCGATCGCGCGCTCGACGGCGGCGCTCAGCCCCTTTCGCGCCTGCGCCCGCGCAGGCCGTCGCGTCGGCGCCTTAGGCTCGGGCAGGCTCGCGCGCCGGGCGGCCCCCGTACGCCTTGCGCCTTTGCCCGCTCCCGCCGCCTTGGGCGCAGTCCGCGCCGGCGCTTTGCCTGCGGGCCGCGCTTTCGCAGCCGGCTTCCTGCGCCGGGCCGCGAGCGCCCTCGAAGCCGGACGCGCCGGCCTGGCCGCCCTGCCGGCAGCGGGCACGGGCTTGCGCCGCGGCGTCCTCCTGGCGGACCGCTTCGATCCGCGGGGTCTCGCCGCCCCCGCCGACCTGCGCGCCCTTGTCGCCTTTGTCCTGGCCATGCCTCTGTCCTCCCGAAGTTCCCGTGCGTCTCCTGCGCTTCGCGATTATCCGGCCGGCCCGCGGCCAAGTCAACAGCTGCGGCCCGCGGCCGCACGGCGCCGGCGGCCCAACGCCGCTCGAAGCGCTCGACCTCTTCCATCGCGATGCGCTGCCACTCCCACAGACGCTGCGGCTCGTAGCGCACGGTCGAGATGTCCTTCATGATGACCTCGACCGAGAGGCCTCGCGTCTTCCCGAGGGCCTCCACGAGCTCCGCGCGAGCCTGCTGCGGCCTCCCGCCGTGCGCGGCGAGCACGGCGGGGTTGGGCTTGCGCGAGAACACGCAGCCCGATCCGACGGCCCGGGCCGCGCGCTCGAGCTTGCCCCACGGGCTCACCGAGATCTTGCGCAGCCTGGGGATGCGGCGAAGAATCTTCAGCTTGCCGTCAAGCTGCTCGCAGCAGCCGTAGTAGTCCAGGCCCCATCGCCGCAGCCAGGGCAGATCGTGGCGCACAGCGAACTCCCAGTGCATCGCGGGGGAGACCCCGGAGAGGATCTGGGCGTTGGGGCAGCCCCGCATGTCGGCCGGTATGTGGGGCCGTTGGCAGAGCGTGCGGCGCAGCGTCCGCTCGAGGTCGCGGGCCCATGCGTCGGAGCACCGCAGCGTGAGCTCGTCGGCCGTGTTCATCTCGTGCCAGGGGATCTCGTTGATCCACACCATGGGCCGCGCGGGCTCGAGGTCGTTGAGCCTGCGCCACATCTCGACCTTTTCGCGGTGAATCGGCAGCCGCGCAACGTCGGCGAACTCCGCGCCGAGACGCCGCAGCGTCTCCACGTCCGCCGGCGGCAGAGGAAGAATCGAGCTCATCACCCGGTCCCTGCGCCAACGCGCGCCCCCCGGCCCGCTGCGGCGGCGCTCGACGTGCGGTCGCCTGCAGCAGCTGCCCTCCGGGCGTTGGGCTGGCCGGGCCCAACACGAGCCGCCGAGGCGGTCGAACGCCGTCGCCTGAGGCCTGCTCTTGACGAGCCGCGCGTGAACTCCTACACCCTGGGCGTGCATCGCAAGGCGCGGAGATCGCCGGCCCGGCGCAGCCGCAGGCGGGAAAGCTAGCGCGGCGCGAGCGTGGTACAGGAGAAGCCATGCGCGACATTCGCATTGGTGCGGCTCAGTTCGAGCACAGGGACGGAGACAAGGCGTACAACCTGTCGCGCATCGGCGCGCTCGTCCGCCGGGCCGTGGAGCAGGGCGCCGAGATCGTGAGCTTCCACGAGTGCTGCATTCCCGGCTACACGTGGCTGCAGTCCCTGGACACGGCGGCGCTGACAGCGATTGCCGAGAGCGTGCCCGACGGGCCATCGACCCGCGCCCTCCTCAGGATCGCCAAGGAGCATCGCGTCATCGTCATGGCCGGCCTGATCGAAAGCGCACCCGACGGCCGCAGGTACAACTGCTACGTTGCGGCAGGGCCCGATGGCTTTATCGCGAAGTTCCACAAGCTGCATCCCTTTATCCATCCCGACCTCGCGCCGGGCGGCGGGTACAGCGTGATCGACCTGGCGGGCTGCAAGGCGGGATTCCTGATCTGCTACGACCTCAACCTGAGCGAGAACGCGCGGATCACGGCGCTCATGGGCGCCGAGATCATCTTCATGCCGCACGTGACCGGGTGCCTCCCTTCGCCGATGCCGGGACGCGGCCCTGTGGACAAGGCGCTCTGGGACAACCGCGAGCGCGACCCCGTGAGGCTGCGGATGGAGTTCGAGGGCCCCAAGGGCCGCGGGTGGCTCATGCGGTTCCTGCCGTGCCGCTGCTGGGAGAACGGGGTCTACGGCGTCTTCAGCAACGCGATCGGAGTCGACGGCGACACGATCAAGAACGGGAACGCGATGATCATCGACCCCTTTGGCGAGGTCGTCGCCGAGAGCCGGGCCCTGGGCGACGACGTGGTCGTCGCCCTGCTCACGCCCGAGAAGCTCGAGCAGTCGTCGGGCAGGCGCTACCTGCGGGCCCGCAGGCCTGAGCTCTACACCAAGCTGGTCGAGCCGCGGGAGGAGCCGCCGGTGACGCTGCCGGGCTGGACGCGCACGTTCGACAGGCCGTAGGGCGGACAGACGCCTTCACGACTGGGGGCCGCATGCGCAGCGCGTTGTGCGCCCCGCGCCCCACGCACCCCCCGCGGCGTCCGCCCCGCGCCCCACGCCGGCGCGCCGCGTGCGCTCACCAGGGATCGCGCGGGTGATCGCGCAACCCGACCGGCGGGCCCAACAGCTCAAGCGCAACCCACGCGCGCTGCAGGTCGGGCAGACTGCGCAGGACGGCTGCCAGCGCGACCGCCTGCGGCGGCGCGGGCCTGCCAGGTGCCGGCTGCCGCGGCGCGCCGCCGGCCTCGGCGCCGGTGGACTCCGGCGCGACAGCCAAGGGGGCCGGTGCCGCCGGTCCGGCTTCCTTGACCCGCAGGACGTAGTTGTCCACGGGGGGACGCGGCTGGGCCGGGCGCGAGCTCGGCGCCGGGCGCCCAGTCGGCACCGGGCGCGGGGTCTGCACCGCACGCTCCTGTTGCGCCTGCCCCGCGGGCGGAGCAGCCGCGCTCCTGAGGGACGAGCGGCGGGCGGCCGCGCCCATGGCCACCGCGCGCACCAGAAGCGGCAGCATCATCAGGGCCAGGGCGACGACGTAGGCAATGAGCGAGCCGAACTGTTCCAGGGCCTACTCCTTGCGGGGCTCCTCGCCCTCCCTTGGGGTGCGCTCGCCCCCGATGCCTTCGCGCATCGCCGTGTCGGCCTGGATGTTGCGCATCCGGTAGTAGTCCATCACGCCCAGCTTGCCTTCGCGCAGCGCGGCGGCCATCGCCTTGGGGACCTCGGCTTCGGCCAGGACCACCGCGGCCCTGTTCTCGCGCACGCGCGCCGACATCTCCTGCTCGAGGGCCATGGCCGCAGCCCGGCGCTGCTCGGCCGTCGCCTGGAACCTGCGCTTGTCCGCCTCGGCCTGGTCGGCCTGAAGCCGCGCGCCGATGTTGGCCCCGACGTCGATGTCTGCGATGTCGATCGAGAGGATCTCGAACGCCGTGCCCGCATCCAGTCCCTTGGCAAGAACCGTCCGCGAGATCTGGTCTGGGCGTTCGAGCACGTCTTTGTAGCTTTCGGCGGCGCCGATGGTGGTCACGATGCCCTCGCCCACGCGCGCGATGATCGTCTCTTCCGTGGCGCCTCCGACCAGGCGCTCGATATTGGCCCGCACGGTCACCCGCGCTTTGACCTTGAGCTCGATGCCGTCCTTGGCCACCGCATCGATCGTCGGCTTGCCCTTGCTCACGTCAGGGCAGTCGATCACCTTGGGATTGACGCTGGTGCGCACCGCGTCGAGCACGTCACGGCCTGCCAGGTCGATGGCTGCCGACCGCTGAAACGTCAGCGGAATGTTGGCCTTGCTCGCAGCCACCAGCGATTTGGCCACGCGATCGACGTTGCCTCCCGCCAGGTAGTGCGTTTCGAGCAAGTTCGTGTCGACGGGCAGGCCCGCCTTGACGAGCATGATCCGGCTGTCGACGATCGCCGTCGGCTTGACGCGGCGGATCCACATGCCCACGAGGTTGCCGAGGCCGACCGGCGCCCCCGAGATCAGGGAGCGGAACCAGAGGCCGAAAAACTTGAAGAAGAGCGCCAGGAACGCCAGCCCTGCGATGGCCACGAGCACGTACACGATCGAGATCGCGATCACCATATCAACCTCCCCGCACCACGATGCGATTGCCCTCGACGCGCGCCACCCGCAGGCGTCGGCCCCGGTCCACGTACTCGCCGTCGGTCACCACGGTGTACCGCCGGCCGTCGATTTCGGCGCTCCCCACGGGCCGCAGGTCCGTCAGCGCCAGGGCCTCCCGGCCCACCAGTCCGGCCGCCTCGGCCGGGTCCCGCACAGCGAAGCCCTCCTCGCCGCGCTCTGTCTGTCGCAGCACGAGCCACCGCCCGGCGCGCGAGGACGGAAACAGGCGCAGCGATAAGAACAGGAGCAGCGGCACGCCGGCGATGGCGAACAGCAGCAGCCCCCAGCCTGCGGCCGGGCCGACCCGCGCAAAGGCAACCACCACGCCGCCGATGATCGAGGCCGCTCCGCCGACGCCGAGCAGCCCGGCCGCGGGAACGAACGCCTCCACGAGGATCGCGATCAGCCCGAGCACGATGAGCGCGAGCGCCGTTGCCATCTCAGGCCTTCCTCACGACCACGCGGTTGGCGCTCGCCTCGACGATCTCGACGCTTGTCCCGCTCTCGAGGAACTCGCCCTCGCTGGCCACCACCATCACGTCGTCGCCGAACGCGGCCTTTCCCACCGGGCGCAGCGGCGTGACGGCGGTCCCCCGCCTGCCCACGAGGCCTGCCGTTTCCTGCGGCGGTTGCACGCTGAAGCCCTGGTCCGTCGTCTGCGCCGAGGAAAGCACGAGGTGCCGGAAAGGACCGATCTTCGGCACGAAACGGGCCGCCGCCGCGAACACCACCAGCCCTCCGCCCAACGAAGCCAGCACAACGAGCAGGTTCCGCCTGAGCACGCCCCACTGCCAGTCAAGGGAGGGCAGCACGAAGTCCTGGCGCGAGAGCACCAGGCCGGCGGCCATGAGCGCGATGCCGGACACGCCCACGACGCCGAAGCCGGGCAGCACGAAAACCTCGACGACGAGCAGCACGATGCCCGCGACGAACAGCAGGATCTCGAGCGATCCGACGTTGCCGAGCAGGCCGTTGCTGGCAAAGACCACGGAGAAGCAGATGATGGCGATCGTGCCGGGCACGCCAAAGCCGGGCGTCGTGATCTCGATGAACAGCGCCACCAGGCCGGCAACGATGAGGAGGGTCGTCACCGCCGTGCCCGTGAGCAGCGCCACCGCGTCGTCGGGAACCGTTGGCTCCACGCGCACGACGGAAGCGCCGGCGCGACCGAGCCGCTCGAGCACCTCGTCGAGGGTCTCGAGCGTTCCTGAGGAGACGCCGTAGCGCTCCATCTCGCCGGCGGTGAGCGTGAGCAGCTTTCCCTTGGCCGAGATCATCGCCCCCTTCTCGATCGTGCGGCCGTCGCGTTTGGCCAGGCGCTCGAGCTCGGTGTACTCCTCGGCGGTGACCACCCGCAGCGCCGTCCCATCGTACGCTTCCCACAACTCGATGTCGGAGTCGACCATGGCTACGGCGATCGACTTGGGGTAGCCGTTCTTCTCGGCCAGAGCGGCCATCTGGGCGCGCAGAGGGCTGACGACCTTTTCAGGGGCCATCTCCATGCCCTCGGGCGTCTGGTACACCGGCGCGGTGGCGCCCATCGAGGTGCCGGGCGCCATGTAGATCCGGTCGCAGGAAAAGGCTATGAGGGCGCCCGCAGACCAGCTGACTCCGCTCACGTCGGGCCCCGACGTCACGTAGGCCACGGTGGTCTCGGCCTTGGCCGCCCCGATGATGCTGCTGATCTGGAGGGCCGAGTCGACGCGGCCTCCAAAGGTGTCGATGTCGATGATGACCGTGGTCGCGCCGGCCTCGCGGGCGCGGTCGAGGCCCCTGCGCACGAAGACCATCATGGACCGGTCGATCTCGCCGTGGAGATTGATCACGTAGACGGGCGACGGGGTGAGCGGCGCAGGAACGACCTGCGCGCCGACGCTTCCCGCCACGAGCGCACAAAGGAGCATCCAAAGCATGACCCCTTGAGGGTAGTGACGGGGCGGCGCGAGGTCAAGCGCGGCCCCGGCTCGGGGAGCACACCGCGGCGGCGGCGAAGTGGCCCTCGGGCCCAACTCCCGCCGCCGCGATGCGGTCGATGTTGGGCGTGGCCATGGGGATGCGCCCGTAGTGCGGGAGGAAGTCCCCCGGGTCGTGAAGAACGATAGTGACAAAGTTGGGCGAGTCGGCCGTGCTTGCCTCCGAGCCGCTGCCGGCTGTTCCTGTGGCAGCTCGGCCGTGCGCCCTTGTCGATCGATTGCGCCGCGACCGGCGACGTGATAGTACAAGCGCATGGACAGGACGCCGTTTCTCAAGGTCGCAGGCAGGAACATGGTCAACGGGCGCGGCGAGAAGGTGCTGCTGCGCGGTGTCTGTCTGGGCGGCTGGCTCAACATGGAGAACTTCATCACCGGCTACCCTTCGTCGGAGCAGGCGCACCGGGCGGCGATCCTCAAGGCCGTCGGGCCCGAGAAGTACGAACGCTTCTTCGACCGGCTGCTGTCGGCCTTCTTTGCCGAGGCCGACGCCGACTTCCTCAAGTCGCTCGGCATGAACCTGGTGCGCATCCCGATCAACTACCGGCACCTCGAGGACGACATGCGCCCCTTCGTCATCAAGGAGGAGGGATTCCGCTGGATCGACCGGGCGGTGTCTCTGTGCGCCGAGCGCGGCATCTACACGATCCTCGACCTGCATGCCGCGCCGGGGTACCAGAACCAGGCCTGGCACTCGGACAACACGACGCACAAGTCGATGTTCTGGGAGCACCGCCATTTCCAGGAGCGGACCAACGCGATCTGGAAGGCGATCGCCGGGCGCTACAAGGGCAACCCATGGGTGGCCGGTTACAACCCGCTCAACGAGCCGGCCGACCCGAGCGAGAGCTATGTGGCCGACTACTACGACGAGATCGCCGATGAGATCCGGAGCGTCGACCCCGATCACATCCTCTTTCTCGAGGGCAACTGCTATTCCCGCGACTTCTTCATGTTCAAGCACGTGATCCCCAACGCCGTCTCCACCAACCACGACTACGCCCTCCCAGGATTCGTCTGGGGCGGGCCCTACCCGGG
>CAZKGO010000127.1:0-12759 GCA_964552235.1 uncultured Spirochaetales bacterium | reverse complement strand
ATGATGACCGAGGGCGGCCCCGGGCGATCCTCCGAGGTGCTCGCGTTGTACCTGTTCCGGACCGGTTTCGAGTATCACGAAATCGGCAAGGCTGCAGCCTCGGGGATCGTGCTGCTGTTGATGATACTGGCGGCGACACTGGCGGGCATCAAGATGGTCGGTCTGGAATCGGAGCTGCAGTGAGACGGTCCGCGGATTCGTTGCGACTGCTGGTGCTTTTCAGTCTCGCGTTGCTGTGGGTCATTCCGATCCTTTGGATGGCCGACACCGCTTTCAAGCCGTCGGAGGAAATCTTCAGCAGCCCTCCCCGCTGGATTCCTTCGCGGTTCAACCTCTCGCACATGCACAAGCTGGTCGCCCAGTGGCCCTTTCTGCGCTGGACATGGCGCAGCCTGCTCGTGGCTGTGGTCACAGCCGCCGGCTCGCTTGTGCTGTCGATTCTGGCCGCCTACTCGTTTGCGCGGCTGCACTGGAGGGGAAGGGACACGGTCTTTGTCATCGGACTGGTGTTCATGCTGCTTCCGTTCGAGGTGAACGTCATCCCCCTGTTTTTCACCATGTCGCGGCTCAAACTGCTGAACACGGTGATGGGTGTGGCTCTGCCGGTGATCGCGACTCCGGTCGGCGTGTTCCTGATGCGGCAGTTCTTTATCAACATCCCGCAGGACATGGAAGACGCGGCGCGCATCGACGGCTGCTCGAACGCCGGCATCCTGTGGAACGTGATCATCCCTGTCTCCAGACCCGTGATCGGCGCCTTTGGGGTCTACATCTTCAACCTCTCTTGGAACGAGTTCTTCTGGCCGATGATCTGCCTGCAGCGGTCGCACCTGCTCACGCTTCCTGTGGGACTGCGCCAGATCCAGGGGGCAGAGGACATCGACTATGGTCTATTCATGGCGGCAGCTTTTGCCGCCACGATCCCTACTCTCCTGGTCTTTGTCCTGCTCCGACGCCAGATCATCCGCGGCTTCACCCTTGCCGGTTCGGGAATCAAGGGGTGAGCGGAGGAAACGCCATGACTCACGACCGATGCATTCGTCTGTCGCCCCCGTGGGTGAGCTGCCACTCCTCGAGCTTCTGCGAGCTGCCCGACGGCGACCTCCTCGCCTGCTGTTTTGCCAGTCCCGACGCGCTCGAGGGCGGGCCCAACCAGGTGGTCCTGGGTGCGCGCTTCGACCGACGCGCCGGCCGGTGGTCGGACCCGCAGGTGTGGGTCGACGTGCCCGGCCACGCGGCGGGCAATCCTCGCCTGTTCGTGCCACCCGCAGCAGGTGAGGTGTGGCTGGTGGTTCCGCTGACCTACGGGGTTTGGTGCAGCGGAGGGTCGCTTCTGTTCCTGAAGCGTTCCTACGATGGTGGCAGGACGTGGAAGGATCTGGAGATGCTCTGCGAGCGGAAAGGCGTCCTGGGCAAGAACAAGCCGTTCATCCGGGGCTCGCTCATCGTGCTCCCGGTCGAGCACGAACAGACCTGGAGCGCGGCGTTTCTACGCTCCGAGGACGGCGGCAAGAACTGGAGTCTGCATGGCGACCTGGGGCGCGACTCCGGCCGCCGCGTGATCCAGCCGACCGTCGTCGAGCGTTCAGACGGGGCGCTGGTCGCCTATATGCGAACCCAGGAGAACTACATATACGAGAGCGCCTCGCACGACCTGGGCAGGACCTGGAGCCGCGTCGTCCCCACGCGCCTTCCGAACAACAACAGCGGGATCGACATGGTGCGGCTGCGATCGGGCAACTGGGCGCTTGCCTTCAATCCGACCCACCTCGACAAGGATCCGAAATCGCGCGACCCGGGCCTTCCCGAAGGCGTGATGGTCGGGTTCCTGACGTGGGGGCCACGCACACCCCTGGTGGTTTCTCTTTCTGCCGACCAAGGGAAGAGCTGGCCTCACACCCTGATCCTGGAGGACGCTCCCGGCCACTTCAGCTACCCCGTGATCCGGGAGCTCTCCGATGGGTCCATTCACGTCACCTACACGCACCAGCGCACATCGATCGGCCACGTCGCCTTTGGCGAGGAGGAGCTGCTGGCTGCTCCCGCCTACAGCGAGGATGGGGCCGTCGCGGCGTGGGCCGCGCCCGCGTCAGCCGCACCCGAGTGAGCTGCAGGCCCCGCGATGGCTTTGACCGCTGATACGTCGCCCCGGCCGCCGCGCATCGCGCTGATCGGCGCCGGCGGATGGGCGGCGCGCTATCACGTGCCGGTGCTGCTCAGGCTCGCCCGTCGCCGGCGGGTCGTCCTGCAGGGCCTGTGGAATCGCACGCGCTCCAAGGCCGAAGCTCTGGCCCACAGACACGGCATCAACCGCGTCTACGCGAGCCTCGACGAGCTGCTCGCCGACGAGAGCCTCGACGCTGTCTCGGTCGTCGTAGGCAGCGGCGCGGTTCTGGAGACGGTGCTGCGGATCAACGCGCGGGGGCTGCCGGTGATCTGCGAGAAGCCGCCCGGCAGGGATGCGGCGGAAGCCCGCACGCTCGCCGAGCAGGTGCGCCTGCCGAACGTCGTGGGCTTCAACCGACGCTATTCGCCCCTGTGCCAGCGGTTCAAGGAGGCGCTGGGCGGCCTGCCTCCGATCCGGTTCGTGGAGTGCCGCTTTCTGCGGCGGGGCCGCACCACGCCGCGCTTTGTCAGCGAGACTGGAATTCACGGCATCGACCTGCTCGACTACCTGTTCGGACCTCTGCGCAGCGTGCGGACCCTTGCGGTGCCGGCCGGACGCGAGTCAGACAAGTTCCGGGTGGCGGAGGTCGAGCTCGCGCAGGACATCCGCGGTATCGTCGAGTTGTTCCCCCTTTCGGGCATCGCCCGGGAGCGCATCGAAGCGCACGGCGAGGGTGTCTGCGCAGTCCTGGCTCCTGCCCAGCACTTCTGCGACGAGAGCAGGGGAGAGATCACCGTGTACCGCGACACGGGCGGCCGTCGGCCTGTGGTGCAGCGGATCCGCGAGCCGCTGATCCGCGATCCCCCCGTGCAGGGCGGGTATCTCGGCGAGTACGAGGACCTGCTGCGGGCGCTCCGCGGCGGAGGCACCACGCTTTCCAGCTTCCAGAGCGCCGCGAGGTCGATGGCCGCAGCCGAGACGGTGGAGTCGCGGGGCGGGATGCGGCTGTGAGTCTGGAGGAGAATTTGACGTTGCGTCGTCTCCATGATATCGTCAGGTCGGAATTCGTCCGTACGTCATGACGACTGCTTGACAGGAGGGTGAGGCGACGGACAGGCGTGATCCCATACCCTTGTACCATCGAATTGCCCAGCAGGTGCGCCGGGAGATCGCCCATGGCCGCTACAGGACGGGACAGCCGATCCCGACGGAGACGGCTCTGCAGGCCCGGTTCGGGGTTTCACGTCTGACTGTGCGTGAGGCCGTCAGGCAGCTGGTCGCTCAGGGTCTCATCGAGAAGAAGCAGGGCAAAGGGACCTTTGTCAGGGGACGGTCGACCGACCGACTCAAGGGCTACTTCTACAGCCCTTCGGAGGAAATCCTCGCCCACAGCCATCCACTGAGAACGCGGGTGATGGCGGCCCGCGTTATTGGGTGCGGCAAAGTCACGGCCGCCCGGCTGAGCCTCGAGCCGGGCGAAAGGGTCTTCTACCTGGAGAGGCTGCGCTTTGCCGACAACGTGCCGGTGCAGTTGATCAAGAGCTACCTGCCCTACCGCCTCGTGCCGGGAATCGAGAAGGTCGACTTCGCTACGCACTTTCTTTACAGGGTTCTGGAGGAAACCTATGCCCTCGGCCTCAAGGAAGCCGAGGAGGTGATCGAGGCTGTGATGCTGGACCGCGGCGGCGCTGCGCTTCTGCATCTGCGCCGCGGGCAGCCAGTGCCGCTCACGCGACGCACGACGTTCCTGCTGGACGGCACTGCGGTCGAATACAACGAGATTCTGTATCGGCCCGAGGTTCTTTCGTACCGGATCAGGCTCAAGGGCCGTGATCAGAGCAAGATCATACGACAGCAGTTCGCGCCGCGGCCGGTGGGCGGGAAGGTCTCTGCCGGTACCGCTGCCGCAAGGCCGCATCTGCGGAAAGGAGGTGCCCGAAGAGCGGGGCGTGCACGCATCAGATCCAATAACAGGAGGAGCTTGAGATGAAGAGAGCGCGGATCCTTTTCCTGGCAGCGCTGGTGATGTTCAGCACGCTGCCCCTGACGTCCTTTGCCACCGGCCAGACCGAGGGCAGCAAGGTGGTGGAGATTGCCGTCTGGCACAGGTGGTTCGGTGCTTTTGGCGGCATTATCGCCGACCTCCTCAAGGAATTCGACGAGAAGCACCCCGAGATCGTGATCAAGGAAACCGCCGTGCCCGGCGAATACATCGAGCTGCTGCAGAAGATGGCCGCCTCGCTGGCTGCCGGTGAAGAACCGCCGGCGGTACTGATCGGCGGGTATGCTCTCCTGAACTACGTGGCCGACGAGCTGAACCCCGTCATCATCGACAAGGCGAATTTCGGGGCTGAGGCGGAGCAGATTCTGGGGAGCTTCTACGACGCGACGCGGGAGCTTGCCGTGTACAAGGGCAAGCAGGTAGGACTGCCGTTCGCCCTGAGCAATCCCGTCACGTACTACAACGGAGACCTCTTCAAGGCGGCCGGACTCAATCCAGACAAGCCGCCGCGCACGTGGCAGGAGGTGGCCGTTCAGGCCCGTGCCATCAAGAAGGCTACCGGCAAGGCGGGGGTGTTCATTCAGAACATCGACAACTGGCTGGACCAGGCGTTGATCTTTTCTAACGGCGGGGCGTTCCTCACTCCCGACCAGAGGCGTGTCGCATTCAACGGGCCCGAGGCGGTCGAGGCGTACGAGATGTGGGCGGGCTTTGTGCGCGAAGGGATTCATCCCAAGATGACCTGGAAGGAAGCCCAGGCCAGCTTCACGGGCGGCGACATCGGCATGCAGATGACAACGATCGGGTTCCTGTCGCGCTACCGCGAGGAGTCGCGCTTCGACCTGCGCGTCACGTATCTTCCCACCTTTGGCTCCAAGCCGCTGGGCGTTCCGTGCGGCGGCGCCGCCCTGCACATCCTGGCCAAGGACAAGGCCAAGAAGGCAGCCGCCTGGGAGCTTTCGAAGTACCTCGTCTCGCAGGAAGGGATGACGAAGTGGGTCAAGACCGGTTACGTGGCGCCGATAAAGGCCAAGGTGCCGGTTGACTTGGGTCAGGAAATCTCCTACGAGCAGCTGCAGAATGCCAAGCCCTGGGCCTGGTGGCCGGGAGGAGTCGTCGGGCTCGAGATCGACAGGCTCTTCCTCGACATGAGGACCAAGATCATCTGGGGCGAAATTGGCGTCAAAGAAGGACTCGACAAAGCGGTCGCCACCTGCAACGCTCTGCTCAAGTAACTGCACGATTGCGGCAGCGACGCGAAGGCGGCCAGACTGGCGTCTTCGCGTCGTGCGCCGCGCAGACTCGGAGACAACAATCATGGATCGGATCGTTTTTCTCGGAACTTCGAGATGCCTGCCCACGCTGCACCGCGACAACACATCGCTGCTCTATGAATGCCAAGAAGAGGCGTTACTCATCGACTGCGGGGGCAAGCCCTACCAGAAGCTTCTGCAGGCGAATCTCGACCCCGACAAGCTGGCAACGATCATCATCACACACTACCATGTGGATCACTGCTACGGACTGCCCTCACTGCTGAGCAGCCTGCACCTTTCAGGCCGCACGAGGCCGTTGTGTGTGCTCGGGCTTCCCGGGGTCATCGACAAGCTCGCGGTCCTCATGGGGGTCTTCGATTACCCGGAGACATGGGACAAGGTGATGCCGCTTTTCCCGATCGAGTTCGTGAAAGTACCCCCAACGCGAGGCGCGGTGATCCACACGGGGCCGGCACTGCAGGTGTCAGCCTGTGTGAACTCCCATATCATGCCGAATCTCGCGACACGCACCCGCTTCGAAGCGGCTGGGAAGACCGTGGTGTACACGTCGGACACGGCCGCTCCGAACCCCGACATCGTCCAGCTCGCCCGTGGGGCTGACATCCTGATCCATGAGACCAACTTTCTCAGTGACGACATGGACAAAGCGAAGCGGGACGGGCACACGGCCGCTCCCCAGGTGCGCGAGATGATCCTCTCGACCGGAATCAGGAGGGTGTTTCTGGTTCACCACGGCCTGGACACGCCGGCGGATGCGGCGAGCATGACCGCTGAGATTGGCGCGGGAGACTGGGAGGTGTTCGTACCCAACGACATGGACTCCTGGCCGCTCTGAGGAAGGGCCTCTACTTGAGGCCCGATGTGACGTAGACGCGTATGATCTGCTTCTGAGCGAGCACGTAGGCGATGACGACGGGAAGCGCTCCCAGAGTCGAGGCGCTCATGAACGGTCCCCAACGCTGGCCTTCTTCGAAGTCGACGAAGTACTGGAGTCCCACCGAGAAGGTGCGGGTCTCGTTCTTGCTCAGGACCAGCAGCGGCCAGAAGTACATGTTCCAGGCATCCAGAAAGAACACGATGCTCAGGGCGAAGATAGGAGCCTTGATGATCGGCGCCAGTATCGTCCACAGCGTCTTCCAGGAATTGGAGCCGTCGAGCTTGGCCGCGTCAAACAACTCCTTCGGAAAAGACAGGATGTACTGCCTGATGAGGAAGATCCCGAGGCCGCTGACCGAGTAGGGAAGGATCACAGCAAACCAAGTGTTGAGCAGTCTGAGCTTCGAGATGATGATGTAGTTGGGCACCATGATAACCGCGAACGGTATGATCATCGAGCCGATCGACGCCAGGAACAGAGCGTTCTTGCCTCTGAACTCGTAGTACCCGAACCCGTAGGCTGCAAGCAGGCTGGTGAGCACCTGGCTGACCGTGATGCCCAGCGCGGTCACCAGGCTGTTGAAGAGCCAGATCAGCAGCGGAGTCTCTTGCCACACGTAGACGTAGTTCTCAAAGGTGGGCGCGTGGGGTACGATCCTGATCTCGTGGGTAAAGACCTCCTGCGGCATCTTGAACGACGTCGACAGCATCCAGACCAGCGGGAAGAAAACGACGACGCATGCGGCCACCAGCAGCAGGTGGGCGAAGAGCGAGTGGGCCCTGATCCTAAGCTTCATAGTGTACTCGCTTCTGCAGGAACCGCAGCTGGAGATAGGTGATCAGGAGAAAGATGAGAAACGTGACGGTCGCGGCGGCGCTGGCCACGCCCACGTTGAAGAACTGGAACGAAAAACGGTAGATGGCGAACACAAGGTTCGTGGTCGAGTAGTAGGGCCCCCCCCGGGTCAGCATGTTGATGGGGATGAACACCCTGTCGGAGGAGTAGATGATGGTCGTGACGAGGACAAAGAACGTCGTAGGGCTCAGGAGAGGGAACTTGATCCGCCAGAAGATCATGCGGCTGGCAGCGCCGTCAATCACCGCGGCCTCGACGTATTCCTGGCTGATCGCCGTGAGGGCGGCGTAGAAGATGATGAAGTTGTAGCCGGTCAGCTTCCAGTTGGTGACCAGAGCGATCGCCGGAAGGGCGGTCTGCCTCTCGCTCAGCCACGAGACTTCCGGGACTCCGAAGACACGCAACAGGTGGTTGAGAAAGCCGTGGCTGGGGTTGAACATCCACAGCCAGATCATGCAGACGATCGCAAAGGAGAGCACGGTGGGCATGAATATGATGGTCTGGTAGAGCGACTTGAATCGGTTGGAGTACACCGAAAACAGCAGCAGCGCCAGGATCAGGGGCACGATGATCTGCGCCGGCACAATGATGGCCGCGTAGCTGAACGTATTGACGAGCGATTTCCAGAACAGCTCTTTCTGGAACATCTCAGTGTAGTTTGCCAGTCCGACGAACTGCTTGACGGGGTTGATGAAGTTCCACTTCATGGCGCTGAGCGCGAGGCTGAAGACCATCGGCCAGTACATGAACACGATCATTGGCACCAGCGCGGGAGCGAGATACAGGTAGGGGGCGATGTTCGGCCGGCGGCCGGACCGTGGGCGCGGCGTTCTCGGCATGAGTGCGACTTTCCCCCGATCGGCTCAGGTGATGGAACGGTCGTTTCGAAGCTCGCGGAGCACTCCGACGGGATCATCACCTCCTTGGATCTCTAGGATATAGGGTCCTTCATAGCCGACGCTCGAGAGGGCACGGCGGGTGCCCGCCCAGTCCAGGGCTCCCCGCCCGGGGGGCCAGTGACGGTCGCTTGCGCGGTCGTTGCTGCTCAGGTGCAGCGAACGGAGCCGGCCCGCGGCCGCGGCGATCTCCGAGTGCATGTCGGCGCCGTTGATCAGCACGTGCCCGACGTCGAGGCAGAAGCCGATGCGCGGATCGGGAAACTCGCGCACGAGGCTGGCCAGCGTCGAGGCGCAATCGGCGTCGTTCCTGCGGGGTAGGTTCTCGAGGGTGATGCGCAGGCCGGCGCCCTCGGCCGGGCCGAGGATCTGCTCGACGAACCGCCTGGCCGCCTCGAGGTTCTCCGTGGTCGTGCCCGCAGCGGGCGGTTGTGCCCTGGGCAGGTGCACCACGCAGGTGGTCGCTCCGAGCTCGGCGCCGATTTCGAAGGTACGCGCGTGGAGATCGACCGCCCGGTCGCCCAGGTCCGTGAAGGGCGCGTGCAGCGAGTGGACGCTGCAGCCGGCGTCTCGGACCTGCCTAGCAAAGCCGGGGACGTCGGGCTTTACACGCGGGTCCAAATGACATGTGTCGGCCCAAACCTCGAGCAGCCGGTAGCCGTGCTCGCGGAGAACCGCCAGCGACTTTTCGAGGCTCAACGACCGGCAGATCCAGGTGGAAATTCCGTAGCGGTTCGCGTCCATGATTGCTCGTACAGATCGTCCGGACGATAGCACATATCGAGGGAGCCGTCAAAGCCGACTGTCCGCCTATCGGATCTCGGATGAGACCACCCGTCTATGAGGTCCCTGGGGCTTGAGGATCCAGATTTCCCTCTGTGGACAACGATGAACCGCCGGCGGACGGCTGCGGCGATCCCGCATCGATCGGGACGGCGGCAGGAGAGACTCGATCGTGTACCCTGTCGTCAGTCGGCCGTTTCGGCGCACCAGAATGGTGTTGCCCTGGTTGGGCACTTCGACTCCGCGCTCCATGTCGTCGAAGAACACAAAGCCGTCGGCGGTACGGAAGAAAGGCGCGTTTGGTCGACAGCCCGAAAATGAATAGACGATCGAGAGGTGATCGCGGTCGTTAATCACCTGCAGGTGGCTCCTGATCGTGATGCGATCGGGCGACTCCAGATCGAAGGCAACGTCCTTCCGGAAGGCGCTCGCGCGCACGGTCGCGGGTCCCGCGAGTTGTGCGGACTTGCGCGCAGCGCTCCCGAGGATGCCCTGCTCAAGAGAGACACGACCCGGCTCGATCTCGATCGCCCGCCTGGGGCCCAGCAGGCCGCGCCGCGACGTACTCTTTCGGCGAGACTGCAATCCAAGGTATCGATCTGCTGGACTACCTGCTCGGGCCGCCGGAGCGCGCGCGGACGCTTGTTCGACCGGCCCGGTGCGAGTCAGAAAAACAGCGCGTGGCCGAGGCCGATGGCCGTAGTGGAACCCGCGAGGACGGGCGGGTCGGTTCGCCTGCACGCCCGAGAAAACCTGCCTGGTGAGCGAATCGATCCGCAGGCGGTGCACGGCGCGGGGTCGCCGAAACGCCGGGGACCCAGGGCCGGGGCGGTGCAGGCACCGGCGGACCTCCGGTGCCGGCTCGACGGCCGGCTCAGAGCTCGAGCGCCGCTGACAGCAGGTCCTGGTCCCGCGAGCTCGGTCCTGCGAGGATGCGGTGAGTGCCGGTTTCCAGAAGCCAGTCGCGACGTGTGGGGCTCCACCACTGGAGGTCGCGGAGCGGGATCGATCGGCGTACGGTCTTTGTCTCGCCGGCAGCGAGAGCCACGCGCGCAAAGGCCTTGAGCAGCTTTTTCGGCCGTTCCGCGACGAGGCCGGGCGGCGCCGCGTAGAACAGGACGACCTCTTCGGCCGCGACTCCGCCGGTGTTGGCCACCGAGACCGCCACATCGATGCGATCGCCCGTTCTGCGCGCCTTGAGGGCGCGGTAGGCAAAGCGCGTGTAGCTCAAACCGTGACCGAAAGCGAAGCGCGGCTCCCGCCCCTGGCGTTCGAACAGTGCGTAGCCGTGCCAGGGCCCATAGTCGATGCGGTCGGCCTCGGGGTCGAACAACGGATAGTCGTTCGCATCGCGCGCCACGGTAAAGGGCAGCTTTCCCGATGGGGCGACCACGCCGAAGAGCAGATCGGCGAGCGCGCTGCCGCCCTCCATGCCGGCATAGAACGTCTGGAGGATGGCGCCCGCCCTGGCGTGCCAGCCCTCGACCATCACGGCCGAGCCGGCCACGATGACCACGATCAGCGGCTTTCCGGTCGCGGCTGCCGCATCTATGAGCGCAATCTGCGATGCGGGCAGCTCGAGGCTCCTCCGGTCGCCGCCACGGGAAAAGCCGCCGCTTCCGGAATCCTCCCCGCCGCCCGCGCCATCCGGCAGGATGTCCGCGGGGATGAACTCGCCCTCCTCGTCGGCGGTGTAGCCGGCGACCACGATCACGGCATCGGCCCCAGCCGCAGCGCGACGCGCCGCCGCGAGGTCGCTCTCCTCGCCGCTCGTCGTCTCGAAGCGGCCGGCGGCGAAGCGCCGCAGGCCTTCGAGCGGAGTGAGGACGTAGGGCGGGCTCACCCTGCTCGATCCGTTGTCGCCCGTGTTCTCTAGGCTCGCCAGGCGGCCGAGCACGGCGAGACGCTTGAGGCTTCCGGCGGCGAGGGGCAACACGCCGTCGTTCTTGAGCAGCACCGCGGACTTCTCGGCCGCCTCGCGCGCCAACGCGCGGTGGGCGGGGCTCGCGATCATGTCAGCGGTGTAGGAGGGCAGCGGATCCTCGGCACAGGCAAAGCGGTAGATCACGCGCAGGATGCGCCTGCAGGCCTCGTCGATCACGCCGGGCTCCACGGCGCCGGATTCCACCGCGGCCACGAGCTTTTCCCCGAACACCTGGGGCTCGGGGTTCTCCACGTCCAGCCCGGCCGCGGCGCCGTAGGGCGCATAGACGCCGCGCACCCAGTCGGAGTGCACGAAGCCGTCGAAGCCCCACTCGTGGCGCAGGATGTCGGTCAACAGCGCGCGGTTCTGGCCGCAGTGCTCGCCGTTCATCCTGTTGTAGGCGCTCATCACGCTGGCGCAGCCGGCATCGAGGGTGCGCCGGAAGTGCGGAAGGTAGACCTCGCGCAGCGTGCGGTCGTCGACGCGCACGTCGATCCTGAAGCGGGCGTTCTCCACCGAGTTCAGGGCAAAGTGCTTGACGCTGGCGACGACGTTGTGGGTCTGCAGCCCGGTCGCGAAGGCTGCCCCCATCTCGCCCAGCAGATGCGGGTCCTCGCCGTAGGTCTCCTGGGCGCGGCCCCAGCCGGGATGGCGAAGCAGGTTGATGCAGACCGCGCCGGTGAACGTGCGGCCCTGGGCGCGGAACTCGATGCTCATCGCCTCGCCGATGCGCCGCTCGAGGTCGACGTCAAAGCTCGCTCCCCGCGCCATGGGCACCGGAAAGCAGGTCGAGCGGCCGGCGCACACGCCTCGCGGTCCGTCGGAGAACCACAGGGCCGGGACTCCCAGGCGGGGGCAGCCTCCGCCGGCGCGGTAGGGTTCGCCGCACCACCGCCGATGCGTGCGGGCGTAGGATTCGAAGAAGCCCCTTCCCGACATCATCTCGACCTTCTCGGCGAGCGTGGCCGCGGCGAGAATCCGTTCGACGGTCTCGGCGATTTCGGCCTCCGTCATGCCCTTGCGCGGAGCGAAGCTCGTCATGTTCGACCTCCCGGGAAACGGCGATTCCAGGAGTATGCCATATCCGAAGTCCCGCGTGTTTTCGCGTCGCGCCGATCAGGCGGTCCCTGCCTCCGGTGGCGGGAGCGGGGCGCATGTGTCTTGACTTGTGAACATTTGTATGTTATTCTTGAAGCGTAGAACATCGCGGGGCAGGCTGGGCCGGCAGCGACGCAGCAGGCAGGGAGGAGATGACATGGCGTACAGCGAACCAGGGAAAACCAGGGCAAGGGTGCTCGCCTTCATGCGCGATCGTCTCGCGGCCGGCTCTCCGCCCACGGTGCGCGAGGTGCAGGAGGCCTTCGGCTTCCGCTCGGTGCAGAGCGCCCGAGAGCACCTCGAGGCGCTCGTGGCCCAGGGGCACCTGGCCAAGGAGCCGCACAAGGCGCGGGCGTACCGCCTGCCTGCCGGGGGAGCGGCTCCCGTGCACTCGATCCCCCTGATCGGCCGCGTGGCGGCAGGCGCCCTCGCCGCCGCGATCGAGAATCCCGAGGGGATGATCGCGGTCCGCTCGCGCGCGCCGCGCGAGCGGTTGTTCGCCTTGCGGGTCAAAGGCGAGAGCATGCGGGACGCGGGGATCCTGCCCGGCGACGTCGTCATCGTGCGCGAGCAGCCGACAGCGGAGCCCGGCGACATCGTGGTGGCCCTCGTCGGCGACGAGGCTACGGTCAAGACCCTGAGGATCAAAAGGGGAAGGGTGGAGCTCCACCCCGCCAACCCCGCCTTCGAGCCGATCGTGCCGCGCGGGGATGAGCCGCTGTCGATCCTCGGCAAGGTGATCGAGGTGCGGCGCTCCTACGAGGGCCCCCTCGTGTAGGGTAGGGCGATGCCTGCCGCCGCGGCGGCCCTCGGGCCGCTTCCCGTCGTCAACCTGGTCCGCGCCGCTGCGCTCGAGGCGCGGCTCGCGGACGTGCGTCCGTGGAGCCTCGCCTCGCGGGCGGGCCGCCTCGCCGCGCTCTCGGGCCCCGGCAGCCTCGCG
>CAZKGO010000126.1:0-12877 GCA_964552235.1 uncultured Spirochaetales bacterium | reverse complement strand
CTGCGGGCGCAGAGCTCGGCGGCCGGCGCCCGCAGGGCGGTCTGAGCCTGCCCACCAAACCGGACCGCACCACCCGGCCGTCGCCGGTTGACCTGCCTTGCGGTGATCGCTATCATCGGGACTCACACGACACAATTCGTTGCTCTCCGCTGGAGGCGTCTGTGCGCTATCGCGATTTCGGGACGGCCGGTTTCAAGGCCTCGATTCTCGGCTTTGGCTGCATGCGGCTTCCGACGATCGGGAACGACAGCGGGCGCATCGATGAGCCGCTGGCCACGCGCATGCTGCACAGCGCGATCGAGGCGGGCGTCAACTACGTCGACACGGCTTACGGCTACCACAACGGCGAGAGCGAGCGATTTGTCGGACGCGCTCTCAAAGGCGAATGGCGGCACAGGGTGCACCTCGCCACCAAGCTGCCGACCTGGAAGGTCGATAGCGCGGCGGATTTCGACAGGCTGCTCGACGAGCAGCTGTCCAAGCTGCAGACCGAGCGTGTCGACTGCTACCTTCTGCACGCCCTGAACGCCGAGCGCTGGGACAAGTGCCATCGCCTCGGCGTGCTCGAGTGGGCCGAGCGGGCGATCGCCTCGGGCCGCATCGGCTGCCTCGGCTTCTCGTTCCACGACAGCTACGAGACCTTCCCCAGGATCATCGACGCCTGGGACAGGTGGACCTTCTGCCAGATCCAGTACAACTACATGGACGAGGAGCACCAGGCAGGCACCCGGGGCCTGGAGTACGCCCACGGAAAGGGGCTGGCCGTCGTCGTGATGGAGCCGCTGCTGGGTGGCAATCTCGCCTCGCCGCCCGACCAGATCGCCGCCCTGTGGGCGACCGCAGCGCGCAGGAGGAGCCCGGTCGAATGGGCGCTCGCCTGGGCCTGGAGCAAGCCCGAGGTCAACGTCGTGCTCAGCGGCATGAGCGCCATGGCTCACGTCGAAGAGAACGTGGGTCTCGCCTCCTCGGCCGCGATGCTGACGGCCGCGGAGGTCGAGCTGGTCGGACGGGTGCGCGACCGCTACCGCGAGATCCGGCCGGTGCCCTGCACGCAGTGCGAGTACTGCATGCCCTGCCCGCACGGGGTCGCCATCCCGAAGGTGTTCAGGATCTACAACGAAGGCGTCGCCTACAACAACCCTGCCCGCGCAAAGCGGCTGCACGCCCACATGCAGGACGGCAGCAGCGCCCTCGCCTGCATCCAGTGCCGCGAGTGCGAGCCCAAGTGCCCGCAGAGCATCGAAATCGCCGCGTGGATGCCCCGGATCGCCGAGGAACTGAAAGCCTGAACGCGCCGGGGGGTGCCGGTCTCCGCAGGACGCGTCCGCCGGTGACGCCGGATTGACTGCGGACCGCCCCGCGCGGCATCCTCGGATCATGAATCCCGTTGCAGTGATCCCGTGCCTCGACATGAGGGACGGCAGGGTCGTCAAGGGCGTGCACTTTGTCCAGCTGCGCGACGCAGCGGACCCCGTCGAGGCCGCCACGGCGTACGCCGAAAACGGAGCCGACGAGATCGCCTTTCTCGACATCACGGCCACGATCGAAAAGCGGCGCACGATGTTCGACGTGCTGCGCCGGGTGACGTCGGCGGTCAGGGTGCCGGTGACGGTCGGCGGCGGCATCCGGTCGCTGCCCGACATCGAGGAGGCGCTGCGCTCGGGCGCGCGGCGCGTTTCGATCTCGAGCGCGGCGTTCCGCGACCCCGCCTTCGTGGCGGAGGCGGCGCGCCGCTTCGGGGCCGAGGCCGTGGTCGTGGCCATCGACGCCGACGCGAACCCGTCGCTGCCCTCGGGTCGCGAGGTCTACATCGACGGCGGCCGCACGGCCACGGGGCGGGACGCGGTGGCCTTTGCCCGAGAGATGGCCGGGGCGGGCGCCGGAAGGATCCTTCCGACGAGCAAAACCGCAGACGGGACGCGGCAGGGCTACGACCTGGAGTTGACGCGGGCGATCGCCGATGCCACGGGCCTCCCCGTGATCGCCAGCGGCGGCGCGGGGACGCTCGAGCACTTCTACCAGGCGGTGACTGAGGGGCACGCCAGCGCCGTGCTCGGCGCCTCGGTGTTCCACTTCGGCACCCTGACCATCGGCGAAGTCAAGGAGTACCTGCGCGACAGGGGCGTGCCCGTGGCGTCCTGAGCGCCGTCGCGCGGCCGGCGCCCCTCTCCTGAGCGGGAGGGCCTCCTCTCCCGCCGGGCCTGGCGCGGGAGCGGACGGCGGGCTATGCTTTGACCCGTGATCGCCTATGAGGACATGACGGCGGACGAGCGGGACCGCTTTGTCTACCTGATCCTCGGAGAGCGGGGAATCGAGGCTGTCACCCTCATCATGCGCCGACGGCACGGGCCGGCCGTCACCGCCGAGCAGGTGATGCGGTTCGCCTTCAAGGCGGCGATGAAGCGGGCGCTGGGCAGGAGGCCGGCGGCCGGCGCTGCGCCGGGCGGCCCCAAGCCGCCGGCCCCACCCGGAGCCTAGCCGTCGCGGCGGGCTCTCCTCACGCCCACAGCAGCATGATCAGCAGCTGCGCGGCAGCCACCGACACCACGGTGAAGGGTACGCTGATCCGCATGTAGGGCCCGATCTCGACGCGTACCCCGTGTTTTTCCAGCATGCCGCAGGCGAGCACGTTCGCCGTCGCGCCCACCGGCGTGAGGCTGCCGCCGATGCCCGTCCCCACGAGCATGCCGTAGAGCAGGGCTTCGGCGCCGACGCCGAGGTCCTGAGCGAGCGCCTGGCAGACCGGGATCATGAGGACCGTGTACGGGACGTTGTCGATGAACGACGAGAGGATCACCGAAATCCACGTGACCGCAGACACGAGGGCCAGCGGACGCGTGAGGCCCAGGCGCGCGATGAGGGCTGCCAGATCGTGCAACAGGCCGTAGCGCTCGACCGCGCCGGTGACCACGAAGATCCCGGCGAGAAAGAGCATCGAGCCCCAATCGGTTTCGCGCAGCGTCTGCGGGATCCTGTCGGAGAGCAAGGCGAGCGACGCCGCGCCCACGGCCAGGCCCACGAGCCCCGGCCGTTCGGCGAGCGGCGGAACGACCAGCGCGACCACGCCCAGGCCGAACAGAACCAGCGGCGCGCGCTTGACGCGGACCGCCTGGCTGGCGAAGTCGGCCGTGGCCCGCAGGGGCCGCACCTGGAGCGCGATGGCCCCGAACGCGGCGGCCACCGCGGCCACGGAGATGACGCCCAGCCCCGGCCTTCGCCTGTACCAGTAGAAGTCCAGAAAGCCCATTCCGGTCTCGCCGGCCAGGATCATGGCCGGCAGGTCGGCGACCATGCTCACGGTCGTGACTGCGTTCGAGGCCACGGCCACGCCAACCAGGTAGCGGAACGGCGAGGAGCCGAAGCGCTCGGAGAGGTCAAAGGCCAGGGGCGCCAGGACAAGCACGACGACGGGATTCGGCAGCGCAGCCGACAGCAGCGCAGCCAGTCCATAGAGGAACAGCAGGATGCTCCGCTCCGGCCGGCGCCTGCGCAGGGCCCGGTTCGCCACGAAGCGCGGCCAGCCGCTCTCTCGCAGGGCGACCGCGAGAATGCCGAACCCGAGGTACAGGCCCAGCGCGTCCCAGGAGATCATGCGGCCCAGCGCGTCGGCCGGGCTCACGAGCCCGCCGACGATCAGAAGCGCGGCGGCCGCGAGGGCGACCAAGTACAGGCGAAGGGCGCGCGCGAGGATCAGGCCAAAGGCGGCCGCAAAGACGCCGAGCACGAGCCACCTGGCTGCGGGGCCGACGATCGCCTCCATCGGCCGTATGTAACGACGGCCGCCGCCCGCAGTCAACTCGCCGCGCGGCCTGCGCAGCGGGGCCGCGGCCCCTTTTCAGGCCCGCTCCCGGGCGGCTAAGCTGCGGCATGGCGTACACCTTTGACCGCGACGAGGCCGTGCGGCTGCTCGCCGGCCTGGTTCGCTGCCCGACCGTCAATCCGCCCGGCAGCGAGCAGCCGGGCGCCGACCTGATCGCAGCCGAGCTCGAGCGCCGGGGTTTCCGGCCCGAGGTGACCGAGATCGCGCCCGGGCGCGCCAACGTCACCGCGCGCCTGCGCGGCTCGGGCGAACGGCCGGCCCTGGTGTGGAACGGCCACATCGACGTCGTGCCGCCCGGCGAGACCGCCTGGGCGCACCCCCCTTTCGCCGCCGAGATCGAGGGCGGCAGGCTCTACGGCCGCGGCTCCTCGGACATGAAGAGCGGCCTTGCCGCCATGATGATCGCCATGGAGGTGCTGGCGCGGGGCCGCAGGCTCGCCGGCGACCTGGTCTTTGCCGCCGTGGCCGACGAGGAGATCGGCGGCAGCGGCGCCGCCCGCCTGGTGTCCGACGGCCTCATGCGAGGAGCCGGCGCCGTGGTCATCGGCGAGCCGACCGGCTTCAGGGTCTACGTCGCCGAAAAGGGCACGTACTGGATGGAGCTGGAGACCGTGGGCCGCACGGCCCACGGGTCGATGCCGCACCTGGGGCGCAACGCGATCGTGGACATGCAGGCGCTGCTCTCCGAAGTGCTCCGCATCCCGCTGCCCCAGGGTCCGGACCCCTCGCACGGCAGCGCCACGCTGAACATCGGCACCATCCGCGGCGGCGTCGGGCCCAACGTCGTGCCGGACTCCTGCCGCGCGAGCCTCGACATCCGCCTGCCGCCGGGCGTGCACCCCGAAGCGATGCATGCCGAGCTGCAGCAGGCCATCGCCCGCGCCCGGGCCGCGCGGCCCGGCCTCGAAGTGCGCCTGCACCGCACAGGCAGCCGCGTGGCCGTCGCCTGCTCGCCCTCCGAGCCGATCGTCCGGCTCGCCCTCGCCCTCTGCGAGGAGCAGCTCGGCGTGCGCACGCAGGCGCAGCCGACCCCGGGCTACGCCACGGACGCGAGCGTGCTCTGCAGCGACCCGCCGCTGCCCTTCGTCATCGTCGGGCCCGGCCAGGAGGAGCTCGCGCACAAGCCCGATGAGCACGTCGACCTCGAGGACTACTTCAGGGCGATCCCCTTCTACTGCGCCCTGGCCGAGCGGCACCTAGGCTTCGCGCGGTAGCTGCGGCGCGCCGACCCGCGCTCGACTGCGCCGTCCGCCCGCCGTATGATGAGGCGGTCGCAGAGGAGGAGGCAGGAATGGAACCGCGCGTCGAGGTCATCGCAGGGCAGCCGTCGTGGGTCTTCGAAAGCGGCGAGGTGCGCGTCGCGGTCACCGAGAAGGGCGGCCACATGGCGCCGGTCGACTTCTGCAGGAGCGGCGGCGAGCCGGTGCAGCCGTACTACATCAGCCCCTGGCAGGGCGAGGGCCTGGCGGTCGCGCCGCCGGTGCTGGAGCCCCTGCGGGGCGACTTTTTCTGCCTGCCCTTCGGAGCCGACTGCACGGTCAAGGGAGTCGCCCACACGACCCACGGCGAGCCTGCGACGGAAACCTGGAGCCTGCGCCGTCTCGAGCGGTCCGCCGGCGTGACGAGCCTGGTCCTCGGCATGGCGACGACGAAGCTCCCGGGCCGGGTGACCAAGACCCTGGCTCTCGTCGAGGGGCACAACGCCGTCTACATCCGCCACGTGCTGGAGGGCTACGACGTCCGAGCTTCCCTCGGCCACCACGCCACGCTGGCCGGAGGCGAGCAGCCCGACGCGCTGCTGCTGTCCACCAGTTCGCTGCTCTTCGGCCGCGTGGCCCCGCGCCCGCCCGCCGTCTTCGAGAGCGGCGGCGAGTACAACGGCCTAGCTGCGGGCGCCGCGTTCCGCAGCCTCGAGCGCGTGCCCACCGTGTGGAAGGAGATGCCCTTCGACTCGTGCGCGAGCTTTCCCCGGCGCCGCGGCTTCTGCGACATCATCCAGCTCTACAACAAGCCGGCGGCGGGGCCGGCCTGGGTCGCAGCCGTCAACGCCGAAGCCGGCTGGCTCTGGTTCGCGCTCAAGGACCCGGCCGTGCAGCCTTCGACGTTGTTCTGGATGGAGAACCACGGCCGCCACGGCAGCCCCTGGAACGGCCGCAACTGCTGCATCGGCCTCGAGGACGTGTGCGGCTACTTTGCCGACGGCCTCGCAGCCTCGATCCGGAAGAACGACCTGAACGCGAAAGGCATCGCCACCGCCCTGCGGCTCTCCCCGAAACGGCCGACGGCGGTCAACTACATCCAGGGCGCGGCGCGTGTGCCCAGGGGCTTCGGCCGCGTGGTCAGCGCGCTCTTCGACGAGGGCACCGTGGTCTTTGTGGGGGAGTCAGGGAAGAAAGTCGAGGTTCCGGTCCGCCACGATTTCGTGTTCACGGGAAGGCTCGGCTGAGCGCGCGGCGATGCTGCCGCTGTCTCCTGCGGCCGTGAGCCGCCCATGATCGTGCGCCAGACGCGCTTCGCGCTCAAGCCGAGGCCCCGCGGCTTTCACCTCGTGACCGCCGAGATCGTCGGTCACCTCCCCGACCTCGCGCGCCTCTCGGCAGGCCTGTGCCACCTTCACCTCCAGCACACGAGCGCGTCGCTCACGCTCAACGAGAACGTCGACCCGACGGTGCGCGCCGACTTCGAGTCGCAGGTGCGCCGCATGGTGCCCGACGGGGCGCCCTGGTTCCGCCACACCCTCGAGGGACCCGACGACATGGCGGCCCACGTCAAGGCGAGTCTCTTTGGCGCGGGGCTCACGATCCCCGTCACCGGGGGCCGCCTCGCGCTCGGCTCCTGGCAGGGGATCTACCTCTGCGAGCACCGCGAAAAGGCGGGCAGCCGCTGGATCGTGGCTACGCTCATCGGCGAGGAGTAGCTGCGGCGGCGGGCAGGACGCCGGGGCGCGGTGCACGGCCAGTTCGGTTCGTTGACAGCTGCAGCGGAGAGCACTAGGGTTAAGGGAGGAGGCGAGATGAAAACTGCCCAGGTCGCACGCGTCGTCTGTCTGGTTGTGGCGGCGGCTGTCGTTGCCGGCTCCTGCGTACCGAACCCGCTGGACGTGAGCGGGCTCTGCGACGGCGACCCGCCCACCTCGAGGCAGATCGTCGACGCCGCACACGGTGATGACGGCAACCCGCATTTCCTGTTCCTCCCGCCGCTGGTGGCCGACCCCGGCATTCCCGCCGAAGCCCTGGCGACGGATGCCTCGCCGACGGTCAGCATCGCGCGGCTCGACACTGACGCTGTGGGCGACCTGGTGCTCGTCTCACTGGCGGAGTACACGTCGAGCGTGTCAGCCGGTTCAGAAGCGGTCCGGATCGGCGACAGCGGCGACTGCTTTATCGTCAACTGGCACACGGCGGAATTCGACCTGGACCCGACGCAGACCTACAGGATCACGGTCTCCGTCGAGGGAACACGCCTCGGATTCGCAGACGTGGATGTGGTGGCATCGGGAAAGGAATTGAAGAACGTCAACACGGGGGAGTACATCCCGCTGAAAGACGGCAGGACGCTTCCGATCAAGTTCTGGATCGGTGAGGCTTGGGACGAACAGCCCTCCGGCGGCGTGTACAAGGGCGTGTTCACCGGCTCCTTCGGCTCGTTCGCCCTGTTCCTGAAGAACGGCAACGACGCGATCAGCGGATACCTGGTGTTCAGCGAGTCGATCGAAGGCGGCGAGTCGCACGCCGTCCTTTCGGGCGTCGACGTGGGGTGGGAGGCGTGGAAACCCCGTGAGGCGATTCCGGAGCCCGGCTATAAGATCGGGGGAAGCTTCGACACAGGACCCCACGCGGGGCGATCGGTGAGCCTCTGGTTCGCCGCGGACGCCGACGGAGCCAACCCGCGCGTGACTGATCTCACTATCGACGGTTACGAAAACTCCGAGAATCTGCAGGCGAGCGTCGTCAGGGAGACTTCGGAGAATCAGGTCGGCCTGTACTGGGGATACGGAGACATCGAGGTGCAGGGAGCGCCCGAACCCGTTCACCTGGCGAACTTGACGATGGCGATCAACAAGAGCGACGTGCAAGGAAGATTCAGCAGCGACGTGGCATGGCCGGGCAGCATCGAGGGCACCGTAGCGCAGGTCTCGATCACCAATCCCTACTTCGAACTGCTCAACGAGTCGTTCGACATGTCGGGCCTGCTCCTCGAGGAGATCGATGAGGATGCGATCGAGGGACCGTACAGCATGACGTGGTGGGCAGATTACGCTGGCACCGACCGCATAGAAGGCTACTGGTACAACCCATCCAAGACACCGGATCCGGGCGCCGGATCGTACCGGGCCTATCACGTGGAATACGACACGACCTACCAGTTCCTCGTCGAGGCGGTCGAGGTCTTCGACGACCGCGAAGAGGTGGTGAAGTCCGCCACCGTCACAGCAACCATGCAGGCTCCCGACCCGGTCATGGGTCTGCTTGCGGTGGCGGACGAACAGAGCGTCTCGCTGCAGTGGCAGGCGCCGGTACTGCCCCAGGAAAGTGCGGTCGTTGATCACTTCGACATCAGCTGGTCACCGGACGGTCAGGGTGTGTCGGGTTTGCCGTCTGACGCTCGCGCCCTTGTCGTCGGCAATCTGGTGAGCGGCACGACCTACACATTCCGCGTGCGCGCCGTGGATGCGGAGGGCAACACCCTGGCCGAGGCGGGCCGGATCGCCACGCCGCAGCTTCCGGACCCTGTCATGGGGGTCACGGCGGTGCCGGGCGACGGATTCATCACCGTCTCATGGGATCCTGAGCGCACGGGGAGCGCCGACTACATGCGAATCACCTGGAATCCGGGCTTCTACCTCGAACAGGCGGTGCGCTACGGAGGAAGAATGTACCTCTGGCGTGCCGAGTGACCGACGCAGAGCCGGTGTGCCGCGAGGAGCTGCCGGCTCACCTGCCGCTCCGAGCAAGGGAGTACGGTGAGAGAGGCGTCCCCCTTGGCGCCGCCGTGGGCTCTGCAGCAAGCCCTCGCGAGTGGCGGCCGCTCTCTGTTGAGCGAAGCCCCGCTCGACCGGAACTACACTCGTTCGAAGGGTATCACGTCCCCTCCGATCTCCAGATAGAGGGTCTGTTCGTCTCCAGACAGCACGTAGGGGATCGCCACAGTGGGGTCCCCGGCCCAATCATCCCAGAACGCGAGGCACAACGTATGGAGGACGATGTGGAAGTTGACCCCGCCAGACGCCCAGTAGCTTTCGTCGTGCCAGTCGTCATACCCATACATGGCCGAACGCAAGTGGGTCAGGGTGAGCGTCTAGGTGTCTGCAGTCAGACCATAGGTGCCCTTGAATTCCACGTGGGTCGCGTAATCGCCGCTTTCGTACACGCCCGGGACCATGTGCCAGTCTCCGGCCGTCTGCACCTGGATCAGGGTCAAGATGCCCCCGTCATCCAACGCCGCGGGGTCTCCATCTGCCGAGACATCGAGATAGCCCCACGCTGAGCCGATAGGAATCGGGCTGTCGTCACCGCCCCCGCCTCCTCCTTCCGACGTGCAGCCCACGAGAAGCACAACGCCGACCGCCACAACAGCGAACACGACCAACCGGACCAGCCTTCTGTCCATGACGCCCCCTCGTCTCGAACCCGAGACAGATGCACCACAGTCTCGTGCATTCGACTTCGCTCTTCAGACTCTCCCCCGCTGAGCTGGCGGCGCGAGAGGCGGATTTGCAATGGGTGCGGCAGGGCCGGCGCGCGGTCAGAATACGTACGCGATGCCGAGGATGTGGTAGCTGGTCGAGCCGCTGGTGGTCTGCATGTGCTTGAAGCGGTAGGACAGGCCCCAGCTGCGGCTGAAGTAGAGGTTGGCCATCGCGTCAAAGGTGTGCAGCAGGTCGTCGGCGTTGAACGTGAGCCGGTACTTGGCCTGCAGCTCCACGAAGCGCGCGATCGTCGCGCCGAGGTTGATGCCCACGATGCCGTACAAGGTCTCGTCGTCGATGCTCTCGTCGACCGTGACAGGAGGCGGTCCCGGCGGGTCGACGACCAACGACACTTCGCCGCGGGTGATGTCGTACTCGGCGCCCACCCAGGGGAACACCGACAGGGCAACCCGCTCGCGCGAGCCGAGGTAGAAGTAGTGCCCCGCCCTGACGTACGGAATGGTCATCGTGGTCGGCAGCTCGAAGTCGTACACGTATGAGTCGCTGAACTCATCGCCGGCGTCCATGTCGAGGCGGATCACCTCGATCCCTGCGCCGACTGCCGCCTTGCCCAGCCGGTTCGACCACACGTAGAAGTCGCCGATCAGGTGGCCGCCCCAGAGCCGGCTGTAGTTGATGTCGGCCGAGTGGTAGATGAACGCGTTGGCCAGGAACAGCTCCGGGTTGACCCACTGGAAGAAGAACCCCTCCATGAGCGCGCTGTCCGACGTGTCGAGGTCGTACGCGTCGTTCTCGTAGGCGTTCGTGGCCACGCCCAGGTAAGGCACGGCGATGCGGACGTTCTCGGCCGGGTCGGCCGGCAGCGCGGCGGCGAGCAGTGCGAGCAGGGCGCCGGCCGCGACCTTCGTCATTTTCATTCTCTCAAGGTAACCTGCGGGCGGCCGGGCGGCAACCGGGCCGGCGCGGGCGTTGACCGATGCGGCCGGCCGATCTACGGTAGGCGCAGGGGGAGCGCAAGTGAAGAAGCTGATCAACCGGGCCGAGGATTTCGTGCGGGAGAGCCTCGAGGGGCTTGCCGCTGCCTACGGCGACCTGCTGGCGGTCGGCTTCGACCCGACGTTCGTGTACAGGGCCGACGCGCCGGTCGCCGGCAAGGTGGCGCTGGTTTCCGGCGGAGGCAGCGGCCACGAGCCGCTGCACGGCGGTTTCGTGGGCCGCGGCATGCTCGACGCCGCCTGCCCGGGAGAGGTGTTCACCTCGCCGACGCCCGACCAGATGGCCGCGGCCGCGGCACGGGTGAACAGCGGCGCGGGCGTGCTCTACGTGGTCAAGAACTACAGCGGCGACATCATGAACTTCGAGATGGCAGCCGAGATGACCCACGCGGCCGGCATCCCGGTGGCGAGCGTCCTGGTCGACGACGACGTGGCGGTGCGCGACAGCCTCTACACCCAGGGCCGCCGTGGGGTGGGCACGACGGTGCTGCTCGAGAAGATCTGCGGCGCCGCCTCCGAACAGGGCTGGCCGCTCGACCGCCTGCACGCCCTCGGCCGCCGGGTGGCAGCAGCGGGCCGCAGCATGGGCATGGCGCTGGCACCCTGCACGGTGCCGGCCGCGGGCAAGCCCGGCTTCGAGCTCGGCGAGTCGGAGATGGAGATCGGCATCGGCATCCACGGCGAGCCGGGACGCGAGCGCCTGCCGTTGCGCGCGGCCGACGAGATCGTCGAGATGCTGGTCGCGGCGATCCTCGACGACCCCGCCTACGAGCGCAAGGTCTGCGAATGGGAAGGCGGCGGCCAGGTCGAGCGCAGCGCGCTGTCGCCGGCTCTGCGCAAGGGCGACCGCGTGCTCCTGTTCGTAAACGGCATGGGCGGCACCCCGGTCTCGGAGCTGACGCTCGTCTACAGAAAGGCGGCGCAGATCCTGGAGAAGAAGGGCTTTGCCGTCGTGCGCCGCCTGGTCGGCAGCTACATCACGTCGCTGGAGATGCAGGGCTTCTCGCTCACGGTGCTGCGGCTCGACGACGAGTGCGCGCGGCTGTGGGACGCGCCGGTGCTCACGCCCGGCCTGCGGTGGGGGGCCTGAGCATGGACTACGCGAGGAGCGCTCTCTGGCTGCGCACCGCTGCCGACATGCTGCGCGACAATCGCGACCGGCTCACGGAGCTCGACAAGGAGATCGGCGACGCCGACCACGGCATCAACATGGACCGCGGCTTCCAGAAGCTGCTCGGCCAGCTCGACGGCGCCAGCGACGTGGCGGGCCTGCTCAAGACCGCTTCGCTGGTGCTGATCTCGACGGTCGGCGGAGCTTCGGGCCCGCTCTACGGCACGTTCTTCCTGCGGGCCAGCCAGGCGTGCGCGGGCAGGGAACGGCTCGCAGCGGCGGAGGTGGCGGAAATCTTCGAAGCCGGCCTCGCGGGAGTGCAGCAGCGGGGCCGGGCGCAGAAGGGCGACAAGACGATGATCGACGCGCTCGCTCCCGCGGTCGAAGCGATGAAAGCGGCGGCGGCAGCCGGGGCGGGCGTGCGCGAGGCCGTGGCGGCTGCTGCGGCAGCGGCGGCAGCCGGGGCCGAAGCCACGATACCGCTGGTGGCGCGCAAGGGGCGGGCCAGCTACCTCGGCGAGCGCAGCGCGGGCCACATGGATCCGGGCGCGGCCAGCACGGCGATCCTGATCCGCGCCCTCGAGCAGGCGCTCTCGTAGACCGCCATGGTCGGCCTGGTCCTGGTGTCGCACGGCGAGACCCTCGCGCGGGGCCTGCTCGAGCTGCTGCGCCAGGTCGCTCCGGAGGCCCCCGTGGCTCTCGCTGCCGGCATCGATGACCCGCAGCATCCCATCGGCACCGACGCCACGCGCATCCTCGAGGCAATCAGAAACGTGCGCGGAGGCGACGGCGTCCTGCTGCTTATGGACCTCGGCAGCGCGCTGCTCAGCGCGGACATGGCCCTCGAGCTGCTCGAGCCTGGCCCGCCGGTGGCGCGCTGCGCAGCGCCGCTGGTCGAAGGAGCGGTAGCCGCAGCGGTGCGCGCCCAGGCCGGCGGCACGCTCGCCGAGGTGCTGCGCGAGGCCGAAACGGCGCTGGACGCCAAGCGCGAGCACGTGGGCGAGACCGGCGCGGGGCGGGCCGCGCCGTCGGCAGCGCCCCGCCCCGCGCCGCCTACGATCGAGCGGCGCGTGCGCCTGCCGAACCCGCTCGGCCTGCACGCGCGCCCCGCCGCGCGCGTGGTGCGCGCGGCCTCCGCCTACGATGCGACGGTCACGGTGGCCAACGCCACACGCGGCCGCGGCCCGGTGAGCGCCCTCAGCCTGAACCGCCTCGCCCTGCTGGAGCTGCGGCAGGGCGACGAGATGGTGCTCGCAGCCGGCGGGCAGCAGGCGGAGGAGGCGGTGAACGCGATCGCGGCG
>CAZKGO010000125.1:10247-13131 GCA_964552235.1 uncultured Spirochaetales bacterium | reverse complement strand
GCTGCTGCATTGCGAAATTCGCAACCAGCCGCAAGCCGTTCGCGCCGGCGGGGCGACGGCCCTTGGGGTCACGCACCCGCCGGTCGACCCCGCGACCCGCGTTGATCCGAACCATAGGGCAATCTTCCGCGGACGTGTTAATCGTCCCAGGTGATAGCGATTGATGCCGACGCATCTTGCGTGCGCTCCGGTGATGCATAGAATAGGTAAAGCGTGGCGGGGATGCCTGAGGCTGTCCACGACGACCCGAGCGCTGTGGTGCCGCGCGCGGGCGATTTAAGAAAGAGGTGCCGGCGTGAAACCGATCGTGATCGGCGTCGCCATTCTGCTCCTCCTCGTCCTCACGGTTGCCGTCCTCGCCAGTCGTTCTCAGGTTGCCGTTGCTGCGGCTCGAATTCGTGCCCTCGAGAGATCGCAGTCCGAGCAGTCGGCCTCGATGAGGGCGGACATCGCAGCGCTCGCTGCCGCTGTGGAGCGACTCGATGCGGCAATCGAGGGCGAGGCAGCCCGCCAGCGAGCGGCCTTGCACGACCTGAGAGGCGCACTCTCTGTCCTGCAGGATCGGAAGTCCGCGCCGCCGCCGGTGCCGCCGCCTGTCGCCTCAGCCGCGCCGCAGACACCGCCCGAGCCTGAGGCGCACGTGCCCGCCGGCGCAGTGCCCCTCCCGCCTCCCGAGCAGGACCTGCGTTTGCAGGATCTCGTTCGGCAGGCAGCCGAGCTCTATCGGTCGGGAAGCTATCGCGCGGCCCGCGAGCACGCAGCGGCGGCCCTCGCCCTCGAGCCGGCCGACAGGCGGGCGCGACTGCTTCACGGCCTGAGCCTGTACAACGAGAATCCGACGGAGTCGGGCGTCTATTCGCGCGTCGAGGCCGATCTGCTGGCTTTCGAGCACGGCGCCGACGCCGACCCGGAGGCTGTGCGCGTGCTCGCCCGCGTGGCGATGGAGCAGGGCCGCTGGGAGCTGGCGCGCGAGCGCCTGGCGCGGGCGGCCGCTCTGCAGCCCGGCCGTGCCGACGACGCGAAGGCACTGGGGTTCTGCGCGCTGCGCCTGGGCGATCGGTCTGGTGCGCGCGGGGCTTTCGACGGAGCGTGCACGCTGGCTCCCAACGACGCCGAGGCGTGGCACTACGCGGGGATCGCCTGCATGGAGATGGGCGAACGGGAGGCCGCGCTGGCGCGCTTTGCGCGCTGCCTGGCGATCGACGCGAGCTTTGCGGCCGCGCGGCTGCGCGCAGGCGCCCTGCTTGCCGACCTCGGCCGCAGCAGCGAGGCGCTCGAGACCCTTGCGCCCGCCCGCCGGCTCCCTGATGCCGCCGCGCTCATCGGCGACTGCCACGAGCGGCTCGGTGACGCCTCTGCGGCGAGGGCCGCGTGGCTGCAGGCCGCAGCCGCGCTCCGTGAAGGCGGCGATGCGGACCGCCTGCGCGCGGCCGGCCTGTACGTACGCCTGGCCCGCTCCGCTTGGCAGAGCGGCGCGTACACTGACTGCATCGCCTACTGCAGCGAAGGCCTGCGCCGCACTGAGAATCCGATGCTGCGGGCGCTGCTGGGCGGCAGCGAGGTGGCGCTGGGAGAGGTGGACAAGGGACGAAGGCTGCTTCAGCAAATCGTCGACGCTCACGGCGGCACCGAGGCCGGTGCGCTCGCGGCTGCGTCGCTCGCGGCCGCCTCAGGAATCGGAGGGCAGTAGTGCGCCCGCGATGGGTCGCTGTAGCGGCCGGGCTGGCCGCGGTCGTGTGCTCGCTCCACGGCCTCGATGTTGTGCTCGCGCCGCTGGCCCTGCAGGACGACAGCGGCGCGCCGTCAGATCGTCCGCCGCCGCCCCGACCGGACGCGGATCTGCTGCGCGCGCTCGAACACCTGCAGGTCGGCGGCAAGCCGCTGGTGCGCCGCATGAACCCCGCTTCCGACAGCGGCCCGCGATCGCTGCTGGAGGCCGCGCGCCTGTGCGAAGCGCATGCCTACCAGCAGCTGCTCTACGGGTGGGTGCGGCGCACCGGCTACGCCTACCACGCCGAGGTCAAGCTGTTTGACAGCGAGGCCGGCGAAATCGTGGCCGTGTTCTTTGCCAGCGACGACGAGCGGCACTACGAGCGCATGGTCGCCGACGTGGCGTCGAAGATCACGGACTGGTTCCGCGACGAGATCGGGCTCGCGCCGCTGGCCGCGCCGCAGCGCGAGCGCAACGTCCTGCGCCTGCCGTTCGCGCTCGGCGCCTGGACGCCGCTCGCCTCCGACTGGAACCGCGTGGCGAACGGGCTGGCCGCGGTGATGGCAGGCGTGCGCCTGGTGCCGGTGAGACCTTCGTTCGCCGTCGGCACGCGGCCGGGAGAGATCGCGGTCGGCCTGGACCTGGAGTACGGCCTCGGGATGAACGAGCCGGACTACGAGAGCTTCTTCCTTCACATGGTGAGGGTCAGGCTGACGCTCGAGGCCGGCATCGAGGTCGCGCCCAGGCATTCGCTCGCCCTGGGCGCGGGGCCCCTGCTCGCCATCGATACGATGGCGCAGGACCGGCTCTACGATCAGTTCGTGGTCGACACCGCGGCCGCGGCGGGGGCGTCGTTCGTCCTGTCCTACCGCTACGCCCTCTCCGACCGCGCCGCTCTGGGCATCGCCAACCTGGTAGACATCGCGGCATTCGCGCGGCCGCTGGTGGTCTACTCGCCGCGGCTCTTCGCCGAGTTTCGGCTGTCGCCTGCGGCTGCACGACGGGAGGGTGCGGAATGACCGCTCACGAACGGCCGATGCTTGGCCCTGCCGCGGTGGCCCTCGTCGCGGCCCTCGCGCTCGGCGCCTGCGGCGAAGGCCTGCTCGCCGACCTCGATCGCGTGGCGGCAGACCCGACCGTCGTCGCGCCCGCGGTCGCGTCGTTTCTCGACGA
>CAZKGO010000125.1:0-10147 GCA_964552235.1 uncultured Spirochaetales bacterium | reverse complement strand
CCGCTGGACTACGACCGCAGCGCCAACCTCTACTACTACCGGTCGTTTGGCGGCGAGGAGATGCGCGACGTCGACTGGTACGCGGTGCTCGTGCCCCCGCGCCGCAAGGCCAACATCGTCGTCACGCAGGTGAGTCCCGCTCCGAGCGGGCTCACGACGGCGCTCCTCTTCTACCTCAAGGGCACGGTGCCGCAGCCTGTGACCAACAGTCTGGCCATCCCGATCGACAACCCGTCCAACGAAAGCGCAACCTTCGTCTTCGAGATCTCTCCTGATCCCGACGAGGTCGTTCTCGATCCGTCGCTCGCAGGCGGCTCGACGATCGACTACACCGTGTCGCTGGCGAGCATCGTGGGGCTGTAGCGTGGCGGTGATCGCGCTCACGGTTGCTGCGCTACTCCTGGCTGGCTGCCCGATCACTCCGCGCGCCGGCGATGAGGCCGATCTGCCGGAGGGCGGCATCGAGGAGCACAGCGAGCTCTTTGTCGACGACGCCGGCTCGCCCCCGACGACCGTGTTCCAGACCAACGACCCGCGCTTCTGGGGACCCTACGGCTGCACCCTGTGGACCGTTCGCGGCTCACCGCAGACGCCGTTCGCTTCCCGCGAGGTGACCGCGGCCAAGGTGAGCGGCGACGGCTCCGCGGGCTTCGGCCTGGTCTTCTGCGCTTACGAGTCTGCCGACCCGCTGGTCGGCGAGACGATGCTCGTCGTCATGATCAACACGCAGCGCGAGCTCATCGTCGGCGAAGTGGCGGCCGGGCAGTTCCGCGAGCTCGTCCCGTGGACCTTCTGCGCCGCGCTCAAGGCCGGCTACAGCCAGGAGAACACGATCGGCCTGGCCGCCGCCTCCGGCGAGATCGTGGTCACCCTCAACGGAAGCGAGGCCGTGCGCGTTCGCGACGAGGACCCGCCGCTGCACGAAGGCGGCGCCGACGGCTACCTCGTGGTGATCTCGCCCCTCGACCGCTTTCCCGAGATCCCCGTGCACGTGGTGTTCCGGGAGGGGCCGTGATGGCGAGGCGGCTGACCGCGCTCCTCCTCATCGAGTCGCTGCTGCTGTCGCTGGCGCCGGTCCCCGCCCTCGCGCAGCCGATCGAGCCCGAGCCTCCCCGAGCGGCCGCTGACGCCGCGCCCGGTTGGAGAGCCAGCATCGACGTGGACGCCGAGCGGGGCGGCACCCTCGAGCTGGAGGGACTGCGCGTCGAGGTGCCGCCAGGAGCCGTCAGCGCGGCCACCACCGTCACGGTCACGAAGCTCCCGTCTGCGCGCCGGCTCGCCGAGAGCCTGGCCAACGCGACCGCGGGTGCCACCGCGTGGCGCTTCGAACCGCATGGCGCGCGCTTTGCCCGCGGGCTCACGATCACCATGCGGTTCGAGCGGAGCCTGCTCGACTCGGAGACCGCGCTCTCGAACCTCTTCACCTATTTCTATGACGAAGGCTGCGGCCGCTGGGAGCGCTTGCGCCGCCTGGCGATCGATCGCGAGGCAGCCACGGTTACCAGCGTCACCGATCACTTTACCGACATGATCGCCGCGACGCTGCGGCTGCCCGAGGGACCGGCAGCGGCCGCCTTTGACGCCAACGCGATCCGGCGGCTCGACGCCGCGCGGCCCGATGCGGGCGTGCCCGCTCCCGAGGGCCTCGCGCCGGGACCCTACGGCGCGGCCGCATTCCGCATACCGCTGCGTCTGCCCCCGGGCCGCGGCGCGGCCTCGCCCGATCTCGCGATCTCCTACTCCAGCGACAGGGGGCCGACCTGGCTCGGCCGCGGCTTCGACATCGAGGGCTCGCGCATCAGCATCGACACGCGCTTCGGGCTGCCGCGCTACGACGGCTCCGACACGTACCTGCTCGACGGCGAGGAGCTGGTGTGCACCGGTCGCGAAGCGGACGCGTACGTCTATCGCCGCCGCACCGAGCGCGGCTTCGAGCGCATCCTCTGGCATCGTGCCGACGGCGAGAGCTGGTGGGAGGTGACCGACAAGGCTGGAGTCACGCGCGAGTACGGGGGCGGCGAGGCGTGGCTCGGTCCCGAGCGAGGCGACCGGAGTCGAACCTTCACCTGGTTTCTGAGCAGGACGCGCGATCTCTTTGGCAACACCGCAGCCTTTGACTACCGCTACAGCGAGGCCCATGGCTACACCTACCTGAGCGCGATCCGCTACGCCGGTTTCGACGACGGCTTGAGGCTGGAGGAGGGCGCCTATCGCCTCGCCTTCGTGCTCGAGGCGGGCGAGCGGCCCGACCGGCGCATCGACGGACGCGGCGGCTTCGCCTCGAAGCTCGCCTGCCGCCTGGAGCGCATCGAGCTCTACCACCGCGGCTCGCTGGTGCGCGCCTGGAGGTTCCGCTACCGCACAAACGAGACCGGGCAGAGCCTGCTCGCCTCGTTCTCCGAGGAGGACCGCGCGGGCGAGACTTTCTACACCTACCGGTTCGACTACTTCGCCCTGCCCGAGCGGCGCGACGACGGCGGGACGCTGCTCGGCTACGACGCGTTCGGCGAGCGGGAGGTGCAGTGGGCCGCCGAGCAGGGCGACCGCTTTCGCGCTCTCCACGATGAGGTCACGACCGGTGCGGGCGCGAGCCTGTACACGGGCGTGCGCCTGTTCGTGCCCGTGCCCTTTGCGCGGAAAAAGACCATCGCCCACTTCGGCGTGCGCGCGGCCGCGGGGTTCTCGCAGGGCATGACGAAAGCGACGCTGATCGACGCCAACGGCGACGGCCTGGCCGACGCGGTCTGGCGCGAAGGCTCCTCGCTCGTCGGCTACCTGAACACAGGCGCCGGCTTCGACCTGTCGCAGACGTTCCGCCTCGCCGGCCTGCCTGACAAGATCGATCTCGAGCAACAGAGCACCTTTGGCCTCGGCGCGTCCGCGGGCCTGCTGGGCGTTTCGGGCGGGCTCACGCGCCACCGCGCCTGGAGCGAGGCGCTGACCGGCTTTGCCGACGTGGACGGCGACGGGTTCGTCGACTTCGTCGAGAAGGGCGCGAGCACCTTTGCCCGCCACGACGGCTCGTCGCAGTTCGTAGCTACGCCCTGGACCTTCGGCTCGAGCGCGTTCGCCGGCGGCGTCGATCCCGAAGCCGACGACTACGCCCGCGCCTACTACCTGCAGCAGCCCGTGCGACGCTGGAAGGCCTATCGCGGCGGCACAGTCGAGGTGAGGCAGAGCGTCGCGCTCGCAGGCGCGGGCAGCAGCGACGGCGCGCGCGCTCGCACGCACTTTGCGGGAAGCACCGGCACGCTCGAAGTGAACGCCGCGGCGCCGGTCGTCGCCGCCGCGCGGCTGTACGACGTAGCCGCGGGCGAGAGCCTGTATTTCCGCCTCGACACCGGCGAAGCGGAGCTCGGCGACGACGTCGACTGGAACATCGGTATCCGCTACCGCGCGCTGCGCCTCTTCGAGCCGTTGGCGCACGCGGCGCTGTTCCGGCCGCCGCAGGTGTCGGAGGGGACGCTGCCCTTTGGCGACGCGCGCCTGGCGCCCATCTACACCCGCAGCGGCGAGCTCTACACGCTCTCCACCGGCTGGCAGGAACGCGACGCGGCGACGCTGGCTGGCGTCTACGAGGCGCTCATCGAGCGCTGCCTGTTCGTGCCGCGCCGCGTGAGCGAGCCGCTGTTCCGCCGTCTCCTGGCAGCCTGCTCCGGCGAGCTGATCGAGATGCCCGACGCGCAGGACGTACCGGTCGCGGGCGACCGGCTGCTGCTGCACGCCTTCGACTACGTGCCGGAGCTCCAGCTCTTCGAGCGGGCGAGCGGCGCGGCCGATGCGCTGCTGATGAGGCACCTCGACGCGCTCACCCTCGCCGAGAGGCGCGAGCTGGCGCTGGCGCGCCGGCTCGACGGCACGCTCGTCGCGCCGCAGGGCAGCGGGGACGCTGCGCGATTGAGCGAAACGGCGCCCCCGCTCGATGTGCCGGCGCGGCTGCTATCGAACGGCCTTTTCCTCGACCAGGTCTACGACGAAGAAGGTCGCACGCTCGAGACCCTCTGGCTGCGCCGGGAAGGAGGCCAGCTGCGCGCCGTGCGCGAGGACTCCGGCGGCTGGAGCGAGGTTGCTGCGACCATTGCCGGCGCCGCGCCGGGCGCCGTGGCAGTCACGTTCGCCGATCGTGGGGTCGAGCGCACGTGCTCCCTCTCCGGCTGGACGTCACGGCTCGTCGAGATCGCCGACGCGGCCTACGGCGGCCCGTTGTCCGCGGCCCTCATGAACGGCGAGACGATCTCGGCGTACGGAATCGAGACGCTCTCGCCCGCAGTCTACGACGCGGTGGCCGCGCCCGCGTCGGCCGACGAGCAGGCACTGCTGGCCGCCTGCTACGTGCGCGACGGCGATCTGTGGCGGCTCGCCGAGTCGGTGAGCGGCGAGGAGTGGGAGCTGCTGCTCGCCCTGCTCGACGCTCGGGCCGAGCAGGAGGCGAGCCTGTTCGACGTGCTGCCCGGCGATGCGGAGGGCGCGCTGCGGATCGTGGCGCTGGACGCCGAAGAGCGTGCTGCCCTGGTTGCCGCGGCACCCGAGGTCGCCGCGATGCTCGACGGCGCAGGTGCGCTGCGAAGAGACCTCACAGCCGACGATCGAGCCCTGCTGTACGACGTGCTCTTTCGCTACCGCCGCGACGCCGAGAAGTTTCCCTTCTACGCACACGACACCGAAAGCGGCACGTGGCTGCTGCGGCCGGATCTGAGTGAGACCGAGTTCGCCGCAGTCGAGACCGCGGTCGCGGCAGCCGGGCTCGGCGCCTGGACTCACCTGGATCGAGCGATCGTCTATCGACAGACAGCCTTGCTTCCGGTCGAGGACGCCCTTGTGCCCGATGGCGCTCACGAGGAGTTGCTGGCGCCCGGAGAGGCGTCTGCTGTCGGGCAGCCCGCCGGGCTTCTGCTCGTTCCAGCGTTCGAGGGACCGGGCGGGCGCACGACCCTGCGCCGCCTCTACGTGCGCGCCTTCGACTCCCTGCGGGACTACGCCGATGCGAACCTGGTCGAGTACCCGCCGGACCTGTTCGATGCCGATGGGGAAGCCGAGGCCGACGCGATCGCCGGCGAGAGCCGTCCGTTCGAGGTGTTCCACGGCGGCGTTCACGGGTGGTTCTACGGGCTGTGGTCCGGCTACCACCCGTGGGACGAGGCGCTCCTGCACCAGGTTCCTCCGGCGCCTGCCCGAGGCGAGGTGACGGTTCCTCCCTACTTCGCGGCGATGAGCCCCAACCGCGACGCCGACGGCGCTGTCGCGATTGCCGCAGATGGCAGGCCGCCTGCGCCGGTGCCGGCCGAAGCATGGGTCGGCGAGGTGAGCGTCAGCTCGGAAACCAGCCTCGATGACCTAGGCGGCGCACACCCGCGGACTCTCACCTTTGCGGCCTGGATACACGGCGATCGCCTCCACCCGAGCCGCAGCGGCGGCGACGCCTATCACCGCATTCCTCGTCCGGACGACTCCGTCGAGCCCGGCACGCTCCCGTCAGTGCGACGCGGTCGCGCACGCTCGCAGGACGTCAACGGAAGCATCGCGCTGGGTGTGCTGGGAGCGGACTTCTCGCGCAACTCCGGCTCCTCTGTGCAGTACCGCGGCCTGCTCGACGTCAACGGCGACCGCTACCCGGACCTCGTGAGCTGTCCGGACGACGGAGGGGCTTTTGCCGTGAGCTCCGGCACGGGACAGGGCTTCGCCGACGCCGCGGCATGGGCCGGCGCGGGCGGAACGATCGGCCGCCACGACAACGACGCCTACGGCTTTGGCGCGTCGGTCGGCTCGACGGCGGGCGGCCTCGCCGTCGATTACGACAGCAGAGGCCAGCCCCTGCGCTTTGTCGTGGCGCAGCCCGCGGTCGGCGCCAACATCGGCGCCAACGGTTCGCTCGGCGCCTCCGTGCTGAGCGAGGGCCTGCTCGACTGCAACGGAGACGGCCTGCCGGACCTGGTCGAGCGCGGAGGCGGAGCCTTTTCTGTTTCGCTGAACACCGGCTGCGGGTTCGCGGCGGCCACATCGTGGGGCGAAGGAATCGACGTCGATGTGTTAGGCGGCATCGCCGACCTCGCCGGCCCCGCGCGAGGCCTCAGCCACTCGAGCGCCGGCAGCTTCGGAGCTTCGGTCGGCGTCTCGGGCGGCGCCTGGAGCATGTCGGCCGGGGTCTCGGCCGGCTTTACGGGCACGCTCAACCAGACCTACGCCGCTCTCGCCGACCTCAACGGCGACGGGCTGCCGGACCACGTGGCCAAGCGCAGCGATGACCCCTATTTCCTCGTTCGGTTCAACCTCGGCGATCGATTCGCCGACGAGACCGTGCGGCTGTACAGGCCCGAGTGGGACGTCAACCTGATCGACGCGCTGCGCGACCGCGTGAGCGAAGACCTCGCGCTGATCGGCGGATCGCTCGATGAGCTTGAGCTGCCCGGCGGCTTCGCTCTGCCGGATTTCGTGAGCCTGCCCGGCGGCGACGCGAATCCCTTCGGCGCCGAGATGGACCCCTTCGCGATTCCCGACGTGCTGGAGTCGTCGAGCGGCGTGACGTTCAGCGTGGGCGCGAACGTCAGCTTGAGCCTGAGCTTCTGGCTGGTCGCTCTGGAGATCACGCCGGGGATCAACGGCTCCTACGCGAGCACTTCGGCGACGATGCGCCTCGCCGACATCGACGGAGACGGCCTGCCGGACCACGTGCTCAAGATCCCTGGCGACGAGTACCTGCGCGTCAAGCTCAACGCCGCGGGCAAGAGCGGCCTGCTGCGCGAGGTGGCTCTCCCGCAGGGCGGCCGGGTCGCGCTCGACTACGAGCGAGCGGGCAACACGGTCGCGATGCCGTACAGCCGCTGGGTGCTCGCTTCCGTGGCGCGCGACGACGGGCTGGCTGCGGTCGCGCCCGACCGCGGCGCGCACAGCGTGGTCGAGCGCTACGCGTACGACGAGGGCTACTACGATCGCGGCGAGCGGCTGTTCTACGGCTTCGGCCGCGTCGAGGCTCGGCTCGCTGACGGCAGCAGGCGGGTCACCCGCTACGCCAACTCCCGTCTCCACACGCGAGGCACGCCGATCGAGACGCGCGTCGTCGATGCCACGGGGGCGGTGGTGCTCGAGACGGTGTCGCGGGTGCAGGAGCGCAGCGAGGGTTGGTACGGCGGCCGCGAGGTCGTCTTTCCGGCGGTGATCGCCGAGACGCGGCGCCTCTACGAGGCGGGCACGAGCCGGTGCGTCGAGAGCCGCAGCGAGTGGGCCTACGATGACCACGGCAACGTGGCGCGCGTCGACGAGCTCGGAGACACAGCGGTCGACGGCGACGAGCTGGCAGCGGAGATCCGCTACGCAGCGCTGGGCGGCCTGCTGCGCAGCCACCCCGAGAGCATACGGGTCGTCGACGCGGCAGGCCGGCTGCTGCGGCAGCGCAGCGGCCGCTACGGCGGCCGCGGCGAGCTGGTAGCGGTGGAGCGCTGGCGCAGCGAGACCGAAAGCGCGACGTGGCGCATTGCCTATGACCCCTACGGCAACCTGGCGAGCGTGACCGATCCGCGCGGGCACGCACAGGCGTGGACGTACGACGACGATGCCCACGCGTTCGTGGTGTCGATCGCGAGCTCCAACTCGCTGCTGGGCGGTCCGTCGTACGAGTCGCGGCTGGAGTGGGACCGTGCGCTCGCGGTGCAGACCGCGCGCGTCGACGTCGCGGGCAACCGCATGGGGATGACCTACGACTCGTTCGGCAGGCTGCTGCAGGTGCGCAGCCCCTACGACACAGGGGCGGCCGCGGCCGTCGAGCACGAGTACAGGACCGGAACCTTCCCCTGGGTGGCCCTTACAAAGAACAAGCTGCGCTTCGATCCTGCAGACGGCGCCTCGCTCGCGACCGCGGTCACCAGCGACGGGCTCGGCCGCGTCGCCCAGGTGGCCAAAGAGGCCGAGGTCTGGGACTCCGGCTCGACGCGCGCCGGTTGGGTCTGCAGCGGAGCGGTGGCCTACGACGAAAAGGGACGGGTCGCCGCCGAAGGGCAGCCGGTCTTTGCCGAAGGCGATCCGCTGCCCGCGCTGGCCGCCGTGACGCGGCCCACGCTCCGCGCCTTTGACTCACTCGATCGGGTCGTGTCGATCGAGACTCCCGACGGCGCGCGCTGGACGACGGCCTACCTCGTGCCGGCGGCGCGGGCCGTAGAGGTCGCCACGGATCCGCTGGGCCGCGTCACGGAGCGCGACTTTGACGGCCGCGGCGCTCTCGTCGCGGTGCGCAGGCTGGCAGCCGCGGGTGTGGGGCGTGCTCCGCTTCCGGCCACCCCCGCGGCCCTCGCCGCGCCGGCGTCGGGCGCCGGCCCCGTGCTCACCGGCGCCGCCTACTCGTACAACGCGCTCGGCGAGATGCTCGAGGTCGTCGACTTTGCCGGCAACCAGGTGCTGCGCAGCGACTACGACCTGCTGGGGCGGCGGATCAGGCTGCACTCCCCCGACGCCGGCCTCGTCGAGCTCGCCTACGACGACGCGGGCAACCTGGTGCGCAGGACCGATTCGGCGCGCCGCGCGCGCGGCGAAGCCGTCAGCTACAGCTACGACGGCTACAACCGCCTGGTGGCCGTCGACTACCCGCGCATGGCCGATGTGGGCTACGTGTACGGCGCGCCCGGCGCACCTGACAACGGCGCGGGCCGATTGCTGGAGCGGCACGACGAGTCGGGGTCCGTGAGCTACCGCTACGGGAAGCTGGGCGAAACAGTGGCTGTGTCGCGTACGCTGTCGCGACTGACGCCGCTGGCGGGGGACGTGGAAGCGACCTTCGTCTATCTCTCCGACTACCTCGGTCGTCTCGAGCGCATCACGTACCCCGACGGCGAAGCAGTGACCTACGCCTACGATCGCGGCGGCCGGGTCGCGTCCGTGACAGGCGTGCACGGCGGCCGCTCGACCGCGTATGTGCAGCAGGTCGGCTACGACGAGCTCGGGCAGCGCGTGTACGCGCGCACCGGCAACGGGGTCGAGAGCCGCTACAGCTATGACCTCGAGCGGCGATGGCTGGAGGGAATCCGCACCACGGGACCGTGGGGGCAGACGCTTCAGGACATCGCCCACCAGTTCGACGCGGTGGGAAACGTCCTCGAGGTCGCCAACGACGCGGCCGTGCACGAGACGCGGCAGTCGTACGCGTACGACGACCTCGACCAGCTCGTGCGCGCGAGCGGGACCACCACCGCGCGGCCTCACGGCGTGCCGGACTACACCAGCACGTACACGCAGGAGCTCGCGTTCGACTCGATCGCCAACCTGACGCGCAAATCGAGCAGCGCGTGCACGTCGCCCGTGCAGGTCGTGGGGGCGACGCTCGGCTACGATTTCGACTACGCCTATTACGCGGGCGCGCCGCACAGGGCCGAGCGCATCGGCGGGCTGTGGTACCGCTACGACCTCAACGGCAACGTGGCCGAGGAGCGCGAGGGCGGGCACGGCAGCGGGCCGCTCGACGACGCGACGGTGAGGCGCGAGGGCGACGTGCGCATCGTCGACCGCGGCTTCGGGCTGACGCGGGGTGAGGCGACCAGCAGCGGAGTGTACGAGCGGCGCTTCGTGTGGGACGAGGAGAACCGCCTCAAGCGCGTCGTCGAGGGCGATCGTGCCGTGGAGTTTCGCTACGGCGCCGACGGGCTGCGCTGCCTCAAGTACGGCACCGACGGCGAGACGCTCACCTTTGACCCGACGTGGCAGGTGAGCACCGACTATCCGGACCTCAGGCGGAGCAAGCACATCTATGTGGGCGACTGGCGGGTGGCCACGCGCCAGAACATCGAGGGCCACAGCGACCTCGGATACGAGGAGGTCAACACCTACTACTACCACGGCGACCATCTCGGCAGCGCATCGGTGGTCAGCGACTACTGCGGCGAGATCTACGAGCGCATCGAGTACACGCCGTACGGCGAGATGTGGGTGGAGGAGAAGAGCGACGCCTTTGACCGGATTCCGTTCCGCTTTACCGCCAAGGAGTGGGACGAGGAGACCCAGCTCTACTACTACGGGGCGCGCTACCTGGATCCGAGGACGTCGCGGTGGGTCTCGCCCGATCCGGCGCTGGCGAGCTACGTGCCGGGGGCGATCGAGGGCGCCGCGGGGCTGCCGGGGTTGGGGGGAGTGTTCAGGCCCACGAATCTGAACCCCTATCACTACGGCG
>CAZKGO010000124.1:0-13161 GCA_964552235.1 uncultured Spirochaetales bacterium | reverse complement strand
AGGAGGCGTTCGCAGAAGCGGCGGCAGCCGCGCGCGCGGCCGCTTCGCCGATCACGGACGCGCGCGGCAGCGCGGCGCAGCGGCGCCACCTCGTCGGCGTGCTCACGCGGCGGGCCCTCGCCCTGGCGGTGAAGCGGATATGAAAGTCGCGTTCACGGTCAACGGCGAGGCGGTGGAGCTGCTGTGCGAGCCCCAGGCGAGCCTGCTGGAGGCTCTGCGCGACGGCCTCGGACTGACGGGCACAAAAGAAGGCTGCAGCGACGGCAACTGCGGCGCCTGCAGCGTGCTCATGGACGGCCGGCTCGTCAACTCCTGCCTGGTGCTCGCGGCGGAGGTCGAGGGCCGCGAAGTGACCACGGTCGAAGGCCTCGCCTCCTGGCCCGCCCTCCATCCGCTGCAGCAGGCCTTTGTCGATGAGGACGCGCTGCAGTGCGGCTTCTGCACGCCGGGCATCCTCGTGGCCGCGAAGGCGCTGCTGGACCGCAATCCCGATCCCTCGGAGGAGGAAATCCGCAGCTGGCTCGCGGGCAACCTCTGCCGCTGCACCGGCTACGAGCCGATCGTGAAGGCCGTGCGGGCCGCGGCCAAGGCCGTCTCCCGCGCGCGAAGGCCCGCGGCGCCCGCCCCCGGCTTTCGCGTGGTCGGCACCAGCCCGACCCGCGTGGACGCCGCGGACAAGGTGACCGGCCGGGCGATCTTCGGCGCGGACGTGCGCCTGCCTGGGACCGCGGTGGGCCGCATCCTGCGCAGCCCCCACGCTCACGCCCGCATCCGCGCCATCGACGCCTCGCGCGCGCGGGCGCTGCCCGGCGTGCTCGCGGTCGTGACGGCCAAGGACCTTCCGCCTGTCGGGGATGCGGGCTGGGAGCGCGACAACATCCTGGCGGGCGACAAGGTGCTCTACCAGGGCCACGCGGTGGCCGCCGCGGCGGCGACTACCGCCGCGATCGCAGAGCGGGCGCTCGCCCTGATCAAGGTCGACTACGAAGTGCTTGAGCCAGTCCTCGATGTCGTGGCCGCGGCCGCGCCTGACGCCCCGCTCCTGCACGAGAAGCTCGTCACGCGCACGGTCGCAGCTGCAGCGACGGGCCAGCCCCAGCGGCCGAGCAACGTGGCGCTGCATCTCCTGCATGTCAAGGGCGACCCGAAGGCTGGATTCGCCCAGGCGGAGGTGGTGATCGAGCGCGAATTCCGCACCCTGATGGTACACCAGGGCTACATCGAGCCCCAGGCCGCCACCGCGGTCTGGGGTCCCGACGGAGCCCTGACGGTGCATGCCGCCACCCAGGGCGCGTTCAGCCTGCGCGCCCAGCTCGCCGAGCAGCTCGATCTGCCGATGTCGCGGGTGCGCGTGATCCCCACCGAGATCGGCGGCGCCTTTGGCGGCAAGGAGCGCAGCGCGATCGAGGTGCCTGCGGCGCTGCTGTCGCGCCGGTGCGGCAGGCCGGTCAAGATCGTCATGAGCCGCTCGGAAGTGCTCACCGGAACGGGGCCTTCGCCGGGAGCCGCGATCAGGGTCAAGGTGGGCGCCCGGCGGACCGGCGAGATCGTGGCGGCCGAGGCGGACCTTGCCTACGAAGCCGGCGCCTACCCCGGCTCGATGGTGGACGCGGCAGCACGCAACATCTTTGCGGCCTACGATATCCCCAACGTGCGCGTCGAGGCGCGCGATGTGGTGGTGAACAAGCCGCAGGCGGCGCCCTACCGGGCGCCCTGCACGACGGCCGCCGCGTTCGCCGGCGAGCAGGTGATCGACGAGCTGGCGCGGGCACTCGGACTCGATCCGATCGAGATGCGGCTGCGCAACTCGGCGAAAGAGGGAACGCGCCTGGCCGACGGTTTCGTGCACGCGAACATCGGGGCGCGCGAGGTGCTGGAGGCGGCCCGCGGGAGCGCGCACTACAGGTCGCAGCTCTCCGGGGCCAACCGCGGCCGCGGAGTCGCCCACGGCTACTGGGGCAACTGGGGCGCCCAGTCCAGCTGCGTGATGAGCGTGAACGCCGACGGCACGGTGGCGCTGGCGACCGGCAACGTGGACGTCACCGGCACGCGCACGAGCCTGGCGATGCAGGCGGCAGAGGCGCTCGGCCTCGCCCCCGACCGCATCCGGCCGCGGGTCGGCGACACCGACAGCACCGGCTACGCCGACGTCAGCGCGGGCAGCCGCACGACGGTGGCCTGCGGCCTGGCGGTGATCAAGGCCGCGGGCGACCTTCTTTCTCAGCTAAAGACCCGTGCCGCCATCCTGCTGGAGACCACCGGCGACCAGGTCGAGTACCGCCAGGGGCTGTTCACCTCCAGGGATGGAAAGGCGAAGGTCACATTCGAGCAGGTTGCAGCCCAGACCGGCCGGACCGGGGGGCCGGTCACGGCGGCCGCTTCGGTGAACATGCGCCAGTGGGGAACCGCGTTTGCGACCCACATCGTCGACGTCGAAGTCGACCCCGAGACCGGCAAGGTCAGGCTGCTGCGCTACACCGCCGTGCAGGACGTCGGCCGCTCCATCCATCCCGTGGCCGTCGAAGGGCAGATGCGGGGGGGTGCCGCCCAGGGAATCGGGTGGGCTCTCTACGAAGGCTGCCTCTACGACCGGCGCGGACGCCTGCTGAACCCGAGCCTGCTCGACAACAGGCTGCCCACGGCGCTCGACGTTCCGCCGATCGAGACGATCATCGTCGAGGTGCCGTCGAGGCACCACCCCTACGGCAGCCGCGGGGTGGGCGAGGCGCCGATCGTGCCTCCGCCGGCGGCCATCGCCAACGCCGTCGCAGCGGCTACCGGCAGGCGGGTCACGCGCCTGCCGATGACAGCGGCGCGCGTGCTCGAGGCCACGGGAGTGCTCAAGGGCTGACGGGGGGATCCGGATGCCGGCGGATGCCGGCGGATGCCGGCGCCGGACGGGTTGACAACGGCGACCGATAGGCGATAATTGGTGATCCTGCTCAAGGAGGCACGATACACCATGAAGAAATGCGCACTCATCCTGGCCCTGGTCCTGTTGGTGCCGGTCTCGACGGCCGTTGCTCAGAAGCAGTTCCTGAACATCGCCACCGGCGGAACCGCGGGCACCTACTATCCCCTTGGCGGCGCCATGGCGGAGATCATCAACAAGAACGTGGCCAACGTGAACGCCACGGCGGTCAGCACCGGCGCCTCGGTGGCCAACCTGAACATGCTGGCCAGCGGCGAGGTTCAGATGGCGATGGTCCAGAACGACATCACCTTCTACGCCTACAACGGCGCCGAGATGTTCAAGGACAAGAAGAACGCCAACCTCCGCGGCGTCTCGACCTTGTACTACGAGACGATCCAGGTCGTGACCTTGGCCTCGACGGGCATCCGCAGCCTGGCCGACTGCAAGGGCAAGCGGGTGGCGGTCGGCGCGGTCGGAAGCGGCACCGAGGCCAACGCCCGGCAGATCCTGGAGTCGGTGGGCATCACCTACAACGACATCAGGGTGCAGTACCTCAACTTTGCCGACGCGGCCAACAGCCTGCGCGACGGCAACGTCGACGTGGCGTTCCTCACCGCCGGCTTCCCGACGGCGGCCGTTCGCGACGTGGCCTCCCAGAAGGAAGTGGTGATCGTGCCGATCCCCGCCGTGACCGCCGATCGGGTGATCGCGAAGTATCCCTTCTACGCCAAGCAGATCATGCCGGCGAACACCTACCCCAAGCAGACCGCCGATGTTCCCACCATCGCGGTCAAGGCCATGCTCGTGGTCTCCGCCACGATGCCCGAGCAGCTGGTCTACGACCTGACCAAGGCGATCTACACCAACCTCGACCGCATGGCCATGGCGCACGCCCAGGGCAAGGTGATGAAAAAGGAGACGGCGACCGAGGGCATGCCGATCCCGCTGCATCCCGGCGCCCAGAAGTTCTTCCAGGGCAAGTGATCAGGCGGGCGGCCCGCATTTGCTGAGGCAGTCACCGTGGTTCGCAGCAGCAGCCCTCGCGGGGCTGCTGCTTTTTTTTCCGCATTGCCTCGTGGTGCGTGACCGCGAAGGCGGAGCCCGCGCCGCGTTCCCGCTGCGGCGCGGCGCCGGCTTCGCGATCACCTACCGGCACTCGGTGACCCGCGAGCCGGCCACGGAGATCTTTGTCCGCGGCAAGGGCGGCGCGATCGTGCTCGTCGGCACGGAGTTCGGCGGCTCGGGGGCGGGCCTGCCCTTCACGGACGAGGGGGGATCGGCTACAATCCGCGACGGCAAGGTTGTCATCGCGGGGATGAGCCGTTCGTTCGAGCGCATCCCGATCCTTCCGCTGCCGCTGACGGAGCACCGGCTCATCATCGACGGGCGGGAGCACGACCTGCTCGCGCTCCTCGGCGGCGGGGGTCAGGCCGTGCTTGCGATCGAGCGCTGCGGCTGCCTCCGCCTGCAGGCGGCGCTCAAGAGGGGGTTCCGTTGAGTAACGAGGCGATCACCAAAGACGTCCAGGAGATGCTCGAGAAAGTGGACAAGGAGGCGGCCCACCGCAATCTCGTCGGTTGGCAGGGTGTCGCGATCTCGGTCCTGGCCATCGGCTTTTCGTGCTTCCACATCTACACGGCGTTCTTCGGCACCCTCGACGCGCACCTGCAGAGGGCCGTGCACCTGTCCTTTGTCCTCACGCTGGTCTTTCTGCTGTACCCGGCGACCCGGCGCGGCTCCCGCGACCGCATCCGCTGGTGGGACCTGATCCCGGCGGCCCTATCGCTGGCTGCCATCGGCTACCTCGTGCTGTTCTACGGCATGATCGTGACGCGGGCGGGCATCATGACGTCCGCCGACGTCGTCTTCGGCGTCATCGGCATCGTGCTGCTCTTCGAGGCGGCGCGGCGGGTCCTCGGCCTGCCCATGGTGGTCATCGCCGCGGTTTTTGTCTTCTACGCCCTGTGGGGCGAGATCTTTCCCGACGTGCTGGCTCACAGGAACGTCACCGTGCCCCAGCTCGTGAACCACCTGTTCTTCACCATCGAGGGGATCTTTGGCATTCCCCTCGGCGTGTCGGCCACCTTTGTGTTCATGTTCCTTCTGTTCGCCGCCTTTGTCGAGACGACCGGAATCGGCAAGCTCTTCATCGACCTCGGCAACGCCATCGCGGGGTGGGCGTCGGGCGGCCCGGCCAAGGTGGCGGTCATCACCAGCGCCCTGGAGGGCACGGTCGAAGGCAGCTCGGTGTCGAACGTGGCGGGCTCGGGGAGCTTTACCATCCCCATGATGAAGAAGCTCGGCTACCAGCCTGAGTTCGCCGGCGCCGTGGAGGCCGCGGCGTCCACGGGCGGGCAGCTGATGCCGCCGATCATGGGGGCAGCCGCTTTTCTCATGGCCGAGTTCCTGAACATCCCCTACATCGAGGTGGCCAAGGCCGCCGCGATCCCCGCCGTGCTCTACTTTACGGGCATCTTTGCCGGCGTTCACCTCGAGGCGAAAAAGCTCGGGCTGCGCGGCATGGAGCGGTCGCAGCTGCCGAGGCTGTGGCGGATCATGCTCGAGGAGGGCGAGCTGCTGCTGCCCCTGATCGGCATCGTCTGGCTGCTGATCTCAGGCATGTCGCTGATGCGGGTCGCGCTGCTGTCGACCGGCCTGGCGATCGTGGCCGCCTTCGTGCGGCCGGCGGTGATCATGATCGTTCTGCTTGCCGGCGGCCGCCTGGTGCGCCGCGACGTGGAGCCGCAGCCGTCGCGCCTCGCGACCGCCGGGGCGCTGCTGGGCGTGTGGATCCCGTCGGGCGTGCGCGGCTTTCTCGCCGCCCTCGAAAAGGGCGCCCGCGGCGCTCTCGGAGTCGCGACGGCCTGCGCCCTGGCCGGCGTGATCGTCGGGGTCGTGACCAAGACCGGCGCGGGTCTGAAGCTGGCCAGCGGAATCATCTCGGTGTCGGGCAACAGCCTGCTGCTGACCATGTTCTTCACCATGCTCACATCGCTCATCCTCGGCATGGGAGTGCCGACCACGGCCAACTACATCATCACCTCCACGATCGCGGCGCCGGCCCTGCTCACGCTGGGAATCGTTCCGATCGCCGCCCATCTGTTCGTGTTCTACTTCGGGATCATCGCCGACTGCACCCCGCCGGTGGCTCTGGCCGCCTACGCCGGAGCGGCGATCGCCCGGGCCAATCCCTTCAAGACCGGCGTGATCGCGACGCGCCTGGCCATCGGAGCCTTTATCCTGCCCTACCTCTACGTGCTGTCGCCTCAGCTGCTTCTGGTGAACGTCACGTTCCTGGGAATCCTGCTGCCGATCGTGACGTCGATCATCGGGATGGTCTCGATCAGCGCCGCCCTCACGGGCTACCTGTTGGACAGGTTGAACCCCGTCTTCAGGATCCTTCTGGCCGGCGCCGCCCTCCTGCTTCTCGATCCGGGGCTGCTCACGGACGCGATCGGGATCGCGACCCTCGTCGGGATCGCGGTCATCCAGCTGGCGGCGCGACGCTCGCGGCCGGCCGCGGGCTGAGGCCTACCCGCCGAAGCTGTACTCGATCGCCCACGCGGCCGAATGGCCCGCAGCGATCTCGTGCTCCCAGTAGGGCTCGAAGGAGAACGTGCGGTCGTTGCCCCAGATCGGGAAGGAGGTCGGGGCAAAGTCAGCGCGCACACTTACGGAGCCCAGCAGCGGGTGCAGCTGCTCCAGCTCCAGGAGCGGGGCCGCGGCCGCGTCAAAGGCGAGGGGGCAGAAGCAGCCCGCCAACCAGTCGTGGCCCCGCTTGCGGCAGACCCAGCCCTGGTCGTCCTTCTCGAATCCCGGGCTGTCCGGCGCCGCGAAGGCGATGTTCGAGCGGAACAGCCGGGGCCCTGCCGGGATCGGGAAGAAGGGATGGGCGAACCACCGGACAGGCAGGGCGCAGCCGCCAAGGTTCGTCATGGCCGTTTCGGAGCGCACGGTCCGGCCCTGCACCTGAACCGCCTTGCTGATCCGATAGGCCCACTCGCCGTAGCGCTGCTCCGTGCGCATCGTGAGGCGAGAGCCCTCAGCGCTCACGCTCCACGGCGCCCATGCCGTAACCTCACGGCTCGAGCGCGGGGAAAAGGGTTCGGCGCCCGCGCGTCGCACCATTCCCACGCCCATCACGCCGACCTCGCAGCCGGGGCTCGCGCTTTCGGCTCCGGGGAAGCCGTTGAACGCCTCGGGCGCGCCCTGGCCGTGGAACACGTCGGGACGCCCGGCGGGCCACTGCGGGCCGGCCAGCAGCGGGCCGCGCCGCGCATCGATCACCTGGTGGATGTATCCGCCCGCGCAGTAGCGCGAGCCGAGGCGCTCGCGGTCCGCCACGGGGTCGAGCACCAGCACCTGGAGCCGCTCGCCGCAGAGGGCGTGCATCGCGTACCCTCCTCTAGAGGTGGCGCCGGTTGTAGAAGCGCCAGATCAGCATAAAGACGACGAGCGACAGCCCGGCCAGGCCCATGATGATCCAGAAGGCGAACGGGCGCTGGGACATGGGGATCTTCACGTTCATGGAAAAGGCGCTGACCACGAAGGTGGGCACCATGATGGCGATCGTGACGATGTTCAGCATCTTGATGAGCACGTTCAGGTTGTTGTTCACGATCGAGGCGCGGGCGTCCATGAGGCTGGCGAAGATGTTGGAGGAGATCTCGGCCTGCTTGTAGCACTGCTGGTTCTCGATGATCAGGTCGTCGAGCAGCTCGATGTGCTCTTCGGTAAAGCCGATCCTCGGCGCGAAGGCCTTGAGCTTTTCGATCGCCGCCTGGTTGGAGTGGAGGGAGTTCTGGTAGTACACCAGCCCCTTTTCCAGGGCAAAGAGGTTGAGCAGGTAGCGGTTCTCCATCGCGCGGTTGACCTTCTGCTCGAGGGAGTCGGAGATCATCATGATCGTGCGCAGGTGGCCGAGGAAATGGATGATCGTCTGCTGCAGCAGCCGCAGGACCGCGCCGTGGACGCTGGAGACTTTCTGGAACGGCCGGCCCTCGAATACCTCGTAGTCCTCGGGGATCACCACCACGAGCCGCTCGGCAGACCAGAACAGACCCATGGAGGAGACCTTGAACACGAAGTGGTCCTCCTCGGAGTAGTTCTTGGGCCGCTTGAAGATCAGCGCCACGTGGTCGGGCTCCAGCTCGACGCGGGCGATCTCGTCGGGGTCCATCGATGACAGCAGGTTGTGGGCGTCGATGTGCATCTGCTCGATGAGCAGGCGCCGCTCGTTCTCGTCGGGGCTGCAGAAGACCAGCAGGTTGCCTTGGCCGTCGGGCTGTTCGGCGATGCGGCCGCCGCTGATCACGAAGCTCTTGCGCATCCGGGGCTCTCCCTTTCGCCTCTCGCTTACCCCACCGGACCCCGCAAGTCAAGCCCGCGCGGTTCCGGCCCTTGCGCCGCCGGTGCTGGGGCGGATATTCTTGGGCCTTCATGGTATCGCTTGCCGTCGACAACGGCCGCATCGAGCTGCTCGACTACTCGAGCTCGACCACGCTCGTCGAGCTCGCCGACGGCCTCAACGGCTTCTGCCGGCAGCCCCGGCTGATGACCGGCTTCTGCGCGAGCTGCGCCCGCTGCTGCTACGACGCGATCCCCCTCTTCGGCTACGACTTGGCGGGCCTGCAGGCCCTCGCAGCCGGGCGCGGCGAGCGGTGGACCGATTACCTGCTGCTGCCTGCTGCCCCGGATGCGGTCGCGCGGCGGCGCGGCGTCGTCGAGCTGCAGCGCGATAACGGCATGAGCCGGGCGGAGGCGATCCTGATCTACGAGGCGAACGCGGCCGAGCCGATCACGATGCAGCGCAACGGCCTCGGCGGCTGCCGCTTTCTCGACGGCGCCCTGTGCTCGATCTACCCCGCGCGGCCCTTCGCCTGCAGGCTCTATCTCTGCAACATGGGCGAGCGCCTGGAGGCGCTTTACAACAGCATCGTGACGCAGGGGGTCTGGCACTCCTACAGCGTCATGGGCTGGGTCGACGCCGTCGAGATCGCCCACAACCCGTTCGTCGCGGCCGAGCGCTTCGAGGAGGTGGCGCTCGAGAGCTTCGAAAGCGACCTCGCCGCCGCGGCGGAGGAACTGTTTTTCTACTTCTGATTCTCCGGCTCGACGCCGGCCGGCGGCACCGTCGGGCCGGCAGGGCTGCCGGCTGCCGCCGGGCCCGCGAGCGCCGTGAGCCTGAAGCCCGCTGCGGCCAGAGCAGCGCCCACTTCGTCGAGAGTGCGGCCCTGGAGGCGGCAGCCCTTGCGAAGGCTGATGATGCGGCCCATGGTCGAGCGCGTGCCCGGGTTGCGCACACCTGCAAAGCCGAGGCGCGCCAGCACGTCCACGAGCCCGGGATGGGTTTCGGTCAGGTCGAAAACGGTCCGGTCGGGATCGACCTCGATCATGTGGCCTAAGGTACAGCGCTGGAGGCCGATCGCCCACCGCCGCCGGGGCGCCTGCGCTGCGCCAGCGCGTCGGCCGCTTCCGACACCGCGCCCACGATCGGCGCAGCGAGGCGCCGGCGATGGACCGCCAGGCCCACGTCATAGCTCTCCAGCTGCGGCTCGACCTCGAGCACTCGCACTTCGTCCTTGAGCAGGCTCATCTCCATGACCAGGCGCCGCACCACTGCGACGCCGCAGCCGAGGTGGATCATCGGCAGGATCGCCTCGTGGCCCGCCACCTCGGCGTAGATCGTCGGCCGCGCCCCGCGCGCGAAACCAGGCTTCGACGCGCCTGCGCGAGAGGGACCGCTCGGCCGGGATCATCGGCACGCGCTCCCAGGGGATCGGGGCGCGCCGCGTCAGGTCGCAGGCCTCGCAGGGGATCCTGGGGGCGGCGAACACGAGGGGCGTGACCGCGAGGGTCTTGAACAGCAGGTGGGCGGGCAGCCGCTCGGGCCGGGCTGCGACCGTGAGGTCCACCTCGGCGTTCTGCGCCTTTTCCAGGGCATGAGTTGGGTCGCCCGCTTCGAGGCGGATGGGCGCGTCGGGATGGCGGCTGCGCAGCACGGCGAACAGGTCGTTCAGCACGCTGTAGACCGCGGCGACGGAGCCGAACAGCCTGAGCTCCCCCTTGAGGTGGTTGGCCTCACTGGCCGGCTCCTGGGCGAGCTGCTCCCATCAGTCGACGGTGTCGCGGGCAAAGGCGCGGAACCGCAGGCCGGCGGGCGAAAGCTGCACCGAACGGTTGTCGCGGACAAAGAGGCCGTGTCCGATCTCGTCCTCGAGCCTGCGGATCGAGCGGCTGAGGGCAGCGGCGCTGATGGCGCAGGCGTGGCTGGTCCTGCCGAAGTGCAGGGTCTCCGCAAGGTGCAGGAAAAGCCTGAGGGAATTCAGGTCGATGAGGCTTCCCGGATCCTGCGGCGCCGCCACCGGCGCCGCGGAGTAAGCCGTGTTGCGTCTCGCGCAACACTCTATAGAGGCAATAGCACTTCCATCAATACAGCCGATGTGGCATAATCGCCCGCACAAACGAAACAATGGGCCGGCGCCGGACGCGCGCCGCGCAGGAGAGAGCAGAGATGGCGAAGATAGATTTTGGCGGGGTCGTCGAAGACATCGTGATGCGGGAGGAGTTCTCGCTGGAAAAGGCCCGTGAGGTCCTGAAGAACGAGACCATCGCGGTGATCGGCTACGGAGTGCAGGGGCCGGCCCAGGCGCTGAACATGCGCGACAACGGCTTCAACGTCATCGTCGGCCAGTCGCAGAAGTTCAAGCGCGACTACGACAAGGCGCTCAAGGACGGCTGGGTTCCGGGCAAGACCCTCTTCGACGTCGAGGAGGCCGCGAAGAAGGGCACCCTCATCCAGTACCTGGTCTCGGACGCGGCGCAGAAGATCCTGTGGCCCCAGATCAAGGCGTGCCTCAGCCCGGGCGACGCGCTGTACTTTTCCCACGGCTTCTCCATCGTCTACAAGGACCAGACGACCGTCATCCCGCCGGCCAATGTCGACGTGATCATGGTGGCCCCCAAGGGCTCTGGCGCCAGCGTGCGGGCCAACTACCTGGCCGGCAGCGGCATCAACTCCAGCTACGCCGTGTTCCAGGACGCCACCGGCCGCGCCAAGGAGCGGACCCTGGCGGTCGGCATCGCCATCGGAAGCGGCTACCTGTTCCCGACGACTTTCGAGCAGGAGGTCTACAGCGACCTCACGGGCGAGCGCGGCATTCTGATGGGCGCCCTCGCCGGCGTGATGGAGGCCCAGTACGACGTGCTGCGCGAGAACGGCCACAGCCCGAGCGAGGCCTTTAACGAGACCGTCGAAGAGCTGACCCAGAGCCTGATCCGCCTCGTGGGCGAAAACGGCATGGACTGGATGTACTCCAACTGCAGCGCCACGGCCCAGCGCGGCGCCCTCGACTGGAAGCCGCGGTTCAAAAAGGCGACCCTCGGCTTGTTCCGCAAGCTCTACAAGTCGGTCAAGAGCGGCAAGGAGACGGCCATCGTTCTCAAGGCGAACAGCGCGCCCGACTACCAGGAAAAGCTCGCCGTCGAGCTCAAGCAGATCCACGACAGCGAGATGTGGAGGGCCGGTGCGGCCGTCCGCTCGCTGCGCCCCGAGAACTGGAAAAAGAAGTAGGTCATCGCCGGGGGCACGGCCGACCGCCGCGCCCCTCAATCCTCCGATCCCAGGAGCGTCGAGCCATGCGCATTCCGCTTCGCAGCAACGCCAGCACCGTCGGCCGGCTGATGGCCGGAGCGCGCGCCCTGTGGCGCGCCAACGGCATGAAAGAGGGGCAGTTCGGCCGGCCCATCATCGCCGTCGTGAACTCCTTTACCCAGATGGTGCCGGGCCACACGCACCTGCACGAGATCGGCCAGCAGGTCAAGGCGATCATCGAGAGCCGCGGCTGCTTTGCCGCCGAGTTCAACACCATCGCCATCGACGACGGCATCGCCATGGGCCACGACGGGATGCTGTACTCGCTGCCCTCCCGCGACCTGATCGCCGACTCGGTCGAGTACATGGCCAACGCCCACAAGGTCGACGCCATGATCTGCATCAGCAACTGCGACAAGATCACCCCCGGCATGCTCATGGCCGCCATGCGGCTCAACATCCCGGCGATCTTTGTCTCGGGAGGCCCGATGGAGGCCGGCGTCGCTCACGACCGCAAGTACGACCTGATCGACGCCATGGTCATGGCCGGCGACAAGAGCGTCTCCGACGCCGTCGTCACCGAGGTCGAGCGGGCCGCCTGCCCGACCTGCGGCTCCTGCTCCGGCATGTTCACGGCCAACTCGATGAACTGCCTCAACGAGGCCATCGGCATGGCACTGCCGGGCAACGGCACCATCGTGGCCACTCACCGCCTGCGCAAGACGCTCTTCGAGACTGCGGCGGTGCGCATTGTCGAGATGGCGCGGCGCTACTACGAGGAGGGCGACGCCTCGGTGCTGCCCCGCTCGATCGCCACCAAGGCGGCGTTCCTCAACGCCATGAGCCTCGACATCGCCATGGGCGGCTCGACCAACACGGTGCTGCACCTGCTGGCCATCGCTCACGAGGCCGGAGTCGAGTTCACCATGAAGGACATCGACGGGCTCTCGCGCCGCATCCCCTGCCTGTGCAAGGTGGCGCCCAGCTCTTCCTACCACGTCGAGGACGTCAACCGCGCGGGCGGCATCCTCGGCATCATGGGCGAGCTCGACCGCGCCGGGCTTCTGGACACGAGCGTGCGGCGCGTCGACGGGCTCACCCTGCGCGAGGCCATCGATGCCAACGACGTGCGCCGCGAGACCGTGAGCGCCGAGGCGGTCGAGCGGTGCAAGGCCGCCCCCGGCGGCAGGATCAACTTGGTGCTCGGCTCGCAGGACGCGACGTACCCGCAGCTCGACCTCGACCGCTCCAAGGGCTGCATCCGCGACGTCAGGCACGCCTACCAGAAGGACGGCGGGCTCGCCGTGCTGTACGGAAACCTGGCCAAGGCCGGCTGCATCGTCAAGACCGCCGGCGTCGACAAGTCGATCTTCCGCTTCAGCGGCACCGCGCGCGTGTTCGACTCGCAGGAAGAGGCCTGCGACGGCATCCTCGGCGGCAAGGTCAAGGCGGGCGACGTCGTGCTCATCCGCTACGAGGGCCCCAGGGGAGGGCCGGGCATGCAGGAGATGCTCTACCCGACCTCCTACCTCAGGAGCATGAAGCTCGACAAGAGCTGCGCCCTTGTCACCGACGGCCGCTTCTCGGGCGGCACCGCAGGCCTGTGCATCGGCCACGTCTCGCCCGAGGCTGCCTCGGGCGGCAACGTCGGGCT
>CAZKGO010000123.1:0-13392 GCA_964552235.1 uncultured Spirochaetales bacterium | reverse complement strand
GTCGCCGGCGTCGACGACGGCGGCCGGCGCGTTCGGGTGAAACGCCGGGTGCGCGGCCCGCACCTCCAACAGCCGCCTGAGGCGCGCAAAGACCTGCGCCCGCCGCGAGGCGGAGTCCGCGAGCTCCGCCTCGAGGGCCGCGCGCTGCAGGCGCTGCCTGTTGATCGAGCGGTTGCTGCCCGTGAGGGCCGGCCCTTCGTTCCAGCCGGTCGACCCGAACATGCTGTGGAAGTATATGCCGGGCACTCCCGGCAGCGCCAGAGCGATCGCGTGGGCTCCCACGAGCCGGTCGACCGCGGTCTGCTCGCTCTCGCCCGGCCCGGTGAGCGCGTCGCTGTAGTTGATGTTCAGCTCGTAGGGGCTCGCGCTGCCGTCGGGGTTGGTGCGGTAGGAGACCAGGCCGCCGTGGGCCCGGGCGCGTTCGACCAGGGTCTCGACCTCGGCGTCGCTGATGATGCCGCGCGCGGCGTTCAGCCCGATCCCGTCGTGCGAGGCGAGGAAATTGAAGAAGGTCGTCCGCGGCCCGGGGGTCGCGAGCGTCGAGGCCCAACGCGACAGCGTGGCGGCGCTGCCCGTGGCAAAGGCGTGCAGCACCAGCGGCGGCAGGGCGAAGTTGTAGACCATCTGCGCCTCATTCGTGCCGTCGCCGAAGTACGAGACGTTCTCGTCGTGAGCGACGTTCGTCTCGGTGACCAGGGCCAGGTGGGGCGCGGCGCGGTCGAGTACCGAGCGGTAGAGCTGAATGACGCGGTGGGTCTCGTTCAGGTGGATGCACGAGGTGCCGAGCTGCTTCCACAGGTAGGCGATCGCGTCGAGGCGGATGATGCCGGCGCCCTGCGCCGCGTAGAACAGCAGCGTGTCGATGCTTTCCAGCAGCACCTCGGGGTTGGCGAAGTTCAGATCGACCTGGTCGGCGGAAAAGGTCGTCCACACGTTCTTTTCGCCCGCCCGCGTCGCGAACCTCGTCAGCAGCGGCAGGGTGCGCGGCCGCGTCACCATCGACAGGTCCGTGCCGTCGGCCACGGTGATGAACCAGTCGCGGTATTTCGGATCGTCGTCGAGAAAGCCCTTGAACCACGCGCTCCGCACCGAGACGTGGTTGAACACGGCGTCGAGCATCAGGCCAAAGTTCTTCCGCAGCGAGGCGATGTCCTGCCAGCTTCCGAGCGCGGGGTCCACGGCCCGGTAGTCGATCACCGAGAAGCCCTCGTCCGACGACGAGGGGTAGAAAGGCAGCACATGGACAAAGCTGAAGGCTCCGGCAAGGTGACGCCTGCAGAGGTCCGCCAGCGTCGCCAGGGGCCGCGAGCCCGGCTGGCGCACCATGTCGCCGTAGGTGATCAGCACCGCGTCGCGCTCGGAAAAGCCGCCCGCGGCCTGCGGCGGGATGCGGAGCCGCCAGCGCTCGATCATCCGCTCGATGCGCGGGTCGGTTTCGCGGCCCACCCGCGCGCCGTAGAGGAGCTCGGTCATCCCTTGACGCCTCCGGCGACGAGACCCTTTTCCAGGAATCTCTGAAACGCCAGATAGAGCGTCACGATCGGGATCGTCATGATCGTGCTCGCGGCCATCACCACATCCCAGCGCGTGTTCAGCTGCTCCGAGATCGAGAGCAGCTTGATCGGCAGAGTGAAGTTCTCGCGCCTGTTGAGGAATATAAACGCGTACAGAAATTCATTCCAGGCGATCATAAAGGTGTAGATCGTCACCGACACCAGGGCCGGCACCGAGAGCGGGATCGTGATGCGCGCGATCACCTGTGCCCGGCTGCAGCCGTCGATCAGGCCGGCCTGCTCGATCTCGTCAGGGATCGTCTTGAAGTAGCCTGACAGCATGTAGAGGGCGACGGGCAGGGTCTGGGCCATGTAGGTGACGACGAGCACCGCCAGGTTGTCCTGCACCTCCACGCGCAGCGCGCTGCCGAGCCTGACCATCATGGCAAACAGCGGGATGATCAGCAGCACGCCGGGAAAGAGGTAGACCACCAGCACCAGGTTCATGAACAGACGCTTGCCGGGAAAACGCAGGCGAGCCACGGCATACGAGCCGAGGGTGGCCACCACGATCGCGATCACGGCCGTCACCGGCGCCACCATCGCCGTGTTGGCCAGGTTCCCGGCAAAGCCCATCTCTTCGAAGAGGATCCGGTAGGCATCGAGGTGGATGCGGCTGGGAACAAAGACCGGCGTGCGGCCAAAGAGCTCGACCAGGTTTTTGGTCGACGAGGTGATCATCCAGTAGAACGGAAAGACGATCACCAGCAGCGCCGCGGTGAGCGCGGCCCAGAAGAAGAGGCGTTCCGCCCCCGCGGGCCTGTTGGGCGCCGCCGCTACCATTGGAGCACCTTGCGGATATAGACGGGTGTGAAGCCGGCCAGGATCAGCACCAGGAACATCGCCGTGGCCGCGCCCAGCCCGAAGTCGAGGAGCCTGAAGCTGAACTCGTAGGTGAGGATGGGCAGCACGCGCGTGCCGAAGCCGCCGCTGGTCAGCAGGAAGATGTCGTCGAACTTGTTGAACGACCACATGAGGCGGATCAGGAACACGGTCCCGAGCACGGTGCGCACCTCCGGCAGGGTGATGTGCCAGAAGCAGGTCAGGCGCCCGGCGCCGTCGACGCTGGCCGCCTCGTAGAGCGTCGCGTCGATGGCCTGCAGCCGCGCCAGGATCATGAGCATGGCAAAGGGGAAGTAGCGCCACCCCTCGATGAGCACCACCATGGGAAGGGCCAGCCCCTGCCTGCCGAGCCACGGGACCGGCTCGCCGATGAGGCCGAGGCTCAGGAGCGCCCAGTTCGCCACTCCGCGCACCGTCGGGTCCAGGAGCCACTTCCAGACGTAGGCCACCGAGATCAGCGGCGCAATGTAGGGAATGAGAAAGATCGTGCGCACCAGCCCGCGGCCATGGAAGCTCTGATTCAGCAGCAGCCCGGCGCCCAGGCCCGCGACCGCCGTGACCGTCGTGGCCGAGACCGCGTAGACGATCGAAATGCGCAGGGCGTCGGGAAAGGCGAAGTCCCTGGCCGCACGCAGGTAGTTGTCGAGGCCGACAAAGCGGGCGCGGAACACGTCGTTGAGATTGTCGAGGCCCACGCGGTGGAGGCTGATCCAGACGTTGAACACGACGGGAAAGATCACCAGGCCGACGACGATGGCAAAGGTCGGCACGATCATCGCGTAGGCGAGGCGCGCCTCGCGCCGCTCCAGCAGGGTGCGCCTTGCAGCCATGGGATTCCTCGGAAGCACACGCCCGCGGGCCGCAGGGACGTCGAAGCCCGCGGGCAGCCTTCGTCCTCTATTTCTTTTCGGCCGATCTGGTCTTGTACAGCTCCTCGACGCGCTCCTGCAGCCAGTCGGCGGCCTGCTGCGCGCTCATCTTGCCTTCGATGACGCTGCTGACCGCCTGCGGCACCAGGAGCCTGCCCTCGATGTCGCCGATCACCGCCCGCTCGACGGGCCCCATCTGCGGCGCGAAGCCCCAGCGCTGCATCGCGTTGTAGCCGTTGACGACGGTGTCGATCACCTCTTTCGGGTAGCGCTTGAAGATGTCGTGCTTCGACCAGGCGTCGAGGGCCGTCGTGCGCACGGGGATCTTGCCGTTGGGCGCCAGGAACAGGATGTCGATGTAGTCCTGCCCCGAGAGCATGTGCTTGAGCAGCCGCACCGAGGCGTCGGCGTCCGTTGCCTTGAAGATCGCCATGGGCACCAGGGTCCCGTAGGTCGCACTGCCCCCTCGCTTGCCCCTCATGCGCGGCGCGAAGCCGGTCAGGTCGCCGAGATCCTTGATGGTCGGCTCGACGCCCTTTTGCAGCCCCACCAGGTCGTCCATGACGTAGGTCGAGTACCAGAGCATGGCGGACTGTCCGGTGATGTAGAACTCGCGAGCCTGCCTCCAGTAGTTGGGCCCGGGCGCGGCATGTTTCTGAAGACCCGCATAGAAGGCCATGGCCTCCACCATCTCGGGCGAGTTCATGGCCACCTTCTTGTCCTTGTCAAAGGGGAAGGCGCCGTTCGACATGGCGATCTGCTCGAAGACCTGGTGGCCGTAGTTCTGGCCGGGGTCGGTGCCGAGCGTCAGGGCATAGAGGAATCCCTCCTTGCCCTTGAGCGCCGCGCCGGCCTTTTCGATGTCGTCCCAGCTGATGGGCGGCGCGAGGCCCAGTTTCTTGAAGGCGTCGGCGCGGTACCACAGCGCCTGGATCCAGCCGTCAAAGGGCACGGCGGCGTACTTGTCGCCGGTGCGCACCAGCTCGAGGACGCCCTTGTGGAAGGTGTTCTCGCCCAGCTCCTTGATCGTCTTCGTGGCGGCATCCACGTCGAGGATGCCGTCGGCCAGGAACGGAGCCACTCGCTCCACACCGACGCGCGCGATGTCCGGCAGCCTGTTGGCTCCGCGGGCCGTGGCGATGCGCTGGGTGATGGTCGCCTCGTCGATCGGCACGATGCGGACGTCGACGTCGGGGTTCTTGGCCATGAAGTTCTCGGCCACCTTTTCGTAGGCGACGATGCGGTACTCCTCGTTGTCGGTGCTCCACAGCTCGACCACGGTCTTTTTCACAGGCGCCGTTGTCTCGGGCGTCGACCGGGCCCAGATCGGCGCGGCCAGGAGCAGGGCCGCGACGACAGCGATTCCAATGAGCTTGCGATCCATAGTCCTCTCTCCTTGCGTGTCAGAGTTGCGTTGCCTCCTCGTGTTCCCGTGCACCTCCTTTCGGGCCGTCGCCGCCGCGGGCGCGCCTACCCGCTGGCCTGTCGGCCGGTCGACTCGCGGACGATCAGCTGCGGCGCGACGATGATTCGCCGCTCTTCCAGCGGCTGCCCGTTGATGGTCGACAGCAGCATGCGCACCAGCCTCCGCGCCGTGTCGTAGGTCGGCTGCTTGAGCGTGGTCAGCGGAGGCTGCGTATGCGCCGAGTCCTCCGTGCCGTCGTAGCCCGCCACCGCGAGGTCGATGCCGACGCGCAGCCCCTTTTCGGCGGCCGCTCGCAGGACTCCGATGGCCGTCAGATCGTTGGCGCCGAGGATCGCCGTCGGCGGCCGGTTCAGATCGAGCAGGCGGCGGGCCGCCTCGTAGCCGCCCGCTCTCGTCAGATCGCCCGAAGCCACGAGGTCCGGGTCGAGCTCGATTCCGGCCGCGGCGAGCCCGTCGCGATACCCCGCGTACCGCTCGGCCTGGAGCGTGATCCCCTCCGGCGCGCCGATGTATGCGATGCGCCTGTGGCCGCGCGCGACGAGGTGGGCCACCAGCTGCGCAAAGGCGCCGCGGGAGTCCATCTCGATGTAGGGGAACTGCTGCCGCATGGCCGAGTGCCCGTGCGCGACGAACGGCAGGCCGCTCTTCGACAGGAACGAGACGCGCCAGTCGCGCAGGCGCATGCGGTTGAGCACGATGCCATCGACGAGGCGGCTGCTCGTCCACCGCGTGTATACTCGCTGCTCATCGGCGGTCTCCGGCTGAGCGGTCGAGACCAGCAGGTCGAGTCCCTGCGACGTCACCTCGTCGCCGAGACCGGCGATGAACTCCGAGAAAAAGGGATCGCAGAAGCGCTCCCCTCCGGCAGGCAGCACGTAGCCGATGACGTCGGAGCGCTTGCGGCGCAGGCGGCGGGCGGCGCCGCTGGGGGCATAGCCCATGGCCGCGGCCGCTCGCCTGACCCGCTGGCGGGTCGCGGCCGCCACGTCGTCGTAGCCGTCGAGCGCGCGCGAGACGGTGGTGATCGACAGCCCGACGCGCCGGGCCACGTCGTGGATCGTCACGCGGCCCGAAGGTCGAGATGGCCTCCTGGCCCGGGTCCTGGTTTGGGTCCTGGTCCGGGCCTTGGCCCGGCCGCCGTTTCGTTCTTCCAAAACGTTTTGGTCCCCGTTCAAGGATCGCGCAGCCCGCCGCGGTTGTCAACCCCTCGCGAGCGCCGTGGCCCGGCCTTGTGTAGAATGGAGGGCAGGGAGGGCGTCCCTGGGACGCAGGGGGTGAGAGCGGCATGAGGGGCAGATCGGACCGCCAGCTGCTTGCCGCCTTCGAGGCCGACGGATACGTCGTGGCGCGGACCGAGCGCTACGGCGGCCACAGGGGCATCCTCGCCCGCAGCCGCGAAGACCCTGACCGCACGGTGATCTATGTCGAGGGACCGCCCTTTGCCAGGGGCTATCTCGTCGGCCTGCTGGCCGGCGACAAGGTCGAGCGCATGGCCGGGCAGTTCGTCGACAACGTGGTTCCCGCTTTCGTCGCGCCGAGCCTGTTTCATCCCCTCCGCTTCCGCAGGCTCAAGCGCCGGCTCGTGAACATCCTGCGCGACCGCTGCCTCGACGTCTACGACCAGAACCCGCGGGACATCCCCGATTCTCTCAAGGAGGAGATCAAGGGGATCGCGGCCGGCTGCAAGGCGCGCAACCCGCAGGCCGACGTCGACTACGGCGAGCTGTTCCTGCTGAACGCCGGCGTCGACTTTCTGTTGTCCTACGTCTACACGGGGGCGCACATCTTTGACTGGATCACGCGGCTGGAGGCGTTTCTCGAGGCGCAGCGCACCCGCTCGCCGATGATGCGGCGCCTCGCAGCCCTGGTCCGCGCCCCGCGCATCAGGCCCTGGTACTTCCGCGTGCCCTACGGGTGCAACGCCTTCGCGCTCGGGCGCAGGTTGACCAGGGGACACAGGCAGCTATTCGGCCGCGACTTCATGTTCCCGACCGCCTCGGTCTTCCATGAGACCTGCTGCCTGATCGTGTACGGACCCGAGGACAGGCCGGGGGGAGCGCGGGCCGACCGCGGGCGGCCGCTGCCGGTCGTGAGCCTGACCGCCCCCGGCCTGGTCGGCAGCGTGACGGCGATGAACAGCCGCGGGGTGGCGCTCGGGGTCGATATGCTTCCGGGGCAGAACTGCAACATCCGCAGGCCCGGCCTCAACTCGCTGCTGCTCGTCCGATGGTGCGCCGATCACGCGCGCAGCTTCGAAGAGGCGGTGGACCTGGTGGTGGACGCGCAGCGCGGCGTCTCGTGGCTGTACCTCGTGGCCGGCGGCGATCGCGCCGCCGCGATCGAGGCGGGGGCCAGGGTCTCGGCGCTGAACGGCCTCGCGTACGTGCCGGCCAGGTACCTGAGACTGCTCTCGGCTCATCCGTACCAGAGGCCGCGCGAGGGCGCGATGGTGCGGGATAGCGGCTGGGTCTGTCCGCAGGGCTTCGCCGAGCTGAACGGGCGGCTGTTCGCGCTGCGCCGCAAGAGCCACAGCCCCGAGCAGGAGCTGCCCGACGGCAGGTACCACACGCGCGCTTCCAGGCCTTGGAAGCAGAAAGCCGTCCCGCGCTCGTTCTACTTTCCGCCGCAGCGCGAGTCGCTGCGGGATCTGCTCATCGCGGCCAACCAGGCGCTCACGCCCGAGATGAGGCTGTGCGCGATGGGCTCCTGGGTTTCGCTGGTGTCGGCAGGCACCGAGGACGACCTGCAGTGGCGCTACGACGAGCTCGCTTCGCAGATCCGGGAGGCTCTGGGGCCTGATCCCCGAAGACCCCGCCGAGTCAGCCTGGAGCAGGCCAAGGCCCTGATCGATTTCCTCTCGCCACTGCGGAAGTTCCCGGCCTACTACGCGCACAACGCGAGCAGCCCCAAGGGCAGGAGGATCGAGGGGGCGATCACGCTCTGCGACCTCACCACACGCGTGATGCACGCCTACTACGGCCACTACGACGACAGGTGGGTCCGCCTCACGCTGCCGGCCTATTGCGGGTGAGCGGTGGAGTGCGAGCGCGGCTCGCCGTCCACGCAGCGGACCGTGAGCGGACCCGCACGCAGCGGCCAGCCTACGGCTCTACTTGGCCTCGGGATGGAGCATGCGCCTCACGGTATCGGCAAGCACGTCGTCGTCGAAGACGCGGCGCCAGTCGGGGCGGATCACGCGCTCGAAGCCGACCCGGATGGCGACCTGGGCCGCGTCGGAGAAGGGAAAGTCGGTCTTGCCGAAGACGATGGCCAGTGGGATCTTCGTGTGCCCGAGCATAAAGGCCCAGGCGGCTTCCTCCGGCACGCCGCGCTTGATCGCCTCCTCCACCGCCTGGCGCATCAGGGTCGCTGCGCCGGCCACCACGACCTCGGCGGCCGCAGGCTCCAGGATCGCCATGTCGCGCACGGTGATGCGATGGCTCTTGATGACCGGGGCGAACATCAGCCTGCACAGCTCGTCGGCCGCGGGAAAGTCCTCCTCCCGCCCGCTGTCGAGGGCCACGACGATGTGCTGGGGCGCGGCGACGCCGCCGAAGATGTCGGCCTTCGCCTCGGGTGTCTGCTGCTCGACGAAGAGAGCGGGGTGGCACGGGTGAGTCACGACAAAGGTGCAGTCGCTCCGGCGCGCCAGCTCGCCGGCGTAGGCTGCGGCCGGGTCGAGCAGGATCATCACGGCACCGGCCTTCATCATGGGCGTGATCTGCGCGGAGACCGCCCCGATGAGGCGGTCGGGGACCGCGAGCACGACGTAATCCGCGGCCGCGACCCCGGCGGCGTCGGCGCTCACCTCCAGCCCCTCGCGCCCGATGGCCTCGCGCCGGTCGGCGGCCTTCTCCACGAGGAGCAGGCGCATCTTCTCGCGAGCGAGGTTGTTGCGGATGCGGGTGCCCATCTTGCCGCCCGCTCCGATCAGGGCGATCGTCTTGTCGCGCAGAGCGTCACGACTCATGGCTCCACCTCCTTATGTTCGCGGCGCTCGTTCGCAGCCACTCGCGCTCCAGCGCGACCGTGGCCTCGATGGTGCCCTGCCAGGGCACCCACTGCTCCAGCACCGCGGAGAATGTGCTGCGGTGCCTGCCCACCGCCGCGAGCAGCCCCTTGGTGTCGAGCTGTCCCTCGCCGGCCGGAGCGCCCGTGAGCTCGTAGCCCATCTTGTGGGCGAGCCTGACTACGCGGAAGTCCTTGATGTGGACCGCGGCGGCCACCGGCGCCAGGGTCTCGACGGCTCGGGCCGCGTCCTCGCCGGCGCCGAAGTTGTTGACCGGATCGAGGCAGACCGCCACCCACGAGCTGCCGATCTCATCGACGAGGCCGCGCATCAGCTCTACAGGCAGATGCTCGTAGTTCTCCAGCGCGAGGACGACGCGCGCCGCCTCGAGGGCCGGGAGCAGGACGCGGATCGAGGCCGCGCCCCGCTCGAGCGTCTGGTCGGTCGAGTCGCCGGGAGTGAGCAGCGTGCGCAGGATCGGGGAGCCCACGGCGACCGCGACGGCGAGGTAGCGCTCGAGCCGGTCGACCTCGCTGCCGCGCGTGCCGACCTCGATGCGCGTTGCGACCCGCTCGGCGCGCGACCTGAGGGCGCGCAGCTCGGCGGCGTCCAGGTCGTCGAGCGGCAGGTTGTCGCAGATCTGCACCACCGGCAGGCCGAGGCCCGAGGCCGCGTCGATCAGCCCCAGAGCCCCGAGGGGCCGCACGGGCGCCGGGTAGCCGGGGACCCCGATGGCCCAGGTGAGCGCGTAGGAGCCGATGCCGAAGGAAACGCCTGCAGCGCTCACAGCTTGTTGATCCCCACGACGGCGTTGGCGGCGCGCAGCCTGCTTGCTGCGGTCTTGCCCCTGCGCAGGAGCACGTTCAGGTGCAGCGCCTCCAGGACGCACAGCTCGGTCACGCGCTTGGAGATCACCTCACCGGTCGGCGTGGTGGAGAAGGCCGAAGTCTGCAGCACGACATGCGCGCGCCTGGCGATCGGCGAAACCGGGAAGTTGGTTATCGCCACGACGGTGGCACCGCAGCGGCGCGCCACGCGCACGACCTCGAGCACCGAACGGCTGCGGCCGGAGTGGGAGAACACGACGAGCACGTCGCCACGCGCGAGCTGCGACGCCAGAATCAGCTGGAGGTCGAGATCCTGCGAAGCCGACGACTCGCAGCCGATGCGCACGAAGCGCTGGTGCGCCTCGAGCGCCACGAGCGCCGCATCGCCGACTCCGGCGAACATCAGGCGGCCCGCGCCGGCGAGGGCGTCGACCGCTCTCACGAACGCCGCCCGGTCGATCGACGCAGCCGTGTCGCGCACGGAAGCGACTGTGGCGTCGAAGACCTTGTTGAGCACTTCGAGCGGGTCGTCTCCCGGCCGGATCGCCTCGTATTCGACCACGCTCTCCTCCGCGGGACTTTCGGCGAAGTCCTGCCTGAGGTCGGGGTAGCCTTGGTAGCCGAGCCTGCGGGCCAGGCGCACGACCGTCGGCTCGCTGCACCCCGCCCCGGAGGCGAAGTCGCCGATCAGGAGCGAGCCGACCTGGTCGGGATGCTGCAGGAGGAAGTCGGCGCCCCTGCGCTCGGCGCGTTTCAGCGAGGCGTAGACCGCCTGGAGCTGCAGGGCGCAGCGGCGAGGCAGGCGGCGCAGGCTGGTGCGCGTCGGTCCCGGGGACCGCGGCGCGGAAGACCGGCTCATCGCAGCCCCCTGTGGATCGGCGCCAGCGCCGGGTGCAGCTCTTTGTACAGCCGGTACCGCTCGGCATAGCGGGCCTGTCGGGCCGCATCGGGTTCGTAGGTGCGCTCGATCGCCACACAGGCCGCGACGGCCTGGTCGATGTCGGCCCACGCGCCGACGGCCGCGCCGGCCAGAAGCGCCGCGCCGAAGCAGGCGCCTTCGCGGATGCGCGGGACCGCGATCGTCCTGCCGAGGACGTCGGCCTTGATCTGCAGCCATAGAGGCGAGCGCGCGCCTCCTCCGACCGCGACGAGGCGATCGAGGCGGACGCGGGCCTTCTCGAGGGCCTCGATGTTCAGGGCGAGCTCGAAGCTCTGGCACTCGAGCAGAGCTCGGGCGATGTCGTGGCGGGTGCTCGAGAGGGTGAGGCCGACGATCGCTCCGCGCGAGGCGGTGTCGCACAGCGGAGTGCCGCTGCCGTTGAAGTGCGGGAGGATCAGCAGCTCGCCCCGAGCCTGAGCGGCCTTGCGGTCGATCACCTCGAACACGCTCACGCCCTCGGCCCTCGCCTCCTCCTCCTCGGCGCGGGCAAAGTTGTCGCGGTACCACTGCAGCAGCAGGCCGCCGGTGTGGTTGAGCGAAAAGGTGAAGTAGAAGCCCGGCTTCGCGTACAGATAGCAGGGATAGGTGCCGTCGAACATGGCGTCGGACAGGCGCGGCTCGGCAAAGGCGGTTGACATCACCTCGGCCGTGCCCGTCGAGACCACGCCGAGACCCTCGCTGACGGCGCCCACGCCGATGGCAGCACACACCTGGTCGTGGCCGCCGGTGACGACCTGCATGCGGGGCGGCAGGCCGAGCTCGGAGGCGAGGCTCGCGCGCATCGTCCCGACGATCGCGCCGCAGGGCGCCACAGGCGAGAACACCGCGGGATCGACGTCGAGCGGCTCCAGGATGCGGGGGCTCCACTTGCGCGCCTCCAGCTCATAGGCCATCGTGCGCGAGGCCATCGACGCGTCGATCACCGGCTCGCCCGTGAGCTTCGCCACGATGAAGTCGGCGTAGGTGGTGATCCTCCACGCTCTGCGGTAGGCGCCCGGCTGGTGAGCGCGGAGCCACAGCAGCTTGCAGAGGCTGTTCATCGGGTGGGGCCGCATGCCCGTGAGGCGGAACAACTCGCGGGCGCCCAGGAGGGCCTCGGTCTCGCGCGCCTGCGGCTCGCTGCGGTAGTCCATGCCGAGGATCGCCGGGCCGACCGCCCGCAGATCTCGCCCCATTGGTATGATCGCGTCGCCCTGCACCGAGAGCCCCGCGGCCGAGATGTCGCGGGTTCCGCTCGCCGCCGCAGCATCGCGGATCACCGCCTTGAGTTCGCCCCAGACGGCTTCGGCGTCCTGCTCGGCCCGCCCGCTTGAGTCGGTGAGCACCGGCACCTCGCGGTAGGCGCCGCCGAGCGTCGCGCCGCTCTCGTCAAACACAACAGCCTTGACTCCGGTAGTGCCTACGTCCAGCCCGAGGAGGTGCACGAACCGTTCCTAGGCCCTGCCGCCGCGTTCGCCACCGACGCGGACCTCGTCCTGGAGCCTGCGCAGGTCCAGCAGCGCCGACTCCTGGACGACGTCCACGTCGTCGTAGCCGATGACCTGGTCCCTGGCTATGGCGCGCCGCGCGACGCAGCCCCTGGCAATCCCCAGCGGCAGCAGGCGCTCGCGGGCCGCCGCCTGCGCCGTGTCGATGCTGCCGCGGTAGCAGGTCTCGCCGATGCCGTCGAGGGTCTCGCCCGCGCGGATGTCGCGCTTGGCCACGGCCAGGCATTCCGAGACCAGGGCAGGCCCGGGGTGCCCCGATGACTCGCCGTAGAGCGCGGCGACGGCAGCCGTGATCGGCACCTCGAGGCTGCAGAGGTGGAACGGCCGGAACAGGAGGTAGTAGGGGCCGTCACCCATGTCGCGCTGCACCAGGCCCTCGCGGATGCGCGGCAGGTCGCTCTCGAAGATCACGAAGACGCCGGGGTGCACCCCGATGGCAAAATCGACCACCCCCTTGCGCGAGAGCACGCCGCCGTCGTCCTTCGGCACGAAGACCTGGGTGAGCTGCGCGACCGTGGACTGTGCGCCGTGCATGCCCCGCACGTCGGGCACCAGGCCCGTCGCGTTGGAGACCGCGGCCATCTCCACAGCGGTCTTGGAGCCGTCGACGAACTCGCAGAGCATGCGCGCGCTCATCGATCGCGCGCGCGCCTTGTCTGCCAGCGACTGCGGAGTGGCGTAGATGTCCAGCGGGTTGTTCTTGCCCTTGCCCGCGGCGACGACGGGGAATCCGATGGCGGTGGCGAGCCGGATCAGCTCGAGGATCGCTGCCGGCTCGTCGCCGGCTGCCAGGCTGTAGACCACGCCCGCCTCCTCGGCGCGGCGGCGCAGGATGGGCCCGACGGTGACGTCGCACTCCACGTTCATCATCACGACGTGCTTCCTGTTTGCGATCGCATCGAGGGTGGCGAGCGCCCCCACTTCCGTCGAGCCCGTGGCGTCGATCACCACCTCGATCGAGGCAAGAGAAGTGGCGAGCCGGTAGTCGGTAGAGGCCACGCGGCTGCCGGAGGCCAGCGCAGCCTCGGCCTCGCGGCCGCTGTTGGTGAACACCACGCGAGGCTTGCGCCGCAGGAACGCGTAGCCTGCCTCGGCGCGCCGCTGGTCGACGTCGACGACCACCGAGACCTCCATGCCGGTCATTTCGCCGACCTGCGTCACGATCTCCGTGCCCATCTGGCCCGCGCCCAGCAGGGCGACGCGCACCGGGCGGCCCTCGGCAGCCCGCGCAGCCAGCCGCTCGCCGATCTCGACCATCTATGTCGCACCTCCGGGCCTTACCAGCACCTTGAGCGCGTGCCCCTCGGCGGCGGCGCGGAACCCTTCGACGATGTCCTCCAGCGCTACCGTGAGGTCGAAGTACCTCGACGGCGTGATCCTGCCATCCCTGATCACCAGCAGGGCCTGCTGGTGCATGGTCGCCGGGTAGGAAAAGGCC
>CAZKGO010000122.1:0-13748 GCA_964552235.1 uncultured Spirochaetales bacterium | reverse complement strand
CCGCTCGCCCTCGAAGCGGACACCCTCGGCCTCGAGCAGCGAGCGCTGCAGCTCTCGGCCGCCGCCGGGCTGCAGCGAGATGCGGCCGGCGAAGCCGATGACGCGGTGCCAGGGAAGGCGTCGGGTGCGCGACGAAGAGTGCAGGAGCCAGGCCACGCGGCGCGCGGCGCCGGGGGCCCCTGCGAGCCCGGCGATCTGGCCGTAGGTGGCGACGCGGCCGCGGGGGATGGCGCGGATCAGCTCGGCGATGCGCTCACTCAGGCTCTCCACGGTTGCTCTCCTGCGGCGGCCTGCGGCGCCCGCGCCGGCCGTCCCGAGCGGCGATGGAGACCTAGAACAGCCACAGCTGGCGAACGCCCTCGAACAGGCTGTCCAGATCGGTGCCGAGGGCTTCGACAAAGATCGAGGCAATCGGCTTGAGCTGCCGCTCGACGTAGTGATCGTAGTCCAGGGGGGCGGTGCGCCGCTCCACGGGCTCGGGCCCGCGCGCCGTCATCACGTAGCTGATGAAAGCTCCCGGCTCCTCGCCGTCGAGCTGGGCCGCGGCCCTGACGTGGGGCGGGTGGGCGCGGGTGTAGGCGGCCACCGGCTTGCGCAGGCGCTTGCGGTAGACGAGCTCGGCGTCGAGGGAGCCCGCGCGCATCTTGGCCACGATGCCGGCCACCAGCTCGCGCGCCTGCTCGGCGCCCTGGCCCGCGAACAGCAGCTCGAGCAGGGCGAGCTGGAAGCGCCGCGCCAGCGGCGTCCAGTCGGTCCGGATCGCCTCCATGCCCTTGACCTCGATGCGTCCCTGGTCGGGACCGCAACCGATGCGTCCGGCGTACCCTTTGGCCCGGCCGCGGGCGGTCGGGCCGCCGCGGACGCGGGGCAGGAAGAAATGGCTGTACGCCTTGTCGAACTCAAGCTCCAGGCGGGACTCGACGGCATAGTGCATCCTGCAGTAGCGGGCGAGCTCGGTGTTGACCAGGCGCAGCACCTCGTCGGCCGAGAGGCTCGCGCGGTCAGAGGTCACGAACAGCGAGTCCGTATCCCCGTAGAGCACGCGCAGGCCGTGGCGCTCCAGCAGGCTGCGGCACCAGCCGAGCAGGTGCTGCCCCAGGCTCGTCACGGCGCCCGCCAGCGCCGAGCCCGCGAAGCGGCAGCCGGCGGCGCCGAGCACGCCGTAGAACGAGTTCATGATGATCTTGTAGACGTAGGAGGCGACCTCGTCGCCGCGCTGCTGCGCGGCGGCGCGGCTGGCGAAAAAGCGGTCGAGCAGCTCGGGCAGGATGCCCGGCTCCCTCGCGAAGCAGGCTCCGTTGGGCGCGCAGATGAGGGCCGAGGGGCCTGCACCGCCCGTGCGGGCCCGCGCCGCATCCAGCGCCGCCTGCTGCCGCTGCGGCCCCGACGTCGCCTCGGCGTGGCTCAGCGGGTCGATGTTGAACGTGCGGATGATCGAGGGGTAGAGGCTGCGAAAGTCGAAGACCAGCACGTCACGGGCAAGGCCGGGGACCGGTTCGAGGATGGCCCCTCCCGGCGCCGGGCCGAGGGGCAGGGCGTCGACGCCGCGGGTCGGCGCCACGCGGCCCCGCTGGTGCAGGGCCTCGGTGTACAGATGCTCGAACGTCGCGATGCTCGTCCAGGCGCGATCCATGGAGACGCCCGTGAGCTCGCAGCGGCGCAGGGAAAGGTCGTACAGGCCTGTGCGCTCCAGGATGGCGAGAACCAGCTCCGCGTCGCGCAGGCAGTACATGCAGTAGGCCCGCGGGTCCTGCCGCCAGGTCCGCTCCAGGGCATCGACGCGCCGTTCGCCGGGCGCGGCGCCGATCGACTTTCCCTCGCCCAGCACGGCCCGGGCCACGGTCTCGAGGGTGTAGTCGTCGTAGCGCTCGCCGGAACCGCGCACCAGCCTGGCCCCGTCCCACACCTGGCGGCCGCGGATCAGGACGCGGCCGGCCAGCGTGCGCCCCTCGCCGGTCCTCGCCCGCTCGAGGACCACGACCGGTTCGTCGGTGCGCCCGAGATCCATCGCGAGCCCGCAGGCGCCGAAGCGGCGGGAGAGCACCGCCATGTCGAACTCGGCCACGTTCCAGCCCGTGATCACGTCGGGATCGAGAGCGATCATCCGCTCCCGCAGCGCTGCCAGGAGCGACCGCTCGTCGGGGTAGGAGCGGATCAGGGGGTCGCTGCCGAGGTCGCCGACAAAGAGAACCTCGCGCGAGGCCGTCCTGCCCTCGCGGTCCCTCTGCACGAGGGCGGCGGCCCGCACCTCGCCGGAGGCGACACTGGTCTCGATGTCGAGCGAGCACAGCGTGAGCGCCGGATGGGTCTCGTCAGCCGTGATCTCGGGGTTGTGGTAGACCCGCGCCACGCGGCGTCCCGGCCGCCACGGCCCCTGGAGGCGAACGGCCGTGTGGATCCGGCGGTCGATGCGCCAGGTGTCCTCGGGCTTGAGGTCGGCCTCGTACGTGCGCACGCCCGACTCCGCCAGGGCGGCGGCCGCGCGCTCCCGCTGCCTCAGGGTGGCCCAGCTGAACCGCAGGCACTGCTCGCCGCCGAGGGTCCTCCAGGCGGTTTCGTGCCATCGCGCCTCGCCCGCTGCGGCCGTCGCCCGCTCGCGCTCCGAGGCCGGCACGAAAAAGCCGGGCCGCTCGCGATCATCGACGGCCGCAAAGGTCGTACCGTCGCTCATGCGGCCCATGAGGCAGATCTCGGCGCGGCCATCGCCGGGCCCGGCCGGACCGCTGCGCCGGGCATCGCGGGAAAAGGCGTCGACGACAAACCCGACATCGCCCACAGCGGCAGCCCCCGGGGCGGCTCGATCGCGCCGCCCCTTCGCTTTCGGTCGCTTTCAGGATAGCGCTTTGGGAAGCCCCTCGTCGACCCGGCGCCGGCGGGCAGGCTCAGAACGCCCCGAACAGCTTGAGCGCGCTGGCCACCACCGCCGCAGCGATCACCCACCGGATGGCAGCGGCCCCTCGCTTGATCGCGAAGCGCACTCCCAGCAGCGCCCCGGCCACATTTCCGGCGGCCAGCACCAGCCCGGGCAGCCACATGATCTGGCCGTGCCCGAGAAACACGATCAGCGAGACCACGCTGAATCCGAGGGTGACGGCGAGCTTGAGGGCGTTGGTGCGCACCAGGTCGTGGCCGAGCCCCCATGTGATGGCGGCGATGAGGAAGAAGCCGACTCCGGCCTGGATGAAGCCGCCGTAGAACCCGATGGCCAGGAAGACGGCGATCATCAGCGGCCGCGGAACCTGACGCGGAGGCTCCTCGGCGCCGCGGGGCTTGGGCTTCAGGAACAGGGTGGCGAGGATCACCAGAAGCAGCGCGCCGAGGATCGGATCGAAGATGCGCTGAGGCACGCGGGCAGCCACGAACGAACCGAGCAGCGCGCCGATGAGCCCGGGGACGCCGAGCTCGAGCGACTCCCGCAGGGAAAGCTGGCGTGCCCGGGCAAAGCTCGCCGAGCCGGCGAGCGACTGCAGCAGGACCGCGATGCGGTTGGTGGCGTTGGCGATCGTGGACGGCAGCCCGACAAAGATCAACGCGGGGATCGTCAGCAGAGAACCGCCGCCTGCCAGCGCGTTGACAAAGCCCGCGACGAGCCCCGACGCCAGGAGCACCACGAGCTGCGTGAGACCGAGCGACATTCGCAAGCCCTCCGCTCACACGAATGTCCGGAAACCGCCGCGGGTGTCAAGCGCTGATCTTCCCGCCGCTCGTCCGCGTCGGGCGCTCAGGCGGCGAGGCGAGAACCCGCACGGGGAGCCCTCTGCCTTGACAGCGGGTCCCCTTCGCGCTTTCTGGAGCCGCACGTGGACACCCCCTGGTTCATCTTCCGCTGCACCCGCGGTGCGCGACACCATCCTCTTGGGCCGCCCCGAGGCGACCGAGGCCGAGATCGAGCGGGCGGCCCGGATCGCCAACGCCGAGGAGTTCATCCTGCGCCTGCCCGCAGGCCACGGCACGCTCATCGGCGAGCGCGGCGTCAGGCTCTCGGGCGGCCAGAAGCAGAGGCCGGCCATCGCCCGCGCGGTGCTCAAGGACGCCCCGATTCTGATCCTCGACGAGGCCGCCTCCTCGGTCGACGCCGAAACCGAGCTGCTGATCCAGGAGGCCCTCCAGCGGCTGGCGGCCGACCGTGCGGCCATCATCATCGCGCACCGCCTGTCGACGATCCGCAACGCTGACCAGATCGTCGTGCTGCAGGGCAGCCGGATCACGCAGATGGGAACTCACGAGGAGCTCATGGCCGTCGACGGCCTGTACCGGAGCCTCAACGGCATCCAGACGCGCGTGCACGTGGAAGCGGCGCGCCGCGCGATCGCGCGCCTGATTCGTCGCCGCGGGCCCGCGGCAGTCGCGCTCGCGGCGGACGCGGCCGCGCTCAGCCCCTCGCGATGCCCGAAGCGACCTTGAGCACCTGCTCGATGTGCTCCCGGCGGATGTGGCGGTGCGTGACGAAGCGCACGCCCGTCGGCGGCAGGCCGGAAGCCTTGATGCCGTAGGCCGCCAGCTTTTCCAGGAAAACCGCCGTGGTGATGCCGAGGCCCGAGATGTCGGCGCGCACCATGTTGGTCTGCACGGTCGAGAGGTCCACGCGGTAGCCCTTGAGGTTGGCGAGCCCCTCGGCGAGCATCCGCGCGTTCGCGTGGTCCTCGGCGAGCCGGTCGATCATGTCCTCGAGGGCCACGATGCCTGCTGCGGCGATGACGCCGGCCTGCCGCATTCCGCCGCCGAGCCTCTTGCGCATGCGGCGCGCCTCGGCCACGAACGCCGTCGTTCCCGCCAGGATCGAGCCGATCGGCGCGCTGAGGCCCTTGGACAGGCAGAACATCACCGAGTCGAAAAAGACGGTGATCTCGCGCACGTTGACCCCGAGGGCGGCCGCGGCGTTGAAGACCCGGGCGCCGTCGAGGTGCATCACGAGCTTGTTCTCGTGGGCGAGCGCACGCAGGCCGCGGAGGTTCTCCAGCGGCACGACGGTACCGCCCCCGCGGTTGTGCGTGTTCTCCACGCACAGCAGGCGAGTGCGCGGGTAGTGCACGTTCGGCTCGCGCAGCAGCGGCCGCACGTCGTCGGCGCCAAAGATGCCGTTGCGGCCCGCCACGAGGCGGGGCATCACGCCCGCGATCGCGGCGACGCCCCCGCACTCGTAGTAGTACATGTGCGCCTCGGACTCCAGAATCACCTCCTGTCCGTGGCGGCAGTGCACCATCGCGGCGATCAGGTTGCCCATGTGCCCGCTCGGCACGAAGAGAGCGGCCCGCTTGCCCACCTTTTCGGCCGCGAGGCGCTCGAGCCGGTTGACGGTCGGGTCGGCCTCGCTCACGTCGTCGCCCACGACCGCGTCGCGCATCGCCTCCCGCATGCGCTCCGTGGGCAGCGTGTGGGTATCGGAATAGAGGTCGATGCCTTCCATCTCCTGGTTCAAGTCGTTGCCCTCCCCGGGCGGTTCACTTCAGGTTGAACCCGAAGTAGCGCACCGCGTTGTTGTAGCTGATGTCCTGCACGATCCGCCCCAACAGGTCGATGTCGGCGGGCAGCTCGCCGCGCTCCACGTCGGAGCCGATCAGGTTGCAGAGGATCCTGCGGAAGTACTCGTGGCGCGGGTAGGAGAGGAAGCTGCGCGAGTCGGTGATCATGCCGACGAACTGCGACAGCAGCCCCATCTCCGACAGGATGTTCATCTGCTCTTCCATGCCCCGCTTGGTGTCGTTGAACCACCAGGCGGCGCCGAACTGCATCTTGCCTGCGACCTTGCCGTCCTGGAAGTTGCCCACCATGCTGGCCGCCATGGCCCAGTCGCGGGGGTTCAGCGGGTACACGATGCTCCTGGGCAGCTTGTCCTCGGAGTCGAGCCGGTCGTAGAAACGGACCAGCGAGCGCGCCATCGGGAAATCGCCCATCGAGTCGTAGCCGGTGTCGGGCCCGAGGCGCTTGAATCCGCGGCTGTTGGCGTTGCGCAGCGCGCCGAGGTGCAGCTGCATCGTCCAGTTGCGCTCGGCGTCGAGGACCGCGAACTGGTGGAGCATGGCCGCCTTGAACTTGCGGATCTCCAGGCCGTCGAGGCTCTTGCCGCTGCGCACCTTGTGGAAGATGTAGATGATCTCGCTGTCGAGGTAGTCGTCGGAGTAGGGCTCCTCCAGGCCGTGGTCCGACAGCCGGCAGCCCATGTTGTGGAAGAACTCGTGGCGCTTGCGCACGGCCTCGAGGAACGCCGCGTAGTCCTTGATCTCGGTGTTGGTCGCCGCCTCGAGCCTGCCCACCCACTCGTTGAACACCTCGGGTTTTTCCACGGCCATGCCCTTGTCGGGGCGGAAGCCGGGCAGCACCCTGACGGCGAAACCGGCGTCCCTGCGGATCTCCGTGTGATGATCCAGGGCGTCGACGGGATCGTCGGTCGTGCAGACCACCTTGACGTTCATCATCGTCATGAGGCCCCGCACCCGGAACTCCTCGCGCTTGAGCGCCTCGTTGCACTGCGCGTAGATGTCCTTGGCGCTGTCCTCGTTGAGCAGCTTGGTGATGCCAAAGGGAGTGCGCAGCTCCATGTGCGTCCAGTGGTAGAGCGGGTTGCGGATCGTGAGGGGGACGATCCTAGCCCACGCCTTGAACTTCTCGAAGTCGTTGGCGTCTCCGGTGATGAAGCGCTCCTGGACGCCGGCCGCCCGCATGAGCCGCCACTTGTAGTGGTCGCCGCCGAGCCAGATCTCGGTCATGTTCTTGAACTGGCGGTTCTCGGCGATGTCCCTGGGCGGCAGGTGGCAGTGGTAATCGAAGATCGGCATCTTGCGCGCGTACTCGTGGTACAGCCGCCGCGCGGTCTCGCTGCCCAGCAGGAAATCCTCTCCCATGAACTCCATGTGCCCTCCCCGCGGCTACCGGCCGCCGATGCCCAGCGAATCGAGGTGCCTGCCGATGTGGCGCCCGACCGACTCCCAGTACGCCTCGATGTTCGCCTCGAGGATCGAGAAGATCGTGCGGTTGATCCCGGCGTCGCGGAGCATCTCGCCGTAGGTCACGTGCAGCACCTGGCGCGTGTCGGAGTTGGCCAGCAGCGACCGCAGGCCCTGGCGGTCGAGGCCCTCGGCGGGCGGCACGTTGGCCATGTCCGGGGTGATGTGGTAGTACTGGCGCGCAGCCGGAAAGGTCTTCAGGGCGTGGGCGTAGAGCCGGCGGAAGGTCTCCGGCTCATTGTCGCAGATCACCTCCAGGGCCTGCAGCCAGTTGGTGCCCGCGGTCTTGAGGTGGAAGCGGCTCCTGGTCTCGCGGCCGACGATCGGAAACACCGTGAACTTGTCGCTGCCCGAGTGCACGGAGATGCGGTAGCCAAAGTGGCGGGCGATCGCCGCGTGGGTGCGGAAGCTGCGCTCAAAGGCGGCCGCGTCGCCGACGTAGTCGATGCCTTTCTGGAACTCGCCGACAAAGCGCGGCGCCACCGAGTAGAGCGGCACGCCCCTCAGCTGCATCTCCGTGGCGGCGAAGACGTGGGCGGCAGGCAGCGTCGGCGTGGCGGTCTCGTCGATCGAGAGCTCGAAGTCGAAGGCGTCGGCCCCGCCGGCCTTGACCCCGGCCCGGTAGAGCCCCTCGGCCGCGTCGAGGGCATCGAGGTACACCATCACGATGCGCGCCAGCTGCGGGCGGTCGAACGCGATCTTCTCGCCGGTGTCGAGGCTGATCGACAGCGGCAGGTAGCGGCCCTCCAGCTGCGCGCGCCGGGCGGCCGGCAGCTTTCCGTAGGCCTCCAGGACGACGCTCTCGGCCGCCGCGTCGTACTCCTTGCGGATCGAGTCCGAGACGTCGGCGGTGATCATCGTGTAGCCGACCCTGACCTCCTTCTCGACCCAGTCGGCGCTCTTGAGGTGGTCGCCGTCGGCCCCCCAGGGCCTGCGATAGCCCTCCTGGAACACGGCCCAGGTGGCGGCGTCGAGCACGTCCTCGCAGGTGCGGTTGGTGAGGTTGAGCTCGCGCACAGACTGCTGGGCCAGCACCGGCGCGGCGGCGCGGCCCGCCACCAGGCGCAGGTGCCCCGGCGAGGCGAGGCCCAGCCGGTCGCCGAGGCCGATGGTCACCGGCTCGCTTCCGAGCCGGCTCGGCGCCGTAAACGGCAGGAGGCGGCGCAGCCGCTCGGCGTTGGCGTGATCGAGGGGGCAGAAGAGCGCCGCGGCGCCGGCCGCCTTTGCCCGCGTGCCCGCGAACCGCCCGCCATTCGGCCCGAAGACCGCCAGGCACGGGGCCGCCGGCGAGCCGCCGAGCTTGACCATGACGAGCGAATCTCCTCCGGCCGCGGCGATCGAGGCCGGGAACAGCAGCTCCCCCGCGCCCGTGGCGCCGGCCACCGGCGCGTTGCCCGCCACCACGCCCTTGGCCACCGCCTGCTCGAGCCAGGCCGCAGCCGCCTGCTTGTCCACCTTCTTCGTCATCGTGGCTCCTCTTTCGCTCGCGAGCGCAGCTGCGCTCTAGATGTTGTCGATCAGGTAGCCGCCGTCGACGGGTACGCTCACGCCCGTGACGAAGCTGGCGGCCTTGTCGCTGAGCAGGAACAGGAGGGTCCCCGCCAGCTCCTCGGCCTGCCCGAAGCGGCCAAAGGGCGTGCGCGCGATGATGCTCTTGCCGCGGTCGGTGAGCTCGCCGGTGGCCTCGTTCTTGATGAGCAGGTCCTTGTTCTGCTTCCCGATGAAGAACCCCGGCGCGATCGCGTTGACCCGGATGCCGTGGGGCGCGAACTCCTTGGCGCAGGCCTGCGTGAGGTTCAGAACGCCGGCCTTGGCCGCGCTGTAGGCCCAGATGCCCGAGAGCGGCAGATAGCTGTTCATCGACGCCATGTTCACGATCGCGCCCTTGATCTTGCGCTCGATCCAGTACCTGGCCACGATCTTGGTCGGCACCATCAGACCCGCGACGATGTTCAGCCGCATGACGAAGTCGAACAGCTTCATGTCGGTCTCGACGAACGGGCACTTGCCCCGGTTGCCGCCCGCCGCGTTGATGAGGGCGTTGGGCACGCCGAGCCCCTTCTCGGTCTCGGCGACGGCAGCCGCCACCGAGGCCTCGTCCATGGCGTCGACCTTGACGCACTGGACGTTGGCGCTCTTGCCGGTGAGCTCGCCGAGCCGCTTGCGGGCGGCTTCGAGGGCGTCCGGCGCGATGTCCCACAGCGCCACCCTGGCCCCCGCCTTGAGCAACGCCTCGGAGAACCCCCCGGCGATGGCGCCCCCGCCTCCGGTGATGATCACGGTCTTGCTCGTGACGTCGAACATCTGATCGACAAAGCTCATCTCATTCCTCCGGGACGCCGCCCATTATAGCGGCGCGACGACGTTGCCGCCAGCGGCCGTGCCGCCGAGCTACCTGACCCAGCTCTTGCGCAGCCGCACAAAGCGCGGCAGCCCGCCCTCGATCACCGGCTTGACCTCGCCCTGGATCAGGGGCCGCGCGTAGCGGTCGAAGTCGGCGGTGAGCGAGAATCCGTCGGAGCCGATCCACTCCCTGGGCAGCTTCTTCTCGCCGTTGGCCACCTTGGCCAGGTCCACGGTCCCGGTCTCGCAGCGGTAGGGGTCGCTGGACACCCGCTCCAGGCTCACCATCTTGCCGCTGACCCCCTGCAGCGCCAGCTGCACCGCCCGCTGGCCCACCATGTAGGCCTCGTTCGAATCGGTGAGCGACGCGAAGTGGATGCCCGTGCGCTGGATCGTCGACGGGATCGCGAAGCGCGCCTTGACCTTGATCTCCCGCTCGACCAGGTCCTTGATGAAGAAGGCCGCACCGCCGAGCTGGGTGTGCCCGAATGCGTCCTTCGCGAAGTCGCCCTTTTGCTCGGCGATGTAGGTGCCGTCGGGGTTCCGGGTGCCCTCCGAGACGACGATCACGCAGCGGCCGATCTTCCTGAGATAGTAATCGACCCGGGCCTTGAACTTGTCCCGGTCGAAGGGCGCCTCCGGCAGGAGGATCATGTGCGGCGCGTCCTCCTCGTCCCTGCGGGCCAGGGCCGTTCCCGCCGCGATCCAGCCGGCGTTGCGGCCCATCGCCTCGATCACGTTGACGGTGTCGGTGGTGTACATCGCCTCGGTGTCGCGGCCCGCCTCCATGGTCATGGTGGCCAGGTACTTGATCACGCTGCCGTAGCCGGGGCAGTGATCGGTCCAGGCGAGGTCGTTGTCGATCGTCTTGGGCACCCCGATGCAGACCAGCTCGTAGCCCTCCCGCACGGCCAGCTTGTTGACCTTGTCGGCCGTGTCCTGCGAGTCGTTGCCGCCGGCGTAGAAGAAGTAGCGGACGCCGTGCCTGCGGAACACCTCGAGGATGCGGGCGAACTCCTCGTCCTTCTTGACCTTGTGGCGGCAGGAGCCGAGGGCCGAGGCGGGGCTGGTCTTCAGCCCTTCGATGTCGCGGGGGTCTTCCTTGCCCAAGTCGTAGATCTGGTCGTTCAGCACGCCGAGGATGCCGTTGTGCGCCGCATAGACGCCGGTGATCTCCTTGTGCTTGAACGCCTCCTGGATCACGCCGCAGGCGCTGGCGTTGATCACGGCCGTGGGGCCGCCGCTCTGTGCCACGATGCAGTTGCCCTTGACCATCTTGCGATCCTCCTGTCTGCCTTGATTCGGGGGCCGCTTCGAGCGCCTCGATCCCTGCTGCCTCCACCGGGCTGCGGGCGCTCTCGAGGCGGCGGCTGTGCAGGATCTCGGCGCTTCGCTGCCGGAACCCCATCGGCGATGGGCGCGGCGGCCAGGCGGGCCGCGCCGCGGGGCCCGGTTCCTCTCCGAGGACGAACCCTAACGAAAGCCCCCTGCGCTGTCAACGCCGCCGCCGCCGGCCTGGCCGCACTGGCATCGGCGGCGCCGTTCGCCTATCATCATCCCGGGCGCCGCGCGCCCGGGGAGCCATCGTGCCTGCTCTCGAGACCACGCACCGTTTCCTGCACGGCTCGGCGGACATCCTGGCGACGCTGCCGGAGGCGAGCTTTGCCCTCGTCATCACGTCGCCGCCCTACCCCATGATCGAGATGTGGGACGACGCCTTCTGCGCAGCCGATCCGGTGATCGCTGCGGCCCTCGCCTCCGGCGACGGCCGCAGCGCCTTTGACCTGATGCACCGCACCCTCGAGCCGACCTGGCGCCAGGTGGCGCGCCTGCTGATGCCGGGCGGCATCGCCTGCATCAATGTGGGCGACGCGGTGCGCAGCATCGGCGGCGAGTTCCAGCTCTTCGACAATCACGCCCGCATCCTGGAAAGCTGCCTGCGGCTGGGCCTCGTGTCCCTGCCGTCGCTGATATGGCGAAAGCCCACCAACGCGCCCAACAAGTTCATGGGATCGGGCATGCTGCCGGCGGGCGCCTACGTGACCCTCGAGCACGAGCACATCCTGATCCTGCGCAAGGGCGGAAAGAGGCGCTTCGACGAGGCCGAGGCCGCAGGGCGCAGGCGCAGCGCCTTCTTCTGGGAAGAGCGCAACCACTGGTTCAGCGACCAGTGGGACGTGCGCGGCGCGAGGCAGAGCACCGAACCGGGAATCGAGAGGCGGCGCAGCGCCGCCTTCCCGCTCCTGATCCCCTACCGGCTGGTGCTCATGTTCTCGATCTACGGCGATGCCGTGCTCGATCCTTTCTGCGGCACCGGAACCACGTCGTTCGCCGCCCTCGCCGCAGGCCGCAGCTCCGTCGGCGTCGAGATTGAGGCGGGGATGCTGGCCGACGCCGAGCAGGGCATCGGGGGGATGCGGCAGCGGGCTGCGGATCTGGCGAGCGCCCGGCTGAGGGCCCACCTGGAATTCGTCGATTCGGCGGCCGGCCGCGGCCGCAAGCTGCGCCACTGGAACGCGGTGCACGGGTTCGCGGTGACCACCAGCCAGGAGCGGGAGATGGAGCTCCTCGCCGTCTCGGCGGTCGAGCGGGTCGCCGCCGGGGTCTACCGCGCCCTCTACGAGCGGGCCGACGTGACGCGCTTCGCCCAGGGTGAGCTGTTCTGAGCGGGCGCGCGGGGTTGCACAATCGCGCTGCGGCTCTCTATACTGGGAGCGCGAACAAAAAGGGCAGCCGCAAGGCTGCGGTCAAGGAGGCGCTCATGACCGTCGGCGACATCCTCAGCGAACGTGGCCCCGAGATCTACACCGTCAGCGCGGAAGATTCCGTGATGAAAGCGGTCAAGGAGATGAACCGCCTGAACGTCGGCGCGCTCCTGGTGACCTCCGAAGACCGGACGCTCGGGGGGATCATCACGGAACGCGACGTGCTGAGGAACCTGCCGGCGGGGGTGCGCTCCAAAAAGGTGCGGGACATCATGACTCCGCGGGAGCGGCTGCTCATTGCCCACGCCACGGACTCCCTCGACTACGCGATGTCGGTGTTCACCGAAAACAAGGTGCGCCACCTGCCGGTCTTCGAAGGCAACAGGCTGCTCGGGCTGCTGTCGATGAGAGACGTCGTGAGGGCCCAGCTCAAGGACGCGGACTTCGAGAACAAGGCGCTGCGCGACTACATCCTCGGCTCCTACCCGATCGTGAGCTGACGGCGGCGGCCCGAGGCGCGGCCGCCCCGGGGGGGCCGCCGGCGTCCGGCCTGCCTCAGGGCGCGGCCAGGACCGTCAGCCAGATCTCGCGCTTCTTCGGGCCGTCCATTTCCAGCAGCATCAGGTTCTGGTACCGGCCGAGCGCGAGCCTGCCTCCCTGGAGCGTGAGCGTGAGGTTCACGCCGAAGACGGAGCTCATCAGGTGAGCCTCCGTGTTCGGGTTGTCGCTGCGGATGTGCTCGAAGGGCCTCAGCGGCTCGAGCCAGCGGGCGGCGGCCTTTAGGATGTCGCGCCGCAGCTCCGTGTCGTCCTCGCCGATCAGCAGCGCAGCGGTCGTGTGCGGCGTGTGCAGCACCACCAGACCGTCGCCGAGCCCCGACACCGCTGCCGCCACGGCCTCGGTGACGTTGACCACCTCGGCCTTCGCGGCCGTCTCGATCGTGAGAACGGTCCTCTTCATGCGAGCTCTCCCGGGTTCTCGAGCAGGCCGCGCACCCTGGCGAGGAATCGGGCTGCAGGGGCCCCGTCGAGGACGCGGTGGTCGGCCGAGAGGGTGAGCAGGGCGGTCGGCCGCACGACGACAGCCCCGCCCACGGCCACCACCCGGTCACGCACGGCCCCGACGGCCAGGATCATGGGATCGGGAGCGTCGATGATGGCGTGGAACTGGTCGATGCCGAACATCCCGAGGTTCGAGACCACCAGGCTCCTGACGCTGCCCGCGCGGACCCGGCCGCCCCGCGCGGCCTCGATCGCCTCGCCCACGCGCTGGTGCAGCGCAGTCAGCGGCAGCCGGTCGGGGTCCTCCAGGGCCGGGACCAGGATCCCGTCCGGGACCTCGACCGCGATGCCGACGGCGATCGCGGCCATCTGCTCGACGCGGCCGTCGCGCCAGCAGCGGTTGAGATGCGGCTGCTCGCGCAGAGCCCGGGCGCACGCCTTGACCACGAACTCGGTGTAGCCGGGCGCGGGAGCCGGCGCTGCCGCGCGCCAGGCCCGGACGGCGGCGAAATCCGCCTCCACCGTGAGGTAGAAGTGGGGAACCTCGCGCTTGCTGCGCGCGGTTCGCTCGGCGGTAATCCGGCGCAGGTCCGGCGCCCTCCCGCCCGCGGTCCGGGCCGCACCCTCGACGTCGGCTTCGGTGACCATGCCCCGTACGCCGCTGCCCTCCAGGTCCCCGATGGCGACGCCGCGGGCGCGGGCCAGCCTGCGCGCGCGGCGTCGCCATCGAGGACCTGGAGGGCAGCGGCGTACGG
>CAZKGO010000121.1:0-13780 GCA_964552235.1 uncultured Spirochaetales bacterium | reverse complement strand
CGGCTGCGCCCGCTGCTGCGCGCAGCGCTGCGCGCCGAGGCGCGTGCGGCCGGGCTGCGGCTGAAGGCCGAGGCGAGCGCGAGCCGAGGCCCGCAGGCGCTGGCCGCCTCCTGCGCCGCATCCGCGCGCGGGCTCTCGCTGGAGGCGGGGATAGGCAGCCGCGACTGCGGCGAGCCCTCCTGGCACGCGGCCGCGCGCCTGGAGTCGCGCCGCCTGGCAGCAGAAGCGCGCCGCTCCGCAACCGGCCGCCTCACCGCCGAAGCCCGCTGGAAGCCCGGGCCGCTGGAGCTCGGAGCGTGTGGGTGCTGGCGGGGGAGCAGCTTCGAGGAGATCGAGGTGGATGCCCGAAAGCGCGGCGGCCGCCTGCGCCTGGACCTCTCGGCCGGCTGGTCCGCGATCCGGCCCGAGGCGCCGCTGTGGATCTCGGTCGGATGGGGCGCGACGCTGCGCCTGGCTGCCCGCCGCAGCGGCGCTACTCCCACTGGCCGATGAGCAGGACTTCGCGCTCGAGCGCGAAGCCGTGTTCCGCCTTCACCTTGTCCTCGATCTCGCGGGCGAGGCCGTCGACGTCGGCTGCCGTGGCGCCCCCGGTGTTCACGATGATGTTGGCGTGCAGCTCGCTCACCATCGCGCCTCCGCGCCTGCGGCCGCGGAAGCCGAGCCTGTCGATGAGCGCCCCCGACGGCATGCCGAAGCTGCGGTTGTTCTTGAACACGCTGCCCGCGCACGGGTAGGCGAAGTGGCCCTTGCGCTGCCGGTCCAGGCGGATTTCCCGCATGCGCTCCCGCAGCCGCTGCGGGTCGGCTCCGGCTGCGAGGCGGAAGGTGGCGCCGACGATGATGCCCTCGCGGCTCTGGAACGGCGAGCGCTTGTAGTCCCAGTCGCCGGCCGCCCGGGCCACGGTCTCCACGGCGAGATCGGGGGTCAGCAGCCTCACGGATTCGAGGCAGTCGGAAAGCGAGCGCTCGTAGCAGCGGGCGTTCATCCAGACCGAGCCTCCGACGTGGCCGGGCATCGCGTAGAAGCTCTCGAGGCCCCCCAGGCCGGCGGCCGAGGCCCGTTCGGCCAGGTCGCTCATCGGCACGCCCGCCGCTGCCGTCACCCGCTCGCCGTCCACCTCGATGCCCTCCAGCCGGCCCAGGTCGATCACCAGGCCCCGGATTCCGCGGTCGGCGACCAGGATGTTGGCCCCGCCGCCCAGGAAGAAGCGGGGGATCCCGTGCTCGAGGGCGAGAGCGTAGATCTCCCGCAGCTGCTGGATGTTCCGGGGGGTGGCGTAGAGGTCCGCGGGACCTCCGATGGCGAACCAGGTGTGGCTCGCCATCGGTTCGTCGAGCCGCGGAGCGGCCTGCGGGTTGATCTTCGCGGCAATCTCGCGTAGGTTGTGCACCACTGCATCATAGCGCAACGCGAAAAAAAGGGGCACCGGGGGCCGGCGGCTGCCGGCGGTTCGCGGCGGGAGAGGCAGATTCACTGTAACGGAAGGGACCTTCCGGTTGTTTTATATGGCACGGGATGACGGGTTCGACCAGGGATTCCGCGCCTCTTACGAGCAGCTGTTTCCCCTGGTGTACCGGATAGCCAGTCGCATCACGGGAGACAGCGCGAGGGCGGAGGACTTGGCGCATGAGGCGTTTCTGCGCCTCTATCAGCGTGGAGGGGCGCTGCCGGACTCGGATCAGACCAGGTATTGGCTGATTCGGGTGGTCAAGAACCTCTCCTTCAATTACGAAAAGCGCAAGGCGCGGGAGAGGCGTGCGGTCGAACGGCTGGGACGCGTCGATCGGCCCTCCGAGCCGTCGACCGAGGATGTCTTTTTCAGGGAGGCGGACCAGGGCCTGGCGAGGGAGCTGCTCGCGGAGCTTCCCCTGAACCTGAGGATGCCGCTGGTCCTGAGGGAGTACGAAGGATTGACCTATCGGCAGATTGGACAGATATTGCGAATAAGCGAAGGAAACGTCAAAGTGCGGATCTTTCGCGGGAGAGAGAAGCTTGCCCAGATACTCGAGAAGCGGTCGAACCGCTGACCGGGCGTTGATCGCAGCCTATCTCGAAGGCGGCCTCGACGCCTCTTCGGCTCGGGCGGTCGCTTCGATCGTGCAGACTGAGCCGGACTGGGCCGCGGAGTTCGAGCGCCAGAAGCGCGTCAAGGAGGCGCTCGCTGCGGCGCCCCAGCCCGATGCGCCTGCTGCCTGCGAACGCGTCTGGAACCGCCTCGTCCTGTCGGCGGCCAACCCTGCGCCGTTGTGGCGGAGGCGGATCACGATCCCCGTGCCCCTGGCGCTGGGCGCTGCTGCGCTGCTGCTGCTGCTCGCCTTTGGGCTGGTCCACACGGCGGCGCGGGGATCGATCGGCACCATGCGCATCACCACCGTGCCCAACGGCTTGAAGCAGGTGCAGATCCAGGCCCCGCTGGCGGACCTGCAGCAGCTGCTGCGCTCGATCGAGACCGACGCCTCCAGCCGCGAGGTGATCATCAGCCTGCCGGAGGACTCGCAGATGTTCAGCGTCGGCGAGCCGGTGCTGATGCGCGCCACCGAGCTCGAGCGGAGACTGTTCAAATGAGCCGTCTCCTTGCGTTCGGCCTCGCCCTGCTCGTCGCTTCGTCGGCGACGGCGCAGATCGGCCAGTCGGCCAAGGAGGGGCAGGCCAAGCCGCTTGCCCCCGGCAACCTGGAGGAGACCCTCAAGAACCTCTTCGACCAGTCGCTGCGCATCAACATCGTGGCGCGGGTGATTCCCGAAGGCGCCGAGCCGATCCTCAACGTCGAGCGCTCCCAGCTGACTCTTCCCGGCCACTCTGTGGCCGTCCGCTTTGACGGCAGCAACATCCGGGTGCGCGCCAACCTGACGCCGTACCTGCAGAACGACGGCAAGCTCATGCTGGTGGCCCAGGGCGAGGTGTGGGTCGCCGAACCGACCTCCGCGGCCAAGGCCGTGCGCTACCTGAGCTCGATCAAGAGCCTGCCGGTGTCGCTCGGCGAGAAGGTGTTCTTCTATCCCCTCGGCCTGCCCGATGCGGTCGAGGGCACCAACCGGTTCAACCTCGCTCTCGAGATCCAGATCGTGCCCGTGGAGCAGGGCCGCTAGGTCGACCGGCCGACCAGACGATGGACGAACCCGCGCCCCCGAAACAGCCCTTCGACTTCCGCAAGAGCCTTCCCTACTTGATCCTCTTCACGCTCGTGCTGATGCTTTTCCTGAGCTCGACGCTGTCCCAGCGGCCGCCCGAGGTGCGGTCGATCACGCCGTCGGAGGCCAGGCCGGGCGAAGAGCTGGTCATCAGGGGGCGTTTCTTCGGGCGCGAGCGCAATGGGGGGCGGGTGAGCCTCAACGGCTATTCGCCGCCTTCGTCGGCCTACCTGGCATGGGATGACCGCCGCATCAGCCTCGTCGTTCCCGAGGAAATGCCGGCTGGCCTGCTCACTGTTGTCACCAGGCACGGTGAGAGCCGCGAGGTCGTGCCGTTCACCAACGACGCTCACGTGCCCCAGCCGGCCTCCGGGCCGCTGGTCCCGGGCCAGCCCTACATCAGCGGCTTTGAGCCCAAGAGCGGCCCCCCGGGCACCCCGGTGACGATCACCGGCATCAACTTCGGGCTCGACCGCGGCACGGCGCGGGTGGAGTTCGCGTGGATCCCCGGCGACCGCACCCGGCTGCTGCCCGAAGCGGGACGGGCCGACGTGATGCCCGCCCTGGAGTACAACCAGGACTACGTCTCGTGGTCCGACCGCGAGGTCGTGGTCCGCGTGCCCGACGGCGCCTCCTCCGGGAGCCTGCGCCTTGTCACCGACAAGGGCGAGAGCAACCCGGTCTACTTCGAGGTGCAGGACACGGTCGGCAGCAAGCTCTTCACCAACAAGCGCATCTACCATGTGCAGTACGGCGTTCAGATCGGCGACGTGGCCACCACCGGGGCGCCCGGCCGGCTGCGGCTCTGGGTGCCCCGGCTGCTGCTCGGACCGTCGCAGCGCGACGTGCGCATGATCGCCCGCGAGCCCGAGCCCCTGTTCGACAACTACGAAGGCTTCACGCTGTTCGCCTTCGACGACATCGTCAAGGGCGACCGGCGGCAGGTCAACCAGAGCTTCATGCTGTCGGCCTACGAGGTGGAGACCAGGATCAGCGGCGCCCGGGTGCCGATCGAGTACGACACGGCCAGCCGGCTGTACGAGCGGTTCACGGCCGCAGACGCGCTCACCCCGTCGGCGGACGCGGCGCTGATCCGCACGGCCCGCTCGGTGGTGGGGCGGGAACGCAACCCCTACCTCAAGGCGCTGGCGGTCTACAACGGGGTCGTGGCGCAGCTGGGCTACGACGCCAAGGCGACCGACGTGCTGGAGTCGCTCAAGAGCCGCAAGGGCGACGCCTCGGTGTACGCGCTGCTGTTCACGGCCATGCTGCGGGCCGTCGGCGTGCCCGCGCGCCCCGTGGCCGGCTACGTCGTCGGCTCCGAGGGGAGGGCCGTCAAGCACATGTGGGCGGAGTTCTACCTCGAGCAGTTCGGCTGGGTCCCGGTGGATCCCGCCCTCGCCGACGGCCTGAAGTTCGGGGATTTCCCGCGGGTGCCCAACCCCGGCGGGTGGTACTTCGGCAACATGGACAGCCAGCACATCATCTTCTCGCGCGGCCTGGCCGCGCTCAAGCCGATGGACCCGCGGGCGTCGGTGGTGACCCGCAGCGACGCTCCGGGCCTCCAGACGATCCACGAGGAGTACTCGGGGGGCGTCACCGGCTACACCGCCCGCTGGACCGAGCTGGAAATCCTGGGGGTTTATTGAGAGCGAGCTCCCACGGCGCCGCGGACGGGCCGCGAGGCTGCGTTAACCAGCCGTCAAAGTTGACACCATTCTAGCCGATTCCTATACTGTAGCTGCCGCGGTAGGGAGTATGTCAGGTCCTCAACTCACGCTGGTCAATTTTCGCAAGGGCGCGTATGTCATCGTAGAGGGAAAACAGCGCGCCGACCAGTTCTACATCATCCGCAGCGGCAAGGTCCAGCTCAGAAAGCAGGTCGAGATCGCCGAGGCGCAGGAGGAAAGCGTCCTCGTGCCCGGGGACTTTTTCGGCGTCGTCTCGACCATGTCGGCGCACAGCCACATCGAGACCGCGATCGCCCTGACCGACGTGTCGCTGATCGCGGTCGGACGCGATCAGTTCGGGCTGCTCATCGAGCGCAACGCGCCGGTGGCGATGAAGATCATACTGCAGTTCTCCAAGCGCATGCGCGCCCTCGACGCGGCCCTCACCCGGCTGAACTTCAAGAACACCGCAGGCGAGAACCCGTCGCACCTGTTCAAGGTGGCCGAGTACTACCTAAAGCAGAGCCAGTACAACCAGGCCTACTACGCCTATTTCCGCTACCTGCAGCACTGCCCCGGCGACGAGCACGTGGCGGTGGCCAAGGAGCGCATGGCGAAGATCCGGCCCTACGCCAAGGCCGTCTACCTCGACGGCGGCGGCACCGACTTTACCCGGGTCTATCCCCGCAACACGATGATCTTCAGCGAGAACGAGCCCGGAATGGAGCTGTACATCATCCAGAAGGGCGTCGTGAAGATCAGCAAGATCGTCGACGACAAAGAGGTGCTGATCGCCCTGCTGCCTCCGGGCGACATCTTCGGCGAGATGGCGCTGCTGGAAAACCGGCCGCGCTCGGCATCGGCTGTGGCCCACGAGGACGTCACGCTGCTGGCCGTCAACCAGTCGAACTTTGAGCGCATGGTCAAGACGCAGCCGCAGATCGTGACCCGCCTGACGACTCTGCTCGCCGAGCGCATCTGGTTCGTCTACAAGCAGCTGGCCAACGCCATGATCAAGAACCCGCTCGGACGGCTCTACGACTCGCTCCTGCTGCAGCTGGAGAAGAACAGGGTCAACATCCAGCACGGCGAGGCCTACACCTTTGACTTCGGCCCCAAGGAGCTCATCAACATGGTGGGCCTTTCGGCCAACGAGGGAAGCGACCTGCTGCGCAAGCTCTTCGAGAACCGCCGCCTCAAGGTGGTGGACAACAAGATCGAGACCACGGACCTCGAGGAGATCAAGAAGCAGGCCGAGTACTTCAAGAAGATGGAAGCCATCGAGAAGGCCCGCCTCGCGGCGCGGACGGGCGCCGCGTAGGGGGCTCCCGCCCGATCGCCTACAGCAGGTCCGTCCGCCCCCTGGCCTTGATCTGGTCCACGACCTCGCGCACGAGCTGCGAGCCGCCCCTGCGGCAGACCAGGCAGACCCCGTCGCGCACCACGACGATCAGGTCGCTCACGCCCGCCAGCGCCACGGGGATGTCCGACTGGACAAAGTTGCCCGCGGCCTGCGCCGAGGCGACCTCGCCCCGCCCGCGGCCCAGGCGCGCCACCTCGTCCCAGCTGCCGACGTCGCTCCACTGGAAGTCCGCGGGCACCATCGCGATCCGTCGGCTCTTCTCCATGACCGCGTAGTCGACGGCAATAGAACGAAGGCCCCGGTAGAGCGCGTCGAGGGTGCCGTCGTCCGCCACGAGGCCGTCGCGGGGCTCCAGCTTCGCCAGCGCTGGCCGCGCGTCGGCAAAGGGGCGGGCCACGTCGGGCGCGAGGGCGAGCGCCTCGTCGAGGAAGGCTGCGGGCGTGAAGGCGAACATGCCGGAGTTCCAGTAGAACCCCCCTGCCTCCACGTAGCTGCGTGCGGTCGCCTCGTCGGGCTTTTCGTGGAAGCTGCGCACCACGAAGCCCTCCTTGAGCGGCTCGCCGGCCTCGATGTAGCCGTAGCCGGTCTCGGCCCGCGTCGGCTGCACGCCGAAGACGACGAGGCGCCCGCCGGCGGCGAGCGCGGCAGCGCGCTGCACCGCGGCGGCAAAGCGCTCCTGCGGCTCGATGCTGTGGTCGGCGGCCAGCACGAGCAGCGGCCCGCCGCCCTGCCCCCGGGCCTCGAGCCAGGCGCAGGCGCAGCAGATCGCCGGGGCGGTATTGCGCGCCTGCGGCTCGGGGAGGATCGCGAGCCGCCGGCCCGCCTCGGCGGCGCCCAGGGCCTGCAGCGTGGCGTCGGCCTGCGCGCGCACCGCCGGCGCCTGGCTCTCGTGGGTGACCACGAGCAGGCGGCCGGCCGGCTGCAGGCCGATCGCTCGCGCGAGGGTCTGCTGGAACAGCGACCCGCCGCCGGTGCCGAGGTCGATGAGCTGCTTCGGCGCGCTCGCTCGGGAGGCCGGCCACAGGCGGGTGCCCGATCCGCCGGCCAGGATCGCCACGTGCTGGATCATGGCCCTGAGTGTGCCGCTTCGCCGCCGCGGAATCAACCCGCGGGGGCCGGCCGCAGCCTTCGTTCTTGTTGACCTCTCTCGGGGGGAGAGGCTATGCTGATTGCGGCAGCAGACGGGATGTAGCCTAGCGGCTAAGGCGCCTGCTTTGGGAGCAGGAGATCGGAGGTTCGATTCCTCTCATCCCGACGCGCGCGTCCATAGCTCAGGTGGATAGAGCATCTGCCTTCTAAGCAGAGGGTCGCTGGTTCGAGTCCAGCTGGACGTACTCGGCAGAGGGGCCCGCATGCCCGGCGGCCTGCGTTTCCGGGGAAACGCGCAACGTGTGGTCGATACGCGCGAGGCGGGGGTGGCCGGGACCAGGGTCGGCGGCGCGTGAACTCGTTGACACCAGCGGGCCGCGTCTGCTATGGTCCTTGTGGCCGTTTATCGTGCGCGGTGGGTGTAGCTCAGGTGGTTAGAGCGCCAGCCTGTGGAGCTGGATGTCGTGGGTTCGAGTCCCATTACCCACCCTCCGGCACCGTGGTGCCGGGTATGACCGTGCGCCTGTAGCTCAGCTGGATAGAGCGTCGGGCTTCGAACCCGAAGGTCGCAGGTTCGAGTCCTGTCGGGCGTACCAAGCGAGATTTCAAGGCCACTGGAAGACCGGCGCCTTGTTCCAGACCCGTTGGAGAGCCGTGATGGGCAGAAGCGGCCTCCGGAGGGGACGATGCGCCGGTTTCTCATTCATAGACGAGGCAGCATCCCGGTGAAGGTTGGGGGATGCTCATTCTCGGCTCGCCGCAGGAGCGGCGTTCTCGCAGGCCGAGCGAGCCAGCCGCGCCCGGCCGGCCTCACGGTCGAGCGGTGCGGCCTGCCCCTGCATCGGGGCGGGAGGCCGCAACGGTGCCGGTGACCTTTTGGGCGGCTCTGCTGATGGCCGCGGTCGCTGGGCTGGCCACGTCGCTCGGAGGGCTTCTGGGCGTGCTCAGCAGGCCGCCCGGTCGCCGGACGCTGGCTCTGAGCATGGGTTTCTCCGCCGGGGTGATGATCATGATCGCCTTTGGCGCCATGCTGCCGGAGTCGCAGCAGATCATCGGCCGGGGCTGGGGCTTCGTCGCCTTTATCGCCGGCATGGCCTTCATGCTGGTGCTCGACGTGACCATCCCGCATGAGTACTTCGCGGAGCAGTACTCGATCACCGGCAGGGCGCACGCGTTCAGGGCAGGGCTGGCTGCTGCGCTGGGCATCGGCATCCACAACTTCCCCGAAGGCGTTGCGGTCTTTACCGGCGGAGCGCACGACGTGCGGCTCGGCTGGGTGCTGGCGGCAGCCGTGGCCCTTCACAACGTGCCTGAGGGCCTGGCCGTGTCGGTGCCGGTCTATGCGGCCACGGGCAGCCGTCCCAAGGCCTTCGTGTGGGCGGCGATTTCGGGGCTGGCTGAGCCTGTCGGGGCTCTGCTCGCCGGTGTGGTGCTCTTCAGCTTTCTGAGCCCCGCGGTGGTGTCCTGGGCGATCGCGGGGGCCGGAGGCCTCATGGTGTTCATCGCCCTGGACGAGCTGCTGCCCGCTGCCCAGTCCGAAGGCGAGGGCCACACAGCCATTGCCGGCGTCATAGCCGGCATGCTGATCATGGGTGCGGGCCTCTGCGTCCTGCATTGACTTTCGCTTCCCGTCTGTATAGAGTGCGTACCTGAGATCGTGTGGGACGAGCGGGCCGCTTCGCCTTCGAACCGGCGAGTCCGAATCCCGCCAGTCGCACAAACGGGCCGTTAGCTCAGTTGGTAGAGCAGCAGACTCTTAATCTGCGGGTCGAAGGTTCGACTCCTTCACGGCTCAATCGCGGGTCGGCCTTTGCCGGGGCGGTTCCCGTGTGCCGCGTGCGGCCTCGCGGCCGTTGGGGCCCAGCCAAGCGGAGCTGTGGTTGACGAGGGGCGGCCGTCGCGGTTATAGTTTTGACGCGGCTCCCGGGCGGGCGCGGCGCCGTCTGCCGGGACACCGCTCTTGAGCGAGAGTGGTGCAATTGGCAGACACGCTAGACTTAGGATCTAGTGCCGCGAGGCTTGAGGGTTCGAGTCCCTCCTCTCGCAGGGTGCGCAAGGACAACGTGCGGGAATAGCTCAGGGGTAGAGCGCCACCTTGCCAAGGTGGAAGTCGCGGGTTCGAGCCCCGTTTCCCGCTCCTACTCCCCAAGGCGATCCGTAGCGATCGCCTTTTCTTTATCCGGGCGGGCATCCGCGGGGGCACTCCGTCCCGGCATTCAGACGGCGACCGCGGCGATCCCGGCTCCGGGACGCGACGGCGCCGGGCAGCGGTCAGAGGACACGGACATGCAGGCAAAGAGAGACCTCGAGCTCCTCGACAACTCGTCGGTGAGGCTCCGCATCACCCTCGACCAGGAGGAGGTGCAGAAGGAATACGACGCGATCCTCAAGGACTACCGCAGCAAGGCCGCCATCCGCGGCTTCCGCCGCGGTCACGTCCCGGCCGACGTCCTGGTCCGCAAGTTCGGCGACAGCCTCAAGGCCGAGACGGCCCAGACGCTCATCGAGAAGAGCCTCGGCGAAGCGCTGCCCGAGGTCGAGCACAAGCCGCTGCCCTACGCGCGGCCCGCGCTCAAGGACGAGGTCAAGCTCGAGCTCGGCCAGCCCTTCGTCTTCGAGGTCACCTACGACACCTACCCCAAGATCGAGCTCGGCGCGTATCGCGGCCTGGAGATCGAAGAGCCGCAGGTCGAGATCGGCGACGAGGACATTGGCCGCGAGCTGCAGGGCCTCCAGCGCCAGAACGGAATCGTCGTCGACAAGGCCGAGGGCGCCAAGGTCGAGCGCGAGGACACGGTCACCGTCGATTACGTCGAGCTGCGCGATGACGGCAGCGACGAGACCAGGACGCGGCGCGAAGGCTTTACCTTTGCCGTCGGCTCCGGCTACAATCTCTACGGCATCGACGACGACGTGATCGGCATGGCGCGCGGCGAGGAGCGTGTGATCGACAAGCAGTACCCCGCCGACCACCAGAACAGGGACCTGGCCGGCCGCACGGTCAGGCTCAAGGTCAAGGTCACGGCGGTCAAGCAGACCCAGCTTCCCGAGATCGACGACGAGCTCGCCCAGGACGTGAGCGACCGTTTCCAGACCCTGGACGATCTGAAGGCCGACATCCGCTCCCGGCTGCAGCAGGCGGCCAACGATCGGCTGCGGGCCCTCAAGGTCGACCAGCTGATGCGGAAGATCGTGGCCGCCTCCAGGGTCGCGTTCCCGCTGTCGATGGTCGAGCGCGAGCTGCAGTCGCGCTGGCAGCAGTTCGTGCGCCGCATGGGCGGCAACGAGGAGATGGTGGCGGGCCTGCTGCAGCGCGAGGGCCGCTCGATCGAGGACCTGCTCGCGGAGTGGCGTCCTTCTGTCGAAGAGACTATCAGGAGACGCGTGGCGATCCAGGAGATCGCCGATAGGGAAAAGGTCGAGGTGGCCGAGGGCGACCTGGACGAGCAGCTGCGCGCCCTGGCCGAAAGCCAGAACCGGCAGCTTGACGAGGTCAAGCGTGAGTACGAGGAGAGCGGACTGCTGCCCGTGCTGCGCGAGGAGCGGCGCCTGGCCAAGGCCTACGACCTGCTGATCGCCTCGGCAAAGGTCAAGCGGGGCAAGAAGATCTCGCTCGAGCACCTGATGCGGGGCGCCGTGGACGCGGGCGCCGACAATGGGTAAATTGACCGCGGACACAATCATGGGAAAACCGGCCGAAGACCTATTTGCGCGCCTGCGCCGCGCCCGGGTGAGGATCGAGGAGCAGGGGAACAACCTCGTGCCAATCGTCGTCGAGCAGAGCGGGGCGGGCGAGCGCGCCTACGACATCTACTCGCGGCTGCTCAAGGACCGGATCGTGTTTCTCGACGGCGAGATCCACGACCTCAGCGCCGACCTCGTGATCGCCCAGCTGCTGTTCCTGGAAAGCCAGGACCCCGAGAAGGACATCCAGCTCTACATCAACTCCCCCGGCGGATCGGTGCTGGCGGGGCTGGCCATCTACGACACGATGCAGTACATCAAGCCCGACGTGCAGACCATGTGCCTCGGCCAGGCCGCCTCGATGGCCGCCCTGCTTCTGGCCTGCGGGACCCACGGCAAGCGCTTCTCGCTGCCGTCCTCCCGCATCCTGATCCACCAGCCGTGGGGAGGGGTCTCGGGCCAGGCCGCCGACATCGGACGGCAGGCGCGCGAAATCCTGCGCCTGAAGAAGATGCTGATCACCTACTTCGCGACCCACACGGGACGGGACGAGGCGAAGGTGGCGGAGGACCTGGAACGGGATACCTTTCTCTCTGCCGACGAGGCCAAGGAGTACGGCCTGGTTGACGAGGTGTTCGTGCGGAGGCGCAGCGAGGGCAATGGCAAAAAGTGAGGCCCAGAAGGCCTGCTCGTTCTGCGGCAAGAGCGCCGACATCGCCCGCCGCCTGATCGCAGGGCCGGGCGTCTACATCTGCGACGAGTGCGTCTCGGTCTGCAAGAAGATCCTCGACGAAGAAGAGGACGTGATCTCCGGCGAGTTCCTCCACGACCTGCCGACGCCCAAGGAGATCAAGAGCTTCCTCGACCAGTACGTGATCGGCCAGGAAGCCGCCAAGCGCGTGATGTCGGTGGCGGTCTACAACCACTACAAGCGAATCTCGCGCCAGGGGCAGGCCGACGGCGACGTCGAGATGGAAAAGTCGAACGTCCTGCTGATCGGGCCCACGGGCACGGGCAAGACGCTGCTGGCGCGCACCCTTGCGCGCAAGCTGCGGGTGCCGTTCGCCATGGCCGACGCCACGACGCTGACCGAGGCCGGCTACGTGGGCGAGGACGTGGAGAACATCCTGCTCAAGCTGATCCAGAACGCGGGCAACAACATCCCTCTGGCCGAGCGGGGCATCGTCTACATCGACGAGATCGACAAGATCGCCCGCAAGGGCGAGAACGTCTCGATCACCCGCGACGTGTCGGGCGAAGGCGTGCAGCAGGCCCTGCTCAAGATCATCGAGGGCACGGTGGCCAATGTCCCGCCGCAGGGCGGCCGCAAGCACCCCAATCAGGAGATGCTGCGGATCAACACCGAGAACATCCTCTTTATCTGCGGAGGGGCGTTCGTGGGCCTCGACAAGATCGTCGAGCAGCGGACGGCCGAGCATCCGATGGGCTTCGGCGCCCAGATCAAGGGCCGGGGCGAGCGCAAGCTCTCCGAGCTGTTCACCAAGCTGCACCCCGACGACCTGATCCGCTACGGCATGATCCCGGAGTTCGTCGGGCGCGTGCCGATCGTCGTCGCCCTCGACGAGCTCAGCGAGGAGACGCTGCGGCGCATCATCACGGAACCGCGCAACGCCCTGGTCAAGCAGTACCAGGCTTCGCTCAAGCTCGACGGCGTCGACCTCTCGTTCGACGACGACGCGATCGAGGCGATCGCAAAAAAGGCGATTGCGCGGCGAACGGGGGCGCGCGGTTTGCGGGCGATTGTCGAGGAGATCATGATGGACATCATGTTCGACATCCCGTCGATCAAGGGGCGCAAGCGGGTCACGGTGACGCGGGAGGTGATCGAGAAGTCGGAAAAGCCCGAGATCGTGGTCGTGGACAAGCGCAAGTCCGCCTGAGGCGGCCGTCCGGTCGGCGACGAATGGGAATCCTGCTCAAGAAGAACGAGCTGCCCCTGGTACCGTTGCGCGACATCGTGGTCTTTCCGCGCATGGTCGTGCCTTTCTTTGTCGGCCGCGAGCGGTCGGTTCGGGCGGTGGAGGCGGCGAACGCCCGGGGCCGCATGCTTTTTCTCGCCACGCAAAAGGACACCCAGGTCGAGGACCCCAAGCCCGAGGACCTGCACCCGACGGGAACGGTGGCGCGCATCCTCCAGATGCTCAAGCTGCCCGACGGGACCATCCGGGTGCTCGTCGAAGGGATCGAGCGCGCTCTCCTGCTGCGCACCGACGAGACCCGGGAGTACGCCGCCGCGCACATCAAGCCGATCAGGGAGAGCAGCGAGCTCACCGCCGAGCTGCAGGCGCTGATCCGAACGGCGCAGGGCGAGTTCAGCCGCTACATCGCGATCAACAAGAAGGTGCCCGCCGACGTGCGCACGAGCGTGGAAAAGGCGGCGGGAGCCGACGCCCTCGTGGATACGATCGCCGCCAGCATCCCGCTCAAGCTGGAAAAGAAGATCGAGCTGCTCGCCCTCACGGAGCCGGCGGCCCGCCTCGAGAACCTCGCGGCCACTCTCTCGAGCGAGATCGAGGTGCTCGAGCTTGAGCGCAAGATCAACACCAAGGTGCGCAAACGGCTGGAAAAGAGCCAGCGCCAGTACTTTCTCAACGAGCAGCTCAAGGAGATCCAGAAGGAGCTCGGCCACTCCGACGACGACCCCACGGGTGCGAGGGAGATCGAGGCGCGCCTCAAGGACAAGGGGTTGCCCGAGGAGACGCTGCAGAAGTGCCTCAAGGAGGTGGCGCGCCTCTCGCGCCTGCAGCCGATCTCCCCCGAGGCCGCGGTGCTGCGGACATACCTGGAGTGGATCTGCGACCTGCCCTGGAAGGAGCTGTCCG
>CAZKGO010000120.1:0-13816 GCA_964552235.1 uncultured Spirochaetales bacterium | reverse complement strand
AGACGCTGCTCGATGAGGCGCGCGGGAGAAAGGACGTCGAGATCCTCGAGGGGCCCCGCCCCTGGCCCTTTGACCGCGACGGGAACCTGTTTCCGGTGTGAGCCGCGGAAACTGAAGCGCCGCCGCACGGACGCACCGGAGCGCCCCCTGCCCCGCACGGGCTCAGGACGGGATCCCCTACCTGACCAGGCCCGCCAGGCGCGGCAGGAACAGCACCAGATCGGGAACGAGCGAAACGACGGCGAGGGTCGCGAACGCCAGCAGCAGGAACGGCATCAGCGCCCTCACCAGGCGTTCGAAGCTGATCTCGCCCACCTTGCAGGTGGCGTAGAGCACGACCCCGACCGGCGGAGTCACGAGCCCGATCACCAGGTTCATGATCATGACGACCGCGAAGTGCACGGGGTGGATGCCCACCTTGACCATGATCGGGGCGAGCATCGGTGCAAACAGGATGATCGCGGCGCCCGACTCCATCCACATCCCGACGATGATCAGCAGCAGGTTCACGATGAACAGCAGCACGTACTTGTCGGCCGACAGGCTCATCAGGGCCTGGGCGATCTGCTCGGGCACGCGCTGGGAGCTCAGCACCCACGAGAAGATGGAAGCGCAGGAGACGATGATGAAGAGCGTCGCGCTGGTCTGGACGGTGGCCTTGAGGGATTCGACAAAGCTCGCGAGCGAGAAGTCACGGTAGATTGCGATCGCCGCCACGAGCGAGTAGACGACGGCGATGGCAGCGGCTTCGGTCGGCGTAAAGAAGCCGCCAAGGATCCCCACGAGCAGGATCGCGGGCATCATCAGCGCCACGAGGCCGTCTCGCCAGACGACCAGGACTTTGCCGCGGCTGTAGGAGTGCTCGACCTTGGGCAGCTTGAGCCGTCTGCCCATCACGATCACGTACAGCATCTGCGAAAGCCCGAGGAGCACGCCGGGGATGGCGCCCCCGAGGAGCACGGAACCGACCGAGAGGTTCATGATCCCGGAGTACAGGATGGCGATCGAGCTCGGCGGGATCAGGGGGCTCTGCAGAGAGGAGGCGGCGGTGAGCGCGCAGGCAAAGTCGCGCGGATAGCCGTTCTCGGTCATCGAGCTGATTTCGATCTTGCCCAGGGCGGCGATGTCCGACAGGGCGGCTCCCGAGATGCTGCCGAAGACTGTGCTCTCGATGACGTTGACGTGGGCGAGGCCGCCGCGGAAGCGGCCGACGAGCATGTTGACCCACCGGAACAGCCGCGTGGAGACTCCCGCGCGCACCATGATCTCGGCTGCCAGCACGAAGAACGGCAGGGCCAGCAGCGTGAAGGAGTTGATCCCGGCGAACATGCGCAGCGGAACCACGATCAGGTTGACGGGATCCGTCAGGAGGACGAACCCCACGGAGGCGATGCCGATCGCGAAGGCGATGGGAGCGCCGGCGATGATCAGCGCAACCAGAATCGCCGTGGCGAGCCAGAACATGGTCATGGCTGCCTCCGCGGCCCGCGGCCGCCAAGAACCGTCTCGAGGATGACGCCCGCGGCCTGCACCGACATGAGCGCCAGACCCACGATCAGGCTCAGCTGCGGCACCACCATGTTGATGTTGAGCGCCGGCGCGATCTCGGTCGGAGCCACCTGGGGGATCACGCGCGCGGCGACCACGAGGGCGTAGACCAGAAACGCCGCCACCAGCAGCTTGGCGACCAGTTCGACGGCCCGGTTTAGGCGCGGCGGGAGTCTTTCGATGAAATAGGTGACCCGCAGGTGCTCCCACCTGCGGACCGCCAGGCTGCCGGCGAGAAACACCATCCAGGCCAGGACGAACAGCGCCAGCTCCTCGGTCCAGGCAAAGGGCTGGGCGAAAACGTAGCGCGACAGCACCCCGAGAAACACGATGATGAACAACGCCACCATGAGGGCGTTCGCAACCACTTCGATTACCGAGTACAGCGCATTCAGCGCCCGGCTCAGGGCTTTCACGCGGCGCTCCTACGAAGCTCGGGGTGCCGGCCCGGCCGGCACCCCGGTGCGATGATATCCGCTTGTCCGGTTACTTGACCGCCTGCAGGACCTTGTCGATGCGCACGGCGTCGACGTTCTTGCGCAGCCACTCGATGACCGGCTGCTGCGCCGCGTCGCGGAAGGTCTTCTTTTCGGCAGGCGTGGGATAGTAGACCTGCAGCCCGCGCTTCTGGATCTCGGCGAGCGCCAGAGAATCGTTGGCCCGCGAAGCGCCCCGCGAGGCGATCTCGGCGATCTTGCCCGCCTTGATGATCGCGTCCTGCAGATCGGCCGGCAGCGAGCGCAGCCACTTCTCGCTGGTGACGAACATGGCTGAGCCGAGAAGGTGCTCGTCCAGGGTGTAGTACTTCTGGACCTCCTGCAGGGACACGGTGAGCATCGTGGCTGCGGAGTTCTCCTGGCCGTCCACGACGCCGGTCTGGAGGGCGTTGTAGAGCTCGAGCCAAGCGATCGGCGTCGCGGAGGCCCCGAGGGCCTTGACCATCTCCATGTGGACCGGGATGGTCATGGTCCTCATCTTCAGACCCTTCATGTCCGCGGCCGTGCGCACGACGCGCTTGCTGTTGGAAAAGCTGCGGAACCCGCCGTTGTCGAAGATGCCGAGGACCCGCAGGCCGCTGGTCTTGGCCATGTCCTCGAAGATCTCTTTGCCGATCGGGCCGTCCCACAGCGCGTAGGCTTCGAGCGGGTTATTGAACAGGTAGGGGACCGAGAACAGCTGGATGCCCTTGTAGAACGGCGCCACCGCTCCGTCAGCGGGAGTGGCGCCCTGCAGAGTTCCGGCGATGATCTGGCGCAGGTTCTCGTTCGCGTCGCCGAGTCGGCCGTGGTAGTAGTTCTCGACCACGATCCGCCCCTGGGAAAAGTTCTCCAGGGCCGCCTTGAACGCCACCATGCCGGCCACGCTGTGGTGCATCACCTGCAGCTCGCCGATCTGCATGTACGGCGGGTCGGTAAACGCCATCTTGAACACGATCGGCTGCTGGGCGAACAGACCGGCGGCGACCGCAAGCATGCAGAGCGCCAACAGAATCGTTCTGCTTCTCATTGCTAAACCTCCCTCGATTCGTTCTTCCGGCACACCGTGCCGTTGTCAACCCGAACCCTATCGATCTCCTCCTCGGCGCCCCGCGAGAACCGAGGCGGGAGACGGCCGGCATCGGCTCTGTGCAGCCCGAGGGCTTCTCGTCCGACAGCGACCGGGCTCCTGCGGCCCTTCCGCCGGGCAGCCTCGACCCCGACTGCTGCCATACACCACCCGCCGCCGGCCGTCAAATCACGCGTCGCGCCGTTGCCGGTCGGCCAATCGCTCATTCCAGCTGCGGGGCCGGCTCACGACTTCGGACAGATGAACGGCGCCGCATCGATGCCCAGACGCGTGCTGATCTCCTTGATCTCCTCGATGGTCTTGTCCTGGACGTAGATGCCCTTTTCCTCGCATTCCCGGCTGCGGAGGATCTCCTTTTCGCCATGGGTATAGATGCGCGTCTGGCCGGCTGCCTTGTCCGATTGCCGCAGCTTGCCCAGATAGGTCGACAGGGCCGCTTCTATTTCTTCGCGCTCTCCGAACATCCCATAGTCGATGGCGATGAAAGTCGAGCAGCTGCGATCGTGGTTGTGGACCTTGCGGACCATGTCGCTGGTGCAGCCGCAGGATATGATCGAGGTGAACAACTCGACCGCCAGGCCGATGCCGTAGCCCTTGTGGCCCCCCAGCAGCTCGCCCACCCCTCCCAACGGCAGGATGCCGCCGGTGGTCTTTCTGACGAAGCACTCGTTGACCGCCACCGGATCGGTGCTGAGCGAACCGTCTGCTCCCACTGCCCAGCCCGCCGGGATCGGCTTGCCGTCCTTGATGTAGACCTCGAGCTTGCCGCGCGGCACGACGGCTGTGGCCATGTCCAGCAGAAAGGGGAAGGGCTCGGCCGGCATGGCCACGGCTATGGGATTGGAGCCGAGCATGGCCCGGCTGCCGTAGGTCGGCACCACGAGGGCCTCGCTGTTGGTCAGGCAGATGCCGAGCAGTCCCTCGAGCATGGCCATGCGCGCATAGTATCCGGCGATGCCGAAGTGGTTGCCGTTGCGCGTCACGACCACGCCGATGCCCGCGGCCCTGGCCTTCTCGATGGCCAGGCGCATGGCCGCAGCGCTCGTCACCTGCCCCATGGCTTCGTCGGCGTCGATCAGGGCGGACAGGCGAGTTTCCTTGACCACCCGAGGCCGGGCATCGAGCTTGATGCGGCCGATCCGCAGCCCGTACTCGTAGAGATTGAGCCGCTGCAGGCCGTGCGAGGTGACGCCGTAGAGATCGGCTGTCACCAGCACGTCGGCGATGGTGGCGCTGTCTTGAACCGAGTAGCCGAGCTTGCGAAAGATGGTCTCGGCCAGGGTCTGGAGCTTGCGGTGGTCGTATCGGGTGTTGTCCGCCACGCCGCCTCCGTCTAGTTGATCAGCTTGAGGCTCTTCATGACCTTCTTGACGTTGGCGATCTCTTCGGGCAGCCCGCTGGAGAGCGGCAGGCGAGGCACGCCGCCGTCGATGCCGTAGAGGCGCATGGCTTCTTTCCACAGCGCCACGGGGTTGGTGCGGTTGTTCTGGCCCATCACCTTGAGCAGCGGGTAGATGCGCCGCTGCATGCCGGCGGCTTCCTGGATCCTGCCGGCGAGAAAGGTGTCTATCATCTCGCGGATCAGCTCGCCGATGACGTGCGAAGCGCCGCTGATCACGCCGCCGATGCGCGCCGGACCGCCCTGCGCGTAGGCCTCCAGGATCATGGTGTCGTCGCCGTTGTAGATGATGAAGTCCTCGGGCGTGGCGTTGAGAAAGGCGGTGATCTGCTTGGGATTCAGCTCGGCCTCCTCCTTGATGGCTACGACGTTGGGCACCTCGGCCAGCCGCCCGACCGTAGCCGGGTCGATGTTGACCCCCGTGAATATCGGGATGTTGTAGAGCATGATGTGGAGAGCCGGGACCGCTTCCGCGACCTTGCGGAAGTGGGTGTACAGCTCCTGCTGGTTGGGTTTCGCGTAGTACGGCGCCACCACCATGGCCGCCTCAAAACCGAGGGCCGCGGCCTTCTTGGCCAGCGCGATGGTCTCGACTGTCGAGGCGCAGCCGACGCCCGCGATGAGCGGTATTCTGTCGCCGACGGCCTGTTTGACCGTCTCGAACACCTTGACCCGCTCGTCGAAGCTCTGCGTGTGGAACTCGCCGGTGGTGCCGGAAAGGATGAGGGTGTCGCCCTTGTTCCTGTCGACGAGGTACCTGGCCAGGGCCGCGGTCTTCGCATAGTCGACGCTCTGGTCCTCGGCGAAGGGCGTCACCATGGGTATGAGAATGCGGCCGTACTTGTCCTTGGAGAATTTCGCCATGATTCAATCCCTGTGTACGATGTCTTTGTGTCTGATGTCATGTTCATCCTATCACAACCGTTGCGGTCTGTCCAGAGCCACTCGGTGGTCGCCGCACGGGGCAGCGCCACGGTGGATATCCGAGGCGCGGCCGGCACGCTCCAGTTTCATGGGCAGGTTCGGGCGGCCGGCAGTCGTCGAAGGGCGGATTCGAGGCCGCGGATCTGCAGGCTGCGACCTGTGTCCGGGGCCCGCGGACGCAGATCCGGTCTTGCCTGGCGATCTGCGGCCTGCAGTCGAGGGTGCCCGGCAGGCACAGGCCGGGAGCGCCTGCGTTTCCGCGGAAACGGGCGGCGTGCAGCTTGTGACCAGAGAGCAGAGCCGACCAGGTAGGGGACAAAACCGGACCATGACCTGCGGTCGGCGTGCCACGGCACCTCGCCCTTCAGCGGGCCTGGGGTCTCTGCCGGCCTCCTGCTGACCCGCACCCTTAGCTGCGGCGCTTCCGTTGACGCGCGGCACTCTGATCGTCTATGATATCAGACAATCTTATGTCTGGGCTGGTCGAGGCTGATAGATGAAGAAGGGACGCGGGCTCAGCGGCATCATCGTGCCTGTTGTCACACCCTTTTCCGCCGATGAGGAGCTTGACGAAGCGCTGTTTCGCCGCGAGGTGAAGCACCTGCTGGCAAGCGGCGTTCACGGGCTCAGCCCGGGCGGCAGCACGGGCGAGGGGGCGGCACTGCGCGACGACGAGTTGTCCCGCATGGTGCGGATCGCCCGCGAGGAGGCTCCGGCCGGCGTCCCGGTGGTCGCCGGCGTCATCCGCTCCTCTACCCACGCTGCGCTCACGACGGCGCTTGCGGCCAAGGAGGCCGGGGCCGACGCGCTGATGGTGACCCCGGTCTTCTACAACGTCCTCGTGCCCGACGCCAAGGGGAACTGCGACTTCTACCGCCGCCTTTCGGAAGGCACGGGTCTGCCGATCATCATCTACAACGTCGTGCCGCAGAACGAGATCACCGCAGAGACGTTCTCAGCGCTCCTCGACATCGAGCACGTAGTGGGGATCAAGCAGAGCGTGGGCGGCATCATGGCGATGTACGACATGAAGGTGCTCTGCGGGCAGCGCGGCATGATCTACAGCGCCACCGACGAGATGCTCGCCTCCTGTTTCACCGTGGGGGCCGACGGGGCGATCTCGGCGATCCTGACGCTGTTCCCCCGCCTCTGCGTGCGGATGTGGGATCTGTGCCGCTCGGGCAGGGACAGGGAGGCCCTCGAGATCCAGGAGAGGCTGTATCCGATCTGGAGGGCGGTGAGGGGGCCCCAGTTCCCGGCTCGCCTCAAGGCCGCCATGCGTCTGATGGGACGCGAAACCGGGCTCGCGCGCAGCCCGATGACGGAGGTCGACGAGGCTCTGATCAAGCGACTCCGGTCGATGCTGTCGAACACCAGGGACGCCTGAGTGAGAGGTAATCCCATGAAACCTGTCGAGCGGGTTTCCATCATCGACAATGTCTCGGCGCAGATCAAGGACTACGTCACATCGGGCGAGGTCAAGGTCGGCGACAAGCTGCTCACCGAGAAGGAGCTGGGCGAGCGACTCAAGGTCGGCAGGTCGACGGTGCGCGAAGCCATGCGCCTGCTGGAGGCGATGGGCTACATCGAGATCCGCGCGGGCAAGGGCGCGTTCGTCGCCAAGACGCGCGAGGACGACCCGGACGTGCTGTACCGCTGGTTTGCCAGCCACGAGCCGGAGCTCCACGAGATCATGGAGATCCGCATGGCGATCGAGCCGCTGGCAGTCAGGTTGGCCATCGAGCGCATCTCGGCTCAGGAGATCAGGGAGCTGGAGATGGTGCACGAGAAGTTCGCCCGCGCTCTCACGGACAGAGACGTGGTCGGACTGGCCAAGAGCGACGAGCTGTATCATGACCTCATCGTAAGGGCCACCCGGAACAAGCTCCTCGTTGCGATCAACGAGACGGTCGCCCGCTGCCTGCTGGAGTACAGGACCAGGTCATTCGCCGTGAGGGAGACCGCAGGCAACGCCCTCGCTCCGCACCAGGCGATCCTCGACTGCATCCGCAGAAAGGACGCGGCCCGCGGCACCCAGGTCGCTCTCGAGCACATCGAGATCTCGCTGCGGGACATATCAAGCGCCGTCGCCGAGGCGCGGCAGGCGCCCCAGGGACCCGCGCACGGCCTCACCCGGGCGGGTTAACGCCGCCCACGGCCGCGGCCGGCCGCCTCTACCCGCCCCTCTCCTCGCGCCTGTAGGGCTTCAGCAGCGCGGCAGGAACCCCGGCCCGGCGCGACACCCCGATCAACGCGAGCACCGTCACGACGTAGGGCACCATGAGAAAGAGGTGAAAGGGAAAATGAAGGCCGACGCCCTGCAGCCGGAGCTGCAGTCCGTCGAGCAGCCCGAACAGCAGGGCGCCCGCCGACGCTCGCAGCGGATCCCAGTTGCCGAAGATCACCATCGCGATGCTGATCCACCCGCGGCCGCCGATCACGTCGATGAGGAACATGTTCTGGTGCGCCAGCGTGAGGAACGCGCCGCCGATGCCCATGAGCGCGCCGCCGACCGCCAGGCAGGCGGTGCGCACGGCCGCGACGTTCACGCCGACAGTGTCGGCGGCCAGCGGGTTCTCGCCGACCGTGCGGATCGCGAGGCCGATCCGCGTGCGGTACAACAGCAGCGAGACCAGCGGGATCAGCAGCCACGCGACGTAGGTGAGCGAGTACTGCGTGAACAGTCCCGGCCCGAGCACGGGGATGCGCGACAGCAGCGGCAGGGCGACCGCGGACAGCGGCTCGACGGTGGGCGGCACGGTCGGCGAGCCGAAGCGCAGGCGGTAGACGAACATGGCGAGGCCGGTGGCCAGCAGCGTGATCCCGAGCCCCGACACGTGCTGGCTCAGGCCCAGGTGCACAGCCAGCACCGCCATCAGCAGCCCGAACAGCACGCCCACGAGCGCCGCGGCCGCCAAGCCGGTCCAGACCGAGCCTGTCGTGAACGTCACGAGAAACCCCGTCATCGCGCCCATCAGCATGATGCCTTCGATGCCCAGGTTCAGCACGCCGCTGCGCTCTGCCAGGATCTCACCGAGGGTGGCGAGGATGATGGGAGTGGCCATGCGCATCGCCGCTCCGAGCAGGCCGGCGAGGAAAGTCACGGCCGCGCCCCCGCGGCCGCACCGGCCGCGCGCCCCGCCGGCCGCCCGATCCGCACGCGGTACTCGGACAGCAGGGCGAACACCAGCATCACCATCAGCGACAGCCCCTGGATCACCTCGACGATGTAGACCGGCACTCCCGTCATGCGGCTCATGGTCTGGGCGCCGACAATGATGATGCTGAAGAACAGCGACGCCAGCAGCACGCCCACCGGGTGCAGGGCGCCGAGCATCGCGATCACGATGCCGGTGTAGCCGTAGCCCGGCGAGATGTCCATCAGCAGGTGGAAGTGGATCGCGCACAGCTCGCCCACGCCCGCCAGCCCCGCGAGACCGCCGGAGACAAAGGCGGTCTGCAGCAGCACCTTCTCCGTCGGTATGCCGCCGAAAAAGGCGGCTCGGGGGCCCGCGCCCACAGCCTTGGCCCGGTAGCCGAAGACCGTGCGGGCGTTCACGAACCAGACGACCGCCACGGCGAGCAGCGCGAGCGGCACCCCGAGGTGGAAGCGCGAGCGCGGCAGCAGGACGGGATAGCGCGCGGCAGCGGTGATCTCGGCCGAGCGGGGCCAACTGGAGCCCGGCTGCTGCAGCGGCCCGAACAGAAGCGTGCCCATCAGGTGGATCATCACGTAGTTCAGCAGCAGGCTCGAGACCACGTCGTCGACCTTGACGCGCGTCTTGAGCAGCGCCGGCACCGAGGCCCAGAGCCCTCCGGCTGCGAAGCCCGCCAGCATCAGCAGCGGCAGCAGCACGGCCGCCGGCAGCCCGCCGCCGTTGATACCCACCCACGTCGCGGCGATGGCGCCGGCCAGAAGCTGCCCTTCGGCGCCGATGTTCCAGAAGCGCGCCCGGAACGCGAAAGCCACAGCCAGCCCCGCGAAGACGAGCGGGCTCGCCTTGACGAGCGTTTCGAGCAGGTTGAACCGCGTGCCGAGGGCGCCGCGGAACAGGTGGTAGTAGGACTTGCCGAGGTCGCCTCCGGCTGCGAGGATCGGGATCGCCGACAGCGCCAGCGTGGCCGCCACCGCGGCCACCGACAGCAGCGCCCTCGCCCCCCCGCTGAGCGGCTGCCTCTTGGTGATGTCCAGGCGGATCAATCCGCCACCCCGCTCATCCAGAGTCCGACCTGCTCGCGCGTGGTCTCGGTCACCGCGGCCTCGCCCACGATGCGGCCTTCGTAGATCACGGCGACCCGGTCGCAGACCGAGAACACCTCGTCGAGGTCGTCGGAGATCAGCAGCGTCGCGGCCCCGCGCTCCCGCTCGGCGAGCAGGCGCTGGTGCACGTACTCGGCGGCCCCGACGTCGAGCCCGCGGGTCGGCTGGGCGGCCACGATCACGGCCGGCTCGCCCGCCAGCTCCCGCGCGAGGATCAGCTTCTGCAGGTTTCCGCCCGAGAGCGTCTTGGCCGCGGCGTCGCGGCCGGCGGCCTTGACCGAGTACTCGGCCAGCAGCCGCTCGCAGAGCGCCCCGATCGCTGCAAAGCGCAGCAGGCCCCGCCGCGCCAGCTCATGCGAGCCGTGGCGCTCGAGCACCAGGTTCTCCTGCACCGAGAGGTCCATCGCGAGAGCGGTCTCCATGCGGTCCTCGGGCACGCGCGCCATCCCCGCGGCCACCGCCGCGGCAGGACTCCCTGCCTGCAGCGGTCTGCCGCACAGACGCACGGCGCCGTGGGTACACGGCCGCAGCCCGAACAGCGCCTCGGCGAGCTCGCGCTGCCCGTTGCCCGAAACGCCGGCCAGGCCGACGATCTCGCCCGAACGCACGGTGAGGCTTAGGTCCCGCACGGTCTCCAGGCCGCGGTCGCCGCGCACCGAGACCCCGAGGATCTCCAGCCGCGGTTCGCCCGCAACCCCGGGCCGCTTATCCAGACGCTCGAGCACGTCGCGGCCCACCATCAGGAGAGCCAGCTCGCGCCTGCTCGTCTCGGCCGTGCGCCGCTCGGCCACGACGCGGCCTCCCCGCAGCACCACCACGCGATCGGCGACCTCCATCACCTCGTTCAGCTTGTGGGAGATAAAGACGATCGAACGGCCCTCGCCTACGAGGCCCCGCAGCGTGGCGAACAGCTGCTTGCTCTCCGCGGGAGTGAGCACGGCCGTCGGCTCGTCCATGATCAGGATCTGGGCGTCGCGGTAGAGGGCCTTCAGGATCTCGACCCTCTGCTGCTCTCCCACCGAGAGCGTCCACACGCGGGCGTCCGGATCCACGGCCAGGCCGAAGCGCTCCGCCAGCTCGACGAGGCGCCTGCGCGCGGCGGCCAGGTCGAGAAAGAGGCCGCGCCCCGTGCCGATGACCACGTTCTCCAGCACGGTCTGCACCGGCACGAGGGTGAAGTGCTGGTGGATCATCGCCACGCCCGCGGCGATGGCATCGCGCGGCGCCGCGAGAGCGACCGGCTCGCCCCGCAGGCGGATCTCGCCGGCGTCCGAGGCGTAGTAGCCGAAGAGGATGTTCATCAGGGTGGTCTTGCCCGCCCCGTTCTCGCCCAGGAGGGCGCAGATCTCGCCCGGCTGCAGCGCGAAGTCCACCCCGTCGTTGGCCGTCACGTCAAGAAAGCGCTTGGTGATCCCGCGCATCTCGACGACGGGTTCATGGATGAACCCGCCCGTGGGCGACATGGATGTCACAGCCCACGGGCGCTCCATGGCTAGTCACTCACCGCCGGCGTCTCGATGATCGGCACGCGCAGCGTGCCGGCGAGGATCTTCTTCTCCAGGTCGCGCACCTCGGCGACCACGGCGGCCGGAGCCTTGGCCTCGAAGCCGTGCAGCGGCGCCAGGCGCGAGCCGCCCTTGGCCATCATCGACCAGTCCTTGAGGTCCATGGCGGTAAAGGCGCCCTTCTTCACCACGTCGATGAGGTAGCTGATCGTCGGGTACATGTCCCACACCGGGCCGGTGATCACCGTGTCGGGCGCGAGGGCGTTCTGGTCGGACATGTTGCCGAAGGCGAGGACCTTCTTCTCCTTGGCCGCCTCGAAGACGCCGAAGCGCTCGGCGTAGATAATGTCGGCTCCCGCCTCGATCTGCGCCAGCGCCGCCTCCTTGGCCTTGGGGGGATCGAACCAGCTGCCGATGTAAGCGACCTTCACCTTGACGTTCTTGTTCACCGAGCGGGCGCCTTCCTTGAAGGCGTTGACCAGGCGGTTGACCTCGCCGATCGGGATGGCGGCCACGACGCCGAGCACGTTCTTCTTCGTGACGCGGCCGGCGATCACGCCGCAGAGGTAGGCGGGCTCGTGGATCCAGTTGTCGAACACCGCGTAGTTCGGCGACACGGGCCCGAACTCGCTGCCAAAGGCAAAGGCGATCTTCGGGTAGTCCTTGGCCACGCGCCGCGACGGCTCCTCGCCCGCCAGGAACGCGTCGCCGACGATCAGGTCGAAGCCGCGCTCGGCGTACTCGCGCAGCACCTTCTCGAAGTCAGCGGCCGCCACCTTTTCCGCGAACTCGTACTTGATCCCGAGCTCCTTCTGCGCCTTGAGGCACGCCTGGTGGATCACGCCGTCCCAGGGCTCCTCGATGGCCGTCTGGAAAACCGCGGCGACCTTGAACTCGCCCGCCGCTTTCTTCTCCCCGCCGCCGCCGGCAAAGACCAGCGCAGCCAGGGCCGCCACACCCACCACGATCGCCAGCATCCTTTTCATGGTTGTCCCCCGTCCCGTGAAGATTTGCGCGATTATAGGGGGGGCCCTCGCGCACGTCAAATAATAGACGAAGGCTGCGGCCGGCGCGCCGGCGTCGTCCCCGGCGCGGCCGTTCGACGGCCGGCGCCGCCGCCCCTCCGCCTACCCTTCGCGCCGCATCAGGCTGTAGCTCTGCGCCGTCGGACCCACGCGCGGTTGGCTCGCAAGGAACACGGCAAGGGCAACGACGTCCTCGGGCTGCTTGACCCACTCGCCCGGGATTCCGAAGACGCCGCCGCCCCTGGCTGCATCGGCGAGGTTGCGCTCCGTGAGGACCGGCCCGGGGATCAGCTCGTTGACGCTGATGCCGGCTTCGACCACCTCCTGCGCCAGCACGCGCGTGAGCATCCACAGGCCCGCCTTGGCGCAGCTGTAGGCCGAGGTGCCCGGCCTGCCCCGATGCCCGAGGCCCGAGCCCAGCGTGATGATCTTCCCGCCGCCGCTGCGCTTGAGGTGCGGGATCGCCTCACGCATGCAATAGTAGGCGCCGAACAGGTTCAGCTCGATCGTCTGCCGCCAATTTGCCGGCTCGCCGGTCTCGACTGGGGCGGTCTCGAAGCTGCCGCCTGCGTTGACGAACAGCACGTCGACCCCGCCGAGCTCCCGCGCTGCACGGGCGAACAGCTCCTGCACGTCCTGCGGCAGCGTGACGTCGGCGGCCACAGCCAGGCCGCGGCCGCCCGCCTCCTGCACCGCGCGCGCCGTCGCCTCCACGTCGGAGAGCGTGCGGGCAGCGCAGCACACCGACGCGCCCTCCCGCCCCAGGCCGATCGCGATGGCCCGGCCGATGCCCCGGCCCGCTCCGGTGACCACGACTGAAACGCCGCGAAGACTCTCACCCATGGCGGCGAGGCTACGGCGGGGCCGAGGGCGCGTCAAGGCGAGCACGCCGAACCGCGCCATCGGTCGGATCAGGATCGCCTCGATGACCGAACCGAGGGCTGCCCTCACGTCGAAGCTCGCGTCTTGCGACCAGGTCCAGCCGACCTCCGCGATCAGGCTGTCGACGAAAGGCTCCAGCCTGACCGGCTCTCCGACGGAGAGGGCCCGCAGATGGGCGAGCAGCGTCTCCACGTCGCGGCGCAGCGCGAGGTCGCGCGCGGCGGGCTCGTGCTCGACGACTGCAGCGGTGTCGCGAGCGTCGAACGCCAGGCCGCCAGGAGCCGGAGTCACTCCGGCCGAAGTGCTCCATCGGGGGGCGAGCGTGTTGCGGCCGCTGACCTTGACCCGCCGCTGTGCCGCAGTCAGGTCGAAGTGGTCGGGGTCGAAGTCGCCGACCACCCACGTGCGGTACTCTTCGTGCTCAGGGTGCCCGGGGTCTGCCATGGCCTTGAGGAACCCCGCGTAGCCGCCGATGCCGCCCACGTCCTCGGGGGAACAGGCGCGCACGCCATCGGAGAGGCAGCGGGCGCGGTCGACAACGCCTTCGGTCCGTGGCAGTATCGACGCGCACCCGGTCACGGGCGATTCTCACCGCAGGAGACACGCATGGGCAAGCACAAACCGATCGCCGTCGGCATCCTCGGCCTCGGACGCAGCGGATGGGACATTCACGCGCGGGCCATCCGCAACCAGCCGGAAGCCTTCC
>CAZKGO010000119.1:0-14354 GCA_964552235.1 uncultured Spirochaetales bacterium | reverse complement strand
TTCGCAGCTGCTGGACGTGAGCCTCGACGCCCTCGCCGAGGCCGTGGGAGAGCAGGCGGCGCTGCTCACGGGGCCCTTTGCGCGGGAGGCCGGCTCCGCGGCCGGGCTGCGGTCGTGCACGGTCGACCCTTCGCACGAGGCGCCCGACCCGAGAGGACTGCTCGAGCTGGGGGTGGAGGCCGCGGGCCGAGGCGAGGCCGCGGCCGCCGCGCCGGTCTACCTGAGACGAAGCGAGGCGGAGGCTGCCAAGGGGTGAGCATGGAGCGCGATGAGCAGCCGATCGGCGAGCTGGAGCCGGTCGAGGATCCGGGCGCCCAGGGCACGCCCGCCCCGCAGGCGCCCGTCGGGGAGCAGTTCCGCTCGCTGCTCGAGCACCCTTCGGCGTCTTTGTGGACCCACTGCTACAGCGACAGCGCGGTGCCCGTGGTGCTGCTCACCACGGGGCTGCGCATCGTTTGGGCGAACCGCGCGTTTCAGGTGCTCTTCGGCGACCTGACCGGCTACCACGGCCAGAGCGTGGCCCGCTTCTTCGAAAGCTCGTTCGACGCCGAACGGCGGCAGCAGGTGCTTGCCGCCACATCCTCGGCGGAGGGCGCCTACAGCTGGCGTGGCCTCGTGAGCCGCAAGAACCGGCGCGACCTCACCATCGTGGCTCACCTGCTCATCATGCCGCTCTACCACTCCAGCCGCGGCGACGGATCTCCCATGGGGCACGTGATGCTGATCGATGATATCAGCGACTACCATAGGCAGATGCTCCGCGACACCTTTGCCAGCCTCCTGCAGGCGTCGATGCTCAAGGACCAGGACACCGGGCATCACATCGAACGGGTCAACGAGTACTCCAAGTGCCTGTGCGGGCGGCTGCTCGGCCACCCGCTCTATCCCCAGGTCGACCGGCAGTACGTCGAGGACATCGCCTTCCTGGCGGCGATGCACGACGTGGGCAAGATCGGCATATCGGACAACATCCTGAACAAGACCGGGCCTCTCGACGACTGGGAATGGGCCCTGATGAAGGAACACACGATCAACGGCGCCTACATCCTCTCCACCTACCCCAACCCGATGGCCGCCGAGATCGCCCTGCGCCACCACGAATGGTGGGACGGCTCGGGCTACCCGCACGGTTTCGGCGGCGACATGATCCCGCTGGCCGCGCGCATCGTGGCGATCGCCGACGTCTACGACGCGCTGCGCATGAAGCGCAGCTACAAGGAAGCCATCGATCACGAGCACACGGTGGCCATCATCGGCCAGAACGCAGGCAGCCACTTCGATCCGAGCCTGGTCAGGCACTTCGAGGCCGTCAACCGCCAGTTCCGGGAGATCTTCGTGGCTCTTCGCGACTGAAGCGCGGGGGTCCGCGGCTACCCTTGCGGCTTGCGCTTGCGGGGCAGGTATCCCTGGAGCGGCGGCAGGGTGCGCGGCGGAGCGCTGGCGGCCGCCACGTTCTCCTGCTGGATCGCGCGGTAGACCTCCTGCCTGTAGACCTTGACCGTGGCCGGCGCCTTGATCCCGATCTTGACCTGCTCTCCGCGTATGTCGACTACCGAGATCTCGATCTGGTCGCCGATCATGATCGACTCGTTGACCCTGCGGGCGAGAATCAGCATCGCTCTACCGTTCCACCGCCGCCAGCTCCTTGATGATCGGGTGGCGCACCTTCCAGCGGGGATCGACGCTGATGCTCTGACGGCCGACGCGGGTCGTCTTGTTGATCACGATCGGGCCCTGGAGGTTGGCCGTCATCTCGGCGGGATCGTCCGGGATGGTCACGATGGCGAAATCCAGGGCTTCCTCGGGCGAGCTGATGCCGATCTCGGCCAGCTCTGCGGAATCGACCCGCAGCGAGTAGTCCGGGCGGAACACGCGGGGGTCGATGAGGGGAAAGGCCACTTCGACCCGGTCCATCGACTGCAGCCAGTAGAAGGGCGGCTGCGCGGCGTCGAGCAGCACGTATTCCCGCAGCGGCTCGAAGCCCAGGATCCCGTACGGAAAGAAGATCTTCTGCCGCTCGTCGACGTCCAGCGGCCCGAAGGCCTTCGTGTTGACCTTCATCGCTACCTCAGGAAATCCAGCAGGGTCGGCCGCAGGATCCGGGCCGAAGTGCCGAGCGCGGCCTGGTGGGTGTGCTCCAGCATCTTCAGGTCGGTGATCGCCCTCGACAGGTCCAGGTCGACCTCGCGCGAGAGCAGGCCCTGCACTTCGGGGATCTGCCAGTTCAGCCGGCCCGACACCAGCGCCAGCCGCTCGTCGCGCGAGCCGATATCCGCCATGGTGGCGGTCAGGCTCTCGATCGCCTGGTGGATGCCGCGCAGGCCCGAGCCGCCCACTTCGGCCGAATCCCCGGCAAAGAGCCTGTCCCGCAGGTGGATCACCATGTCGAAAACCGAGCCGCCAAAGGCGCGCGCGGCGGGCGCCAGGTTCGCCGGGGGCGCCGCGTCGCCGTCCCGCAGGAGGCCCAGGTCCTGCAGCACGGTGCCGCCGTCCAGGTCCTCGAGCCATATCTCGTGCGGCCGGGTCCCGCTCACCACGAGGGAGTTCTGGACGGGATCGAGAGAGGCGCGCACCGGCGCCGCGCAATCGTTGATCTTGGAGATGACGGCGGCCGCGTTGTCGCCGGCCGCCAGGCGGATCTCGATTCCGTCGATGCGGATCGCCGTCTCCTGCTGCACGCGGTAGGTCGTGGCGTCGACGGCGGCATAGACCTGCTGGTTCTCGGCCCAGAACGCCACGTTGCCGGGGAGCCCCGTCGGCATGAACGACCACTGGTCGATCTCGGCCATGTTGACGCCCACGTTTCCTGTGTAGTCGACCGAGACAATCCGTTCGACGCCGCTGCCGGCCACCGGCCCCAGCCGCGACCTGAATGCGTCCGAGCGGATCAGGGTGCCGGCGAAGATGCTGTTGCCCTCTTCGGAGCGGGAGTTGGCGATCTGGATCAGCTCCTTGAGCAGCTGGTCGACCTCCTCGGCCATGGCCGCCATCTGCTCCTTGCTGTAAATGCCGTTGGCGCCTTGGACCGCGATCTCGTTGACCCGCTGCAGGATGTCGACCGCCTCGCGCAGATGGCCTTCGGTGACGGCGAGGTTGCCCCGCACGATCTCGATGTTGCGGTCGTAGCGCGCCATGCGGCGCACCCCCGAGTCGAGACGGACCGCGCGGCCGGCGCCGAGGGGATCGTTGCGCAGGTCCTTGATCCGCTGCTGCGAGGCCATCTTTTCCGCCACCTCGTTCATGCGGTACTCGCGGTTGCGGAGGTGGAACTGCATGTTGTCGTTGGGCATCGCCGAGCTGATGCGTCTCATACTAGACTCCCATCCTGTTGATGACCGTGTCGAGCATGGTGTCGAGCTGGGCGATAAAGCGGGCCGCGGCGTTGAAGCCGTGCTGGATCTTGACCATGTTGGCCATCTCCTCGTCCATGTTCACTCCCGAGATCGAGCTCTTCATGTCGTTGAGCTCCTTCATGACGAGCTCCTGAGTCGCCAGGGCGGTTTCGGCCTGCTCGCCCTTCAGCCCGACGTCGGTGACCGCGGCCGCGAAAAAGTCATCGAACGTCGCGATGTCGCCGCCGAGCACCCGCCGGGTGCGCAGCTGGGCGATCGCCAAAGCCGCGGCGCCGTCGCCCGGTCCGCCGAGGGTCTCGTCAAAGGAGGTGGCCACGCGTCCGGGGTCGGCCGCGAGGGCCGGGTTGACGCTGATCCAGCCGGCCGGATGGGCGACAGGGGCCACGGCGAACCCGGCCCCGGCGGCCAGTTGCGCCGACTGCCCGGGGGCGGCCCAGTCGTAGGCGCCTTCGGCGCCCGCCGCGCGCAGCAGACCGGCGTAGCCGAGCAGCAGCTCGCCGTCGTCCTGAACGGCGCGCAGCACGAAATCGGGGTTCGCCGCGTCGGCCGCCGTCGTCGCCCGCACGCTCAGCCGCCCCTCGCGGTCGAGCCGCACGGTGACTTCGGCCCCGCAGCGGTTGATGCGCTCCACCAGGTCCTCGACGGTGTCGGTGGGAAAGTACTCGACCCGCACCGGCTCGATCGGGCCGGCCAGGGTGAGGGTTCCCCGCAGGCCGATCTGGGCCTTGGGCTCCAGCCGGTTCGCGCCGGTTAGGCGGAACAGGCGCGTGGAGTCGAACGCCCCGTCGCCGTCGGCGTCGTAGTTGCCCAGGGGGTTGTCCACGAACGGGACCTCGACGAAGAAGTCGAAGCCCCGCTGGCGGCTGGTGCCGTAGCCCTGCCTGTGGATCTCGTTGACGAGGTCCACGAAGTTGACCGTCATCGTGTCGAGCTTCTGAATCTCGTCGCGCACGTCGCCGTCGCGCAGATCCACGAGGGCGGCGAGCCTGCCCCCCCTGAAGAACATCTCGCGCGGGCCTCCGGCCCAGAGGATGCGCGAGTAGCCCTCGTTGCGCCCGTCGGCCACGGCCGCGAGCTCGACCCACTCCTTGCCCTGCACGAGGATGTACCCGGCCGTGTGCACGGTGTACTCGTCGGGGTCGCGCTCGTCGATCGTCACGTCGATGAGCCCGGACAGCCGGTTGATGAGCAGGTCGCGCCGGTCCATGAGGTCGTTCGGGTTGTCGCCCATGGCCTTGACCTTGGCGATCTGCTCGTTGAGGGCCGCAATCTGCCTCGCCAGGTCGTTGACCTGCCCCACCGTGCCGACGACTTCGTCGTCGAGCATGTCCCGGATTCCCTTGAGGCGCTCGAATCGCTGGTGGATCGCGTCGACGAGGGTTTCGCCCCGCTGCAGCACCGCCTTGCGCGCCCCCATCTCGCCGGGGCGCACCGACAGCTCCTGCCAGCTCTCCCAGAAGCGGTCCATCAGCGAACGCACCGAATGGTCGCTCGGTTCGTTGTAGACCTGCTCGAGCATCTGCAGGTACTTGTCGCGGGCCTCCCAGAAGCCCTGGCCGCTGCCTTCGGCCACGATCCTGCGCTCCAGCAGCATGTCCTTGATCCTCTCGATGCGCTCGGCCTGCATGCCCTGGCCGAGCTGGCCCGCCCTCTCGGCCCGGTTCAGGGCCGGGTTGTAGATGGGCGGAAACGGCTCCATCTCCACGCGCTGCCGGCTGTAGCCCTCGACGTCGGCGTTGCTCATGTTGTGGCCGACGGTGTCCATCGCGAGGGTGTGCCCGATGAGGCTGCGCTTGCCGATCTCAATTCCGCCAAAGGTCGAGCCCATGCGCTTCTCCTGCAGCCCCTAGAGGCTGTGATTGACCACGAACGGATCCGCCCCGGCCGCGGCGGGCCTGCCATGGCGCGAGTAGATGCGGCCCCTGCGGTGCGGAAAGGCCTCGATGACGATCTGCTCGACCGACTCCTTGATGGTGCGGAAGTAGTAGGCCAGGCTCGCCGTCAGCGTCCTGACCCTTCCCACAGCCGCCCGCAGCTGCTCGCGCGCGGCCGCGAGCTCGCCCTGCTCCTGCTCGGGCAGCTGCGCGACCAGGGCGTCGAAGCCCTCGCCGGCGCGGCCGCCGAGGCGCCGCTTCAGCCGCTCGTACTCCTCGTGGCGCCGCTGCTCCGAGGTCCCGATCGAGGCCGCGAGGCGCTCCAGATCCGCGAGCGACCTCTCGAGCCTGGACCAGTCCCGGTCCTGAACGACGCGCGGCAGGTCGGCCTCCTGGTCGGCGAACCGATGGAACAGATCCGTCTCCCCGGCCATCGCCCGCAGCAGCTGCGCCGTCGACGATTCGCATGTCATGGGTGCACACTCCCTCCTCTCATTGTCGGCCGGTCTGCGGAGGGGTCTTGAGACGGGATTCAGAACCGGATGGGCACCCGGGCGCCGCAGGCGGCGCAGCCGCCGTCGCGCAGGCCCACGACGGCCACCCGGTAGCCCGCCCGGCGTACGAGCAGGGCCCCGCACTCGGGGCACACCGTGTTGGTCTCCTCGAGACCGACGTTGCCGAGGTACACGTAGCGCAGGTGAGCCCGCGCCGCGGCGGCCAGTCGCCTGACCGTTTCGGGGGGCGTGGGGGGGATCGTGCAGCGGTAGGCCGGGTAGTAGCAGGACAGGTGATACGGGATGTCGGGGTCGAGGCCGGCGAGAAAGGCGGCCATGGCCTCGACCTGGGCCGCGTCGTCGTTGCGGGTGGGTATCACGAGCGTCGTCACCTCCAGGTGGATGCGGCCGGCCGCCTGGCGGAGGAAACGGCAGACGGGCTCCAGGCCGCCGCCGATCTCGCGCTTGTAGAAGTCGGCATCCCACCCCTTGAGATCGATGTTGGCAGCGTCGAGGAGGCCGAGCAGCTCTTCGGCGGGGCCGGAATTGACGAACCCGTTCGACACGAGAACGTTCGCCAGGCCGCGGGTGCGGGCCAGGCGCGCGCACTCGATCACGTACTCGAGGTGCACCAGCGGCTCCGAGTAGGTGTAGGCGATGCCCATCGAGCCGCACCGCACCGCGGTCTCCACCAGCTCGGCGGGCGCCATGAACCGGGCAGGTGCCTCGTTGGTCTGGCTGATCGCGTAGTTCTGGCAGAACGGGCAGTGGAAGTTGCAGCCGAGGAACCCGACCGAGAGAATCGATGAGCCTGGCCGATAGTGGTAGAGCGGCTTCTTCTCGATCGGGTCGATGGCGACCGAGGTGAGCCGTCCGGCAAAGGGGATCTCTCCCCTGCCACCCCGGTTGGCCCGCACACGGCAGCGTCCGTACGCTCCGGGGGCGATCGCGCACTCGTGGGGGCAGAGGCGGCAGCGGACCAAGTCGCCGCCTGCCGGCTCAAAGAACCGCGGCTCTACCGCCATCGGGACTCCCCGCCTGCGGCCGCACCGGCTCGTGCGGCCGACCCGTGCACGGCCGACCGCCCTCGACCTACTCGATCGCCCGTTTCAGATCCTCCGCCTTGTCAGTGCGCTCCCAGGCGAATCCCGGCCTGCCGAAGTGGCCGTAGACCGCGGTCTCGCGGAACACGGGCTTGCGCAGGTCCAGCGCCTGGATGATCCCCCGCGGGGTCAGGTCAAAGACCTTGCGCACGGCCTCGGCGAGCCGGGCGTCGGGCACCTTGCCGGTGCCGAAGGCGTCGACCAGCAGCGAGACCGGCTCGGCCACTCCGATCGCGTAGGCCACCTGCAGCTCGCAGCGCTCGGCCAGGCCCGCAGCCACGATGTTCTTGGCCACGTAGCGCATCATGTAGGCGGCCGACCGGTCGACCTTGCTCGGGTCCTTGCCGGAAAAGGCGCCGCCGCCGTGGCGCGCCATGCCGCCGTAGGTGTCGACAATGATCTTGCGCCCCGTGAGGCCCGTGTCGCCGTAGGGTCCGCCGACCACGAAACGGCCGGTGGGATTGATCAGGTACTTGACGCTGCCGGAAAGCAGGGCGGCGGGCAGTGTCTTCTTGATGATCTCCTCGATCAGGCTCTCCTTGAGCTCCTCGTAGCCCACGTCCTCGGAATGCTGGTGGGAGAGCACCACGGTCGCGATCCGCACCGGCTTCCAGTCCCTGTATTCGACGGTGACCTGGCACTTGCCGTCGGGCCTCAGGAACGGCAGCAGGCCCTTCTTGCGCACGTCGGCGGCCGTCTTCATGATCTGGTGGGCGAACAGGATCGGAGCCGGCATCAGCTCGAGAGTGTCCCCGCAGGCGAAGCCGAACATCATTCCCTGGTCGCCCGCGCCGCCGGTGTCCACGCCCTGGGCGATGTCCGGCGACTGGTCGTGGATCGTGTTCATGACCGCGCACGACTCGTAGTCGATGCCGTACGACGGGTTGTCGTAGCCGATCGACTTCAGGACGCCGCGGGCGACGCGCTGCACGTCCACGTAGGTGTGGGTCGTGATCTCGCCGCCGACCAGCACCATGCCGGTGGTCACGAAGCACTCGCAGGCCACGCGCGAGGCCGAGTCCCGGCCGATCGCCTCGTCGAGCACCGCGTCCGAGATCTGGTCGCAGATCTTGTCGGGGTGGCCTTCGCCCACGCTTTCCGATGTGAAGATGAAGTCTCCGCTGCCTGCGTTCGCCTTCAAGGGCATCCTCCGTATCCCGTCCGGATAGAGGCGGTGCTATCGACCGCCGTGCGCTCTTGCGTCCTGCATGGTATCGGCAACGATGAACGGCTCGTAGCGCAGCCCGAGTGCGCCTTTCCTGACCCGCACGCGCACGATCGCGAGGGTCTCGCCGCTTTCGGTCACGAGGCTCGGCAGCTCGTCGACATGCACGATGTCCGCGAGCCGGAAGTCGTAGAAGATGGTCTGGGCGCTGAACGGGTCGGAGACGAGGATCATCCGCTCCGCGTCGTAGGGGTGCTTGCGCGGCGCGCCCGTGAACGCCACGCTGTCGGCGACCGAGCCGCCCGGCCCCGAATAGCGCGCGACCTCGTGCAGCGGCTCGGTTCCCAGGTACCTGCGGATGCTCACCTCAACCCTCTCCCTATGAACGAGCCTCGACGTAGCTGCTCGCGTCGTTGAGCATCAGCGGCGGCTGCCCGGTGGCGAACAGCACGTTGAGCCACAGCGGGTCCTCGGGCGAGAGGGTCTTGCGCTTGAACGCGGCGATCTTCAGCGGCACGTGTGTAAAAAAGTCGTTCCAGCTGCCCACCAGCAGGCCCGTCTTGCCCGCCATCGCGGCGTGGGCGGCGTTCTGGGCGAGCTGGATGCAGTAGATCGCGTCGTGGGCGTTGGCCGGAGCAGCTCTGACCATGTAGCTCGGATCGATGTACTTGAGGCTCACCGTGTGGCTGCCGCTGTCGGCGAAGTGCCGCTGGATGGCGTCCCGCAGAAAGACCCCGATGTCGCCCGGCACGATATTCCCCGAGCGATCCTTCCTGGCCGGAGCCGCATCCAGGTGCGCCTGTCCCGCCCCCTCGGCCACGGCGATCACCGCGTGGTCCTTGCGCTGGAAGCGGCGCTCGAGGGCGGAAAAGAGGCCGTTCGGCCCTTCGAGATCGAAGGGAAGTTCCGGGATGAGGACGAAGTTCACCTCGTTGAGGGCCAGCGCCGCGTTGGCCGCGATAAAGCCCGACAGCCGCCCCATCACCTTGACGAGCCCGAGGCCGTACGGGGCTCCCTTGGCCTCGATGTGGGCCGACCGGATCGCCTGGCCGGCGATCGAAAAGGCGGTCTCGAGACCGAAGGTCTTCTGCACGTAGGAGATGTCGTTGTCGATCGTCTTGGGAATGCCGATCACCGCGATCTTGAGGCCCCGCCTGGCCACCTCCTCGTAGATCTCGGCTGCGGCTCTCAGAGTGCCGTCGCCGCCGATCGTGAACAGCATCGAAACGTTCATGCGCTCGAGGCAGTCGACGATCTCCTCGGTCGGCTGCTCGCCCCGGGAGGTGGCCAGCACGCTTCCGCCCTTTTCGTGGATCTCGTCGACGATCTCAGGGTCGAGCATCACCGGCTCGTGCTTGTAGCGGGCGATGAAGCCCTCGTAGCCGTAGCGGATGCCGAACACGGTGCGCACCCCGTAGCCGAGGCACAGCGTGCGCACGAGCTCGCGGATCACGTTGTTGATGCCGGGGCACAGGCCGCCGCAGGTCACGATGGCGGCGCGCGCCTTGGACGGATCGAAGTAGATCCGGCTACGGGGTCCCGCCTTCTCGAAGGCCGGAAGGTTCCTGCCTTCGCGCAGCCGCGCCTGAATCTGCGCCCGATCGTGATGAAGCAGGACCGTGTGCCCGTCCTCGACGTAGTCGGCGATCGCGTCGCCAAAAACCTGGGAAAGCCCCAGCGGCGAGTCGATCTTCGCCTCGCCGAGCGTCGGGACCCGCAATTCTTCGTCCTTGAGATCCAGATTCTCCATCCCCGCCGTGCTCCGCGCGGCCGAGACTTCCGCGCAGCGTGGGGCGATTCTAGAAAAAAGCCCCGCAGCTGTCAAGTTTCGCCGGTCGGCAGGGTCGGCAGCGCGGGCGCTTGCCCCTGTGCGGCCTTTGGTCAGCAGCCGCGCAGGTGCCACCATTCGCCGGTCTTCGCTAGGAGGACCGTCATGCCGTAAGCGCGAGAACCCTGCAGATCTCCCGAGAGGTCCGGACCTCGGACGTCACTGACGCGCTCGATTCGATGGGCCTGCAGCAGCGCTGGGAGATGGACCCGGCGAAGCGACCGATCGTGCCGGGGATCAGGTTCGCGGGAATCGCCCAAACGGCGGAGTACCGCTCGATCGATGCCCCGCTGCGGCCGGTCACCCACGAGGAGTTCGACGAGCTGCAGTACAGGAGCGGTCCGGAGGGCCTGTGGCGCGAGGCCGGCCCCTGGGGCGCGCGCGACGAGAGGTGCTCGTCATCGACGCCAAGCGCGCACGCCGGCATTCTCGGCTCCAACAACACCCTCGGCGTTCGCGTGCGGGGCGTCGTCGGATTCGTCATCGACGGAGCCTGCCGCGACTGCGGCGAGTGCATCCTGCAGAGGGCGCCGGTCTTCTCCACCGTGCGCTCCCCGCCCACCCGATGGGACGATTGGCCCGGCTGCCGACAACCAGCCGATCGTCTGCGCCGGCGCGGCCGTCAACCCCGGCGACCCGGTCGTTGCCGACGATGACGGGGTCGTGTTCGTGCCGCAGGGCATCGGCGACGAGGTCGCCCGCCGCGCCGAGCTCATCCAGGCCAAGGACCGGCCTGACCGCAAGGCCGGATACGAGCTGCTCGGCCTTTTCCTGGACGAGACCGTAGGGTAGCGAACAATTACTCCGTCGGCCGGCGTCGGCGGCACCGCCGCACCGGCTTGCCCGCGAGGGGCCGCAGGAGCCGCGCGGAGGCTGGACAGCGGCGGCCTGCTGCGTTATCATCGCGTTATAACAGGGAAGAACACCGTCGAGGGCGACGAGAGCCCCTGCACCGAGTGAGCACCGCTGCGATGTCCAGGTTGAACAGCGTCACAAAGAGCGCGGCCGAACAGGCCTATGTCGCCATCCGCGACGCGATCCTCTCGAGTGCGCTGCCCCCCGGGGGCCGGCTCACTGTGCGGGCCATGGCCGCCCTGACCGGCGTCAGCGTGATTCCCGTCATCCAGGCGCTCCACCGCCTCGAAGAGCAGGGGCTGATCGAGACCTTTCCCCGGTGGGGATCCCGCGTGATCACGCTGGACAACGAGACGATCCGCGACCGCTACCTGCTGCGCGAGGCCGTCGAGTGCCAGGTGGCGCGCATTCTCGCAGCCAGCCACTCCGCCTACCAGGCCGAGCAGCTCACGCGCATGGCCGCGCGGCTCGACGAGCTGGTGGCCGCCCGGCGCTACGAGGAGGAGTTCCTCGAAAAGGACTACGAGATCCACTCCAGGATGGCCGAGTACACGGGAAGCCGGTCGCTGCTGCGCGCCCTCGACCGCATCAACCTCTTTCGCCTGATGCAGAAGACCACCGAGCACATCATCCTGAGGCGCGTCGGGCTGCCCGATGACCTGCATGCCCGACTGGTGCGCGCGATCCTGGCCGGCGATCCGGACGCGGCGGAACAGGCCATGCGGGAGCACATCTTCCAGCCTGGCGTGGCCGTTCACCGATAGGCGGCGCCTGCGCCGCGGCTCAGAAAGGCCGCAGAGATCCCGACGGGTCAAAGGCGGGCTGGGCCGCTGCCTCCAGCCGCTCGACCCCGGGCCGGTCCTGGAGGTCGCGCCACAGAGCCTCGGAGGCGTGAAATTCCTCGAGGTGCAGCGTGTTGCGCACCCGCAGCACCCGCAGCGCTCCCGCGTCGACGGGGCCGCAGGCGCGGATCGCCCACTCGAAGGCCTGCCTGTCGGTGGGCGCGACGAGGGGGATCTTGCCCCGCTCGAAGAACGTGCTCGTGACGACGTTCTCGGCGACCGCGGCCAGATCGATCTTGTCGTAGAGCCGCCGCGTGATCACGTCGGCGAGGCCCATCCCCAGCGCGTTGCCGTGCGAAGCCTCCGTCAGGTCGCACACCACGATCGCCTTGACCTGCGGCGACCGCGGCTCCGGATCGCCCTTGATCGCGAGGCGGCCGATCACGTTCGTGTCCAGCCCGGTGCCGCTGATGTCCTTGCCCAGCTCGTCGACGATCAGGATGTCGATCGCCTCGGCCGGCAGGCGGGGCATGAGCGCCCTCGCCCGCGCCAGCAGCGCCCGGTCGACGTCGAAGAGCTGCGACGGAAGGGCGGCGCGGATCTCCGCCAGCTCGTGGTGTGCGTTCTCCACGAGCCCGATCCCGAGCAGCACGTTGCCGGCAGCCAGCACCTGCCGCGCGACTGCCGGGATGTGCTCGCGCAGGCCCGTCGTGCCGTGGCGGTGGATTTCCAGCGCCTGCGCGTGCTTGCCGAGACCGATCACCGCCATCTTGACCAGGCCGCTCTCGTGCTCGCCGTGGTAGTCGGTGTGGGGCTTGACCCGGTTGAGCAGGATCGTCCCCTCGGCCTCGCGGGCCAGCCGGTCCATGAAGACCCTGCAGGGCGCCTGCCCGCGCGGCAGCTCGACCACCTCCATCGACGAGCGGACCGGAGCGCCGACCTCGGTCTCGCTGATGCCGTAGCCGGCCAGCACCTCGCACTGACCCTCGGCCGTGGCGCCGCCGTGGCTGCCCATGGCGGGAACGATGAACGGGTCGCCGCCCCGCTCACGGACGGCCCCGACGGTCGCCCGCACCACCTCCTGCAGCCGAGCGATGCCCCGGCTGCCGACTGCGATGGCGATGGGCGCGCCGCGGCGGATCACCGGCGCGCAGCGCTGGATCTCGGCGCGCACCTGCGCCGCCGCGTCGCTGAGGCGGTCGGCGGCGAACCTCTGCCTTCCTCTGGCCAATTGCAGCATGCGCCATTTCAGCCGGAATGTCCGGGGGTGTCAATCGCGACCGGGCGAGGTGATTTCTAGTCTCTCACCCGGTTGAGGGCGAGGGCGCGCAGCAGGAGCGCGGGCAGCGGGCGGGCCGGGTCTCGGCGGCGCAGGTCCAGGTACAGGCCGAGCCGCTTGGCCACCACGAGCCTGTGGGTCTCGACGAACTCGACGAGGGTGCCGTCGGGGTCCTCGACGTAGGCAAAGTGGCCGGCCGCATCGCCCATGACAAAGGAGGATGCGCTGTCGACGGTGAACGGGAACCCGGCCTCGGCGCAGCGTCTGCGCAGCGCATCCATCCCCCGCACGTCGAAGCAGAGGTGGATGAAGCCGAGGTCGCCCCACCAGCGCCCGTCGAAGACCCTGCGGGAATCGCCGTCGAGCGGCTGCACGAGCTCGATGCGGCTCGATCCCAGAACGCGGCTAAAGGCGCCCGCACGGCGCGCCGTGTGCCCCACGAGCACCCGCCGCACGCGCCGGCCGCCTCGGGGCAGCGCCTGGAGGTCCGCGAAGGTCCCTTCGCGGTCGTAGATCACGGCGTCGTAGCCGAGAACATCGCGGTAAAGGCGCAGGCTCCGCTCGGCGTCGCTCACCCCGAGGATGCACCCGCAGGCGCCGCCGGTGGCGCCGCGGCCCCGCGCGAACCAGTCGGCGCCTTCGACCACGTCGAAGAGGCAGCCCCACGGATCGCGCACAAAGAAGTGGCGCCCGCCGATGGGGTCGCTCACGACGTCCGAGAGGAGATCGGCGTCGAGCCCGGCCAGGAAACGGCGGGCCCGCGCCACGTCCGGCGCCTTGATGCGCGCAGCCAGGATCCCCAGGTCGCCCAGCCGCGGCTGCGGGTCGGGCGGCCGGGGCGCGCGACTGCTGTACTGCCAGATCTCGAAGCCGCTGCCGCCCTGCAGGTTGAGGGCGAGCACCGCGCGCCGCGAGTGGACCGCGCCCCCGGTGTAGCGGGTCATGAACGGCGCCTGCCCCGCATCATCGAACACGGGGATGTCGACGCCAAAGCTGCGGCGGTACCAGCGGAACGCCTCCTCGAGGTCGGCGACCCCGATGCCGATCTGCTGGATGCCGCAGACCAGGTAGCCGTCGCTGCTCATCGCTTGCGCGGCACCGCGCGCGTGTTGCCCGTCGTGATGCCGCCGTCGACGAGCAGCATCTGGCCGTGCACGTAGGCTGAGGCGTCGGAGGCCAGGAACACCACGGCTCCGTCGAGGTCGTCGGGCTGCCCGGGCCGGCCGAGAGGGATCTTCTCCACTAGGTACGACACCCACTCGGCGTCCTCGTACAGCACCTTGTTCTGCTCCGTGCGGAACCAGCCCGGCGCCAGGCAGTTGACGTTGATCCCGAAGGGCCCCCACTCGGAGGCCAGTGCCCTTGTCATCTGCAGGACGCCGCCGCGGCTCGCCGAATACGGCACGATGCCCGCGTAGCCAAAGGTGCACGTGACCGAGCCGATGTTGATGATCTTGCCGTACCTGCGCTCGATCATGCCCGGGGCCAGCTCGCGGGCCACGAAGAAGGCGCCCTTGAGGTTGGTGTCGACCACCAGGTCCCAGTCCTCCCACGTCACCTCGACCGACGGCTTGCGGATGTTGCAGCCGGCGTTGTTGACCAGGATGTCGATCTTGCCGAA
>CAZKGO010000118.1:0-14435 GCA_964552235.1 uncultured Spirochaetales bacterium | reverse complement strand
CCCGAGGCTGCCTCGGGCGGCATCGTCGGGCTGGTGCGCGACGGCGACACCATCGAGATCAACATCCCCCGCAGGAGAATCAATCTGAAGGTCCCGGCAGGCGAGCTGGCCGCCCGCCGCAAGGCCGAGAAGGCGCGCGGGCAGATGGCCTGGAAGCCGGCGGCGCGCAAGCGGGACATCTCGCTCGCCCTGCAGGCCTACGCGATGATGGCGACCTCGGCTGACAGGGGAGCCGTGCGCGAGCTGCCCAAGGTCAAGCCGTAATGGCAGCCGCGGCCGCGCTGAACCTGGTGCCCGCGCCGACCTCGCTCGAGCGCGGGCGCGGCCTGTTCGTGCTCGGCCCCGACGCTTCGCTGCGGATCGCCCCCGATTCGCCGGAGGTTCGCGGCGTCGCCGAGCTGCTGGCCGCGGTGCTGCGGGCCGGCACCGGGTATCCGCTGCCCGTGCGGGCCGGCGCGGCGGCGCGGGGCGACCTGGCGCTGCGCGTGACCGGCAGCGCGGCCGTGCCGGCCGACATCACCCGGGCCGACGAGAGCTATTCGCTCGCGGTGACGCCCGCGGCGGTGCGCCTGGTCGCGGCCGCGCCGGCCGGCCTGGCGCGCGGGATCCAGACCATCCGCCAGCTCCTGCCCGCCGAGATCGAGACCGAGCTGCCGGGGGCCGACAAGCGCTCCCGCGGCAGCATGTGGAAGCCCCCCGTCCTCACGCGCCCCGAGCGCTGGACCATGCCCGCCGCGCGCATCGAGGACCGGCCGCGCTTTCCCTGGCGCGGGCTCCTGCTCGACTGCTGCCGCCACTTCATGCAGGTCGACTTTGTCAAGCGCATGATCGATCTGCTGGCCTGCCACAAGATGAACGTGCTGCACTGGCACCTCACCGAGGACCAGGGCTGGCGCATCGAGATCCGCAAGCACCCGCGCCTCACAGAGGTCGGCGCCTGGCGCGGGGCCAACAAACCCTACGGCGGCTTCTACACCCAGCAGCAGATCCGCGACGTCGTTGCCTACGCTGCGGCGCGCGCCGTGATGGTGGTGCCCGAGGTCGAGATGCCGGGCCACGCGATGGCGGCCTTGGCCTCCTACCCGGACCTCTCGTGCACCGGGGGCCCCTTTGGAGTCGAGACTCGCTGGGGCATCATCGAGGACGTGTTCTGCGCGGGCAACGACCGGGTCTTCGAGGTGCTCGAGGACGTGCTCTCCGAAGTGGTCGAGCTGTTCCCCGCGCCTTACGTTCACATAGGCGCCGACGAGTGCCCCAAGACCCGCTGGAAGTCCTGCCCCAAGTGCCAGGCGCGGATGCGCCAGGAGGGGCTCAAGGACGAAGAGCAGCTGCAGAGCTGGTTCGTGCAGCGCGTCGCTCGGTACCTCGCCTCCAGGGGGCGGCAGGCGGTCGGGTGGGACGAGATCATGGAGGGCGAGCCGGCCCGCGACGCGGTGATCGTGCAGGGATGGCGGGCACGGGTCGACCCCGTGCGCACGGCCGTCCGAAAGGGCTACCGCTGCATTGCGACCAGCAACGAAGAGACCTACCTCGACTATACCGTCGGCCGCATGGACATGAGCCGCTGCTACCTCTACGAGCCGATCCCCGACGGCCTCTCAGCCGAGGAGCGCTCGCGCATCATCGGCGGCGAGGCCTGCATGTGGACCGAGTACTGCGACCAGTCGCGGGTTGACACGCAGGTGTTTCCGCGCGTGCTCGCTGTAGCCGAGAACCTCTGGACCGCTCCCGCTGCCAAGGGCCTGGCCGGGTTCGTGCGCCGCAGCGAGGCGCACTGCACGCGCCTGGACCGCCTCGGCGTCGTCTACGGCGCCGCTTTCCCCGCGGGCCGGCAGCCGCGGTAGGCCGCTGCCTCAGTACTCTTCGACGATCACGCCAGGCACGCGGCGAAAGTGTTCGACGTCGGCGGTGAGCACCGGCTCGGATTCCGCTTTGGCGAGAACGGCGACCAGGAGATCCATGGTCGGGATTGGAGTCCCCTGGCGCCTCAGTGCGGCCGCGGCCTCGCCGTACAACGCGGCGAAGCCGCTCGACGGGTAGACGACCTCCATGTAGGCCGTCAGCCGCTCCAGGCGTGCGAGCTCCTGCTCGGGGTGCTTCGACGCAGCGACTCCTGCCTGCAGCTCGCAGAGGGCGAACAGCGGAAGGCGAAGGCGAGCCGAGCCCAGCGCGTCTATCTTGGCCGTCGCTCGCCCACCCGAGCCGGAGTTGGCCTCCCGCATCAGGTCTACGACGAAGCTCGTGTCCAGCAGCACGTCATTCCCCGATCGAGGGTTCGCAAGGGTAATCCTGCTCCCGGTCTCGCACGATAGCTTCAATCTCGCTGAGGGCCTCGTTCGACAGGGCGACCTCTTTCAGATGAGCGAGGAGATTGTGTGCGGAGTACCGCTCGTTGGAAGCGATCCTCTTTATGACACCGCTAAAGGATTCGCCGGGGCGCTTCCTTTCCGCCAGCATCTCGTACGCCTCCATGTCGATCGTGATCGTCTTGACGGCCATGCACTTAGAGTACACTTACACGCCCGCAGCGTCAAGCAGTCCCGCAAGCGCCCAGCCGCAACGCGTGCGTGAGGCAGCGCGGCAGCTCGTCCTCGATGTGGCTCACGTAGAGAATGCTCGCGTCGCTCTCGAAGCCGATGCGGTCGACGAGCGCCAGGACCGCGCGCCGGTTCGCCGGGTCGAGGCCTTCGCAGGGCTCGTCGAGGATCAGGATCTCGGGCGACTTGACCATGGCCCGGGCGATCAGGCTCATGCGCCTCTCGCCGTAGGAGAGCCGGTCAAAGGGCCGGTCGGCCAGCTGCAGGAGCCCGAGCCTGCGCATCCAGCCGTCGGCTGCCGCGCTCTGTGCGTCGGTCGGCCGGCGGTAGAGCCCGATCGAATCGAAGAAGCCGCTCTCGATCACCTCGCGCACCGAGAGGGGCCTGCGGTAGCCGATCTGCAGCGCGGCGGACACGATCCCGATCCGCCTGCGGATCTCCCACAGGCTCTCGCCCGTGCCGCGCCTGCGCCCGAACAGGCGCACGTCGTTGGAGTAGGCCTGCAGGTTGTCGCCGTAGATGAGGGCGAGCAGTGTCGTCTTGCCTGCGCCGTTGGGCCCGAGGATGCCCCAGTTCTCGCCTCGGCGCATCACCCAGTCGAGCCCGGAGAGCACGACGGTGCTGCCGTAGCGCACGGTCACACCGCGCATCTCCACCAGCGGCTCCGAAGAGCCGGCCTTGCGGCCGCAGGCGGCGAGCTCGGCTGCCGCCGATTCGCCCGGCCGCGCGTACAGCCGCCGCAGCGCCTCTTCGGTGAGCACCTCCTCCCGCCGGCCGAGCGCCTCCACGCGACCCTCCCGCAACAGGACGGCATGGGTGATCTCGTCGAGGATCTCCTCGGCGCGGTGGGTGACCAGCACCATCTGCACGCCGTCGCGGGCCAGGGAGCCCAGGCGCTGCCGAAGCGCCGCTCTCGAGGCGACGTCGAGGCCGTCAAAGGGTTCGTCGAGGATCAGCAGGCGCGGCAGCAGGGCGAGCGCCCGCGCCACCAGCAGGCGGCGCATCTCGCCGGTCGACAGCACCCGGACCGGCCGCTCGAGGATCGCTTCGACGGCAAAAAAGGCGGCCATGCGCGCGGCGTCGGCCCGCGGCGCTCCTTCGAACAGCAGCTCGCGGGCGGTCAGGCCGCCGTCGACGCCTGCCGCGCCGAACGAGCAGCGGTCGTCCTCGCGGCGCACCAGCCGTTCCTGCAGCTCGAAGGAGACGTAGCCGATGGCATCGCGGCCGCCCGGCAGCGCCACGTCGACGGTCCCCGCCGAAGTCGGAGTGAGCCCGGCGAGCGCGCGCACCAGCGAGGACTTGCCCGAGCCGTTGGGCCCCAGCACCGCCCACTGCTCGCCCTCGCGCAGCAGCCACGAGGTTCCCGCCAGGATGTGCCGCTCGCGCACGCGAACCGTGATGCCCTCGGCCGCGACCAGGACCCGCGCGGCCCGCGGCGCTCCGGCACGCCCGTCCGCGCCGGAGTCGCCGGTCACACGGTCACCTTGAGCCATCCGCCGTCCACGTAGTATGTGGCGCCCGTGCAGTAGCTGGCCCTCGGAGAGCAGAGGAATACGAAAAAGCTCGCGACCTCCTCGGGCGAGGCGAAGCGGGCGATGGGGGCGTTCTGCTTCGCGATGCGGTCGAGGTACTCGTCGGCCGTGATGCCCTCCTGGCTGCCGAGCGAAGCGGCGGTCTTGCGCCAGTCCGGGGTGAGCACCAGGCCCGGGTTGATGGCGTTGACGCGGATATTGTCGGCCACCAGCTCGTTGGCCAGGCACTTGGAGAACATCACCAGCGCCGCCTTGGTGACGTTGTAGATCGGCTCGTAGCCGAGCGGCTGGCGCGCGCAGATCGAGGCGTTGTTGATGATCGCACCGCCGCCGCGGCGCCTCATCGACGGCACCAGGCCGCGCGCCATGCGCACCGCGGCCATCACGTGCAGGTCCCAGTAGTGCTGCCAGCGGGAGTCGTCGGCGCTCATGATGGTTTCCTCGCTGCCGGCTCCCGCGTTGTTCACCAGAAAGTCCGCACCCCCGAACTCGCGCTCGGCAGCCTCGACCACGCGGCCGATGTCCTCGGGCCTCGTGACGTCCGCGGCCACCGCCGCGCTGCGGACGCCGTGGCGGGCGGCGATCTCGCGGGCCGCGGCCGCGGCCCGCGCGGCGTCGCGGGCGCAGAGCACCGTGTGCACCCCCTCGGCGGCAAAGGCCTCGGCCACCGCGCGGCCGATGCCGATGCTCCCGCCGGTGATCACGGCCACTTTGTCCTTGATTGCCAGGTCCATGGTGAGGCCATGCTACGGAGCCGTCCCCGCGGTGTCAACCGCAGGGACGCGGATGGTTTGGTTGCGCCGTCATCGCTTTGGTGTTAGATTGGCGGGCGCGCGGAGAGAGTCGGTGGAATCGTGGTCCCGTGCTGTGCAGCGTCTCCTCTCGCCCCTGACGCTCCGGGCGCGCATGCTTTTGCTGGCCGTGCCGGTGAGCGCCCTGCTCGCCTTTGTGGTCGGCTTTTCGATCTCGGTCTTTGCCACGCGCCTGTTCGTGCGCGGCTACCTCGAGTCCAAGTTGAGCCTGGCGCGCGCCATCGCGCGCTCGATCGACGGCGACGAGCACCGGCGTTTCGACTCCTACGCCTCGACCGCGGACCCGGTTTACCGCAAGTACCTCGCCTACCTGAGCGGCATCATGGCCGAAGAACGCAGCATCACCTACCTGTACACGCTGAACTACGATCGCTCCTCGCAGCGGCTGACCTACGTCCTCGACGCACAGATCGCGCCGAGAGACCTGCTGTGGGTCGAGACCGGGACCTTTGCCTTTGTCGTGTCGTTCGACGAGGAGGGGCGCGCCCTCTTCGAGGTCAACCAGGAGGTGCACGTCGACGCGGCGACCGTCGAGGTCGAGGGACGGTCGCTGCCGCTGCGGGTCACCGCGGGATCCGCGGGGCGTGAGCTGATGCTCGGGCAGCAGCGCCTCGCCACGATTGTGTCGCTCGATCCCCTCGAGGTCCGCACGCCCGCCGGAGTGTTGAACAGGACGCAAAGGACCCTGCAGGCCGAGGTCGGCATCCTGGGGCGCCCTACGGTCGTTCACTACTCGTTCAGCGGCCGCGGCGACTCCCAGAGCGATCCCGGGAGCCTCTTCGTGGACTCCGAGGAGACCGTGGCTCACGTCAGGCAGATCATCCGGTCGGGCAGCGACACCGTGGAGCCGGAGCTGCGCCGCGACATCTACGGCGAGAGCCTCTCGGCCTACGGCATCATCCGCGACCGCGGGGGCGAGCCGTCGGGCGCCGTGATGATCGACATGTACGCCGTCGAGATCGGCCGCTTCCGCCGGTCCCTCGGGTTCGTCGTGTACCCGGCGTCGCTGCTGGCCTTTGCCGTGGCGCTGGCCGGTCTGCTGGCCCTCTCGCAGATGCTCGTGGTCCCGCTGCGGCGGCTCATCACCGCGGTCGACGCCGTGACGGAGGGCCGCCTCGACGTGCGCATCCCCATGCGGCGCGGCGACGAGATCGGCGTCCTCGCCCGGCGCTTCAACACCATGGTCGAATCGCTGGCGTCGAACATCGCGGACCTGCGGCGCACCGAGGAGCGCCTGGCGGGCATGGCCTACAAGGACGAGCTCACCGGGCTGCTGAACCGCAAGTCGTTCTACGACCGCCTCAACGAGACCCTCACCCAGGCGCGCAGGTCGGAGCACGAAAAGCTGCGCGGGCTGCTGTTTCTCGACCTCGACCACTTCAAGGACGTCAACGACAGCCTCGGTCACGACATCGGCGACCTGCTCCTGCGGCAGGTGGCCGACCGCCTGCGGGCCAGCGTGCGCGAGAGCGACTACGTGTTCCGCCAGGGCGGCGACGAGTTCACCGTCGTGCTGAGCGTGCTCACGCGGGAGACAGACGCGGCCATCGTCGCCCAGAAACTCATTGACTCCCTCGAGGAGCCGTTCGAGGTCCAGGGCAACCGCCTCCACATCGGGACCTCGATCGGCATCGCCATCCACCCGCGCGACGGCCTGACCGTGGAGCAGCTGGTCAAGAGCGCGGACACCGCCCTGTTCGACGCCAAGAAAGAGCGCCACGTGTTCCGCTACTTCACGCCCGAGATGCAGGAGCAGGCCCTGGCCAAGATCGGCCTCATGTCGCGGCTGCTGCACTCGCTGGAGGCCGGGACGCTCTCGCTGCACTACCAGCCGCAGCTCGACGCGGTCGGGCGGGTGGTCGGCATCGAGGCGCTGCTGCGCTGGACCGACGGCGAGCGGGGAGCGGTCGGACCGGACGAGTTCGTCCCGCTGGCTGAGGAGACCGGCGCGATCCTGCCGATCGGCAAGTGGGTCCTCGGGCAGGCCTGCCTGCAGGCGCGGGACCTCAAGACGCGGGGCCTCGATGCCGCGCCGGTGTTCGTGAACCTGACCGCGCGCGAGTTCCTGGCGCGGGATCTGCTCCAGACGGTCGAAGAGGCGATCCTCGCCACGGGAATTCCGCGCTCGGCGATCGGCCTGGAGGTATGCGAGAGCGTCTTCAGGCTCGAGACCCAGGTCGTCGAGCGGCTGAAAACGCTGCGGCGGTGGGGCACCCCGGTGATCATCGATCGCTTCGGCACCGGCTCGTCGTCACTGGTCGGGCTGCGCGGATTCCCCGTCCGTGCGGTCAAGATCGATCGCAGGCTCGTGAGCGATGTCGAGCGCAGCCGCTCCGACGTGGAGATCATCAAGGCGATCGTGGCCTTTTCGTACGCGGCCGGACAGCAGGTGATCGCCGTCGGCGTCGAGCGGGAGGAGCAGGCACGGCTCTTGCGCTCCGTCGGCTGCGAGGTGCTGCAGGGCTTCCACCTGTGTCGCCCGCTGGAGCCCGCGGCGCTGGTCGCCTATCTCGGCAAGCGCTAGGCGCGGGCGAGCCCCTCGGCGGCAGCGGCGAGCAGCCGCCTCATGTTCGCTTCGAGGCTCGAGCCGGGGGCGAACAGGCTGCTGGAGCCGGCCACGAGGACGCGCGCGCCCGCGGCCACCATGTCCGGTATGTTGGCAAAGCTCACGTTGCCGTCGACCTCGATCTGCGCGGCGCTGCCCCGCGCGTCGAGCCAGCGGCGGCAGGAGGCGATCTTGCGGATCGCCGAGCTCACCATCTTCTGCCCCGCGAATCCCGGGTTCACGCTCATGACCAGGACGAAGTCGACCTTGTCGAGCACGTACTCCAGCGCCTCGGGTCCGGTCGCGGGGTTGAGCGCCACGCCCGCCTCGGCGCCCGACTCGCGGATGAGCGAGAGGGTGCGCTCGAGGTGACGCGCGCTCTCGGCATGCACGGCGATCCGCTGGACTCCGATCGCGGCCAGCTGTCCGACGAACCAGTCGTTGTCCTCGACCATCAGGTGCACGTCAAAGGGCAGGGCCGTGCGGGGACGAAGCTGGCGGATGGTCTCGAGGCCGAGCGGCATGTTCGGCGTGAAGCGGCCGTCCATGAGGTCGAAGTGCAGCATGTCGACTCCCGCCTGGCGCAGGCGCTCGACCTCTGCCCCCAGGTCGCAGAGATCGGCGCACATCAGCGAAGGCGACACCAGCACACCCGCCGGCCGCTGACCGGCCGGCTGCGCTGCCTCGGCGACGCCGCTCCAGGCTTCGCGCAGCCACGCGAGCGACGCGCGCAGCTCGCCCTCGAGGCGGCGGTCGGAGTAGTCGCGGCCGAACTTGGGTCCGCCGATCTCGAGGTAGCCCACCACGGTGGCGACCGGCAGCCGGTGCGTCTCGCGGGCGAGCATCTCGCGGAACTCTTCGACCTTGACGATCCCCCGCGCCCGCTCCGCCTCGGAAAAGCCGAACGTCGCGTTGAACAGCGAGTCGGTGTTCTTGAGGTGCACCTCGTGCAGCCAGGGCAGCGACGCTTCGAAGAGCTGGCGGTTGTCCCAGCGCACGCGGCCCTCGGCGTCGGCGTAGCCGTGCGCCACGTCCACGCACAGGCGCGCCGCGACAGTGGTCGCCTCGTGCTCGCGATGGTAGCGGTCGAGCTCGCCCATCAGCGCCGCGATCTCTTCGGGCAGAGTGGGAGGCTCGGCGAGGCACGACATCGGCTCGAGGCACAGCGCCTCCAGGCCTTTCTCGCGCGCGAAAGCCATCAGCTCCTTGAAGTGAAAGACGAAGGTCTCGAGCCCTGCGCCCTTGTCCTGCATCCTGTCGCGCAGCACCGTGCCTGCGTTGGACCCTGCCGAGCGGGCGCCGAGGAGAGAGGCCACCTCGATGAGCCGCCGCCATCCCGCGCGAGCGGTCTCGGCCCAGCCCGCCTCGCCGCGGAAAAAGCCGCCGAGCTCGCGGTGCGCCGTGAGGAGGCTGCTGATGCTCACCCCGTGCTTTTCCGCCTGCTCGCGCAGGCGCAGCCACGCGTCGTCGGGGAGGCTGTAGAGCTCGCGGAAGCTGCCGAGCTGCAGATGGCGGGCGCCCTCGTCCGCCATGATGCGGAGCAGCCAGGGGAACGAGTAGCGATACTCGATGCAGTCGCTCTTGACTCCAAGCTCGAGCGTGAGGCTAGACACGGAAGACCACCTTGCCGAACGGCTCGGCCCTGCTGTGCATGCGCTCCAGAACCGCCGCCCCTTCGGCGAGGGGCGGCGTGTGCGTGATCAGCGGCGCCACTCGGATCTCGCGCTCCATGAGCGCGAGCACAGTCGACCAGTCGTCTGCGCCCCGAGGGGTGACCTTCGAGTTCCAGGTGCCGTAGATGCGCAGCTCCTTGCGCAGGATCGCCGAGACTTCCTTTTCGCCCAGGCGCAGCTCGCCGGCAATGTTGCCGAGGAACACGACCTGCGCTCCGCGGCCTGCCGATCGCAACGACTGAGCAAAGGTCAGAGGAAGGCCGACCGCCTCGACGACGCACTCGGCGCCGCCGCCGGTGCGCTCGACGATCGCCTGCGCCGCATCGCCCTGCCTGCCGTCGACCGGCTCGAAGCCCATCTCCGCGGCCAGGGCGAGCTTGGCCGGCTCCACGTCCACCACCAGGATGCGCCGGCACCCGGCGACCCGCAGCCACTGCGCCACCATGCTGCCGATGGGTCCGCCGCCGAAGACCGCGCCGGTGGCCCCGGGCCTCACCGCCATCCGCCGCACCCCGTGCAGGGCGACGGCGCACGGCTCGGTCATCGCCGCCTGCTGCGGCGGCAGCCCCTGCGGCACGGCGAACAGGTTGCTCGCGGGCGCATAGAGGTACTCGGCGAAGCCGCCGTCGCGCCTCGAGCCGAAATAGTCGTAGTCCGTGCACTGCGCGTAGTCGCCGGTCTGGCAGGCGGGGCAGCGGTGACAGGGCAGCAGCGGGTACACGACGACCAGGGCGCCGCGCTCGAGCGAGTTGCCTTCACCTTGTTCCTCGATCGTGCCGGCTATTTCGTGGCCCATGATGAGGGGCGTGTGGTAGGCGCCGCCCTCGAAGGCGCGGTGCAGGTCCGAGCCGCAGACGCCGGCTGCCCGGATGCGCACGAGGGCCCAGCTCGGGTCGGGGCGGGCGGGCATCGGAACGTCGCGCCAGGCGAGGCGCGCGTTGGCTTCGAGGACGAGCGCTTTCACGGCGGCGAGCATAGCGGGTCCGGGGGTTGCCCGGCAACCGGGCAGCGGTTATCATCGCGGCCCATGAAAGCCGCACTGCTCGAACAGCTCGATCGGATCGTGGTCAAGGACGTGGCGGAGCCGCGCTGCGGCGACGACGAGATGGTGCTGGAGGTGCACGCCTGCGCGGTATGCGGGTCAGACCTCCGCATCTTCCACTACGGCAACGACCGTGTTCGTCTGCCTGCGATCATGGGCCACGAGATCGCGGGCCGCATCGTCGAGGTGGGCCGCAACGTGACCGGGTTCCGCGCGGGCCAGAGGGTCGCGGTCGGCGCCGACGTGCCCTGCGGCACCTGCTACTGGTGCACCAACGGGATGGGCACCAACTGCCGCATCAACTATGCGATCGGCTACCAGTTTCCGGGCGGCTTTCAGCAGCGCATGCTCCTGAACGAGAAAGTCGTGAAGTACGGGCCGGTCACGCCGATCCCGGACAGCCTCGGCTACCAGGAGGCGGCGCTCGCCGAGCCGCTGGCTTGCGCGGTCAACGGCCTGGAGCTCGGAGGGTTCAGAGCGGGCATGAGCCTGGCAGTCGTCGGGCTCGGCCCGATCGGCTGCATGATGCTGGAGCTCGCGCGGGCGTTCGGGGCATCGCGCGTCTTTGCCGTCCAGCGCTCGCGGGCCAGGCTCGAGATGGCGCGCTCGTTCGCGCCCGAGGCGCGCTTTGTCGCCAGCGAGGAGGAGGATCCCGTCGAGACGATCATGCGCGAGACCGACGGCGAGGGGGTGGACTTCGCGATCACCACTGCCGGAACCACCCAGGCGCAGGAGTGGGCGATCCGCATGATCCGCCACCGCGGGGTGGTGAACCTGTTCGGCGGGCTGAAGAACCAGCCACCCCTCACCATCGACTCCAACATCATCCACTACCGCGAGGCCTTCGTCATGGGCAGCCACGGCTCGCTGCCCCGCCATCACAGGGCCGCGGTCGACCTGATCGCCCGCGGCCGCGTGTCTGCTGCCCGCTACGTGTCGGCCGCCTTTCCGCTCGCCGACATCCGCGAGGCGCTCGCCTACCACGAGTCGCGCCAGGGGCTCAAGGTGATCGTGGCGCCGCAGGAGTAGGGTGAGGGCGCGGACTCCGCCCGCTCGACGGGAAGCGCGAGGGGGGTGCCTTCCCAATGCAAATAACCGGAATTTCCGTCGCCGTGCATTTTGCGGAAATTCCGACTATTCGTAACACGACGACCCCCCGCGCAGGCAGGCGGGCGGGCGCGAAAACGCGGCTTGACACCGTCGGGCGGCCACACCTAACTTGGCCGTGATAGGGGGCGCGTGAAAGGTCGCGCCCGGGAGCGTGGTCCGCCGGGCCGCGCGCCAGAGGAGAGGCGATGAACACGTCCGAAGTCAAGGCCAAGCTCAAGGCTCAGCGCATCGAGACCCCGTCGTGGGGCTACGCGGACTCGGGCACCCGCTTCAAGGTGTTCGAGCAGCCTGCGGCCGCGGTCACGCTGCAGGAGAAGCTCGAGGACGCGGCCCAGGTGCACAAGTTCACCGGCGTCGCGCCCTCGGTGGCGATCCACATACCCTGGGACAAGACCGACGACTGGCCCGGCATCCGCAAGTACGCGGCGGATCTTGGCCTGACCATCGGCGCCGTGAACCCGAACCTGTTCCAGGAGCCCGAGTACATGGTCGGCAGCCTCTGCAACCCCGTGGCCAAGGTGAGGAAAAAGGCCATCGACCACATGCTCGAGTGCGTCGAGATCGCGAAAAAGACCGGCAGCGACATCATCAGCCTCTGGATGGCCGACGGCACCAGCTACCCCGGCCAGGACAGCTTCCGCAAGCGCAAGGGCTACCTGCAGGAAGCGCTTGCCGAATGCTACGGCCCGATCTCGAAGGCGAAGATGCGCCTGTTGATCGAGTACAAGTTCTTCGAGCCCGCTTTCTACGCCACCGACATCCCCGACTGGGGTATGGCGTACCTGCTCTCGCTTAAGCTCGGGGAGTACGCCCAGGTGCTCGTCGACCTCGGCCACCACGCCCACGGGGTCAACATCGAGCAGATCGTCGCCACGCTCCTCGACGAAGGCAAGCTCGGCGGCTTCCACTTCAACAACCGCAAGTACGCCGACGACGACCTGACGGTCGGTTCGATCAATCCCTACGAGCTGTTCCTGATCTACAACGAGCTCGTCGGCGCCGAACTCGATCCCGCCACGAAGGCCTGCGCCCAGAGGGTCGCCTACATGATCGACCAGTCGCACAACGACAAGGGCAAGATCGAGGCCACCATCCAGTCGGTCATGATGATCCAGGAGGCCTACGCCAGGGCGCTGCTCGTCGACCGCGACGCCCTGAAGAAGGCCCAGGACTCGGCCGACATCGTGGGCGCCGAAGAGATCGTGCGCGACGCCTTTAACACCGACGTGCGGCCGCTGCTGCGCGAAGTGCGCCAGGAGCTTGGCATCGACCCCGAGCCGCTCAAGGCGTTCCGTGGGAGCGGCTACGTCGAGGCCAAGGCCAGGGAGCGCGCCAGCCGCAAGCGCGGCGGCCGCACGTCGGGATACCAGTAGAAGAAGGGCCCGGCGGGCGGCCCGCGCTCGGCCGCGCGAGCTGTCCTCAGCGTCGCAGGCGCCGCTTCTTCTTGCGCGGGGCAGCGACGTCCCCCGCCTCGACGGTCCCCTCGGGGATCTGCGCGGCCGCCTGCGCGACCTCGTCTTCCTTCGCGACGACCTCCTGCTCGCGCCGCGCGAGCTCCTGGGTGCGCGCGGCCATCGAGCTGCGTTTCAGCCCGATGAAATAGCGCGTGGCGTAGAGGAAGAACGAGTACAGCACGCCGGCCACGAAGCTCACCAGGCCGACAGCCACGATCGACACGTTGTCGAAGACGACCCAGAACAGGTTGACCGACGACTTGTAGTCGAGGTTGAGGACGACGAGCACGCACAGCGCGACGAGCAGGGCGATGCTGATGATGATCCTTACCACTTTGACTCCATTGACGGCAGCCTCCCGTTCCCGCGCCGCCTACAGGATCGGGACCGCGGGAAAGAGGAAATGAACGATGGCGACCACCACCCCGGCGATCCCCGCTGGTACGCGGCGCGCGAGGGCCGAGCCGATCGCCCGTTCGACCTTCTGGCCGGTCTCGGTCGCCCCCGGAGCCGGGGTGCGCTTTTCCGCCAGCAGCATCAGCCCGAGCCCGACGCCGGCGAGACCCGGCAGAAGATCGCCGGCGAACGCCACGGTCTCGCCCGGCGAGCCCACGATCAGCTTGAGCAGCCCGATCAAGGCGGTGGCGACTCCCAGCGAAACGACCGGGCCGCGCTTGGCGCGCAGGTTGTTGAAGCCGGCCAGGAACCCCATGCGCGCGCCGAAGTAGTCGCCCGCAAGAGTCAGTCCGGCCACCATGTTCGCGACCACGGAAAGCAGGTAGATCTGTGCCATGACTATACCTTACTGCTCCTGGCCGTGGGGAGCAAACCCCCGCTGACGGGGTGACGCAGCTTCTTCACACGGCGACGGTTGTCGGGGCAGACTGACCGCTGCGCAGGCGGCCGCGGCCGCGCGGTGGAGGTGCCATGACCGTAGCCTTCGTCTCGTTTCGCTTTTCCGGGACCGACGGGGTGAGCCTGGAAACCCGCAAGTGGGCCGAAGTGTTCGCCAGGTGGGGATGGCGCTGCGTCTACTTCGGCGGCGAGCTCGACACCCCGGCCGAGGACTCGTGCCTGGTCGAGGAGGCCCACTTTCGCCACCCGGCGATCGCGGAGATCTACCGCGAGTGCTTCGGCCGCACCGAGCGGCCGCCGGCGCTCACGCGGCGCATTCACGAGTACCGCGAGCTGCTCAAGAAGCGGCTGCACGACTTTGTCCGCAGCTTCGACGTCGACGTCCTGATCCCGGAAAACGCCGTGACCATTCCGCTGAACATTCCGCTGAGCCTCGCCATCACCGAGCTGATCGCCGAAACCGGGATACCGACGATCGCCCACCACCACGACTTTTTCTGGGAGCGCAAGCGTTTTCTGCGCAACTGCGTCTGGGACTACTTTGCCGCGGCCTTTCCGCCGCACCTGCCGTCGGTGCACCACGTGGTCATCAACACCTCGGGACAGAACCAGCTCGCCCTGCGCACCGGCATCGCCGCCTCGCTCATCCCGAACGTGATGAACTTCGAAGTGCCGCCGCCGCCTCCCGACGATTACGCCCGCGACGTGCGGCGGGACCTGGAGCTGGCCGACGGCGAGCTGCTGATCCTGCAGCCGACGCGGGTCGTGCAGCGCAAGGGCATCGAGCACGCGATCGAGCTGGTCTCGCGCCTGCAGCTGCTGGCGACGCTGGTGATCTCGCACGCCTCCGGCGACGAAGGCTTCGAGTACGAGCA
>CAZKGO010000117.1:0-14652 GCA_964552235.1 uncultured Spirochaetales bacterium | reverse complement strand
AAGCAGTTCGACTGCGCGCCGGCGGCGCTTCTCCAACTGAACGGAGCTTCCCCGCCGTCTCATGAACCCAACAGTAGCATATCTTTACCGACGTAGCCATTACTTTATGGAAGATCAATAGGCCGTCACAAAACGGCTCCGAAGGCATAAGGCGCGAGCGTCAGGCCTGTTGAACGGCTCGTCCAGAAAGACGAACTCGGGGTCGTGCAGCAGGGCTGCGATGAACTGCACCTTCTGCGCCATGCCCTTGGAGAGGCTGTCAAGCGTACGTCACTTCCACGGCGCCGGCTCCAAGCGCTGGAGCCACTCATCGAGCCTGCGCGCCGACGCCGCCGGGTCCGCCTCCTTGAGGCCGGCCAGGTACAGGAGCATCTCGCCGAGCCTGACCTTACGGCACATGCCGCGCTCCTCGGGCAGTTAGCCGATCCACCGCTTGTCCTGCTCGCGGATCGGCTCACCGTTGAAGAGTATGCTCCCGGAGTCGGGGGCGAGGATGTTCATGATCATCCGGATCGTCGTCGACTTGCCCGCCCCATTGGGGCCCAGCAGGCCGAAGACCTGGCCCTCGCCGGTGGAGAACGAGATGCGGTCCACGGCCTTGAGGTCGCTGAAGCTCTTGCAGAGCTCGCGAAGCTCGATCATGCTGGGCGGAGGCCGCGCGAACGCTTACTGCCGCACGAGGATGAACTCGACGCGCCGGTTCTTCCAGCGGTTGTCAAGGTCTCCGTGCGGAACGACGGGTTGTGCCCCGCCCAGCCCGGCGGTCGTAACGCGGCGGGGGTCGATGCCCCGCTGCGCCAGGGCGCCGCGGATGGCATCGGCCCGCGCGAGCGACAGCGGGATCAGCTCCTCCCGCTGCTCCCGGGCAGCTTCGGCCGGCCGGTCCCACCACTCGCTGGCCGCGTGACCCTCGATGCGGATCTGGTGCTCGGGGTACTTCTTGAGGATCTCGGCCAGGCGGTCGAGGGTCCTGCGGTTCTTTTCCGCGGCGGCAGGGTCGAAGTGCTCGTAGTCGGCCGAGTTGGGCGCGAAATTGATGCTTGAGATGCGGATTTTCAGTCGGTCGCCGTCGCGGATCACGAGCACGTCCACGGCGATGGGCCGCCTGACCGTGGCGGTGTTCCCGTAGGCGTCCGTGGCGGAGAAGTCCGTCGGGTAGTCCTCGGCCGCCTGCACCAGCTCGCCCGACGGCGAGAGGCCGTTCCAGGAAATCGCCGCCGAAGGCGCTCCGCTTCCGGACCATCCGATGAACAGGCGCTGCTGCGGATCAAGCACGCGCACGGACCAGCTCTCGACCGCATTCCGGTCGGTGGGCGCGTACAGGATCGACAGCGCGTCCGCCACCCCGTCGTCGTCGGGCGAGAACGGCTGAGGCGCAAGGGTGATGCCGAGGGTCGGAGGCGTCGTGTCCAGCTCGAAGGTCGACACGAGGCGGGCCGTCGCCACGCTGCCCTTTTCGTAGCTCACCTGCAGCTCGGCGGCGTAGGCGCCGTCGGCAGCAGCCGCCCCGTCGTCGGTGCGGCCGTCCCAGCCGATGCGGGCCGGAAGAGGCGCGTCCGCTCCGCCTGCGAACGTGCGCACGGCGGCGCCCGCGGCGTCGCGGATCGCGAGCGTCCAGCCGGAGACGCCCTCCGTGACCGCGGCAGCCGGCGCGAATGCGAGCTCGTCCATGCGGCCGTCGCCGTTGGGCGAGAAGCCGCGGCCGTCGACCGCCAGCGTAGCCGTGACCGCCCGGGTGTCGACCAGGATGCCGTCGATGCGCGCGCTGCCCGTGTTGCCGCCGCCATCGGTGGCCGATACCACGTAGCTGTAGGTGCCGTCGCCGACGCGCTTGCCCGCGTCGTCGTTGCCGTCCCACGCAAAGTCCATCGCCGCTCCCTTCCACGAGCGGGTCGCCACCGTGCTGCCGTCGGCGGCCAGCACGCGTCCCTCCCAGAGCGCCTCGCTGCTGGAGCGCTGCTGCACGGGCAGCGTGTCTCGCCTTCCGTCGCCGTCGGGCGAGAACAGCGTGTAGGGCGCGCTCACCGCGATGGTCGGCGCCACCCGGTCCAGGGCAAAGGCCGCGGGTGTGCGGGCCAGCATCTGGTTGCCCTTTTCGTAGCCGACCATCAGCTCGGCTGTGTAGGCGCCGTCAGGCGCAGCCGCGCCGCTGTCGGTGCGGCCGTCCCACGACAGCGTGTCCGGCGGGGCCGTCCCCGCCGTGCCGAAGACCGAGCGCACGGCTGCGCCCGCGGCGTCGCGCACCGTGAGCCCCCACCCGGCGATGCCGTCGCGCACGTCCACGTACAGGTTGAACGCGATCTCGTCCGCCACGCGGTCGCCGTTGGGCGAGAAGCCCTGTGCGGCCGCCGTCAGGCCGACGGGCGTGGGCCGCGTGTCGACGCGGATGCCGTCGAGGCGGCCCGAGCCGCGGTTCTGCGCGCGGTCGACCGCGCTCACCGTGTAGGAGTAGATGCCGTCGGGGACGGGCTTGCCTTCTTCATCCTTGCCGTCCCAGACCAGGTCGGCTGTCGCTCCCTTCCAGAAGCGGCTCGCCACCACCGGGCCGCCGGAGGCGCGGATCTCGCCTTCCCACAGGCCCTCGACGCTCGACTGCTGGCGGATCGTGATGGTGTCGCGGCGTCCGTCGCCGTCGGGCGAGAACAAGGTGTAGGGGGCGCTCACGGCCACGGTCGGAGCCGCGGTATCGAGGAGCAGCGGGCCGAGGGTGACCCGCGGGGCGTTGCCGTTGCGGTAGACGACGCCGAGGTCCACGAAGTACTCGCCGTCCGGGGCAGCGGCGCCCGCGTCCGTGCGGCCGTCCCAGGTAAAGGAGTCGGGCACCGCCTCGACCTTCTCGATGCGGCGGACGACGCTCCCTGCGGCGCTGCGAATCACGAGGCTGTAGCGCTCGAGGCCAGCGCGCACGGGCAGGCCCACGCGCGCCGTGAGGCTGTCGCGCGTGCCGTCGCCGTTCGGAGAGAACTCCCTGTACTCGGGGACCAGCGCCAACTCGGGGATCTCGCTGGTGTCCTTCTCGATCTCGACCGCGCGCGAGCTGCCGTAGTTGCCCGCGCGGTCGGTGGTGAACACCACGTAGTAGTACCTGCCGTCGGCGACCGGCTGGTTGTCGTCGCCGCGGCCTTCCCACAGGATCTCAGGGTCAGCCACGCCACGCCAGTCGAATCCGCGCACGACCCGGCCCGAGCGGTCGCGGATCTCGCCGCGCCAGGAATCCTCGGTCGAGGAGCTCTGGCGGATAACCAGCACGTCCTTGTTGCCGTCGCCGTTGGGCGAGAAGATCGCAGGCTCGGCTGCGGCCGTGGCCACGGGCGGCGTGAGGTCGATCTCCGTGTCCGGGGCGACTGCGGTCGGATTGTTGCCGTTGAGATAGAGCACCGAAAGGCGAGCGCGGTAGCGGCCTTGGGGCAGCGCCGTGGCCGAGTCGTCGCGGCCGTCGAAGACCACGCTCGGCGGGGGCGGCTCGGCGCCGGTCCAGGTGCGGCGCGCGCGGCCCCCTGCGTCCTCGACGAGGAGACGCCAGTTGGCGATGCCTTCGCGCACCGGCACGTCCATCGAGATGGTGAGCACGTCCTTGCTGCCGTCGCCGTTGGGTGAGAACCAGCCGAGGTCGCGGGAAACGGCCGCGGTGGTGACCCGCGTGTCGATGTCGATGTTCTCGATGCGCCGGCTCGTGAGGTTGCCGGCGCGATCGCGCGCCGACACCTCGTACAGGTAGCGGCCGTCGGGCAGCTGGCTGCCCAGCGAGTCGCGCCCGTTCCAGGAAAAGTTGCCCGGCGTGGAGCCTTCCCATGTGAACTCCTGAACGGCCGAGCCTCGGGAGTCGCGGATGACGCCGCGCCAGTAGTCCTCGGCCGAGCCCTTCTGCTCGACGATCAGGAGGTCCTGGTTGCCGTCGCCGTTAGGCGAGAAGATGCGGTAGGGGAGGGTGACCTCGACCTGCGGAGGCGTGTTGTCGACGGTGACGCGGAAGGTCGATGTGCGGCCGAGGTTGCCCTTGTCGTCCCAGGCCTCGAGCAGGCAGGTGTAGCGGCCCTCGGGCGCGAAGCGGCCCCCGTCGTCCTTGCCGTCCCAGATCACGAACTCGGGGACCTCGAGCGGGATCTTCTTCTTGACTCCGATGCCGGTGAGGAGGTTCTCGAAGAAACCGGGCTTGCGGGTGTCGGCGACCTCGATCGTGCGCACCAGGCGCTCCTGTTCGTCCCGGACCACCAGGCGGAAGCCCTTGACCACCATCTTTTCGGCCGCGGTGATCCCGAGCGGCAGGTACAGGATGTCCTGGACGTCAGGCGAAGCCTCCGGCGAGACAGCGCTCTCGGCGGGTACGCTCACCTCGATCGCCGGAGGAGCGATCTCCTTGTTGCCTCCGGCAAAGAGAACCGCGGCGGGGAGGGCCAGCAGGCAGAGGAGGGGCAGCGGTTTGGGCTTCATGGCTCTAGTGTACGTTCGCCGGTGCGCCGCGGTCAAACGAGGGGGCGGCGGCGGTGCCCCGCGTCTGGCGAGCCTCTCACCGCGCCAGCACGTCCACCAGCCCCGTGCCGCGCTGCGGCCCGCCCCCCGACCCGCCGCGGCCGAGCAGGTCAGCGCTCTCGAACGTCGGGCACCAGAACTTCTCGATGTACTCGACGACCAGGCGGGTGCCCTCCTCGTGGCTCACGTAGGGCGCGAGAGCCGGATTGTACATCGCGTCGGTGAGGTCGCGGCACAGCATGATATCGATGCCCCAGCGCACCATCTGCTTGATGGCGAAGCTGCGGTTGAGGATGCACATGTTGGCGTGCACGCCCATCAGCAGCACGTGGCTGATGAGGCGGCCGCGCAGCAGCGAGTAGATCTCGAGGCCGTTGTCGCTGATGGCATCGCGGCCCTCGTCGATCGGCAGGCGCGGGTGCTGGCGAGTCCACACCCGGCGGTCGGGGGCCGCTGCGTTGCCTTCGGTGTCGCAGCCGCCGTCGGAGGAGTCGACGGGAAGCGGCGGGTCTGCGTGGGGCAGGTCCGGCGGCGGCTGCACCGGCGTCGCCTCCAGCGCGCGCGCACGGGCGGGGGATGCGGCGTAGGCGGCCATCGTGTCGGAAGGCGCGTGCACCACGAGGGCGCCCGCGTCGCGGGCCGCGGCTGCCAGGCGCGCCATCGGCTCGAGCATCGCCTCCAGGCGCACGAGCGCGCCGCGGCACCAGTGGCGGTCCCACACGTCGCAGATGATCAGCGCGGTTTCGACCTCGGGCAGCGACACCTGGCTCTCGATCGTACGCCAGGCGCGAAAAGCCGCGCCGTCGAGCTCCAACCGCTGCCGGCGCAGGCGCAAGGTGAACATCAGGCGGGAAGCCTCACCCGATGAGCGAGCGGGCCAGGGCCACGTCTTCTTTGATCAACCGATCAATCGCCGCTCCCTTGAGGTCGCCCGAGCCGTCGGGGCTGCTGTACTCCGCGGTCAGGCAGTAGTCGCCCTCGTAGCCGCGGCGCTTGAGATCGCTGACCACGGCGGGCCACGAGGTGATGCCGAAGCGACCGGTGGTCCAGTACTTCTTCCACTGGACGTCCTCGACCTCCGGCCCCGTGGCCATGCGCCAGAAGCCGCTCTTGAGGTTGACCAGCGCGAGATGCGGCCAGGCGACCTCGATCGCCAGGTCGTCGGGCTCGCCGGCCAGGCCGCAGTGGGCGGGATCCAGCACGGCGGCGACGTGCCTGCGGTCGTACTTGCCGATCAGCGCCACGAGCCCCATGGCGCTGCCGACAAAGTAGTCGCAGTGGTTCTGCACGCCGATCGTCACCTTGTTCTTTTCCAGCGCCGGCACGAGCGCGTCCCAGCGCCTGCGCATCCGCTCGATCGAAGCGAGGTAACCGATTTTCATGTCGATCTTCGCCATGACGCGCAGAATCGGGATGCCCGCCTCGCCCATCGCTGCGATCGTGGCCTCGTCCTCGGGCCCGGCTACGCTGCGAATGGCCACGCCGTGCTCCTTGAAGATCTTTGCGGCCCTGGGCAGATCGGCCGCGACCTTATCGGGCAGGACCTGAAAGCCGGGCCTCACGGGCAGCTCCACGCCGTCGAGCCCGAGCCCGGCGACAAAGTCCGCGAGCTCGGCCAGGCTCTTGTCCGGCCACGGCTTGGTGAAGACCGTCATGGGATTGCGCTTGGTGGCCACGGGGTTCTCCTTTGAGGCGCTGCTGGACAGCGGCGCCCACGATAGCGCGAAGTGCCCCGAGGGGCAAGCTTCAGCGGCGCGGCGCCCCGTCGATGCGTGCCTGGTCGAGGTCGCGCAGGATCAGGTCGACGGTCTGCTCGACAGTCAGCGCCGAGCTGTCGACCCACAGCCCGACGCGCGGAGTCTCGCTGCGCAGCACGCGGTCAAAGGCCAGCACGGCGTCGGCGCCGGCGTAGCCGCTCTTGGAGCGCGCAGCTTCGCGGGCTGCCACGGCTTCGGCGCTGGGGCACAGCACCACGACGTTCAGACTCTCGCGCGGCAGCAGCTCCAGCATCTCGGTCAGCCCCCTGCCGATGATGATGTCCTGGTAGACGACCGAGAACCCCGCCTCGAGGTACATCCGCGCCACCGCCGCTGCGATGCGGTAGCGCAGGCGCAGCTGGGCCTGCGCCTGCTCGGACAGCTCGAAGCCCATCTCGGCGCGGCCGCTCACGATCATGCGGCGGAACACGTCGCCCCGCAGGTGCACGCACATCGGCAGCCGCTCGGCGAGGCGCTGCGCCACCGTCGACTTGCCCGATGCCATGATCCCGGTCACCAGGACGAGGCGCGGCCTCTCGGAAGTCAAAGATGAAGGCTCCACTCGCGCGACCTCCGCCCCCAGTCTACCCGCGCAGCTGCGGGTTGGATACCCTGTTCGGCGCTCGACAAGGAGGTGCGGTGTGAGCCGCGACTTCGTGAGCCTGCTCGATTGGTCGCAGCAGGAAATCGTCGCTCTGCTGGACCTCGCCGACGAGATGCGCCGCGAGTGGCGCGCCGGGCCGATGCAGCAGCGCCTGCGGGGCAGGCGCGTTGCGCTGATCTGGGACGCCGGCGGGTTCCGCAACCGCGTCGCCTTCGAGCTGGGCATCGCAGCCATGGGCGGCACGGCCGTGCACGTGCCCCGCGAGCTCGACGCGAGGGAGCCGATCGAGGACGTCGTGCGCTACCTGGCGAACTGGTTCGACGCCATCGTCGCCCGCACGCGCACGCACCAGCACATGCTGCGCCTCGCTGCCGCGGCCGCCGTCCCGGTGATCAACGCGCGCACGGACTTCAACCACCCCTGCGAGATTCTCGGTGATCTCTCCTGGGTTCGTGCCCAGCGGGGTACCCTGGAAGGCCTCAAGGTCGCATTCGTCGGCGAAGCCACCAACCTGTACCACCCCTGGTTCGAGGCCGCGGCGCGGCTGCCGATCACCGTCACGCAGATCTGTCCGGCAGGCTACGAGGTGCGGCCCGACGTGCTGGCGCGCATGCGCCGAGGCGCGGTGGGCTGCCTCGAAACGACGAACGAGATCGCAGCCGGCCTTGCTGGAGCCGACGTCGTCTACACCGACTGCTGGCCTGCGCGCGCCACAGACGAGGACCGCGCGCTGGTTGCCGACCGCTTTCTCCCGTACCAGGTGACCGCGGAGCGGCTGCGCCGGGCTCGGCCCGGAGCCTTGTTCCTGCCCTGTCCTCCGGTGACGCGCGGCGAGGAGGTCTCCCCGGACGCGATGGAGAGCCCCGCCTGCCGGGTATACGAGGCGAAGGATCACCTGCTGCATGCGCAGAACGCGGTCCTGGCGACCCTGCTGCCGGGCGCATGATAGAATCGCGGAGGTGAGCATTCCAGGCGGCAGGCGGGGCACGGTCGCCGTCCGCACCCGCAACGACGTCTACCAGTGGGTCGAGACGCTCAAGCGCAACAGGGCCAAGCGCCGCAAGCTCGGCGAGTTCCTGGTCGAAGGGGTCGTACCTGTCAACCAGGCCTTGGCGCAGGGGTGGCCTGTGCGCGCCGTGGTCTACGACCCGACGCGTGCCCTGTCCGCGTGGGCGCGCGATGTGCTGACGCGCTCGGCCGAGGCGGCACGCGTCGAGATGGCGCCCGCACTGCTGGAGGAGCTCAGCGACAAGGAAGAACCGTCCGAGCTGCTGCTCGTGGCGGCGATGAAGGATGTGGCTCTGGGCGCCCTGGACGCCGCCGCGCCCATGACGGTCGTGCTCGACCGGACCTCGAGCCCGGGCAATCTCGGCTCGATCATCAGGAGCTGCTCAGCCTTCGCCTGCGGCGGCGTCGTGCTCCTGGGCCACGCCGCCGATCCCTACGACCCCCACGCCGTGCGCGCGAGCCTGGGCGCCCTGTTCTCCGTTCCCGTAGTCGTCAATCCCTCGAACGCCGAGCTGCTGGAGTGGCTGCGCAGCCGCAGGGCCGCTGCCCCGGCGCTTCAGGTCGTGGGAGCCGACCCGGCGGGGGCGGTGGGGATCGACGGCGTGGACTTCACGCGGCCCACGGTGCTGCTGCTCGGCAACGAGAAGCGCGGGCTGGGTGCGCGCCTGCGCGAGCTGTGCGACCTGACCTTCGCCATTCCGATGAGCGGCGTCGTGGACTCGCTCAACCTGGCTGCCGCGGCCACCGTCGTGCTGTACGAGGCAGACCGCCAGCGCCGCGCGTCGGCTTCCAGAAGTTGACAGTCTCCTGCATGGACATCAGCCGGTCGTCGCTGATCGTGCCGGCAGAGCAGGGGGCGAAGCAGTTGTGGCAGTAGGAACCGGCCTCGGCTATCCGCGCGCGGCGGGCCGCGCAGGCCGCCCGGTCGTAGGAGTGAGGGTAGCTTTTCTGCGGGTCGAACGCCTTGGCCGGGCAAGCCTGGATGCAGATGTCGCAGCCTTCGCACGGGTGATAGTCGAACAGCGGTTGGTCCGGCTCCATGACGGCGCCGGTCATGAGGATCCCGATCCGGAAGCGGTTTCCCAGCACCGGGTGGAGCGTGATTCCCGAGCGGCCGTAGACGCTCAACCCTGCCTCGACGGCCGACAGCTTGCACTGCGGCTTTTTGAGGCTCACCTGGACGCCTCGCGCAAGCATGTCGTCGACCCCGGCCAGCGTGATCGCGCTGAACAGCAGGCGGTTGAGCCGCTCCATGGCGTAGTCGCGGGATTGAATGTCCTCGGGGAGCGGTCCGAGCCCCCTGTTCTTCTGCGGCCACGGCGCGTAAGGTCCGACGTAGGTGTTGTTCATCTGCGGCGAAGAGGCGACCGGGAAAACCACCACCGACCGGCACGCGGCCCACAGCTGCAGGGGGTGCCGGCCGGGAAGGGCGTGTTCGTATCCGCGCCTCGGGTCGGCGATCTTCACGTCGAAGGCCCCGACCTCCCTCAGGCGACTGGTCAACCCGACCTTGAGACCCGATGCCATGTCTGCTCCCCCTTCCCGATCACAGGTGTCCGCGGAGCAGGCTGTCCAGATGACGATCGACCCTGTTCAGAAGGCCCCGCAGCCGCGCTCGCTCCTGCGCGCTCAGGCAAGAGAAGATCTGCGAGACGGGCAGAGCCGCCTCCGGCTTCGCTTCGAGCACCGCCTCGAGCTTCCGTCGCCCCTCGTCGGCAAGCGACACGATGAAGCGCCTGGCGTCCCGCGGGTCGATGCGCCGGCCGATCCACCGCTTGCGCTCGAGGTTGCGGATCACCACCGCCGCGGTGGGGCGGTCGCTGGAGATCAGCTCGGCGATCTGCGACGGGTTCAGGGGTCCCAGCCGCTCCAGCTGGCTCAGGACGTACAGCTGCTTGGGCGAGATTCCGAGCCGCTGCATCTGCGTCCGCCGCACCCTCCTGACGGTGAGCAAGATCCGGCTGAGAGCCTCGAAGGCGGGCTGGTCCTTGTCCGTGATATTGGTTAGAGCTGCAACTACTACTACTCGAAGCGACGACGGGCGAAAGCCGGCCCGGCTCACGATTGCCCGGGCGAGGCCGAGGGTCGCGGTACCGGTGATCAGGCTGGTCCTGCACCTCGGTCGCCAGGCCGTATTTGCGGGCCGCCTCCACTTCTGCTATGGCCATGGGTACAGATTGTAGATTCAATTGACATTCTGTACCGCCCGTGACGCACTTGGTGCGTGGTTCCCAGGACCGTGTCCCGAAAGGTGCTGGAGTACTGTCGCCAGTATCCCGTGGTTACGATCCCGGGACCGCGCCAGTCCGGAAAGATGACCCTCTGCAGGATGCTCTTGCCCAAGACTCCGTACGTTTCGCTCGAGGCTACCGACGAGCGCGCCTTTGCAGCGTCCGACCCCAGGGTGTTTCTCGATCGCTTCGATTCCGGCCTGGTGATCGACGAAGTGCTGAGAGTTCCCGAGCTTCTCTCCTACATCCAGGTCTACGCGGACAAGCGGCGGACGCCCGGGATGTATGTCCTGACGGGCAGCCAGAATTTCCTGCTGCCGGAGAGGATCGCGCAGTCCCTCGCCGGCAGAACAGCTCTCGTGACCCTGCTGCCTTTCACGCTGGCGGAGGCGCACGGGCAGCAAGTGCCGTCATCGCTGGACGAAGTCCTGTACCGGGTTTTCTATCCCCGGATCTTCGATCAGCGCCTGAACCCCCCCGAAGCGCTTTCCTTTTACGTGAGCACGTACGTGGAGCGCGACCTTCGCCTGCTGCTCGACGTGCGCGACCTGTCTCAATTCGAAGCGTTTCTGCGGCTGTGCGCCGGAAGAACAGGACAGCTCGTCAATCTGTCGTCGCTCGGCAACGATGCCGGGATCAGCCACAACACGGCACGGCAGTGGTTGTCGATTCTCGAGGCAAGCTACGTCGTGAAGCTCCTCAGGCCCTACTACCGCAACCTCGGGAAGCGCCTGATCAAGACCCCCAAGCTCTACTTTCTCGACACAGGTCTGGCGGCGTTCCTGCTTTCGATCACCGATCCCAGACACCTCGAGAGCCATCCGTTGAGAGAATGGCTCTTCGAGTCGCTCGTGGTTTCGGAGCTGCTCAAGCTTCGCCTCAACCAGGGAAGCACCGACAACCTCTTTTTCTTTCGCGACAGCAAGGGCAGCGAGGTCGACGTCGTGCTCGACTACGGGCGCCAGGTCGACGCGCTGGAAATCAAGTCCGCCAGGACGCTGAGCCCGAGCCTGTTCGCGTCGCTCAAAGCGTTCGCTGGGCTCCATGGGGAGGTGCGCACTTCGCACCTCGTTCACGGCGGCGACGAAACCCGCAAGCAGGACGGGATCAGGGTCACGAGCTGGCGGGACCTCAACGAGCTGCGGCCGTAGCCGGCCGAGGGCGGGCACAGGGCCGTAGCGGGCCAGGTCGAGACTTCGCGCGCGCCTTCGCCGCCTCAGAACAGGAGGCCGCTCCAGAGCTTCCTCAGGAATGTCCGGTAGTGGAGCAGCTCGATGCCGTCGCCTGACATGCGGTCCTTCTCGTCCAGCGAGACGACCACGCGCTTTTTCGCTTCGGGAAAGTCCTGCGCGAGCTCCCGCAGCCCCTTGAGATGGTGGTCCATGACCCGCGAGACCGCCTTTGCCTCGATCGCGCAGTCGATGTGATTGACGACAAAGTCGACCTCGGTGCCGCCCGCCAGCCGCCAGTGCGCAAAGTGGGCGAACGCCTCACGGTACGAGTTGTAGGCGCAGAGCTCGTGAAAGACCCAGTTCTCGAACGCCTTTCCGAAGAGCTCCGACCCCGCGACCATCCGTCCGCGCCGCGCCAGGAAATTGACCACGCCGACATCGGCGAAATAGAACTTGGAGGAGAGAACGGTGCGCCGCTTCGGCCTGTGGCGGTAGCTCGGCAGGAAACGGCCGAGCAGCGTGTCGACCAGGATGTCGAAGTAGCCCCGCACCGTCTGAGCCGAGACCCCAGTTTCCCGGGCGATGTTGGAAAAGCTCACGGTCTCGCAGTCGGACAACGATGCTGCGCTCAGGAACTCGGAAAAGGCCGGGAGCCTGCGTACCAGCCCTTCGGCCGCGACTTCCTCTTTCAGGTACTGCGCTACGTAGGTGTTCAGCAGCCGCTCCGGTCTGTCGCTCAGATAGATTCGGGGAAGCGTGCCGTGGTTGAGCATCCTCACCAGGTCGAAGGAGTCGCCGAGCTCCTGGGCGGAGAGACCGAAGAGCTCGAAGCTCAGCCCGCGGCCGCCGAGCAGGTTCGCCTGACCTTTGCGGACCTTGCGCGCGCTCGATCCGCAAAGGGCGAACTGGACGCCTTGGTTCTCGTGCAGCCAGTGCACCGCATCGAGCAACGCCGGAACCTTCTGGACCTCGTCGATGATGATGAAGGGGTGCTTCGCGAGGCGCACCTCGTCGATCAGCAACTGAGGCCGCTCGAGATAACGCCGGTACTCCTCGGGGAGAAGCAGGTCAACGCGAACGCTGTCCGGGTAGGTGTCGCGCAGGAGCGTGCTCTTGCCTGTCTGGCGGGGGCCCCACAGGAAGAAGCTTTCGGATCCCTTGGCGGGCAGCGAGAGGAGCCTTGGGACATGCCCAATCACTACTTGAGTATTGCATGCAATTCTCAAGTAGTCAATGGAATCTGCACAGCGGCCACTGTCCCCCCGAAGGCCCGCGGCCGGCTCGTTACTCGCTCCAGGTCACTCGCTTGTCGGCCGCGGCCGCGGCCCGCGCCTCAGGCGAAGCCGTCGGCTCCAGCGCTGCCAGGCTCTCGGCGCTCGCCGGGTCGATCGCCTTGAGCCGGCCCACGAGCACCGACGCGGCTGCCGCCTGCCCCAGGTCAGAGCGGGCCTTCGCAGCGCCGGCGAGAGCCACCCGGTTGCGGGGGTCCTTTTGCAGCGCGCGCTCGTACCACGAAGCGGCGGCCGCGGCGTCGCCCTTGAGGTAGGAGATGTTGGCCAGGTTCACGAGCGCCGGCAGGTACTCGTCCTGCCTCAGAATCCTCTGCAGAGCCGACTCGGCTTCCGCGTACTTGCCGTAGCGCGCGTACAGGATCCCGAGCCGGTTCTGGTTCGCCGGTGTGGCGCCATTGCGCTTGATCTCCTCCTGGAGGGCGGCGAGCCTCACACCGAGCTCCTCGTCCACGAACCGGTCGAGCTCTCCGCGGTAGGAGGCCAGCACCGCGCGCGCTCCGGGAAAGCTGAAGTCGGGGTCAGCCTCGCGCAGCCCTACCGCCTCGTAGGTCTTCCATGCCTCGCGCACCGGGGTCAGCTTCGCGTCTTTGCCGGCTTCGCGCCACTGCCTCGCCCCTTCGATCCACGCGGCGTTGAATCCCTTGGAGAACATCGTGGCTTCGATCGGCAGGTAGACCACGCCGTCCTGCACGATCAGGCGCTCGGCCTGGGTCAACCCCCGCGTCGCTTCTTCCGGGGACATCGACAGGGCGACGGCTGAGAAAATGTGGCCCGGTACGGTGACAAAGGCGGTCTCGATGCCGACCGCCTCCAGGAGCGAGTTGAACAGAATCGAGAGGTCGTCGCAGTCGCCCGAGCGGTACTTGAGGGTCTGGCGCGGGAACTGCAGGTAGTCGATCGCCTGTTCCTGCTTGGAGAGGTCGGCGTACGAGGACTTCGGATCCACGACGTAGCTCATGCCGTAGAGAGCGAGAGCCTGGTACATCGCCATCGCCACGCGGAAGTTCAGGTCGGCGGCGACAGCGCTGTCCTCGCGCACGGCACCCGCCACGTTCTTGGCGAGCCCCAGCAGCGCTGGGTCCTTGGGGGTGACGAACGAGGCCACCCTCCTGTCGTCGGCCCAGGTCATCGCGTTGCGGTCCAGCACGCGCAGCGTCTCCGTGTGAGAGACCTGCAGCGTGCCGTCCGGCAGCTCGTAGCTCACCGTGATCTCAGCGGCCACCTTGGTGCTTTCCGTAACGCTGAGAAGCCGGTCGGTGTACAGCGCGAGCACGGGCACCTCGCGTGACTCGCCTTTGGCGATCTCGGGGATCTCGGCGAACACCTTGGGCGCGTCCATGAACTCCTTGACAAAGATGCTCGCCCGCACGTTTCGGATCGGGCGGTTTTCCTTGTTCAGAATCACGATCGACCCGGCGGCGTTGCTGTCGTACCACTTGAAGAACACGGGAAAGACAGCTTCGAGCCGCGGGTCCATGATCTGGAGACGCGGCCGGTGCAGACCGCCGCGCACGCCGGGGGTGAACGTGCCGGCGATCCGCAGCCCGAGGCCGGTCAGCAGCGGCTCGGGGTTGGCGAAGTAGCCAGCGAGCGACGTGCTCAGGCCGAGGCGGAATGCCGGCGCCAGCGCGAAGACGGCGCCGCCCTCGATCGTCGCCATCAGGTCGAAGGCGCTCGAGCCGTCGTAGGAGCCGAAGTATCCGCCGGCCCGCGCGTCGCTGAACAGCAGCAGGCGCGGATTCAGGGCGTACTGATAGCCTGCCCCCGCAGCGAGCGAGACGAGCGAGAGGCTCGCATCCGCAAGCGAAGGCAGAGCGCGGTAGCCTACAGCCCCTGAGAAGCGCAGCCCCGTGCTGTCGGCAGGGGCGTAGACCGCCGCCAGGTCGACGCCTCCGCCGGCGTCGTAGAGGTCCCCGCTGGAGCCGAGGGGGATCTCCAGGGTCGGCAGCACGGACACGACGAACTCCTGGGCACCCGCGGACGCGGCGAACCCGAGCAGCACGAACAGGGCGATTCTTCTCATGATGGCTTCCTCCGCTTACATTCCGGTGCCGAAACGCCACCTAACGTTGTACTTTCTGCGGTTGGCGTAGTTGCTGCTCGCTTCCTGCACGAGGA
>CAZKGO010000116.1:0-14674 GCA_964552235.1 uncultured Spirochaetales bacterium | reverse complement strand
ACCCGCACTTTCTCCCGCGCTGTGGCCGGATCCAGCCCCACCCGCCAGGACAGCCGGTGGGCGCAGGAGAGGGCGCCCTGCTCGCACCAGCCTCCGGCCTCGTCGAAGCGCCTGAGGCACTCCAGCAGCCGATGGGTGGCGGCATCCAGGTGAGCCGAGAGGCAGGCGATCTCTTCGCCGAGCCGTTCGGTAGGGGTCATAACATACGATACATACGTATGGTATAAAAGTCAAGGGGGGCTGCGCCCTGCGCGGGCTGCCTTCTTCCCCCTACATCTTTTCCAGGAACGGGATCGCCAGCATGTGCAGGCCGCGGCGCAGCACCACGCCCACGGCCGCGCATACGCGCAGGCGCGTGGCCACGAGGTCGGCGTCGTCGTTGTTGAGCACGGAATTGTCGTGGTAGTACTTGTTGAACGTACGGGCGAGATCGTACAGGTAGCCGGCGAGCACGGCCGGATTGTAGTCTCGCGCCGCCTGGCCGACCGTTTCGGGCAGGGCCGAGATCGCCTTGATCAGCTGCCATTCCTCGGCCACAGTCAGCAGCTCCGCGCGGAAGCGCCCGACCGTCCGCTCGGCCGCCCTGCGCTGCAGGCTCGCGATTCGAGCCCCGGTGTACTGCAGGTAGGGGCCGGTATTGCCGTCGAACGAGATCGATTCGGCGGGATTGAACACCATGCTCGTCGTCGGCGTGTACCGCAGCAGGAAGTAGTTGACGGCGCCGAGGGCGATCGCCTCCGCAGTGGCGTCGATGTCCTCGATCTCCTTTTCCCGCCCCTTGTCCCGGATTTCGGCCAGGGCCAGCGCCTTGAGCTCGTCGAGCAGGTTGTCCGCGTCGACGACCGTTCCTTCGCGGCTCTTCATCTTGCCCTCGGGCAGGTTCACCATGCCGTAGGACAGGTGGTAGAGGTTGGCGGCCCAGGGATGCCCAAGCATCGCCAGCACCTTGAAGAGCACCTGGAAGTGGTAGTTCTGCTCCGAGGCGACGACGTAGACGAACCTGTCGAAGGGCCAGTCGCGATAGCGCAGCAGCGCCGTGCCTATGTCCTGGGTGACGTAGAGCGAAGTGCCGTCTCCGCGCAGCAGCACCTTGTGGTCGAGCCCCTGAGCCTCCAGGTCGACCCATACCGAGCCGTCCTCCTTGCGGTAGAAGATGCCCTTCTCGAGGCCCTTGAGCACCTCGGCGCGGCCGTGCTGGTAGGTCCGGCTCTCGTAGTAGACCTGGTCAAATGAGACACCGGTCCGCTGGTAGGTCTTTTCGATGCCCTGGATCGCCCAGTGGTTCATCAGCCGCCACAGATCCGTGACCGCGGAATCACCCTGTTCCCAGAGGCGCAGCATCTCGCGGGCCCTCGCCTCGGCAGCCGGATCCTCCCTGGACCATTTGTCGTAGCGCACGTAGTAGTCGCCCACGAAGTGGTCGCTCTTGATACCCTCGCTTTCGGGGGTGCGCCCCTTGCCGAACCGCTCGTAGGCCGCCATCGACTTGCAGATGTGAATGCCGCGATCGTTGATGAGGTTCACCCTGCGTATCTCGGCCCCCGCGGCCTCCAGGATCCGCGACACGCTGATGCCGAGGGCATTGTTGCGCAGGTGGCCGAGGTGCAGCGGCTTGTTGGTGTTGGGGCACGAGAACTCGACGACGACGCGCTGGCCAGCCAGGTCGGCTCGCGAGCCGTAGGCTGCGCCTTCGGCCTCGACCTGATCGAGGACACGCGCCGACTCCGCGCGGCGGTCCAGACGCACGTTCACGTAGGGGCCCGCCGCCTCTGCGCCACCGGGGCCCCCCCGCGCGGCCAGACGCGAGGCGACCTCAGCGGCGATCGCCTGGGGTGCCTTGTGCAGCACGCGGGCGAAGGGAAACATCGGGAACCCGATGTCTCCCATCGCGGGATCGGGCGGGGTCTCGGCCGCCATCTCCACCTGGGCGATCGCCCCGGCGCCGCCGGCCATCTCGGCCAGCTCCTCGCGAACGAGCGATCTCCAGATCTCTCTTGCGCTTTCCACTCTCTCAGCTCCTGAAACGAACAGCTCCCGAAACGGAACGGCTAGAAGGCGCCCATCACGGCCACCATGCCGATATAGCCGTCCTTTCCGAGGACGCGGTACGACGCCAGCTCCGGCGTGCAGGCCGTGCAGTCCCGGACCACGGTCACGTCGCGAACGCCCTGCCGCGCCAGGAGTCCGAGGTTCGCCTGCCGCAGGTCGAGGTAGCAGCGGCCGTCCCTCTCGAGCGCGGCCGCGGGTCCGAAACGCTGCCGGAACAGCTCGAACCGTTCGCGCGGGACATCGTAGCAGCACGGCCCGATGCCCGGCCCGATCACGACGGCGAGATCAGCGGGGCGTGAGCCGTAGAGCGCCGCCATCCGGGCGACCGCCTCCACGACGATACCGGTCCCTTTCCACCCCGAGTGCAGCAGGCCGCGGGCGCCGCTGCGGCGGTCGGCTACGAAGATCGGCAGGCAGTCGGCCACGGTGACCGTCAGGACCGCCCGGGGATCGGCGGCCAGCAGGCCGTCGGCCTCGGGAGGCCCGCCGGGGCCGAGCTCGCCCTCGGCGAGCACGCGCAGCGAGTGGACCTGCCGCACGGCGATCACGCGCTCGCTCGCCACCCCCAGGGACTCGAAGAAGAGGCGTCGGCGCGCCGGCTGTCCGAGGCTCATGTCGCCGGAGCGCCTGAGGCTGATCAGGCAGCGCACGCCGGCTGCCGGCGAGGGCAGCTGGCAGTAGGGGCGCCAAGCGTCGAACTGCAGCCTGACCGCGCGCGGCACCGCTCACTCCCGGTACGAGGTTTTCAGCGCCCTCTCCGCCCGCGCCCGCTCGAGGGCAAGCGCGATCAGCCTGTCTACCAGCTCGCTGTAGCGGATGCCCGAAGCCTCCCACAGCTTGGGATACATGCTGATCCTCGTGAAGCCGGGGATCGTGTTGATCTCGTTCACGTAGAGGCGGCCGTCGGGCCTCAGGAAGAAGTCGACTCGCGCCATGCCTTCGCAGCACAGGGTCTCGAAGGCCTCGACAGCCATGCGCTGGACCCGGCCGACCGTCGCGGCGTCGAGCTCGGCGGGGATGCGTAGCACGGCGCCGTTCTCGTCGATGTACTTGGCCTCGTAGGAGTACCACTCGTCCTGCGGGATGACCTCGCCCGGCAGCGAGGCGATCGGTTCCTCGTTTCCGAGCACGGAGCACTCGAGCTCGCGGCCGCTCACGCACTCCTCGACGATCACCTTGCGGTCATACTCGAACGCCAGCTCGACCGCGGGGGCGAGCTTGTCCGCCGTCTTGACCTTGCTGATGCCCACCGACGATCCGAGGTTGGCCGGCTTGACGAACAGCGGCAGCCCCAGCTGCCCGGCAATCGCCTTGGCGTCGAGCCGATGCCTCTGCGGCCCCCGGATCACGATCCCCCGGGCGTTCGGGATTCCGGCCTGCGAGAGCAGCCGTTTCATGGCGTCCTTGTCCATGCCGACCGCCGAGCCGAGCACACCGGCTCCCACGAACGGGACGTCCGCCAGCTTGAGCAGTCCCTGGACCGTGCCGTCCTCTCCGAACGGCCCGTGGAGGACCGGAAAGACCACGTCGAGCGATCCGAGGCTCCTGCGGGACGAGCAGTCGACGATCTCGGTGCGCTCGTCGCCGGGAAGCAGCACGACCTGCGCCGCATCGGCGGGCGGCGACTCGAGGGCGGCGAGGCGCCGCTCGGCGAGCATCCTCTGCGCCTCGTCGTGCAGGTGCCAGCGGCCGCGCTTGTCGATCCCGATCAGGACGACCTCGTAGCGATCACTGTCCATAGCGTCGATGACGTTCTTCGCCGACTGCAGCGATACTTCGTGCTCCGCGCTCTTTCCGCCAAAGAGCACTCCGACGCGGATCTTCATCGCGACTCACCTCATGCCGGGAGGCCTATCGGGTGTAGACGCTTGCCTTGAGCTCGCGGATGACCGTGATGGTGACCTTGCCCGGGTAGGTGAGCTCCTTTTCGACCCTGCGGGCCACCTCGGCCGCAAGCGCGGCCGCGCGCTCGTCCGAGATCCTCTCGCTGTCGACCTGGATGCGCAGCTCGCGCCCGGCGTAGATCGCGAAGGCCTTTTCCACGCCCTCGAAGCTCTCGGCGATCCTCTCCAGTTTTTCGACCCGGTCGAGGTAGTTGGTGATCGTCTCCTGGCGCGCCCCCGGCCGGGAGCCCGAGATCGCGTCGGCGATCTTGACCAGGTGCGACTCGACGCACGTCTGCGGAACGTCATCGTGGTGGGAGGCGATGGCGTTGACGATGCGCTCATCCTCCGCCCAGCGGCGGGCCAGCTCCACGCCGATCTCGGTGTGGGGCCGTCCGTCTTCGCTCACCGCCTTGCCGATGTCATGCAGCAGTCCGGCGCGGCGAGCCAGCGCCGGGTCGCATCCCAGCCCCTGGGCCAGGTGAGCGGCCAGCAGCGCCACCTCTTTCGCGTGGTAGAGCTGGTTCTGGCCGTAGCTGTAGCGGTACAGCAGCCGGCCGAGGGTCTCGATCGACTCGCGCTTGAGGTCCCGGACGCCGAGGTCGCGCAGGATGCTCGCGGTCTCCTGCCGCATGTTGTCGTCGATCTCCCGGCGCATCCTTTTCACCGTCATCTCGATCAGCGAGGGATGAATCCTGTTCTCCTTGAACAGGGCGTGGAGCGTCGCCTTGGCGAGCTCGCGCGCGACCGGGTCGTTCGCCGAGATCGACAGGCCCTCGCGCGTGTCGTCGACCTGGATGTCGACGCCGAGCAGGCGCTCGAGGATGCGGATGTTGCGGCCCTCGCGGGCCATCAGCCGCATCATCGCCTCGGCGCTCGGCGTCTCCAGGCCCGCGGGACCCGTGTCCAGCTCCTGGGCGACCGGCAGGCTCTGCATCGCTGTGGTGACGATCTCTCTCGCGCGCGCCTCGGCGACCCGCTCGGTCTCCGCCTCGCAGCGCTGTACGACGTGGGCCGCGTCGCGCCGTTCCTCGGCAAGGATCGACTGGACGATCTGCTCCTTGACCTGTTCGGCGGTCGTGCCCGAGATCCGCTCGAGGCGGTGGCGGACCTCACCGCGCAGGCTGTCGACAGCCTGCGCGCGGGCTTCGATCTCCCGCTCGCGCTCCTCGAGGGCGCTGCGGAGTTGGTCGACCTCCGCAGCCCGCTGCTCGACGGCCGCCTCGCGCTGCTGCATCTGCTCGTCGAGCTCGCCGACGGTGCGCTTGAGCTCGCCCAGCTCCTCTTGCATGGAGCTTCGCTCGGCGGCCAGCTCGGCCCGTCCCTCTTCGATCATGCGGGCGCGCTCGGCGGCCGTGGCCGTCATGCTTTCGCGGAGCATCCTGTTGGCCGTGGTCCGCGCCGAGGCGAGGGCCATGTGGGCGATCGCCCACTTGACCGCCCAGCCCACGGCGAATGCCGCGGCGGTGGCTGCAAAGACGAGGAGGATGTGAGCCAGTCTTGCGGCAAAGGCGGGGCCCATGGTCAAGACAACCTAATATGGGCCTCGCAGATGCGTCAAGGCGAGCCCGGAGTTCTCCGCCAGGGCCCATGAGAACTCCGGGCCGGGGAGACCCCGCGGAGACGGGGTCAAGGCGCTCGCCCATCCCCGCCGCTCTGTCGTATAATGAGGCGCCCATGATCACACGAGCGCAAAAGGTCAGGCTGGCCGTCTTCGTCATCGCCGTCACCGCGGCTCTTGTGGCCTTTCTGGCTGTGGTGGGCGGGCGACGGCTGCTGGAGAAGCGCACGCAGTACTTCGTCGCCTACCGCGGCACCTCGATCAGCGGCCTCCAGATCGGCGGCGCGGTCCGCTACCAGGGCGTCGAGGTCGGCTCGGTCGAGGACATCCAGTTCTCGAGGGAGGACATCCGGACGGTGCTGGTATCCATCGGCGTGCGTGAGGGCACCCCCGTGCGGACGGACGTCAAGGCGATGCTGGTGCCCGTCGGGATCACCGGGCTCATGCAGATCGAGCTCGCGGGCGGAAGCAACGAGGCGCCTGCCGCGCCGGCGGGCTTCGTGATCGAGGGGGGCCAGTCGCCTCTGGACCGCATCCTCGCACCCGCCGAGGTCATCGCCACTCAGCTGCAGAAGATCCTCGGCAACATCTCGGACCTGATGAGCGCCGAGAACCAGATGCGCTTCAACCGCATCCTGACGAACCTGGACCTGTTCGTGGCCGACGCGCGGGCGCCGCTGACGGGCGTGATCCGCAACCTCGAGACGACGACGGCGGGGCTCGGCGGCACCGTCGCCGCGGTCAACCAGGTGCTCGGGCGCCTCGATCGGGCCGTGACCGAAGCGGACGTGGTCGAGGTGGCCGGGAACCTCAACCGGACGATCTCGCAGGCGCGCGAGACGATCGCCAACATCGATGTCACGGTGCTGCGCGCCCGCGGCGACCTCCTGGATTCGCTGGCCGCCCTGCGGGAGACCGTGGAGTACCTCAGCGACTTCTCGCTGCTGATCAGCGAGAACCCGTCGCTGCTGCTGCGCCAGAGGGGACGCGAGCCATGAAGCGGCTGCGCCTGCTCGCTCTCGCCGCCCTCGTGCTCACGGCGGGATGCGCCACCCAGATCGTGCCGTCGACGAACTACTACGTGCTGGAGTACTACCCGCAGCTGGAGAGCAACCGCCTAATCCGCGACGAGCCGTTCCCCTACAACGTGCACGTCCTGGACGCGCGCATCCCGCGCACCTACAGCCGCAAGCAGATCGTGATCCGCGACGCCGGGCCGAGCTTCAGCTACTCGGTCTACCACGTCTGGGGCGTCGACCTCGCCGACACCATCCCCAACCTGGTCGCCACGCGGCTGCAGCGCTACCGGATGTTCCGCAGCGTCCGTCGCGAGTACGTCGGCGAGGGCGCCGACCTCGACGTATCCACGAGCCTGCAGGCCCTCGAGCTGGTGCGCACCGGCTCCCACGGCCAGGCCCGCCTGGAGATGGAGTTCTCGCTGGGCGCGAGGGGGAGCGCGGCCAGCCCGGTGCAGCACCGGGTCGCCCGCCAGGAGCCGCTGGCCGACGCGAACGTCGAGACCTTTGTCATCAGGATCAACGACATGATCCTCGAGGAGACCGACCTCTTTGTGGACAAGGTGGTGCGCTACCTCGAAAGCGGCGAGACCAGCGAGGCGTACGCGACCCGAGACGACGGCAGGCTCGAGCCGTTTGCCGAGGACGTGCAGGGCTTCGGCGTCGTGCTGCTGCCCGCCCTCAGCGGCACGGACCAGGAGCCGTTCTACCGGGTATACGGCGCCGGCGGCGACGAGGTGGCGTCGGCCAAGATGGGCGTTCCGGTGGTGATTCCCGAGGGCCGCTACCGCATCACCTATGGCTCAGGCCGCGAAGATCAGCTCATGGAGCTCGCCGACGTGGCCGTCGTGCCCCGCTACAAGCGCATCGTCGAGCCGAACTGGGGAACCGTAATGGTCACGGTCGTGACGGAGGACCGCGAGTCGGCGAGGATCGGCTACGAGGTGTTCGACGGGCTTTCGGGCGAGAGCTACGGAAGCGACACCTCGGCCGACGAGACCGTCGGCGAGCAGAGCCGCGTGTGGGTGCTGCGGCCCGGCGGCTACAAGATCACGATCAACGGGCAGCCCTTCGCCACGTACCGCGACTTCACCACCGTGAGCGTCGTCGCCGGCGAGAACCGCCGCGTCACGATCGTGGTGGCCACCGACGACAAGGGCAACCCGACCAACCTGGTGGGCGCAGGGGTCCTCGAGGAGGAGCCAACGGGCGCCGCCGATCGACCCCTGCGGCTCAGCGCAACAGTGTCGGGCGCTGTCGATTTTTCCAGCAACAACAGCGGCGAGCTCGAGGAGTACCTCGTCACCACGACGGTCACGGGCGAGGTCGACGCCCGCCTGGTCGTCGACCAGGAGCCCCTGCTGTACACGCTGCGAACGGTGGTCGAGGGCGGGTTCCAGAAGTCTCCGGGCACCGACTACCAGTTTCCCGCCGACGACGTGGCCCTCAAGAACACCCTAATCTACTTCTTCCTCAGGAACGTCGGGCTCTACGGCCGCTTCGACCTGGAAACCCATCTGTTCCCGCAGATCACGCCCGGCAACTCGGATGTGATCGAGGACGGTGTGCTCAAAACTGTGGAAGACCTGCAGCGCGAGCCGAGCTTCTTCCCCGTGAAGCTCAAGGAGGGCGTCGGGCTGAACTACAGGCTCGTGAACCTATCGCAGGCGGACCTGAATCTGCGCACCGGCCTCGGCCTGAGGCAGGAGTACAATCACGACGTCTACGCGATCGAGGAGTATGAGGCGGACAAGGAAGCATACGTCAAGCAGGAGACGCGGTACCCCACAGGCTTTGAGGTCACGGCCGTCGGCAGCGTGATCCTGCCCTACGGGCTCAGCTACTCGTCCTCGCTCGAGGTGTTCTTCCCGTTCCAGCGCGACAGCTCCGCGCTGCTGGAGTGGGAGAATGTGCTGGCGCTGCGGCTGCTGAAGTACCTGTCGCTGGAATACACCCTTACCTTCAACAACCGCTACAAGGAGTCGCCGCCCTATCCCTTTTTCGACACGCGGTACTTCATCTTCGACCACAAGCTGGTGCTGAGGGCCACCTATGTCATCCGCTGACGGGGTGCAGCTGCGCGGCGAAACCGTGGCGCTCTCCGGCGCACTCGACTACGCCACCGTGCCGTCGCTCGCGGCGAGGCTGCGGCGCCTGGCCCCGCGGTCCGTGCGGCGCATCGACCTGGCCGCGGTGACGCGGGTCGACAGCGCAGGGGCCGCCCTGGTGGCGGAGCTGCGCGCCCGCTGGGGCGAGGCGTCGCTGGTGGCGCCGGCGGCCGAGGTCTCGGCCGTGCTCGCCGCGCTCTCGCCGCAGCTGCGGCCGCAGGAGCGCCGGCGGGCCGAGTCGGCGCTTGCCCGCCTGGGGGCCCGCCTCCACGCCGTCGGGGCCACGGCCAGGGAGGCGGCGCAGCTGGGCGCCGACGCGTTCGCGGCCGCGGCGGCGGCGCTGGTCGGCCGCGGAGGCTACCGACGCGGCGCCGTGGTCGAGCAGTCCGTGCTCATCGGCCTCGACGCCGTGGGGGTGATCGGCCTGCTCTCCTTCGTGATCGGCCTGATCCTCGCCCTGCAGGCGGCGGCCCAGCTGCGGCTGGTCGGCGGCAGCATCTTTGTCGCCGACCTGGTCTCCTACTCGATGGTGCGCGAGATGGGCCCGATGATGACCGCGATCCTGCTCGCCGGACGCAGCGGGTCGGCGATGGCCGCCGAGATCGCCACGATGAAGGTGAGCGAGGAGATCGACGCGCTGCACACGATGGCGATCGACCCGGTCCGCTACGTGATCGTGCCCAAGCTGCTGGCCATCACCGTCTGCTCGCCGCTGCTGGTGACGCTGTCGACCCTCGTCGGGATCTTCGGCGGCCTGGTGGTGTCGGTCCTCTACGTGCGGCTGCCGGTGATCGCCTACGTCAACGAGGCGATCAAGATCCTGCGGGCCGGCGACGTCCTCACCGGCCTGGCCAAGAGCGTCGTGTTCGCCTGGCTGATCGCCGTCATCTCGTGCCACTGCGGCATGCGCGCCTCCGGCGGCGCCGAGGGCGTCGGCCGCGAGACGACCCGCTCCGTGGTGGCCTCGATCTTTGCCGTCATCATCGCCGACGTGGTCTTCAGTCTGGTGTACCTGCCGTGAGCGAGGCGGTGGTCGCGGTGCGCGACCTGGTGGTCCGCTACGGAGAGCTCGAGGTGCTGTCGGGCGTCAGCGCCGACATGCGCCGCGGCGAGATCACCGTGATCCTGGGCGGCAGCGGCTGCGGCAAGACGACCCTGCTCAAGGCGATCGTGGGCCTGCTGCGGCCCGACGCGGGCGAGGTGTTCATTTTTGGCCAGCGCACCGCGGACCTCGACGAGGGCGGCTGGATCCGCGTGCGGCGCAGGACGGGGATGCTCTTTCAGGCCGGGGCGCTCCTGAACTCGATGACGGTGCTGGAGAACGTGTCGATCCCCCTGCAGCAGCACACAACGCTGCCGGCCGACCTGGTGGCGCGCGTCGCCCGCAGCAAGCTCGCCCTCGTTGGGCTGGACGGCGCCGAGCGTCGGCTGCCGTCCGAGCTGTCGGGGGGGATGCGCAAGCGCGCCGCCCTGGCGCGGGCCATGGCGCTCGACCCGGAGCTGCTGTTCTTCGACGAGCCGTCGGCGGGGCTGGACCCGGTCACGTCCGCCGGCCTCGACCGGCTGATCCTCAGCCTGCGGGCGCGGCTCGGCATGAGCCTCGTGATCGTGACGCACGAGCCGGCAAGCATCCGCAGGCTCGCCGACCGCATCGTGTTCCTGGACGGCGGGCGCGTGATCTACGACGGCTCGCTCGCGGGGGTGTCGGGCGCGCCGCAACCGGTGCAGCGCTTCTTCGAAGCCGCCGCCAGCGGGCGCGCCGAGGCGGCGGCGCCGGCCTGAAGCGCCTGCCTCCCTGGACAGGAGCGCACCCGCGACGCTACCATCGCCGCATGAAGAGCCTGCTCGAGGAGGCGCTGCGGCATCTGGCCGCCCGGCGCCGCTGCGCTTTTGTGACCATCGTCGCGGTGGCGGGCAGCGGGCCTCAGGCGCCCGGCGCCAAGATGCTCGTCGTGGACGCGGGCGGGCGGCACCTGACCTACGGGACCATAGGCGGCGGTAATCTCGAGCACGAGGCGGTCGAGGAGGCGCTCGAGGTCCTGCGCGGCGGCCCGCCGCGGCTGGTCGAGAAGAACCTCGGCCCGGACCTGGGCATGGCGTGCGGCGGCCGGGTGCAGTACTTTGTCGAGCCCGTGGGCGTGCCGCCGCAGCTGGTGATCTGCGGCGCCGGTCACGTGGGAGTGGCCCTGTTCCGGGTCGTCGGCGACCTCGACTTCGCCGTGACGGTCGTCGACTCGATGGCCGAGTACGGCAACAGCGAGCGGTTTCCAGGGGCGAGGATCGTCAACTCCTTCGACGAGGCGGTGCTCGAGGCCGAGCTGCCGCCGAACCCCGACAGCTACATCGTGATCATGAGCCGCGACCACGCAACGGATTTCCGCCTCGCGCGCTTCTTTCTCAAGCGCGAGTGGAGGTACCTCGGCGTGATCGCCAGCCGCTCCAAGGCCGCGATCCTGAAGCGGGAGCTCGAGAGCGAAGGCCACGACCCGGCGCAGGTCGCTCGCCTGGCAGCTCCGATCGGCCTGCCGATCGGGGGCGCCTCGCCCGCGGAAATCGCCATCGGGGTCGCCGCCCAGCTCGTGCAGGTGCGCAACGGCCGGGCCTGATCGCGGCCCCGCCTCAGCGACAGCGGCGCCTCGCGCAACGGGGCGAGCTTGACAGCCGCGCGCGGCCTTCCTATTTTGGCCCATGCCCGGTTGGAAAGGTGCGATCGCGACGCTCGTCGCGCTGGCTGCGGCCGCGGCGCTCGCCGCTTCGCCCGCGCCGGATCAGCCTGCGGGAACCGCCAAACCCTACACCGTCACGGACGCGGCAGGCAGGCGGGCGACCTTCGACAGGCTTCCTGAGAGGATCGTGGTGGCCGGACGAGCGGTCTTTATGGTCGCCGACGCGCTCTACGCCTTTCCCGAGGCCTGGGGCCGTGTCGTGGCCACGGCCGAGGTCGACCAGGGGCTCGGGGATTTCCTCGCCGCCGTCGATGCCGGCTACGGCCGAAAGGTCACGCTGCCCCGCATGGCCGGCGCCGAGGAGATCGCGGCGCTCAGGCCCGACGTCGTGATCCTCAAGAGCTTCATGGCCGAAAGCCTCGGCAGGCCGCTCGAGGCCTTGGGGATTCCCGTTCTCTACGTCGACTTCGAGTCGCCCGAGCAGTACCGAAGGGACCTGATGGTCTTCGGCGATCTGCTGCAGAACAGGGCGCGCGCCGAGGAGATATGGAAGGAGATCGAGCGGCGCGCGGGCGGCGTCACCAGCCGCACCTCCGCCTTGAGCGAGGAGCGCAGGCCCCGCGTGCTGTTTCTCTACGACGCGGCCAGGGGAGCCGAGCACGTATTCAACGTTCCACCCGTGGGCTGGATCCAGACGCGGCTGGTGGAGATGGCCGGAGCGAGGCCGGTCTGGAAGGAAGCCGGCGCGGGCCGCGGGTGGAGCCGGGTCGGTTTCGAGCAGATCGCCTCCTGGAACCCCGACTGGGTCTTCGTGGTCTCCTACCACCAGGACGTCGACGCGATCGCTGCCGGCCTGCGCGCCGACGCAGCCTGGCGCGAGCTCGCTGCGGTCGCCAAGGGCCGCCTCGTCGCGTTCCCCGTCGACTACTACAGCTGGGACCAGCCCGATCTGCGGTGGGTGCTCGGTCTTGAGTGGCTGGCCTCGCGCCTGCACCCTGACCTGTTCCCGGATGCGCACCTGGATCGCGAAGTCATCGGCTTCTTCTCGTTTCTCTATGGGATGAATGAAGAAGGCGTCCGCCGGGTGGTGCTCTCCCGTCTGCGGGGCGGGTACCGCTAGCATGGTGAGCGGGCCGCGGCCGACTGCGGCGCGCACGGCAGTCCTCGCCGCTGCGCTGCTGGCGCTGCTCGCCGTCTCGCTGCTGCTCGGCCGCTACCCCCAGCCGGGGCTCATGACTGCCGGCAGGATCGCCGCAGACCCGCTGGCCGCGCGGCTGCTGCTCGGGCTGCGGCTGCCTCGCGTGCTGCTCGCGCTCATGCTCGGGCTCTCGCTCGGCGCCGCGGGGACCGTGTTCCAGCTGCTGTTCTCCAACCCGCTGGTCGAGCCCGGCATCATGGGCGTCACGCAGGGGGCGGCGTTCGGCGCCGCGCTGGCGATCGTCGCCGTCGGCGGCTCCGGCTGGGCCGTGCAGTCGCTGTCGGCCGCCTGCGCCCTCGGCGGGCTGCTGCTGTCGCTGGCGATCGCGCGAGCCCTGCGCTTCGGCGGCTGGATCCTGCGCCTCGTGCTGGCGGGCATCGCGGTTTCGGCCGTGCTTTCCTCGGGCGTCGGCATCCTCAAGTACGTGGCCGACCCGTTGAGCCAGCTGCCGGATATCACCTTCTGGCTGATGGGCAGCCTCTCGGCTGCTTCGTGGGCCGACGTGCGCACCGTGGCGCCGCTGGTCGCTGCCGGCCTCGCGGTCACGCTGCTGATGCGCTGGCGCATCAACATCCTCGCCCTCGACGACCGCGTCGCCCGCTCGCTCGGAGCGGCCGTGGCCCGCGAGCGGCTCGCCGTGCTGACGGCGGCCACCTGCGCCGTGGCTGCGGTCGTCTCGGTGAGCGGAGTCGTGAGCTGGATCGGGCTGATCGTACCGCACATCGCCCGCAGGCTCTTCCGCGCCGACGCCAGCAGCAGCCTTCCGGCCTCGATGATGCTGGGAGCCCTGTTCACCGTGGGCTGCGACGACCTCGCCCGCACGCTCCTGCCGGGCGAGATCCCGCTCGGCATCGTCACGTCGCTGCTCGGCGCGCTGTTCTTCGTGTTCGTGCTCTCGCGTCGCTGGTACAGGAGGCGGGAGGCGTGAGCGCCGCACCCGGGAGGCCCGCTCCGATCGCCGAGCTCGAGGCCGTCGACTTCGCGTATCACGCCGGCACGCCGGTGCTGGAGTCGGCGTCGCTCGCGGTCTGGCCGGGAACGTGCCTGGCCGTGCTCGGGCCGAACGGCATCGGCAAGTCCACTCTCCTGAGCCTCCTGATCGGGCACAACCGGCCGCAGGCCGGGGCCGTTCGCCTCCAGGGCCGCGATCTCCCCAGCTACGCGCCGGCGGAGGCGGCGCGCATCCTCGGCTTCGTGCCGCAGAGCGAGCACCTGCCCTTCGACTACACCTGCCTGGAGTACGCGCTGCACGGCCGCGCTCCCTACCTACGGCCGCTCGAGCTGCCGGGCGCCCGCGACTGCGAGGTGGCCCGCGGGTGCCTGGCCCGGGCGGGCCTGGCCGGCTTCGAGGAACGCTCGATCAACGAGCTCAGCGGCGGCCAGCGGCAGCTGCTCATGATCGCGCGGGCCCTCGCCCAGCAGCCGCGCCTGCTGGTGCTCGACGAGCCGACGTCGCACCTGGACCTGGCGAACAAGCGGCGGGTGACCGGGATGCTCGCCGAGCTCTCGAAGGAGGGAGTCACGGTGGTGTTCACCACGCACGAGCCCGAGGCTGCCGCTGCCGCGGCCACCCACCTGGCCCTGATGGCCAGGGGGCGGATCATCAGCTCGGGGCCTCTGGAGAAGCTGCTGACCAGCGAGCGGCTCTCGGAGACCTACGGCACCGCCGTGCGGGTTGCGACGGTCGACGGGGCGCTCGCCGTGATCTGGCACGGCCCCGGGCCGCGGGGCTGCGGTCCGGCCAGGCCAGGGCATCTCGCCCCGGGGCCTGGAAAAGGTCTATGATGGGATCGGGCGCCGGCCGGGCTGCGCGGGGATCCGCGGCCATCGGGCGCCGCGCAGGCCCGGCGGGCCGGTGCGGGCAGGCAGCGGCGACCTGCAGGGGGGCGTGATGTTCGGGTTCAGCTCAATCGGTCCCTTCGAGTTGCTGCTCATTCTTCTGGTGGCCCTCGTGATGTTCGGCCCCAGGAAGCTGCCCGAGATCGGCCGGGCGATCGGCCAGGCGATCCGGGGCTTCAAGGAGCAGTCGCAGAAGCTCACCAACGAGCTCGCCCTCGACATCCCCGACGAGTCCGGGCCGGGCGAAGCGCGCCCGGCACCGCGGCCCGCAGCCCGGCCGGCTCCGGCGTCCGAGCCGTCAGCCGCGGCCGACGCCCGCGATTCGCCCGAGCTGGCTGCCGCGGCCGGCGCGGC
>CAZKGO010000115.1:2882-14696 GCA_964552235.1 uncultured Spirochaetales bacterium | reverse complement strand
TCCAGCCAGGACGAGTAGTTGCCCTTCCACGGGATGCCGTGGCCGCGGTCCAGCTCAAGGATCCAGCCGGCCACGTTGTCGAGGAAGTACCGGTCGTGAGTCACCGCGATGACCGTTCCCTTGTAGTCGCGCAGGTGGTGCTCGAGCCAGGCCACGGATTCGGCGTCGAGGTGGTTGGTCGGCTCGTCGAGCAGCAGGATGTCGGGCTCGGTGAGCAGCAGCCGGGTGAGGGCTACGCGGCGGAGCTCGCCCCCGGAGAGCACGCGCACCGGCGTGTCCGGAAGCGGACAGCGAAGGGCCTCCATCGCCGCCTCGAGGTGCGAATCCAGGTTCCAGGCGTCGACCTTGTCGAGCGCCTCCTGGAGCCTGGCCTGTTCGGCCCCAAGAGCATCGAAGTCGGCATCGGGCTCCCCGTACTGCTCGCTGACCCGGTCGAACTGGGCCAGCATGTCGAAGATCGGCTGGACCGCCTCCCGCACGACCTCGATGACCGCCTTGTCCGGGTCGAGCCGCGGCTCCTGCTCGAGCATCCCCACGGTGTAGCCCGGCGACGCGGCGATCTCGCCGGTGTAGTCGGTGTCCGCGCCCGCCATGATGCGCAGCAGGGTGGACTTGCCGGCCCCGTTCAAGCCGAGCACGCCGATCTTGGCCCCGTAGAAGAAACCCAGCGAGATGTCCCGCAGGACCTGCTTGCCGCCGGGGTAGCTGCGCCCGACGCGCACCATGGAGTAGATGATCTGAGTGTCCGAGGGCATGGGCGCAGTCTATCCTGTTTTGCCTTGAATGCCGACCCGCCGCCGTCGTCCGCCGACCGCGGGTTGACGATCGCGCCGCTTTGTGTCCCCTTTTCCGTATCCCGGGCAGGTGGAGGGAGTATGGTCGGCGAGGTGACAAAGGGCGGGGACTTTTTCGAGCGGCGCTACCAGGGCGAGCTGCTGAGAGTGGAGGCCTGGAGCCCGGACTGCATCCGGGTGCGCCTCACGCTGGAGGCCGAGCCGAAGCCGTTCGACTGGGCGATCAACCCCAAAGCCGAGGGCCTCGACGTCGCGGTCAAGACCACCGACACCGAGGTGACCCTGCGCTGCGGCAGGCTCGCGGTCACCATGAGCGAGCAGGACAAGCGAGGCGTCAACGGCTTCGAAGCGCCCCTCAGGTTCACCGACGCGAAAACGGGGCGTACTCTCCTCGAGGAGCGCCAGACGCTGCGCGTCTATCCCGACTGCGGCCACGAGCTGCGGCCGGTCGAGCCGTCGAGCTTCCGCGCCACGGCGCGCTTTGCCGCGGATCCGGCCGAGAAGTTCTACGGCATGGGCCACAACCAGTACGGCTTTCTCAACCTCAAGGGCTGCGTCGTCGAGCTGCTGCAGATGAACACCCACACCGTGGTGCCGGTGGTGCAGTCGTCCAGGGGCTACGGCTTCTTCTGGAACAACCCCGCGGGAGGCCGCGTCGAGTTCGCGAACAACGGTACGACGTGGATCGCCAACCAGACCGACCAGCTCGATTACTTCGTATTCACCGGTAGGAGCCCGGCGGAGATCGCCACCAACTACGCTCGCCTCACCGGCTTCCCGTCGATGATGCCGGACTGGGCGATGGGCTTCTGGCAGTGCAAGCTGCGCTACCGCACCCGCGACGAGCTGCTGGCAGTCGCGCGCGAGCACAAGCGGCGCGGCCTGCCGATGTCGGTGATCGTCATCGACTATTTTCATTGGGCGCGGCAGGGCGACTGGGACTTCGACCCCAAGTGCTGGCCCGACCCCGAGGGGATGATCAGGGAGCTGAAGTCGATGGGCATCGAGACCATGGTCTCGATCTGGCCCACGGTTGCGGGCGAGCACCCCGACTCGCTGGAGATGGCCGACCGTGCGCTCCTCGTGCGATCCGACGAAGGTCTGCCCGTGTTCATGCGCTTCGTCGACACCTACACCGAGGTGAGCTACCTTCATTTTGTCGACTTCACCAACCCCGAGGCCGGTCGCTACGTCTGGGAAAAGGCAAAGAAGAACTACTGGGACCGCGGCGTGCGCCTGTTCTGGCTCGACGAGGCCGAGCCCGAGTACAGGCCATACCACAACCATAACGTGCGCTACCACGCCGGCCCGGGCGCCAAGGTGTCGGCGCTCTACCCGCTGTTCGAAGAGAAGGTGTTCTACGAAGGAATGAAGGCCGCGGGCGAGGAGCTGCCCATCAACCTGTGCCGCAGCGCCTGGGCGGGCAGCCAGAAATACGGCGCCTGCGTCTGGTCGGGCGACATCTACTCGAGCTTCAAGGTGCTTGGCCAGCAGATCAAGAACGGCATGAACATGGCGATGGCCGGCATCCCGTGGTGGACCACCGACATCGGCGGCTTCTTCGGCGGCGCGATCGCCGACCCGGAGTTCCGCGAGCTGGTGGTGCGCTGGTTCCAGTGGGGCGTCTTCTGCCCCGTGATGCGCCTGCACGGCGTGCGCGAGCCGCGCGTCCCCAACCCCGGCACAGGAGCGGACAACGAGGTGTGGTCCTTCGGCGAGGAGGCCTACGGGATCATCAAGGATCTGCTGTTCCTGCGCGAGCGCCTGCGTTCCTACATTAAGGCACAGATGAAGGTTGCAGCCGACACGGGAGTGCCCCCGATGCGGCCGCTGTGGTTCGACACCCCCGGTGAGGCCGCGCTGTACGACATCGACGACGAGCTGCTGTTCGGCCCCGACATCATCGCCGCGCCGATCGCCGCCTACAGGCAGAGGACGCGGCGGGTCTATCTGCCGGCGGGCGCGAGCTGGGTCGACGCGTGGACGGGCAAGGCTGCGAAGAGCGGGGAGTGGTTCGAGGCCGAGGCGCCGCTTGAGCGCATCCCGGTCTACGTGCGCAAGGGCGCGCAGGTGGCGGAGGCGTTCCGCCCGTAGGCGCTTGCCTGCCAGCGGGGCGCGGCGCTAGAAACAATTTGTCCGGGTTGACAATTTTAACCTCAGGGATCACAATTGTCGTATGGAGTACCCGAGGTCGATCGCCGCGAAACTCCGGCATCTGGCGCGTTTCTTCCCGGCGCTCGTCGTGTCGGGAGCGCGGCAGTCCGGCAAGACGTTCCTGGTCCGCAAGACCTTTCCCCGGCACCACTACGTATCCCTCGACCTGCCCAGTGTGGCCGAGCAGGCCGAGCGCAACCCCTTCGAGTTCCTTCGCGATCATCCCGCCCCGCTGGTGGTCGATGAAGTGCAATACGCGCCGGGCCTGTTCCGGCACCTGAAGGCGGAGATCGACCGGGCGCGGCACGCCATGGGGCGGTACGTTCTGACGGGCAGCCAGCAGTTCGTCTTGATGAAAGGAGTCTCGGACAGTCTCGCGGGTCGGTGCGGCGTGGTGGACCTCGAGAACCTGTCTCGCGGGGAAATCGGCGCGGTCCGGGCCGTCGCCGATGACCGGACGGCCTTGCTCGCCCTCATGGCACGGGGACAATTCCCTGAGTTGTGGCGGGTCCCCGACATGCCCGCGAGGGATTTTTACGCCGCGTACGTGGCGACGTACCTCGAGCGCGACGTCCGGCAGATTCTGAACGTCACGAACCTGCGCGACTTCGAGCGCTTCATCCGGCTGCTCGCCGTCCGCTCCGCCAACATGCTCAACAAGAGCGACATCGCGCGGGACGTGGGCGTGTCGGTCAAGGCGGTCGGCGACTGGCTGAGCGTTCTGCAGGCCTCGGGACAGATCGTCCTCTTGGAGCCGTGGTTTGCCAGCTTCGGCAAGCGCATCGTCAAGACCCCAAAGGTCTACTTCAGGGACAGCGGCCTGCTCTGCTTCCTCCTCAACCTGGACCAAGCGACGCTGCGTGCCTCGTCCCACCTCGGTGCCGTGTGGGAGACGCTGGTGTTCGCAGAGATGCGGAAGATGAACCAGCTCGCCTCGCAGCCGGCGAACTTCTGGTACTACCGTGACCAGAGGGCGCGCGAGATCGACTTTGTCCTGGAGCGCGGCGGCCGTCTTGCCTTTGTCGAGTGCAAGTGGCGTGAGCACCCCGAGCTCGACGACGCGCGCTCCCTCCTCGCGGTCAGGCAGGAGCTTGCGAGCAGCGGCTCTTCGTGGAAACCGGCGCGGTCATGGGTGATCGGAACACCCGAGGCCTCCTATTCCATCGCCGACGGCGTGACCGCGGGCGCTCTCCGCGACCTGCCGCGGGTGCTGGCCGCGCATGCTCGCTGAGAGCGGAGGAGCTCCGGCCGCGAAGCCGGCAGGCGCGTGAGGGATCCGCAGGGCCCGCCCGGCCGACGGCCGGGCGGGGTCCGAGCCCGGCCGGGCGAGGACCGAAGCCCGAAGGAGCCCGACCCCGAGCCCACGCCGGCAGACGCACGTTTCGGCCCCGAGCCGCCCCTGGGCTCGGGGGCACGCCCAGCTCTTCTTCCGTCAGCCACAACGGTTGTGGTTGCGACGCGGTCGATGTGCGGACCTGCCAAGGCCGGCAAGGATTGAGCGCGTGTCGGACAGCAGCGGCGCTGCGTCCGTGCGGGGGCCCGGCGCCCCGGCCCCGCCCGACGGTCAGACCTGGACGACGCTGTTCGTTCCGCCGAACTCGTTGCGGGCCTGCGTTGCGGCGGCCGGGTCGTTGTGCCACTCTCCGTCCACGACGAACTTGTACTGGTGTTCGCCTGGAGCGAGGTGAACCTTTGTGCGGAAGGCTCCGTTCTTTTTCAGCATTCGATGCGCCTTTGGGTCCCAGAGGTTGAAGCTGCCGGCCAGATACACCTCGCTGGCCAGCGGATCCGCATCCCATACAAAGGCTACCTCGCGTGAGCCTGTGCCCGTGAGCGCCGCCTTGATTCTCGTCATCTTTGCCATAATCCCATTCCTCTCCATGTGGATTCCCTCCCCGACCGCGTAGAAGCCGGCGCAGGGAGGTCAGTAATCTGTGCGCAAGAGCCATGCCCGACGTCCCGAGGTGCACCCGGTATGGCCTCGGCCGCCCAGTTCAGCGGGTCTTGCTTTTCCGGTGACTTTGTCGGCGTGCAGCGGCGTCGCTCGACGCCTCCGTGACAAGCACGGACGGCCCCTGCTCGGGCCGTCCGTCGACTATCCTGCGACCGCTACCCCTGCTTCTCCCATTCCCGCCGGACCTGGTCCTTCATCTTCTCCCATTCCCTGGCCAGGGTGTCGTTCAGGCCCTTTTCCATCTCCAGCCGCACTTTCTCCGACTGCCCCCGCAACTGCGCGGTCATGTCCTTTGCCCAGCGCTCCCTGATGCCCACCACCGCGGCTTCCCACTTCGCGTTGTCCTTCGCGATCGCGGCCTCGGCGTCGGCATACAGCTTCCTGCCTTCGGTCGTCTCACTCGAGCCCGGACGCTTCTCGAAGAGCGCCGTCAGCGTCTGCTTGACCTTGTCGAACTCCCGGTTCGTGAACTGCGCCTTGGCGTCGGCCAGCAGACGGCCCGGTTCGTACTGCGAGTCGTCGAGCTCTTTCACGAGCTGCGCGTTCTGTCCCTTGAGATTGGAGACCACCGTCATGTTCATGACCACAAAGGCCAGGGCCCCTCCAAGCAGGAACGACAAGATCCTGTTTACCGCGATCCGCACCTTTTCATTCTGGAACATCTTCGCTCTCCTGTGTTTTCCAACCTTCCCCGCTCCAGGCGGGGAGCCGTGTTCTCCGCCCCTGTCCCGCGAGCCCCGAGGCAAGCGTCCGCTGCCATGGCGGATCTCCCGGGATGTCCCTCTCCTCCCCCAGCATGGCCCTCGGCAGCCTGAACGCACGCCGGTTCTCCATGCCGCAGATCCGGCGCCTGGTCAGCCACACACGTTCCGTGTCAAGCATCGGCCGTTTCATCGCGCTTCTCCGCTGATCCCGTCCACCGGTCGCTGCCTCTGTGAATTATACTGTATGAGCAGTAAGAAAAGCAAGAGCTTAAAACGAATATCTTATAACAAGAATTGTAAAGACTATGTTCACGAAACCGAAAGACCAAGTGCTCCTGCCGAAGATCGCCACCTCCAAATTGACCGCGTTCACGATCCAAGCGGTCGATCGGGGCCCCGCTTCTCAAGGGAATCGAGAGCAGTTCCCGCAAGGCGGTCGCAGTGGCGGACAAAGGCGTTTGCTTGACGGCGGACCATCTGGACGGGCTGTCCTACCCCGACACGCCCTGCGGTCAGCAACAGGGACCGGGGCGGGACAGGGAAGCGCGCCGGGGCTGCTCCCCTGCAAGGAGATGCTCGATAGGAACACCGGCCGCGTATGGGCGCAAGGGACACAGCCACTTCGAGGGGACCGTAGCACTGGGAGGGTGTGGAGATGGAGTCGAGGAGGGGATGAGACGCGTCCCGCATGGCCGCTCCTCGGCTATCTCACCCAACCCGCCGGCGCGGCCGTTCCTGGTCGCCGGCACGCTTCTTTGTTCTTTTCGCCCGGGCACGGACGTCCTGCCCAAAGTGCCGTCGAACCTTCGCTGCGATCTGGCGATCAGTCATTCTGTCGAATGTTTCGATGCCGACGATGCGTGCACCGAGCTTGTTCCTCTCCAGACGCTTCTCCAGTTCGTTTTTGGCCTCACCCGGGCCAAACAGGAGAATGGCATGCGCGCCGCGAAGGCACGCGATCACGGCGTCGTAGTAAAGGTTGAGTTGTGCCGTGAGCCTTCTCTGGCGGCTGTCATCCGCCGGCACCTGCAGTGACTCGTAGCGAGTTGTGGAGCGTACACCGGCAGATCGTCCGAGCTGTTTTTCGACTCTTGACACAACCAGGGTCAATATCGTTTCTTCGCCGTGATCCGTCAGGGCCACGACAACAGCCTTTCGATGGTCAATCCAGACACCAAACCTTGTTTTCATCGATTTCTCACCGAAAGATGTCAGCCCGGCCCTATGGCGGTGGCGGGCCGTGGCTTCGTCGACAGGGCTCCGCCTCCTCCGAGGACGGTCCCTTTCTATGACTTGAGATTGGCCGCGATCCTCGTATGGACGGTCTCGGAGACCTTCCTGTCTCCCAAGCCGATCCGTATGGCGACTTCGGTTCTTGCGTCGGTGACCTTGGTGACGGCGATATTGAACTCCCTGCCGTCAGCCATTCTGCCTTTCAGGGTTCCGCTGAACGCGTCGTGCTGCTCCACGTCCGGCTTCATCCCCAGCTGCTGCAGGGCCTGACGCGTCGCTTCCCAAGCCTGGCCCAGCGCAGCATCGTAGGTCGTCTTCAGGTTGCCTTCGATGTAGGCGTAGGCGCCGGCGCCGGCTCCCGCACCCAGGAGCAGGGCGCAGCCGGTCGCAGTGATCGAGAGCGCACAGAGCAACAGAACCGTTCGCAGTCCGCTGGCTTTCATCCGCTCACCTTCCTTTTCGAGGAGTTCTCCTATGCAAAGACAGTGTAGCGGACAATTGGTTGCAGGGAAAGCGTTGCCGATGAACATGCGCTTGCTCTGCAAACCCGTGTCCCAGTGTCAGCGCTTCTTCCCGATCCCATGAGATGTGCGACCGTGAACCTGCTTCCCGGGGCCAGCGGAGCCGCGGCTTTCGACAGCTCGAGCTGCATGATGCGATCCTGATCCAGTCGCGCATCGAATCGAAGGTCAGGTGAAGGCTGCCCTGCGATCGCCGAATCAGGCGAGCTGTGACCATGTGTTGATCTTGCCTGGCGAGTTGCCGCGGGAAATGTTCGTGAAGACTGCTGCTCGCCGCGAGAGTCCGATTTGACACCGCCCGGCCGAGGACCCAGACTGTGCGGACGAAGGGAGCGAAACCGCATCGCGACTGCTCCTGGCGGGACCCGCTCTCGCACGGAACGTCTGGAATCCTGTCTGAGGAGGCAAAAGGAATGGATTTTTCCGAGAAAGTCCTGAGGGAAGCGTTCAGTCGATCCGGCGGACGATGCGAGTGTCGGCGCGCATCGCACCGCCACGGAGACCAACGATGCCCCAAGACACTGGCTTGGAGTTTGCGCGGCAAGGAGCCTGAGGGCTGGGAGGCACATCGCATCGTGGCCGAAGGCCCCGACACGGCCAGCAACTGCGAGATTCTGTGCTTTTCCTGCCTCAGAGAAACGACGTCGACCTGAGTAGCAAGGTGTCCACCCAGGCGGACCAAGGTTCCGCGTCGTGCCGCCGAAAAAGGAAGGCCCGCCGTCAGCGCGCAGGCCTTCCTTTGACTACTCCGCCATCGCCGCGCCTGCCTGGCCCGCTCCTGCCTGACCTGGTCCCTGGCTGTTTCCGACTGTCTCGAGCCTTTCCCGCTCCGCGCCGGCAGCCGTGTTGCTTGCCCCTGCGCCGCGAGCCACCGTGGCTGTCGTTGTTCAGGGCAGCGACGTGCGACGGACCGCGACCTCACCTTGTCCGCCTTCGCCTTCCGCCCTCGACTCGCGGCTCCCCGTACCCTATACTGCAAAAGTAGTAAGACAAGCGAACGCCGCAAGAATATATTTGACAATACAAATTGCCCGGACTATACTCACAAAATCGGGAGACGGAAAACATGCCAAGAATCACCAACCCTGAAGCGACCGCGTTCACCATCAAAGGCGTGGATCGAGACCTCGCCAACCGCTTTCGGGCGGCTTGCCAGATAAGGGGCAGGCTGTACCGCGACGTGCTGCTCGAGCTCATGGAGCAGTACGCGCGCGAGAACCTGCCCCTCAAGACAACCTTCCGCGGCGGCGCCTCGGCCAAGAGGAGCTGAAGACCGAGCCGTCGACAGGCGCCGCGCCGGCGCAACGCGGGCACGGCTGGAAGGAATTGACCGCCTGCCGCGCGGCAAGGCGGCGGGCCGGCGCGCGGCGGGCGAGGCGGAGAACCGCCCTGCACGGGCGGTCGCGGAGGAGAGACCAGTATGTCAGATCCAAACCAGAAGCGAGCTTCGCTGATGGGGTTTTTCAGGAAGGGGCAAGGCCGCGCTTCCTGGTGGTACGCCGCAGGTGCCATCCTCCTGATAGTCGGCGTGAACTCCTTTCTGGTGCCCCGGTCGAGTGAGATCTCGGTCGATTTCAGCACGTTCAAGGGGATGATCCAGAGCGGCGAGATCAAGCGGGTCGAGATGACCGCCGTCTCCTATCTCGGCTACACAGTCACCCAGGTGAAATCCCTGGAGAAAGAGGCGGACCCGCGGCCCGTCTATAGGACCACCCCGGTGAACGATCCCAACTTCGTGAGCCTCCTTGACGCCAAGGGTGTCCAGTACTACGCGGTGCTGCCGGTGGAGCGCCCGCTCCTGGGCATGCTTCTGAGCTGGGTCGTGCCCCTGGCACTGATGTTTCTCGTGTGGCGAGTGATCTCCAGACGCATGGGATCCATGGGTCAGAACGTGATGAGCTTCGGGCAGAACAAGTCACGGATCGTGGCCGAAGGGGACACGAGCGTCCGCTTCGGCGACGTGGCCGGAGCGGACGAAGCGAAGGCCGAGCTCGAGGAAGTCGTCGACTTCCTGAAGAACCCCGATCGCTACAGCGCCATCGGAGGCAAGATCCCCAAGGGCGTTCTCCTGATCGGGGCCCCGGGGACGGGAAAGACTCTGCTGGCTCGCGCGGTGGCGGGTGAGGCGGGGGTGACCTTTTTCAGGATCAGCGGCTCGGAGTTCGTGGAGATGTTCGTCGGGGTCGGCGCGGCCCGGGTCAGGGACCTTTTCCAGCAGGCTCGCGCCAAAGCGCCGTGCATCGTCTTTGTCGACGAGCTGGACGCGATCGGCAAGAGCCGCAGTCAGGCGCTGTCGAGCAACGATGAGCGGGAGCAGACGCTGAACCAGCTGCTGGTGGAAATGGACGGTTTTGACTCCCGCAAGGGTGTCATCCTGCTGGCGGCCACCAACCGCCCGGAAATCCTCGACCCCGCACTGCTGCGCCCGGGACGGTTCGACCGCCAGATCCTGGTGGACAAACCGGACCTCGCGGGCCGGGAAGCGATTCTGCGCCTGCACAGCAAGAACGTGAAGATCGAGGATTCAGTGAGCCTCGCCGACGTCGCGCGGCGGACCGCCGGTTTCGTCGGAGCGGATCTGGCCAACCTCGTCAACGAAGCCGCCATCTGCGCTGTGCGGGGCGGCCGGCTGACGGTGACTCAGGGCGACTTCGAAACGGCTTTCGAGAGACTGGTTTCGGGTCTGGAGAAAAAGAGCCGGCTGATCAGCCCCGGGGAGCGGAAGATCGTGGCCTATCACGAGAGCGGGCACGCCATCGTGGCGCAGTTCACGCCGGGCGCCGATCCCGTGGAGAAGATCTCGATCGTGCCTCGGGGCATGAGCGCTCTCGGCTTCACGCTGCAGCTGCCGACCGAGGAACGCTTCCTCATGACCCAGGAGGAGCTGACCGGCAGGATTGATGTCCTTCTCGGCGGGAGAGCTGCGGAGAAGATCGTCCTGGGTGCGATCTCCACCGGGGCATCGAACGACCTCAGCAAGGCCGCCGACATCGCCCGCAGGATGATCACCGACTACGGCATGAGCGAGAAGTTCGAGAACGTGTACCTGCCGTCGAGGAGGCAGAGTCAATTCCTGGGCGAGGGCGACTACACCGTTCTGCGCGAGTACGCCGAGAGCACCCAGCAGTATATCGACGAGGAAACGGCCCGCATGATCGCAGCCCGCTATCAGAAGGTGTCGGATCTTCTCAAAACCAAGCTGGAGCTTCTCGATCAAGTGGCGCAGAAACTGCTGGCGGAAGAGGTCATCGACAGCGAGGATTTCGAGAGAATCGTGGGCCTCCACGCGCAAGAGCCGTCCTTGCCCGACCCGATCGGCAACTGAGGACCGACGCCGGGCGAAGGCGGAGCCGCCCGCGACCGCGGGCCCGAGTCGGGGTGGCGTGCGAGGGCTATCGGGGTTTGTCGGACTGCTCTTCCGGCTTGCCGAGGTGTCCGCCCGGATGCCACTTCACGAACTGGGCGTCGTCGAGGCCCTTCTGGCTCTGGAGGATGACCGAAAGGCCCATCAGCATCAGGAGAATGGCGAGGATCGAAGTGCGCGGAGGTTTGCCGAGCGGGTCGCCTTCTTCGGTGATGCGGACTTTCAGGTGAACGTCGCCGTGACGCGCGACCCAGGAGTCCTCGAAGCCCGTGACCGTGATGGTTCGCGCGCCGTTGCGCTTGAGCGTCGCGAGGGTCGCCATGATCTCCTGGACGTTGCCGTAGTAGGAAGTGCAGATCACCACGTCGCCGGGCTGGACCTGGCCGGAGGAGCCGTGAGTGGCCTCGGTTCCGTCGAGGAGATAGCAGGGCGTGCCCGTGGAGGACAGGAGGGACGCGATGTACGCCGAGACGTGGTGAGGCTTCCCGATGCCCGTGGCGTGTACTCTCTTGCCCTCGGCTTCGGCGGTGCGGATCAGCTCGACCGCCTCTCGATAGTAGTCGGGAACGAGAGTGCCGCGCACAGCCGCGAGCTCGCGGACTGCGGTGTCGAGAAAGCGCTTCAGGTCGGCGTCGGTGTCGCTGTGGGCCACGGTTCCTCCTCCTTGATCGCTTCGTGGTGAAGGGCTGCGAGGTCAGGCGTCCTCTGTGCGTATGTCCTGCAAGCTACTGCATCCTGACACCGGGCCCGGTTGCAGTCAAGGACGAGTGCGGACGCCTGCTCTTCCCGTCCCCACGGGCGCGCCTGTCGCGCGGCGCCCTCAGGCGGTATCGCATAGAGCTCGTCTTCGAGAGCGAGGAGCTGCGCCTCCAGTGGGTGGCCTCACGGGAGCACCAGGAGGCGTTCCCTAGAATCGCCGCGCTGTGCCAGCGGGTGAGCTGGAGCGGCTTCGAGGTCGTGCATCAGCGTACCTGAAGGCGCGGGCTTACCGCTACCGCACGAACCCCCACGCGCACGGCTCCACCGCGATCGCGTCGTCCCAGAACTTCCTGCCGGTGTCGTGCTCGAAGTCGCCCCACGCCTGGGCCGC
>CAZKGO010000115.1:0-2782 GCA_964552235.1 uncultured Spirochaetales bacterium | reverse complement strand
GGGCCGCTGAAGATCAGCGGGACCTTGATGCTGTGCTCGTAGCAGTTCTGCTTGCCCATCAGGCCGTGCTGCCCGATGCCGAGGCCGTTGTCGGCCGAGAAGACGACGATCGTGTCGTCGTACTTTCCGGCTCTCTTGAGGCTCTCGATGATCCTCCCGATCGAAGCATCGAGGTGGCTGATCATGGCGTAGTAGTCGCGGATGTGCCGCCGGATCTCCGCTTCCCTGCGCGGATACTGCTCGAGCCGCTCGTCGCGGACGTCGCGGATGCCGAAATCGAAGGGATGCTCGGGCATGAAGTTGGCGGGAAGGCTGATCCTGTCGACGTCGTAGAGGTCGAAGAACTCCTGCGGCACCGTCCTCGGGTCGTGGGGAGCCATGTAGGACACGTACATGAAGAACGGATTGTCGTCCTTGCGGGCTTCGAGCCAGCGGCAGGACAGGTCGGCGAAGATGTCCGTCGAGTGCTTGCCCCAATGCACGTGGTTGCTCCGCACCGGCACCACGGTGTTGTCGTAGCCGGGGTTCATGACGTCGTTGCGCACCTGCACGTAGTCGCCGGTGTCGTCGTAGTCGTAGACCGGGACCTTCCAGTGGTCGTACATGCCGCCGAAAAAGATCTCGCCGCCGTCGTCGAAGCTGCGGGCGTAGGAGCGGTAGCCGTTGTGCCACTTGCCTGTGCCGAAGGTCGTGTAGCCGCCGGCCTTGAGCGTCTCGCCGAGCGTGGCGTGCTCCGGGGGGATGTCCGATCCGTGGTCCTGCAGCCTGAACAGCGACCTTCCGGTGTGCAGCATCGCCCTGCTCGGCATGCAGACGGCGGCCACGGAGCCGCCGGGAATGTGCGCGTTCACGAAACTGGTCCCGCTGCGGGCGAGGCCGTCGAGATGGGGTGTCCGGATCTCCCTGTTGCCGAGCGCGCCGATGGTGTCGTACCTCATGTCATCGGCGAACATGAACAGGATGTTGGGCCGCTTCACCGTCGTTCCTTTCTTCACCACCACTTGACGAGCGCCACGAACGCGGGGGTGGTGTAGTCCCGCGGCCGCGGCAGGTCGTCTTGCCGCAGCCCGGAGGAACCTCCCCGCTGTCAGACTGATTCAACAGCTCGCGGAAGTGTGCGGCGCCGACCATATTCCCGCCTCGCCGCGCTGTCAAGCTCGCGCCTGCCTGCGGCCGCCAGCCGGCTCCGCAGGCCCGCCTTGACCAGAGCCGGTCCGTGCAGCAGAATGCGCCATCGCAACACCCCAAGGAGGTGCAGTGTGAACAAGCGCGTGTTTGCTGTCGTCGCGATCCTCTGTCTCGCCGCCGGCCTGCTGCTGGCCGAAGGAACGGCGGAAAAGACGGTCTACAAGCTGCGCTCCTCGACGAACCTCGCCCCGACCGGCACCGTCGGCCGCGGACTGCAGTTCTTCGTCGACGACGTGAACAAGGCCGGCGGCGGGCGCATCGCGGCCACGGCCAACTTCGGCAGCGAGCTGGGCAACCAGCGCGAGCAGGTCGAGATGTGCAAGACCGGCTCGCTCGAGATGGTCGTCTCAGCCCCCGGAACGGGGCCGGGCGCCTACGTGCCGCAGCTGCAGGCCGTCGATCTTCCCTACCTCTTCAAGGACGAAGAGCACTTCGTGCGGGTGCTCAACGGCATCGAGGGGGAGGTCTCCCGCCTGCTGGCTCCCCACAATTTCATCGCGGTCGGCGGCCAGAACATGGGCTTCCGCCACATGCTGGTCAAGAAGCGGCCGATCGGCACGCCCAAGGACCTGCAGGGCCTGAAGATGCGCGGCCCCAACCCCGTGTTCGTGCAGATGTTCGCGGCCCTCGGGGCCTCGGGCGTTACGACCGACTGGAACGACATCTACAACGCCCTCCAGACCGGCGTCATCGACGGCATGGAGGCTTCGCCCGACATGATCTACTCGATGAAGTTCCAGGAGCAGGCCAAGTACCTCAGCAAGACCAACCACAACGCCTCGTGCGTGTTCTACTTCTTCAACAAGAAGTGGTACGAGTCGCTGCCTGCCGACATCCAGAAGATCGTGATGGACAGCGCGCGCAAGGCCGCCGCCTACCAGAACAAGATCGACCTCGAGGCCGAGAAGGCGTCGCTGCAGAAGATGATCGACCAGGGCGTCATCGTGAACGAGGTCAAGGACGTCAACGAGTTCGTCAAGCTCACCCAGCCGATGATGGACCGGTTCAAGGCTTGCGGGCCGGAGTGGCGGGACTTCATCGACAAGATCACCGCCATCAAGTGATCGATCGCTGATCGCGCAGCAGCGGGGTGCCGTCGCGGCACCCCGTTTTTTCATGGGGCGGAGGGCATGAAGACGGTCTACAGGATCATCGACACCGCGAGAAGCGTCCTCATCATCGCGATCTTCGCCTTCATCATCGTCGTGGGCGCCGTCCAGATCTTCATGCGCTACGCGCCGGGCATCAACGCGCTGAGCTGGGTCGACGAGATCATGCGCTACCTCAACATCTGGGTGATCTTTCTCGCGGCCGGCATCGGCGTGCGCGAGAGCTCGCACCTGCAGCTCGAGTACTTTCTGCGCAAGCTGTTTCCCGAGCGGGCCATCTCCATGATCCGCAGGATCTTCCAGGTCGCCGCCGTGCTCGCCCTCGTGGTGGTCATCTACTTCGGCGTGATCCGCGTCGTCGACAACCTGCGCACGGTGATTCAGTCGCTGCCGATGTCGATCTCCTGGTTCTACGCGGCCATACCGATCGGCGGCGCGATGATGCTCCTGGACTTCGTGCTCATCCTCATCCACGGCGAGCATCC
>CAZKGO010000114.1:0-14728 GCA_964552235.1 uncultured Spirochaetales bacterium | reverse complement strand
GCGCGCCCGGGCGATCAGGCCCCGCTCGAGGGCGAGCGAGACCCCGACGCCGGCGACCGCGATGTCCATCTCGCCGCGCGGGGTGAAGCGCAGGTAGGCGCAGCCGCAGCGCGCAGGCGGGGGCGGCACCCTGATCGCCACCAGCATCTCGCCCGCGGCCAGGGCGGTCCTGCCGGGGGCCACGCAGAAGTCCTCCACGGCGATCCACCGCCTGCCGTTGCGGCCGGCCACGAGGCAGCGGGCGTCCGCGGCGATCAGAGCGGGGGCGCTGTCGGCGCTCGGCGCCGCGTTGCAGAGGTTGCCGCCCAAGCTGGCCCGCCCCCGGATGGCCGCCCCGCCGATCAGCGAGGCTGCGTCGATAAGCGCCGGGTAGCGGCGGCGGGCCTCGCGATGCTCGCACAGCTCGGCGCAGGTGACGGCCGCTCCGATCGTGAGGCCCTGCTTTGCGTCGAAGCCCAGGCGCGTGGTTTCGGGGATGCGCTTGATGTCGACGAGGTGATCAACGGTGAGGGCGCCCTGACGCAGCTTGACGAGCAGGTCGGTGCCGCCGGCGAGGGGCCGGGCCCTGCTCTTGAGAGCGAACAGCAGGTCCGTGGCGCTCTTCAGCGAGACCGGACAGTGGTACTCGAAAGGTTGCATCGGCTCATGGTATCCGGTCCGGCGGGCCTGTCAACGGCGGGTGGCCCCGCGCGGGGAGTGTAGCTGCTCCGTAGCCTTGGATCTTCGAGGGGGTCGGTACCTCGTGTACCTTGACATCACGGGCCGGGATTGCCTGTACTCAGGGCCCGCAGGAGTTCCGTTTGACGCGCTCGCTTACACGTCTGCCATCACCGGCGCCGGCCGGCCACGGAGGCCGCGAGATCGGCCTCGTCGCGACGCTGCTGTGCCTCCTCGCCGGCTGCGCCGGCGACCGCGCTCCGCGGGGCACCGTGCAGGGGATCGTGGTCGACCAGAACGGCCGGGGCCTGGCCGGGGTGGCGCTCACTCTCTCGGGCGCGGCAGCCGCCGAGATGCGCACCGACAGCCAGGGCCGCTACGCGTTCCGCCGCCTCGGTGCCGGCGACTACGAGGTCACCCTGCGTGATCCCCCGGGCGTGGCGGTGCCGAGCGGGGGCAGGCACCCGGTGGCAGTCAGCGGTCGCAGGGGAACGAGGGCCGACTTTGCGGTGCTGCCTCTCTCCCTCGTGCGGATCTCGGACATCCAGGGACGGAGCCACGTCTCGCCGTTCGCCCGCAAGGACGTGGTGTCGATCCCGGGAATCGTGACTGCTCTGCGGGCGCCGGCGGGCTTCTACATCCAGAGCCCGCTGCCCGATGCGAGCCCTGAGACCTCCGAGGGTCTGTTCGTTTCCGTCGAGCGCATGCCCGACGTGGCGCCGGGCGACCTCGTCCTCGTCGACGGCCGCGTCGAGGAGCGTCCGACAGCCGGCGCCGGACCCGACGACCTCTCGGTCACGACGCTGGTTCTTGCGGGCCACCACAGGCTCGGCAGGGGTTTTCGTCTGCCAGAACCTGTCGTCATGGGAGAAGGGGACCGCCTGCCTCCCGATCGCGTCATCTGCAACGACGGCGATGGAGACGCCGAGCGCAGTCGCTACGATCCCGCCGAAGACGGCCTCGACTTCTACGAGAGCCTCGAAGGCATGCTGGTCCAGGTGCGCGAGCCTGTCGTCGTCGGCAGCATGCGCGCTGCCAGCGGCGAGTTCGAGGTCGTGGGCGACGGCGGGCGGCGCTCCACCGCGCCGACCGTTCGAGGCGGCCTCGCGCTGCTCGAAGGGGACCAGAACCCGGAGCGCATCACCGTCGATCTCAAGGGCGATCCCGACGTGAGCGCGCAGCAGGTCCAGCCGCTTGTGGTCGGCGACCGGTTCGCCGGCCCGATCGCAGGTGTTCTCGACTACGGCGGCCTGGCGTACAAGATCCTTCCCGGGGGGCCCCTGCCCCACGCGAACAAGGCGTTCCTGGCGCGCCAGGCGGCCTCCCGGCGCCCCGACGATCGAACGCTGGCCTGCGCAGCCTTGAACCTCCGGGGCCTTGCGGTCGGCGACTCACGCGAACAGACCGCCGACCTGGCCGAAACCATCGTGAAGGCTCTGCACAGCCCGCACCTCCTCGCGCTGGTCGGAGTGCACGGCGACTCGGGGTCGGCTGACGGCGGCGTGGTCTCCTGGGACAAGGGGGCGCGGGCGCTGCTGGACGCCATCCGCGCCGCGGGCGGGCCGGCCACCTACCGGTGGCGCGAGGTCACGCCCGTCGACAACGGCGGCGGGGGCGAGCCGGGGGCCAACGTCCGCTCGGGGTTTCTCTACGATCGAGAGCGCGTGCAGCTCGTTGAACGGATGGGGGGCAGCTCGCGGACCGCCGTGTTCGTGCAATATGCCTCGGGCAGGCCGGAGCTGTCGTTCAGCCCGGGCCTCGTCGGCCTCGGGGACCCTGCCTTCGCCTCGACGCCCAGACCGCTGGCTGCGGAGTTCCTCTTCCGCGGCCACCGGCTCTTCGTCGTGGCGGCGCACCTGGCGTCCGGCAGCGGCTACGGACCCCTGTTCGGACGCGTTCAGCCTCAGCGAACCGCCGGCGAAGCTCTCCGGCTCGAGCAGGCCAGATCCCTGCAGCGGTTCGTCGCCGCCATCCTCACGCGCGACCGCCACGCCGATGTGATCGTGCTCGGGAGTCTCGGCGACGCCGCCTGGTCAGCTTCGATGCTCGCCCTCAAGGGGCAGCTGCTCTTCGACCTGGCCGAGCAGCGCCTGAGCCCACCGGAGCGCTACACCTTTGTGCACCGTGGAAACTCCGTGGACCTTGACCACATCCTCGTCTCCAGGAACCTGCTCGATCGCACCGAGGCCGGCCTGGAGATCGTGCACAGGTACGCGGAGTACCTGCCCGAGGGGCGTCACGACCCGGTCCTCGCCTCCTTCGGCTTCCGATAGCCGACGCTATGTACATCCCTGTACGCGTCGGGGCCCATGCTTCGCATGGGGACATCCACCGGCCTTGCCCGTGGGCTATGCCATTCCCGACCTTCGGTCGGGACCAGAGCGCCATGGCGCCCACGGGCCCGGTCCCTCCATGGACCTTGACCCAGGTCAAGGTCGGCGGGCACCCGCCGCGCGATAGTGCATGCAGGAGGCGCCTGTGCCTGACGCAATGCGGGTTCGCGGAACTCCGGCGACGGGCCTGTGGGGAGCCACGCTCGGCTTTTTCGTCGGCTTTGCGGCCGTTTCGCTGTTCGGCCCCACCGCCAGGTTCCTCACGGCCGCAGCCAGCCTCACCCCGGCGGCCGCGGGTTTGCTGGTGTCGATCCCGAATCTCTCCGGCTCGCTGCTGCGCATCCCGTTTTCCGCGTGGGTCGACACGACCGGCGGGCGCAGGCCCTTTGTCGTGCTTCTCCTCCTGTCCGTCGTCGGCCTGCTCGGCCTCTCGCTGATCATGCGCCAGGACGAGGCTGCGATCGGCCGGCTCTACGCGCCGCTGCTCCTCTTCGGCGTGCTCGGCGGCGCGGGCATCGCCACGTTCTCCGTGGGCATCAGCCAGACTTCGTACTGGTTCCCCCAGGCCAGGCAGGGCAGCGCCCTGGGCACCTTTGCCGGTGTCGGCAACGTCGCGCCGGGACTCTTCGCGCTGCTGCTCACCAACGTGACGATCCCGCTGTTCGGCCTCGCGGGCTCGTATCTGGCCTGGCTCATCCTGCTGGCCGCGGGTACGGCGGTATACCTGCTGATCGGCCGCAACGCCTGGTACTTCCAGCTGCGCGACAAGGGACTCGACACCGAGGAGGCTCGCCGCATCGCCGCGCAGACCTACGGCCAGGAGCTGTTCCCGCACAGGAGGGTGATCGACTCGTTGGCGGCCTCGGCGCGGATCTGGCAGACCTGGGCCCTCGTGCTCGTCTACTTCACCACCTTCGGCGGCTTCATGGCCCTGACGGCATGGCTGCCCAAGTACTGGCAGTCGTTTCACGGCCTCTCGCTCGCTCTGGCCGGCACGCTCACCGCGGTGTACTCTGTGCTGGCGGCCCTCATCCGCGTGGCCGGCGGGGGCATCTCCGACAGGCTGGGCGGAAGCCGCACCGCGGCCCTCTCGATCGCGGTGATGCTCGTCGGGTCGCTGCTGATGACCGCGGCGTTCACTCTCGCGCTGGCGGTGCTCGCCGCCGTGGTGATGGCGATCGGCATGGGCACCGCGAACGCCGCCGTGTTCAAGCTCGTGCCGCAGCACGTGCCGCGGGCCATCGGCGGCGCGGCCGGGTGGGTCGGAGGCCTGGGCGCCTTTGGCGGGTTCGTGATCCCCAACCTGCTCGCGCTCTTTGTCGGCGCCCGCGAGACCGGCGACCCCGGCTACGCCCGCGGCTTTGTCGTGTTCGCGGGCCTCGCCCTGCTCGCCCTCGGCGTCCTGTGGGTGATGGGCAGGATCGACCGCTCGAAAGGAGGCGCCTCATGAGCGACGGATTGCTGCGCACGACCTGCGGATACTGCTCGACGGGCTGCAACGTGATGGTGCAGGTCGCCGACGGCAAGCCTGTCAAGGTGCTGCCCGCCAGCGACTATCCCGTCAACCTCGGCCGCACCTGCCCCAAGGGCTACCACATGCTCAAGCCTCTGGAGGCGCCGGACCGGGCGACGAGGCCCCTGCTGCGCAACGCCGGGGGCCAGCTCGTCCCGGTGGGCTGGGACGAGGCGCTGGACGCCTTCGTCTCGCGCCTGCAGGCCGTGCAGGCCATGCACGGGCCCGCGGCAGTCGCGTTCCTGAGCACGGGGCAGATACCCACCGAGGAGATGGCCTTTCTCGGCGCGCTGGCCAAGTTCGGCATGGGGATCGTGCACGGCGACGGCAACACGCGCCAGTGCATGGCGACGGCCGCGGTGGCCTACAAGCAGGCCTTCGGCTTCGACGCCCCTCCATTTTCCTACAAGGACTTCGAGGAGTCGGACCTCATGATCTTCGTGGGCGCCAACCCGCTGGTCGCGCACCCGATCATGTGGAACCGCGTCAAGATGAACAAGCGGCCCCACGAGATCATCGTGATCGATCCGCGGCGCACCGCCACCGCCGAGGCCGCCACGACCCATCTCGCCGTCAGGCCCAAGAGCGATCTCGCGCTTCTATACGCGGTCACCAACATCATCATCCGCAACGGCTGGGTGGACCGCGAGTTCGTCGACGAGCACACCAGCGGCTTCGAGGAGCTCGCCCGGCACGTCGCCGCCTTTGACGTCGCCCGCGCCAGCGAGGCGAGCGGGCTCGAGCCGGCCGCGATCGAGGCCCTCGCGCGCAAGATCCACGAGGCCGGGCGCGCAGCCTTCTTCTGGACCATGGGCGTCAACCAGAGCCACCAGGGCGTGCGCACCGCCCAGGCGATCATCAACCTGGCGCTGCTGACCGGCAACATCGGCAGGCCGGGCACCGGGCCGAACTCGATCACGGGCCAGGCGAACGCCATGGGCTCCCGCCTGTTCAGCAACACCACGAGCCTGATGGGCGGCTACGATTTCCTGAACGCCGACCATCGGCGCAAGGTCGCTGCCATCCTCGGCATCGACGAGCGGCTCGTCCCGACCCAGAACAGCCTCGCCTACGACAAGATCCTCGAGGCTGTAGACGCTGGCGCGATCAAAGGCCTCTGGATCATCGCCACCAACCCGGCGCACTCGTGGATCAACCGCAACTCGCTGGCCGGGGTCCTGAAGAAGCTCGACTTCCTCGTCGTGCAGGACATGTACGCGACGACCGAGACTGCTCAGCTTGCGGACCTGGTGCTCCCCGCCGCGGCGGCCGGCGAGAAGAGCGGCACGTTCATCAACTCCGAGCGCCGCATCGGCATCCTGCAGAAGGTGGCCGAGCCTCCCGGCGAGGCGCTGAGCGACTTCGAGATCTTCCGCCGCATTGCCGATCGGTGGGGCTGCGGGCAGCTGTTCCGCGAGTGGACCGACCCGGAGGCTGCCTTTCAGATCCTCAAGCGCCTGTCGGCCGGACAGCCGTGCGACATCACGGGCATCCGCGACTACCAGATGATCATAGACCAAGGCGGCGTGCAGTGGCCCTGGCCCGCCGACAGGGCCAGGGCAGGCAGCCCGCCGCGCGAACGGCGGCTGTTCGAGGACGGCCGCTTCTTCACGGCCGACGGCCGGGCCAGGCTGCTGTTCGACGACATCGCGCCGCTGCCCGAAGCGCCCGACGCGGACTTCCCGATTGTTCTCCTCACCGGTCGTGGTACTGTGGCCCAGTGGCACACCCAGACCCGCACCAGCAAGGTCGAGATCCTGCGCAAGCTCTATCCGCAGGAGGTCTACGTGGAGGTCAACCCCGAGGATGCCCGCAGACTGAACGTGAAGGAAGGCGACAAGGTGAAGGTCGTCTCGCGGCGCGGCGAGGCCCTGGCAGCGGCGGCGATCAGGGCGAGTTCGCAACCGGGGCAGATCTTCATCCCGATGCACTACATCGAGACCAACCGCCTGACGTTCCCGGCGTTCGATCCCTACTCGCGCGAGCCCGCGTACAAGCTCGCGGCGGTGCGCGTCGAAAAGGCCTGATGCCCGGGCTCTACGGGCTGGTGCTGGCCGGCGGCAGGGCGTCGCGCATGGGCGGCGAAAAGGCCGGCCTGCTCATCGGCGGCGCCTCCCTCGCGCAGCGGGCGGTCGCCGGCCTCTCGGTCGTCTGCGACCGCGTGTTCGTGTCGGTGCGGCCCGGGCAGCGCGGCGACTGGCTGCGGGGGCTCGGCGACGTTAGGGTGATCGAGGACGCGCAGCGGGGCCTTGGCCCCATTGCCGGAGTGCTTGCCGCGTTCGAGCGCGCGCCGGCCTCCGCCTGGCTCGTGCTCGCCGTCGACATGCCGCTGGTCACCGAAGCGATGCTCCGCAGCCTGGCCGCGGGCCGCGGGCCCGCCTGGGACGCGGTCGCGTTCCGCAGCGCTGCGCTGGGCGGCGCGGAGCCGCTGTGCGCGGTCTACGAGCCGGCGGCGGGTGCCGAGCTCGCCCGGCGCGCCGCCGCGGGCGAGCGCAGCCTGCGCTGGATGCTGGCGACCATGCGCGTGCGGCTCCTGGACCCGCCCGAGCCGGCTGCGCTCGCGAGCGTCAACACGTTGCGGGATCTGGAGCGGGCCCTCGACCAGCCGCAGGCCGAAGTGGTATAACGGCGCTGCGCCCCGCGCGGGCGCTCCGAGGACAGACTTGTTCCAGACTCTCCGGCGCCAGATCTCCGCGACGGCTTCGATCCTGCGGAGCTTCCGCGGCAACACCCGAACCTGCCTGCTCGTCGAGCCGATGTGGGGTGTGCCCTTCAACCTCTACGCTCCCTACGCGTCGCTGTACATGCTCGAGCTCGGCGCCAGCGAGACGCAGGTCGGCCTCATCACCTCCCTCGGGCTTGCGTTCCAGATGCTGTTCGGCATCGCCAGCGGGCACATCACCGACCGCCTCGGCCGCAAGCGCACATCGCTGATCTTCGACCTGCTCGGCTGGGCGATACCGACGCTGCTGTGGGCGTTCGCTCAAAACGTGACCTGGTTCGTCGTGGCCGCCATCATCAACGCCTCGTTCCGCATCGTCCACACGTCGTGGACCTGCCTCATGATCGAGGACGCTCCCGCCGAGCAGCGGGTCCACATCTACTCGTGGCTGCAGGTGGCGGGCATCGTCGCCGGCTTCGCGGCGCCCCTGGCCGGCCTGCTCGTGGCTCGGCTGTCCGTCGTGCCCGCCACGCGCATCCTCTACCTCTTTGCCTTCGCCTCGATGACGACGATGTTCTTTGTCCGCAACCGCTACGTCACCGAGACTCAGGTAGGTCTGCGCAAGATGCGCGAGACCCGTTCGTTCCGCGTGGGGGAGGCGGTGCGCGACTACCGCCGCGTTCTGTCCACGCTCGCTCACAGCCCCTACACCCTGATCGCCTTTCTGCTGTTCGTCTTCGACAACATCCACCTGGTGGTCCGGCGCACCTTCTTCTCGATCCTGCTCACCGAAGGCTTGGGCTTCCCCAAGGAGGCGGTGGCGATCTTTCCCGCCGTGCAGTCGGTCGTGATGCTGGTGGTGTTCGTGCTGGCCATGCCGGCGCTCGCGCGACTGACGCCCGGCCTCGCGCTCTCCAGCAGCCTGGTGGCCGGGATCGTCGGCTACCTGCTGCTCGTGCTCTCGAGCCAGGCCAACTACGCGATCGTGGTTGTGAGCTCGATCCTCACCGCCTACTCGTCGGCGGTCTCGCGCGCCATCGTCGAAAGCACCCTGGCCAACGCCATCGAGGACGCCGAGCGCGCCAAGATCATGGCGGTGATGCAGGTGCTGCTGTTCGCGATCTCGACGCCCTTTGGCGCCCTGGCCGGCGTGCTCTCCGAGACGGCAAAGGTGCTGCCCTTCATCCTGCTGATCGTGCTGCTCGCCGTGAGCCTGGTGCTCGCGGCGCAGCTCGGCCGCTACCGCGGCAGCGGACGGCCGCCCGCGAAGCCGGCGGCTTCGGCCGCCTGAGCGGCCGCGGGCTGAGGCGGCCGGCTACCGCGCGGGGACGCCGCGGACCCGGGCCCGCCGCTTGAGCGCGCCGATCAGCGCGGCCTGCACGCCCGCGGTGGCGAGCAGAAGCAGCGAGTAGACCACAAAGACCACGGTCATGCCCCGCGCCTGGTAGAGGAAGCTTCCGCCGAGCGACCCGGCGAGAGCGCCCGCCGTGAGCATCGCCTCGTGAACCGCCATCCGGCTCGCTCTCTGGGCGCTGCCGGCCGCGCCGTGGAATACGCTGGCGACGTAGGAAACGGCGGCGAGGGCCCCCGCCGCGCCCACGGCGATGGCGATCGCCGCCGGTGAGCGCGCAAAGGCCAGCGACAGGACCGCGGCCGCCAGCAGCGCCTGGGCGGCCACCATCGGGGTGCCGCGGAACTGCCAGAACGGCCAGCGGCCGAGAGCCCAGAACACGACCGCGGCGAACATCGGGCGCACCAGCAGCAGCAGGCCGACGAGGCTGCGGCCGAAGCCGAGGCCTTCGGTCGCGTGCAGCGGATAGGAGCTGCCGAGGATGCCCATCAAAACGTAGGCGACCGCCACGCCGATCCACGCCGGGAAGCGGATCGGCGTGCTGCGGTCCTCGCCTCCCACGGCCGCCTCGTCGCCGCTCTCGGTGTGGCGGTCGGCGCGCACCCGCGGCAGCGCGAGCGAGGCCGCGGCCAGCATCACTGCCACTGCAGCCGAGACCCCTCCGCCGGCCAGCACGGCCACGCCGCCCCCGATCTCGCTGAGAGCACCGCCGACATAGGGGCTGATGATCGCGCCGACGCTCCACGAGACGTTGAAGCGCGCCACGAGGCGCCCGAGCTCTGCGCCCTCGCTTCCGGTCGCGAGCCACCCGACGATCGGCGGCCAGAACAGCGCCTGCACCGCGCCAAAGAGGCCGCCGAGCACGAACACCGGCGGCAGCCACGGGCAGGCGACGATGCCGACCGCGAGCGCGGCTGCGACGAGAGAGGAGGCCAGCATCGCGCGACGCGGCAGAACGCGGGCGAGCAGCGGAGGCAGGAGAAGGCAGGCGGCCAGGTAGGCGACGTGGGTGAACGAGACGTACAGACCGATCAGGCCCGGCTCCAGGCCCCAGCGGCCGCGCAGGTGGAACACGAAGCCGAGGCTGATCGTGCCGAAGGCCAGCGACTGGAGGAAGGCGGCGGGGTAGATGACGGCCGACTTCCCGATGCCGACCCGCAGCGCCTGGAGCCGCATCCGGATGTCGACAGAATGCATCAGGTGTAGCGATACCACGCCGTGCCCTTCCCCTTCAAGCCTAGGGGAGACTAGAACCGTCTCTGGTAGCGGATAGAAACAAGAAGCGAGCTATATTCCACCTGGTCGGATTCAAAATTATGAGGCGTTCTGACGAGAATCCGGCTAGGGGGCTTGGTAAATGAAGAGATTCGCAATCGTCACTGCTCTGCTGTTGTTTGGGTGCGTCGCAGCGTTCGCGCAGACGGACGACCACGACGTCGTGATCGACGTGATCGACATTGCAGTGATCGCGTTGAACGACAACACGACGGATGTCACGTTCACCACGACCGCGCCAGCGTTGCCTGGCGATGATCCGGGCCCGGTCCCAGCCACTCCCGCGACGAACACGGACAAGAGGCTCTGGTACACGGTCTGCGCAGCCACGACCAAGAAAATCACGGTCACGACCGACGCCGCGGTCCCGGCAGGCACTCAGCTCACTGTCCAGGCCGCTCCGGAAGCCGGCGCGGGGACAGGCTCGACCGTCAACATCAGCGCCGTCGCCACCACCGATCTCGTGACGGCGATTCCGAGCGTAGCCACGGGAAGAACCGGCACGGACGGCACTGCGCTGACCTATAGCTTCTGGGTCAGCGCTCCTGCCTCTCTGGTGGTCGGAGCCAGTTCGACCATCAACGTCCTGTACACGATCACCGACACGTAGGTCGGATTCAGAGGCACATCGGGGCAGGGGCTCTCCCCTGCCCTTTCGTTGTTTCGAGGCGGTCTGCCATGGCACCGACGGCCCCGCACCGTTGCTGGTTCGTGCTGATACTGCTGATGCATGGCCTGGCGCTGGCTGTCAGTTTTCCCATGTGCGAAGTGACGCCGGCAGCAGGCTGGGACATCGGCACGTTCGGCGCGGCCCAGCTCAGCGGACTGGCGGGGTCGGATTTCACCAGCACGCAGACCACCGCGTCCGACTTTCTGAACATCAACACCTACTTGCTGCTCCGCGCCGATACCTATGAGTGGGACTGGAGGCTCGACGTCAACAGAACCGACACCCTCTGGGACTCGAACATGACCCTGTGGATCATGCGTACGACTGACGGCACCGGCTCCGGGACCATCACCGGGGGAACCGCCTTCCAGTCGATCACGACGACGGCGCAATCGTTCTACTCGGGCACGCGCAATCGCCGCAACGTCAAGGCGCAGCTGGAGTTGCGCGGGCTTTCCGTCATCGTCGGGCCGAACAACTACTCGACGACGGTGACCTACACACTGGTGGAGCTCTAGCGATGCGCTCAAACACCGCGGTCGCGGCCCTGATGGCGCTTTTCCTGCTCTCTGCGCTCGGCGCCCAGGTCGCCATCAACGGCCCGATGACCTACGAGCACCTTGTAGAGCCGGGCCGCGCGTACGCCGGGTCGATCGAGGTGCGAAACCCGACGGAAACCGCACAGGCAATCGGGGTCTACCAGACCGACTACTTTTTCCAGGCCGACGGCAGCGTGCTTTACGGCGAGCCGGCAAAGCTGCAGCGTTCCAACGCCGGATGGATCACCTTTACGCCCAGGGACGCGGTGATTCCGCCGCGGGAGAGCGTCACGATCCGCTACTCGATCCAGGCGCCGGCTGACGACACGATGCGCGGAACCTACTGGAGCGTCCTGATGGTCCAGCCGATCGCCAAAGGCTCGCCGGAATCGCTCACGTTCGATCCGGCGAGGACCACGCTCGGCGTCCGTCAGGTGCTGCGCTACGCCATCCAGATCGTGACTCACATCGGCTCGACCGGCAGCCGCCAGTTGCACTTCAGCAAGTTCCAGTTGACTGCCGAAAATGGAAGAAAGGTGCTGGCGGTGGACCTCGAGAACGGCGGAGAGCGCTGGCTCCGGCCGAGCCTCTGGGTCGAGCTGTACGACGAAAAAGGGGCCTTTGTCGGCAGGTTCGAAGGAGGCGCTCAGAGGTTGTACCCCGGCACGTCGGCGCGATTCAGAGCCGAGTTGGTCGGCGTCCAGGATGCCGAATACAGGGCTTTGGTCGTCGCCGACTGCGGCGGCGACGACGTGTTCGGCGCCAATGTCAACCTCCACCTAAGGGAATGATGTGCGTTTGCGCGCCGCAGCGGCTCTCCTCCTCGCCATCGTCGATGCCGTCGCAGTGGCTGAGCCGATCTGGGTGCGCCTCTCCGACCCCGCGGTGCCGCACGTCCATCCGCGACAAGTGGCCAGCATCGCCCTCCTCTGCGGCAACCAAGGGGAGCAGCGGCGCGAGCTGCTGCTCTCACCCGTGCTTCCCCCAGGATGGAAGGCGCTCGGAGGCGAGGAACGCCTGGTCCTGGACGGGGGCACGAGCCAGGTCCGCGTCGTATCGTTTCTGATTCCATCCTCCGCTTCCGCCGGCAGCCACGCAATCGCGTACGTCCTGAAAGATCCGCAAGCGCAGGAACCGGCCGCCGAGTGCCGGCTCGAGGTCGTGGTCTTGCCGCAGGTGGCCTTTAGTCTGCACCTCCTGGAAAGCCCTGGATTCGTAGTCGCGGGCGACAGCTACACCGCGACCTTTGTCCTGTCGAACAGCGGCAACGCCGACGCACCGATCGACCTGAGCGTCAGCGCAGGTGTGTTCGCCTACAGCGTCGAGGGTCTCGATCCGCTGCAGAACAAGACCGTGCCGGCGGGGGCCCAGGAGGTGCTGCGCGTCACGGTCAACACCGACAGCGCCGTGAGCAGGTCGCTGCGGCATACCCTGCGGCTGGCAGTCCGCCCGCACGGCGCGAGGCCCGCTGATCCTCCGCTCGCGGCCGTGACGAGCCGCGTCGAAGTGGTCCCGCTTTCGGTGAGCGGCACGAGCCTGATGCACACGCTGCGATTGACCAGCGAGACGAGAGCCGAGGCTTCGTTCGTTGAGGACTACTCCCGCGCGCTGCTGCAGGAATCGATTTCGGGCAAGGGGACCATCGACGATAAAGGGCGGCACAGGGTCGGGGTGAACGTCCGCAAACGGGTCGACTCCCAGTCCGATCCATGGGTCGATTTCCAGGACCGCTACTCGCTCGACTACCAGCAGCCGCTCGGAGAGATCCAGCTCGGAGACGCTTACTACAGCGTGTCGCCGCTTCTCGCTTCGAGCGAGTTCGGCCGCGGCGCGATGGCCAGGGTCGACCTGCATCCGCTGCGCGTGGCTGCGTTGTACTACAAGGACGTCTGGTCCGAGCCGCATGCGCAGGCGCTCGCCGGCACGGCCGATTTCACGATCCCCAGGCTCGGGGTCTGGGACGACGTTCTCTACCGCGCCGGGGCCAGCTTCATGAGCTCTCTCTCGGACGGCCTCTCCTACAGCCTGTGGCAGCAGTACAATCCGACGGAGGGAGTCCATTTCGAGCTCGACGGCGCTCTGCAGCACCACCAATCCGGCGGGTTGAGCCCGGGAGTGTACGCGCAGTCGCAGGGCGACCTCGGATCGATCTTCTGGAACGCGCACTTTGTTCGCGCCTGGCCGGAGTTCAAAGGCAACTTCAGCGACACGCAGTCGGTCCTGGCAAGCGCCGGCGCGCGCCTGTGGGACGACACTTTGGTGATCCGAGGGTCCTTTAACCTCAGCGACACCAACCTGGACCTGGATTCCTCTCTCGGGTCAGCCGGGAGGAGCAGGGTCATCACCCTCGGCGCGAACCGGCGGGAGCCGCAGCGCAAGAGCGAGATCTCGCTCGACTGGAGGAACTACGCGCGGATAGACCGGATGCCCGTTGAGGACTACAGCCGCTACGAGAACACGTTTCGGCTCAGGTGGCGCAGGCAGTTGCCGCCCTACGGAGTGGCCTTGACGTCGTCGGCATCTCATTCCGCAGACGATCTCAACGACGTCACCTCGTTCCGCCACGGCCACGACGTCACCGTGGATTTTGGGCCGGACGACGTGTCTCGCTATGCCGCGTCGCTGCGCTACGACGGCTGGACAACGCCTCTTCAGCCGGCCAACCACACTCTGGGATGGGGTTTGAGCGCCGCCCGCAGCCAGCGGAGAACGCAGATGCAGGCGCAGGTGCGCAACAGCTACTCATTCGGCGAGACAGGCCTCACAGGGATCTCAGCGTATGCGACGGCAAGGCTCAGTCACACTTTTTCGTGGGGCCACACGCTCACGGCGTCCCAGGATTTCTCCGCAACCTACAAGCCGTCGTCGTGGCGGCCCAGCGAAACGCTGGCCCTGACCTACACCGTACCCTTCGAAATCCCCGTCAGCCGCAAGAAGAACACCGCGCTCGTCGAGGGGCAGGTCTACCGACACAAGACAGGCGAGGCGATGCCGGGAGTCCTGCTGCGCCTCAACGGACTGGCAGCCATCACGGACCGCGAAGGCAGGTTCACGTTCTACCTGCCCGAGGCCGGCACCAGGTACCTGCACGTGGACAGCAGCTCCACGGGCACCAGCGTGATACCCGCAAAGCCCATGCCGATGATGGTTTCCGCTCCGGCGGGCTCCCGGGTCATGGTCGACATCGGCATGGTCGAAGCGGGCTCGGTCGCGGGGAACGTGGCGGTCTACGGGTATCCCGAGGGTTCGACCAACGGCGCGCCGCAGTCGGGTGAGCCTGAGCGCACTCGGCTGCGTGGGCTCGGAGGCGTTCTTCTCGAGCTGTCGAATCACTCCTGGGTGCAGCGCAGGCTGACCAACCCCGCCGGCGACTACAGCTTCGGCGAGGTGAGGCCGGGCAGCTACACGCTGCGCGTCATCGGCGGCCGCATCCCGAGCTATCACACGATAGAGCAGCCGTCGCGCTCGCTCGAGATCGCCGAGGGAGAGCACACGGTCGTCGAGTTCCGCGCCAACCAGGAGTGGCGCAGGGTCAAGATCGTCGAGTCCGGCGTCTCCGTGGCCCTCGCCAGGCAGCCAGTGGGGCCCGGCGCCATGGTCACCCTGACCCCCGGCACGCCGCAGCCGATTCCGGCGGCCACGCCAACACCGCCGCCCGCGCCGCAGCCAGCGCCCGCGCCGCAGCCGCCGCCCGCGCCGCAAGCACCGCCCGCGCCGCAGCCAGCGCC
>CAZKGO010000113.1:0-14732 GCA_964552235.1 uncultured Spirochaetales bacterium | reverse complement strand
AAGAAGCACCAGAACTGCTGCTTTCCTCATGAAACCCTCCTTGAACTCCGTTTCGCGGAGTGTGATAGGATTGCGATCCTACGCGATGGCCTCCGGGAAGTCAAGGTGCAGGGATGCACCGGGCCCGGGCGCTACAGGGATGTAGTGCGCCCGGGCAAGGTACAGGGATGTAACCGAGCCCGGCCGGGGGCCTGCCACGAGCCGCGAATAAGTGGTATCTATGGTGCACCGTGGAATCCGTGACCTTCGCCCTGCTCGCTGCCTCGTCGGGCTGCCTCGTGATGACCGTCCTGCGGGGACTGGTCACGGGCAGCATCCGCTACGTGTTCCTGTTGTGGAACCTCTTCCTGGCGTGGATCCCCTACGTCCTGTCGCTCCTCATCGTGCGGATGTGGTCCCGGCCCGGCCCCTCCGCCTTGCGGAGGCCGGCGGTGGTGGGAACCGGCCTCCTGTGGCTGTTCTTCTACCCGAACGCGCCCTACATCCTCACCGACTTCATCCACGTGATCCAGGTGCCCGTCCGCATCCGCCCGGAGCGCAGCCATCCCCTGATCACCGAGAACGCGGTGCTGTGGTACGACATCATCCTGAACTCGGCCTTCGCCTTTGTCGGCCACATCGTGGGCCTCATCTCCCTCATGATCCTGCATCGCGCGATCCGCGAGAGGCTCGGCAACCGCATCGCCTGGGGCTTCGCGACCGCGGCGACGATCCTCGGAGGCTACGGCATCTACCTGGGGCGGTTCGTGCGCTTCAACAGCTGGGACATCTTCCGCAGGCCGGCGGACACGGTTCCGGTCGCGCTGTCAAACCTGCTCAACCCCAAGGCGCTCCTGTTCAGCCTCGCCTTCGGCTTCTTCATCTTCCTGACCTACCTGATCGTCTGGTCTCTCTGCGAGACGGCGCGCCGACTCGAGTAACCGCCGGGCCGGCGCAGGTCAGACATCCACGCCGAACACGGAGCGGATCACGATCCCGACCGCAAAGCTGAAGGCCGCCACGCCGAGGCTCAGCAGCGCCATCTCGGCGAAGCGGCGGCCGAAGGGCAGGTCTCGGGCCACGGATATGTAGAAGGTGAAGGCCGCGATGATCACCATCGCCAGCGCCAGCGTGAGCGCCAGGGCGGCGAACACCGCGTCGAGCAGCAGGTACGGGAGCACCAGCAGGATCACGGTGCCGATGTACGCCACCCCGGTGTAGAGCGCCGACTTCAGCGCCGTGCTCGCTCTGCCTTCGGACTTCTGCGACAGGTACTCGGAGGCGGCCATGGACAGGCTCGCCGCGATGCCGGTGATCAGACCGACGATGGCGATGAGCGAGGTGCGGCCAAGGGCGAGGGTCAAGCCGGCCAGGGCCCCGGTCAGCTCCACCAGTGCGTCGTTGAGCCCGAGCACCACCGAGCCCATGTACGACAGCCGCTCGTCGCGGAGCAGGTCGAGCAGCTCCTTCTCGTGCCTCTCCTCGTCCTCGTAGACCGGCCTGCCCTCGGGGACCGCCTGCAGGACGCGCTCGTAGTTGATCTGGGCGCGCTCCTCGCCGCGCTCCATGAGCTTGAGCCCGAACGTGAGGCCGAGGATCCTGGCCACCGCCGAGTAGAGGAACAGCTTGAAGCGCCTCGGCTTCGGAGCCTGCCCGGTGTAGCCGGCCCAGAACTCGGCGTGCCGCTTTTCGTCCTCGGCGATCCTGGTCAGCAGCGCGGCGTTCTCGGCGTCGCGGACGCGCTGCGCCAGGCGGCTGTAGGCGTGGTACTCCGTGATCTCGATCGCCTGCGCCTTGACGAGATCGCTGCGCACCTGCGCCGGTAAACCGCTCATCCTTGCCCTCCCCTGCGCGATCGCGCGAGGAATGATCGCCGCCTCAGCCGGCCTCGTCAAGGGCGGGCGCGCGCTACATCGGCATGCCGGCCTGGCGGTCAAAGGCCCTCCAGGCGGCGGCGTACAGAGCGGCCGGCCGCCTGCGGACCGGCAGGGCCGCCGCCCGCTCGGTCCAGAGGCGCAGGGCAGCGTCGGCGTCGGCAAAGCACTTCTGCGCGAACCGCAGGCGCTCCTCGCGGCCGCGGCCGGCGAGCTCGAGAGCACCGGCGACGAACCGGCGCTCGAGGGCCTCCTGCTCGTCCCGGCACACCGGCGACCGGCTCTGATAGTCGCGCAGCACGAGCCTGTTGAAGCGCTCCTGGCGCCCGTACAGCGCCGCTTCGCTGTAGGTACCGGACGGCTGCGGCCCGAGATCCGGCACCCCGGCATCGATCCACAGCGGCTTGAAGACGCTCAGGCAGGGCGCGGCCGTGCCCGTGGCAAAGCAGGTCGGCCGGCCGGCCGGCAGCCGGCAGGCGAGCGAGCCCGCCGTCTGGCTGCCGCGCACGGGGCCGGCCGAGGCGTGCATGCACAGCGTGGCGCCGACGAGGCGCCGGTCCGGAGGCCAGGGCCGGCGGGGCGAGCCGCCGTGGTCCCGCAGCACCGCCATCACGTCGGTGACGGCCGCACGCCCGGCCACGGCTGCCAGCAGCGAGCGGGAGCGCGCCGCGCGGCCGGGGGCATCGCAGAGGCCCGTGCGCAGCCGGTCCGAATAGCAGCGGGCAAAGCTGAAGTCTGCCCGCCTGCGGCACCAGCCCCTGCGGACCGCCTCGCTCACCAGGTCCGGCGAAGAGGCGTCCCACTCGTCTTCGATCGTGATGCCGTTGGAGATCGTGTAGATGCCCTTGACGCGCCGCGCTGCCCAGTGGCGGCCCGAGGTCTCCAGAACCCAGGCCTCGCGGGGGTCGGCCATCAGGAAGCTGTTGTGATAGCGGAAGCTGCGCAGGTAGCCGCAGCTGCCTCCCTGCCCGTGGCGGGCCAACAGCGCAGTGATCGCCTCCACCGCAGCCCGGGCGTCGGAGGCACGCTCGAGGGCGAGGCGCAGCAGGTCCATGCCGATGAGCCCTTCGGCCTTCTCGTAGGCGGTGCGGGTGAACACCGCCTCGTTTCCGATGGCCAGCCCGTGCTCGTTGACTCCCATCTCCGCCCCCCAGATCCAGAACGGCTTGGACAGGAGGACGGCGTGGGTGTGGGCGACCTGGTCGATCTTGATGTAGGTGCACATCACCTTGCTGCCCGAGCCGTGGTCCGCCGCGGGCACGACTGCGAGATGCTGCGCCTCGTTGGGCGCGCGGTCGGAGTTCTTGCCGAAGAGCATCACGCCGTCGGCGCTCGCTTCGGGGGTCACCACCATCGTGTCGCACATGTCCGCCTCCGCCTTCGGGATCTTTCTGCAGCGCCGGCCTGCGGCAGCCGCGCACTCTCAGCCCTCGCCTCCCATGGCGCTGCTCATGCGGTGCTCGCGCACCGTCGACGAGCCGAAGTACACGGCCACGGAGACCGCGGCCGCGACGGCCCCGAGAACGACCGTCACAGCCCGAGGGCCGATCAGGTCGGCGCCCACGCCGGCGATCACCGCCCCCACCGGCCACAGGCCGTTGTTCAGGGCCACGATCCCCATCACCCGCCCGCGCATCGCGTCGGGGATCGACAGCTGCAGGAGCGTCTGGTTGGTCGTCAGGTAGATCATCTCGCAGAATCCCGCGCAGGCCAGCGTCAGGAGGGCGGGAGGCAGGCTGCGGCAGAAAGTGAAGGCGATCAGCGACAGGCTCGTGGCGAGCAGGGCCGCCAGCTGCAGGACGCCGCGCCGCTCGAAGCGGTCGAGGGAGGCGCTGACGATGCCGCCTGCGATCCCGCCGACGCCAACCGAGGACACGAGGATGCCGAGAACATCCGGGCCGCCGTTGAAGATGTCCTTGGCGTAGATCGGCGGGAGGGCCGAGAAGTTGGGGATGATGAGCAGCGGCAGGATCCAACCCATCATCACGAAGGCCCGGGTCCCGCGCTCGGCCATGACAAAGCGCAGGCCTGCGCCCAGGTCGGCGAGCTTCGATGAGCGGCCGGTCTCGACGCTCACTGCGGGAAGGCGGATCCGCACGATGGTGATGGCGATCAGGGCGTAGGCCGAGGCCTGGACGAGAAAGTTGCCGCCCGGGCCGAACCACAGGATGAGAAAGCCGCCGAGGGCGGGACCGAGCGAGCGCATCACCGCCCAGCCGGTCTGCACGAGGGCGACGGCGTTGGGCGCGAGCTGCCGCGGCACCAGCGAGAAGACGACGGTCTGCCGCAGCGGCACGTCGACGGCCTGGCCGACGCCTGCGAGAAAGCTGAAGGCGAAGAGCCACCAGATCCGCGGGGGGCCGGAGAGCAGGCCCGCGCCCATCGCAACGCTCAGGACGAACAGCCAGCTGGTCACGCCGAGCATCAGCGCCCGCCGTCCCAGCCGGTCGACGGCCAGGCCCGCGGCCGGCGCCAGCCCGACCGTGGCCACGGAGCGCACGAGGTTGACCGAGCCGAGCATGGTGCCCGAAGAGGTCAGGTCGTAGACGAGCCAGCCGAGGGTGACCTGCTGGATCCACTGCGCGGCGTTCGAGAGCGTGCTCCCGACCAGAAGCAGCCGGAAGTCGCGTAGGCGCAGCGACGCAAAGGTCGCGGCCGAGGGGCGCCGCGCGCCGCCCCCGGCACCCTGTCCATTCATTCCCCGGGAGCCTATACCCGCCGGCCGGACGGCTCAAGCCGCGCGTCGCACGCGGGGGCGGCAGCGTGACACGCCGACCCCGATGTGGTCGAATGAGCCCATGACCGTCAAGCCGGACACCGGGCGCAACGTCGCCAGCCACGGCGTCGGCGAGGGCCTCTGGGGCGCCTTCGGCGGCCTGATCACCTCGTCGACCGCGCTCGTGGTCCTGCTGCAGCGCCATGGGGCATCGACCGCCATGATCGGGGCGATCACGGCCATCGAGATCGTGATGACCATGGCGCCGCAGGTCCTCGGCAGCATGCTCTTCTCGTCGCCGATCGGGCGGCAGCGACGGCTCATCGGGTGGCGCTTCGCGGCCATCCTCCCATTGGTGGCCGCCATCGGGGTCGTCGCCCTCCTGGCCCCGCGGCTGCCGGCCGCGGGCAGGCTGCTGTCGCTGGAGGGACGCCTTTCTTCGTTCGCCATTCTCTACCTGGCCGCGTCCCTCTTCGGCGGCGTCTCGATCCTCGCCTTCAGCCTGATCGAAGACCCTGAGGGCGATCGCGGCGAGGGCCACCCCGGGCTGACGCCGGCCGACATGGCCCGCTGGTTCAGGCTGAGCCTCGCCGACCGCAGCTTCCGCCGCTTTCTCGCGGGCCGCATGCTCACCACGGCGGGGTTCTGCATCCTGCCGTTCGTGGCCGTTCACTACACCTCAAGCCAGGGCGGGTCGCTGCCCGCGGCGCAGGTGGTCACGCTGGGGGTGCTGATGTCGGCGGGCGCCGCGATCTCCAACGTGGCCTTTGGCTGGATCGGCGACCGCAGGGGGCACCGCGTCGGAGTCACGGTCGAAGCGGCGCTGCAGGCGCTCGCGATCGCCATCGTGCTGCACGTGCCGGGACCTGCAGGCTGCGCCGCGGCCTACCTGGTGGTGGGCCTCTTTGGCGGCGCCAGCAACGTGGCGAACCTCAACATGGTCCTCGAGACCTGCCCGCACGGGCACCGCCTCCCGCACATCACGATCGCCAACCTGCTCCTCAGCGCCCGGTCGGTCTTTCCGCTGCTCGCGGTCCTGATCGTCGCGCGCCTCGGATTCGCCGTGGTGCTGCGCGGCTCCCTCGCCCTGAGCGCTGCGGCCGCGGCCTGGTGCCTCTTCCTGGTGCGCGAGGGCCGCCAACGGACGGACGGCGCAGCGTGAAGCCGGTTCTGCCGATCACGCCCCACCTGCACCGCATCGAGGCGGCCCTCGCGTCCGAGGGGGCGCTCGTGCTCCAGGCCGCCCCCGGGGCCGGCAAGACCACGCTGGTTCCGCCGGCGTTGCTGCGCGCGCCGTTTCTCGCGGGCTCGGGCATGCTGGTGCTCGAGCCGCGGCGCATCGCTGCCGTGGCCGCTGCGGCCAGGATCGCCGAACTGCTCGGCGAACGGCTCGGCGCCACCGCCGGCTACGCGGTGCGCCTCCAGAGGTGCGCCGGCCCGCAGACGCGCATCGAGGTGGTGACCGAGGGGCTGTTCGTCCGCCGCCTCCTCGCCGACTCGGGGCTCGAGGGCATCGCGCTCGTGGTCCTGGACGAGTTCCACGAGCGCTCGGTTGCCGCCGACCTCGCCCTGGCGATGCTGCTGGAGGCGCGCCGGATGCGTCCCGACCTGCGGCTGCTCCTGATGTCCGCCACGCTGGACGCCGAGCGGGTCGCCGCGTTCGTCGGCTGCCCGTCGCTCGCGGTGCCCGGCAGCGCCCACCCGGTGAGCACGCGCCACGAGCCGTGCGGCGCCGGCTTCGACGCGGCCTCGATCGCCCGAAGCGCGCAGGAGGCTCTGGCCGAGACCGGCGGCGACGTGCTGGTCTTCCTGGCAGGCGCGCGCGAGATGCGGCAGGTGCAGGCTGAGCTCGAACGGGCCGACCTCCGAGCCGGGATCGCCCGCCTCCACGGAATGATGTCGCTGGAGCAGCAGCGCGAGGTGATCGCGCCGCGCGAGGGCCGCCCGCCGCGCATCGTGCTGGCCACCAACGTCGCCGAGACGAGCCTCACCGTGCCCGGCGTGCGGGCCGTGGTGGATTCGGGATTCGTGAGGCTCTCCCGCTTCCACCCCCGCAGCGGCATGAACCGGCTCGTCACCGAGAGGGTGAGCGCGGCCTCGGCCGACCAGAGGCGGGGCCGGGCCGGGCGCCTGGGGCCGGGGCTGTGCGTGCGCTGCTGGGCCCGCGGCGAGCGCCTGGCAGCCGAGACCCCGCCCGAGATCCTTCGGGCCGAGATCTCCGGCGCGGTGCTCGCCGCGGCCCTCTGGGGCGCCCGCGAGCCCGGCGATCTGCCGTTTCTCGACCCGCCTCCGCCCGCGCTCTGGCAGGCGGCAGCCGAGCTCCTGCGCAGCCTCGGCGCCGTCGACGCCCGCCTGCGGCCGACCGAGCGCGGAAGGGCCATCGCAGCCACCGGGCTGGAGCCGCGCCTGGGCGCCGTCGTCGAGCAGGGCGTGCGCAGCGGCGCGGCGCCGCTGGCCTGCGCCTGCGCCGCGCTGCTGTCGGCGCGCGACGACTCGAGCCTGAGGGAGGACGCGGACTTCAGGCTCCGGCTCCAGGAGCTGCGCAGGGCGCTCGCCGCGGACCGGCCGCCTGCGGCCTACGCCCAGGCGATCCGGGAGTACCGGCACCTGGCGTCAGCCGCCGGAGGCGGCCGCTCCCTGCCCTCGGGCGACGACTGCGGGCCGCTGCTGCTCGCCGCTTTTCCCGACCGCCTGGCGCAGCGCATCGAGTGCGGCCTCTTCCGCCTGCCGTCGGGCCGGGTCGCCCGGCTGCGCGGGGCGCTGGCGGAGCAAGCCCTGGTCGTCGCCGTCGAAGCCGACGCCGGCGAAGCGACCGGCACGATCGCCCTCGCTGCGCCGGTGTCGCGCGAAGAGGCGGAGGAGGTTCTCGCGCACCTGGTCGAGGAGAGGGATGAGATCACGTGGGAAGGCTTCAGTCCGCGCGCCCGCCGCCTGCGCCGCGTCGGAGCGGTCGTGTTGGCCGACCGTCCGGTCGCCCGCCCCGACGCCCGCGCCCTCGCCGCCTCGCTCGCATCCAGGGTGCGCGAGGCGGGGCTCGCGGCTCTGCCCTGGTCGCGGCGCGGCCTGAGCCTGCTCGCACGGGTGCAGGCCGCCGGCGGCCGCGTGAGCGCCCTGCCCGACTTTGGCGAGGAGGCGCTCCTGGACGGAGTCGAGGAGTGGCTCGTTCCGTTCGCCCGGGCCGACGGCGGCATCGACGCCGGCAGCCTCGATCGCGCCCTGCGCGCGCGGTTGGGGCCGAGGGCCGCGGCAGCCCTCGCGCGGGAGGCGCCCGAGACGCTGGTGCTGCCGTCCGGGGCGCGCCGCCCGATCGTCTACGGCGAGGGCGAGCCGTACGTCGCGGTCCGCATCCAGGACGCCTTCGGGCTTGCGGCCTCGCCCCTGGTCTGCGGCAGGCCGCTGGTCTTCCGGCTGCTGTCGCCCGCCGACCGCACGCTGCAGATCACGCGGGACCTGGCCAGCTTCTGGCGCACCGCCTACCCGCGGATCCGTCCAGCCATGCGGGCCCGCTACCCGAAGCACCGCTGGCCCGAAGACCCCGCGCTCCCAGACCGCGGCGGGGGCCGGCCCCGCGGGGCTTCTGGACCGAAGTCGAAGCCTGTGAAATAATGCCGCCGCTGCAGCACGCGGCGGATCGCCGCGTGCTGCGCTCCGCAGGTGAGAATGCACGACACCGCAGCGACTGCCGCCGACCAGGATGCAGGCGGCACCACACTCGCCTCCCTCGCCCTGCCCGTCTACGCGCCCGCGATGCTGCTGTCGACCGGCAGCGCTGCCATGAGCACCTTCCTGCCCCTGTTCCTGCAGGAGCTCGGGGCAAGCGTCGGCCTGGCCGCAACCGTGATCGGGATCGGCACCGCGGGCGTCCTGGTGTTCGACCTGCCGAGCGGCTTCGTTACCGCCCGCTACGGCGAGCGGCGCACGCTGGTGGTGAGCGGAGTCGTGATGGTGCTCGCGGCGGCGTTGATCGCCGTCGCCGGTCACCTGGCCGTCGCGGGGATCGGCATCTTCCTCGCCCACGCGGCAGCCTCGTTCTGGTTCCTCGGCCGTCTCTCGTTCCTCAGGAACACCCTGCGGGTCGAGCTGCGCGGAAGGGGCCTGGCCACCGCCGGCGGGGTGATGCGCATCGGCCAGCTCGCCGGCCCGGTGGCCGGCGGATACCTGGCCGAAGCCGTGGGCTTCCGCTGGATCTTCTACGGCACCGCGGGCCTCGCCTTCGCTTCGCTGCTGTGCTTCAGCCTCTTCGAGGGCAAGGTCACCAAGGTCGCGGCGGCGAATGGGCAGGGGCGTCCGGCTGCCGACCTTTCGACCCTGCGCAGGGTGTTCGCGGCCAAGAGGCGCGTCTTCGCCACGGCCGGCCTCTCGATGGTGATCCTCAGCCTCGTGCGGGCCGGCCGGGGCCTGATCTTTCCCCTGTGGGGGCAGAGCATCGGTCTGGAGACCTCGGCCATCGGGCTCGCCGTCGGCCTGTCCTCCGCGGTCGACACCCTGATGTTCTACCCCGCGGGCGCTCTCAGCGACCGGCTCGGGCGGCGGTGGTCGGCGCTGAGCTGCATGATCGTCCTGGCTGTGGGCCTGGCCCTGGTTCCGCTTGCCGGCAGCTTTGGCTGGTTCCTCCTGGTCGGCGTGATCGCCGGCATCGGCAACGGCCTCGGCAGCGGAATCAACATGACCCTCGCCGCGGACTTTGCCACGGGGTCCGACCCCGAGGTGTTCCTCGGGCTCTGGCGCCTGGTAACCGACATCGGGGTGGCGGGGGCTCCGCTGCTCATCGGGCTGATAGCCGAGACCGTGGCCCTCGCTCCGGCTGCGCTCGTGATCGCGGCCCTCGGTCTCGGAGGCGCCTGGTTCCACGCGAGGAACGTGCAGGAGACGCTGCTGCGGCGCCGGGGCGCGGCCGTCCGATAGCGCGGTGCGGGGGGGCGGCGCCTTGCGCTGCATACCGCCGGCGCCCTACACTCGGGCCCGCATGCGGAAGGGAGTGACCGTGCGCACAGCAGGAATACCGTTCCGCAGCCGCGCCGCCGCCGTCGCCCTCGCCTTGGCGGTGAGCCTCGGCGGCCGGGCTGCACTGGCCCAGACAATCAAGGTCGGCAGCCTCGCGCCCGTCGGCTCCTCGTGGGACACGACGCTCAGGAGAATCACGGCGGAATGGTCCCGCCTTTCCGGAGGCAGGGTCCGGATCGTGACCTACCCCGGCGGCATCGTCGGCGATGAGCCGGACATGATCCGCAAGATGCGCATCGGCCAGCTGCAAGGGGCGGCCATGACCGCGGTCGGGATCGGCAGGATCCACCCTCCGGTGCTCAGCGTCGGCTTCCCGCTCCTGGTGCGCACCGACGAGGAGATCGACCTCCTGCTCGAGCGCATGAGCCCCGATTTCGACAGGGGGATCGAGGCGAGCGGCTACAAGCTCGTGGCCTGGTCCACCTCGGGGTGGGTCTACTACTACGCGCGCAGGCCGGTGTCCAGGCCCGATGACCTGAAGGCGATCAGGCTCTGGCTGTGGGAAGGCGCCGACTCCGACGAGCTCGCGACCTGGAGATCGCTCGGCTTTCAGGTGGTTCCGCTCAAGGCCACGGACGTGCTGATCGCGCTGCAGAGCGGCATGATCGACGCCGCCTGCGTCAGCCCGATCGCCGCCGCGGCCTACCAGTGGTTCGCCCTGGTGCCGAACATGATGGATCTCAAGTGGTCGCCCCTGTACGGCGGCCTCGTGCTGACCCGCAGCGCGTGGCAGCAGCTCCCCGCCGACCTGCGGCCCGCGCTGCTGAAAGCCGCCCGCGAGATCGGCGGCGACATGAACGCGGCCAACCGCGAGAACGAGCTGCAGGCCGTCGAGGTGATGAAGTCGCACGGCCTCAAAATCACGCAGCCGGCGCCGCAGGACGTCGCGCTGTGGGAACAGGTGGTGGCCAAAGCTGCGGCCAGGATCGTCGGCCGGACGATCGACAGGAGCTCCTATGAAAAGGCCGCGGCCGAGCTGCGCTCGATTCGCGCCGGGGAGGCAAAGCCGTGACACGCCTGCGGTTGCTGCTGGCGGCCTACGTGGCGGCGCTCCTGGCCACCGACGTCGGCTTCTCGATCCGCCTGGCGACGCCGGCGGGCGCGCGGGTGCACAACCCCGCCTCGGGCCTCCGCTACCCGCGGGTGCTCACCGTGGAGGGCGACGCGTGGTCCGCCGACGGGATCGAACGGATCGAGGTCGTGGCCAGGCACACCAACGGAGGCACCACCACGGTCGACGCCACGCGGGCCGCCATCCGCTACCGCGGCACGCAGGTGAGGCCGCTGGCCGCCTACTCGGCCCGTCTCGAGCTGCCCTTCGACGGCGAGTGGAGCGTCAGCGCGATCGCCCGGGTCAACGGAGGCCGGCCTGTCGAGAGCGCGGCGCGGCGGGCGCAGGTCTGCGACGGCGCGCGCAGCCGGACCTTCGTCCACTTGAGCGCCCAGCACCTGGTCGGCCTCGCAGTCGTGACTGCGGTCTGCGTCGCCGTGGCGCTGCGCTTCCGAGGCCGGCGCAGCGAGACCGAGATCGCCGCCTTCGGGGCGGTCGTCGCTGCGGTGCTCTGGGCCAACGAATACATCTACCACTGGTACTGGTTCTCGCTCGGGGCGTTTTCCATCACCAACAGCTTCATGCTGCACATGTGCGGCCTGGCGATCGTACTGATCCCCTTTCTCTTCACCCTGCAGCCGGGCCGCCGGCGGCAGTACCTGTTCGAGATCATCTACTTTTGGGGCCTGGGCGGCGCGGTGCAGGCTCTCCTGGCGCCCGACATCGGGCAGCACGGCTTTTTCGAGTTCAAGGCCTTCGCCTTCTTCATCTCCCACGGGCTCATCTGCGTGAGCGCGATCTACATGATCGCCGCGAGAAAAATGAGCCTGACGTTCGGCTCGTTTGTGCGCGGGTTCCTCATGACCAACGTCGCCATGGCGATCGTCTACTTCGTCAACCTGGCCCTCGCGATCGTGCCGCCGTACGAAGCGGCCAACTACTTCATGATCGGGTACCCGCCTCCGACGGGGTCGGTGATCGACGTCTTTGCCGACATGTTCGGACCCTCGCCGCGCTACATCATCGGCCTGGAGGCGATGGGGCTCGTGGTGTTCCTGCTGCTCTACCTGCCCTTCCCGATCGGGCGGGCCATCAGGCGGCGGGCGGGCTCGCCCGGGGCGGTGCAGCGGCGGGCGGGCTCGCCGCAGGTCCGATCGCCCCGTCCCGGCGGCCCCGGGGGTCCCGGGAAGGGGAGTTGACGCTGACCCGCGAAATCGGGTATTCTCAGCAGGCAATTTTGTTGCCCGGCTTGTCGGAGCCGGAAACCAACGTCGGATAAAACGCTGTCACTTCGTACTGGCGCCCACCGAAGGAATCCCCCATCAGACCGCAGCAGCCGACAACCGCGTTCTGCCCCGCCGGCGGCCCCGGCTCCTTTGCCCAAGTGTCAATAACGCAGTGAGGCAGGTACTCCCAGAGGAGGAGAAATGAACAAGAAGCTGTATGTCGGTGGTCTGTCCTTTTCGGTGACGGACGATCAGCTGCGCGAGCTCTTCACGGCCCACGGGACCGTGGAGTCCGCGGTGGTGATCAAGGACAAGTTCACCGACCAGTCTCGCGGCTTCGGCTTTGTCGAGATGGGCACCCAGCAGGAAGCCGAGAACGCCATCCAGGCGCTCAATGGCACCCAGCACCAGGGCCGGACCATCACGGTCAACATGAGCAAGCCGCGCGAAGACCGCGGTGGCGGCGGCGGCGGACGCAGGGGCGGCGGCGGCGGCGGCGGGAACCGCTGGTAGTCTCGCCCTGCGGCAGTGAGGCCTCCGCCTGCGCGGCGGAGGCCGGCCGCACCATCAACGGATAGCCCGACCCTGCCCCGGCTGCCGCCGGGCCGAGGTCACGCGCCCGATCCCCGCGTCGGCCGCTTCTCCTCCAGTTCGAACCCCTCTCGACTCCGGCGATTGTGGTCGCATCAGCGGCAACCCGGGAGCATGATGGAACGATTCACCGTCGAAGAGCGCGTGGAGGCGTTTCGACGTTTCTACGCCATGAGCAACGCCGACGGGCCGATCGTCGGCTTCTTCTGGGGCAGCTACTACCCGTGGAAGCGCTACGCGGCCGCCGGGGCCATCCCTTCGGGACCGTTCCGCCCCGAGGCGCTCGATCCCCCGGCCTTTCTGCCCGACTACGAACGCCTGCGACGGCAGCACGAGGAGGCGGGGGGCGAGACGATCTGGAGCGGCGCGGCTTTCTGGGGCGTGCCTTGGGTCGAGGCGGTGGCGGGCTGCGAGGTGACGGCCGATCACGAGACGGGCTCGGCACGGGCGCTTGCCCGCGGCAGCCAGCCGGCGCCCGCGGATCTGCCCCCGGACGCCGACGGTCCCTGGGCCCGCAAGGCCGTGGAGTTCCTGCGGGCGCTGCGCCGGCGATACGGCGGCGCCGTCCCGCTCGCCACGACGCTGATGCGCGGGGTAGGCGACGTGCTCGCCGGCCTGCACGGCGCGCAGGAGTTCGTCCTGCGGCTGATGGACGATCCCGCAGCCATGCGGAGCATCGCGGCCCGGGTGGCGGCTCTCTGGACCGGCTTTGCCCGCGCCCAGCTCGCCGAGATCCCGGCTTTCCACGGCGGAGTCGGCTCCTACTTCTACAACGTCTGGATGCCCGGGCGCGGGGTCTGGCTGCAGGAGGATTCCCTCGCGCTGCTCTCACCGCCGCTGTTCGCCGATTTCGTCCTCCCGCACGTCGAGGAGATCGCGCGCCGGTTCGACACCGTGATCATGCACCTGCACCCGACGGGCCTGATCCCGGTCGAGGAACTCGCTGCCACGAGGCTCGCGGCGATCGAGCTTCACCTGGACTTCGGGGGGCCGTCGGCGGAGGACCTGCTCCCGGTCTACCGGCGCATCCAGGCCCGCAAGCCGCTCATCATCTGGGGCGACGTGCGGCCCGACGACCTCGACGTGCTCGCGCGCAGGCTCGACCCGCAGGCGCTCACGGTGCTGCCGGTGGTGCGCGAGGCAGACGCGGAGACCGCCCAGGCGATCTGGAGGCGGCTCAAGGCCGGGCGGTGAGGCTCACGCCTGCCCAGGGGGCCGCCGGCGCGCCAGGCGGGCCAGGAGGATGCTGATCTCGTAGAGCACGAGCATCGGGCCGGCGAGCAGGACCTGCGACACGACGTCCGGGGGAGTCAGGACCGCGGCGACCACGAGGATCGCGAGGACGGCGTACTTGCGCGAGCGGGCGAGCTGCGCGGCGTCGACGATGCCCAGGCGGGCCAGCACCAGGACGAGGAGCGGCAGCTCGAAGGCCGCGCCGAAGGCCAGCAGCAGCGAGGTGAGGAAGCCGACGTAGCGGCCAAAGGAGAGCGAAGCCCGGATCGCCCCGGTCTCGTACTGCAGGAAGAAGCGCAGGGTCATCGGAAGCACGACGAGGTAGCCGAACAGGGCCCCGGCCGCGAAGAACAGGCTGCCGGAGACGATGGCGAACCCGACGACGAGGCGCTCGCCGCGCTTGAGGCCCGGCCGCACGAACATCCAGGCCTGGAAGAACACAAAGGGCGCGGCCGCGACCACCCCGGCCGCCACCGCGATCCTGACGTTGGCGAGGAACAGCTCCGGCGGATCGAGGAACACGAACGGGACGTCGGCCACCGGCCTGCGCGCGAGGTCCACCAGCGTCCCGCGAAACGCGTAGGCCGCCGCCGAGGTGGCCACGACCGCCAGGGCGCTCAGCAGCAGCCTGCGCCGCAGCTCGCCGAGGTGCTCGGCGTAGGTGAGCGTACGCCCGCTGTCGCGCCGGTTCACGCTGGCCGAGGCGGATCACCGCCGGTCTGGTCGCTGTCGTCGCCGGCCTGCGTCGTGGAGCCGCCGTGGCCTTCGTTCTTTTTCAGTCCCTCCCTGAAGCTCCGGATGGCCTTGGCGATGGCGCTGCCGATCTCGGGCAGCCGCTTCGGGCCGAAGATCAGGAGGATGACGGCCAGGATCAGCAGCAGCTCGACCGGACCCAGTCTGCCGAACATGGTACTACCTCTCTGCGCAGCTAGCCCTTGCGCTTCCGCCGCCCCCGCGGCGCAGGGGCGGACGGTCGCCGCCGCGTGGTCCCGGCCCGGCGGGCCGGCCTTGCCGAACGGGGCGCGGCGGCCGCGCCGGCCGCGGCAGCCAGCTCGGGC
>CAZKGO010000112.1:0-14773 GCA_964552235.1 uncultured Spirochaetales bacterium | reverse complement strand
CGCCATGTTGGCACACCCGCGCTGTCGCTGCAAACGCCGACAGCCCGCCGGCTCGACAACCGTTGCGCTCGGACCCGCCGGCGTGTAGGCTGCACCGCACGGAGGAATCCCATGACCGTCCACCCGCGCGTCTTCTCGCTTCTTCCGCTGGGAGCCGTCACGCCCCAGGGCTGGCTGCGGCGGCAGCTGGAGATCCAGCGCGACGGGCTGTCGGGTCACCTCGACGAGTTCTGGCCCGACGTGGCGCGCTCGGGGTGGATCGGGGGCGACGCCGAAGGCTGGGAGAGGGGGCCCTACTGGCTCGACGGCGCCCTTCCCCTGGCCTATCTGCTGGACGACGCGACGCTCAAGGGACGGGTGCGCCACTGGGTCGACGAGATCCTCGCGCGCCAGGCTCCCGACGGCTGGCTCGGACCCGAGCTCGACGCCAGGTACGGCTACCGCTACGACCCGTGGCCCGTGTTCGTGACGCTCAAGGCGCTCACCCAGTACCACGAAGTCCAAGGCGACGGCCGGGTGATCGAGGCGATGAGCCGATTCCTCCGCCGCCTCGACGCGCTCCTCGACTCCGAGCCGCTGCGCAAGTGGGCGCAGTACCGCTGGGGCGACTGCCTGCTGTCGGTCCTGTGGCTTCACGAGCGCACGGGCGAGGCCTGGCTGCTCGCCCTGGCGCGCAAGCTGTACGACCAGGGCTACGACTGGAGCGCTCTCTTTGCTGACTACCCGTACCTCGACAAGCGCAGGCGCGAGGAGTGCGTCCTCGCCTCGCACGTGGTCAACAACGCCATGGCGGTCAAGTACCCGGCGCTGTGGGCGCTGGTGAGCGGAGAGGAGGCCGACAGGCGGATGTCGGCCCGCATCATCGAAACGCTCGACCGCTGGCACGGGCAGGCGACGGGGCTGTTCACGGGCGACGAGCACGTCGCGGGCCGCATGCCGAGCCAGGGCACGGAGCTGTGCGCCGTGGTCGAGTACATGTTCTCGCTCGAGCACCTGGCTTCGGTCACCGGCGACGCCGCGTACGCCGATCGCCTCGAGCGCATCGCGTTCAACGCCCTGCCCGCGACCTTGAGCCCTGACATGTGGGCCCACCAGTACGACCAGCAGGCCAACCAGGCGATCTGCGCCGTGACCGAGGACCGCGTCTACACCAACAACAAGGCCGACTCGAACATCTTCGGCCTCGAGCCGAACTACGGCTGCTGCACGGCCAACATGCACCAGGGCTGGCCCAAGTTCGTCTCGAGCCTCTGGATGCGCGGCAGCGACCGCCGCGGGCTGGCGGCCGTCGCCTATGCGCCGTGCGTAGTGCGCGCAGCGTGCGGCGGAGTGCCGGTGACGGTCCGCGTCGACACCAGTTACCCGTTCGACGACACGGTGCGCATCACCGTAGAAACCGCACGAGCTGTCGACTTCGCGCTGAGCCTCCGCATCCCCGGGTGGTGCGACCGACCGCGCCTGACGGTCGACGGCGCGCCGTTTCTGGGCTCGCGGGCGGGAGCGTTTGCGGTCCTGCGCCGTCTGTGGCAGCGGCGCGCCGAGATCGTGCTCGAGCTCGGAAGCGAGCCGGTGCTCGAGCGGCGCTTCAACGACAGCGTGACGCTCGCCCGCGGGCCGCTGGTGTACGCGCTGCGTGTTCCGGAGCGCTGGCAGCGCATCAACGCCGACCTGCCGGGGCGCGAGCTTCCGCACGGAGACTGGGAGGTGCGGCCGGAGAGCGCGTGGAACTATGCGCTGGCCGTGGCCGCCGAGCGGCCTCTGTCCGGCATCCGGTTCGAGAGCCGCGACGTCGGCGATCGCCCGTTCTCCCCCGGCGGCGCACCGATCGTCGCCCGCGCCCGCGGCCGCCGCGTGGCCGGGTGGGGGCTGGAGCACGGTGCAGCCGCGCCGCCGCCGCGGAGCCCGCTTCCGCCTGAGCGCCTCGAGGGCGAGGAGACCGACCTCGAGCTGATCCCCTACGGCTGCACGAACCTGAGGATGACGGAGCTGCCCTGGTACCGGCGGCCCTGACCGGCCCGAAGACGCGGCTCGAGTTGACGTGCGGCTACAAATGTGTCACATTGTGCACATGAGGCGCGTGAGTATTCGCGAGCTCCATCTGCGCACGGGCGAATGGGTCAGGCAGGTCGCGGCCCAGGGTCGCATCGTGATCACGGACCGGGGCCGTCCTGTGGCGTCGCTCGTGCCCCACCAAGGTCACGATGGGGGGACTCCGTTCAGTGCGCGCCGCCTTCTGCCGGAGTTTGCCGCTCTCTCGTCGGTGCCCGGCGACAGCTCGACCGCCGTGTCTGACGACCGCGATCGCTTGTGACCTACTTCGATACGGGGTATCTGGCCAAGTGCTACGTGGAAGAATCGGGGTCTGAGGAGGTGCGCGCCCTCGCGGCCGAGCGCGAGCGCATCGCCTGCTCGATCTACGGGAGGATGGAGCTGCACGCTGCGCTCCATCGCAAGCTCCGCGAGGAGATTCTCTCACGCGAGCAACTGGAAATCGTTCTGCGCCAGCTCGACCTGGACGAGGAACAGGGGCTCTGGACCTGGATTCCCCTTACCGACGCGATCATCTCGGCTGTCGCTGCGTCGTACCGGCAGCTGCCCGCTTCGGTATTCGTGAGAACCGGCGACATGATTCATCTGGCGACGGCACGCAGTCAGGCGATGACGGAGATCTTCAGCGGCGACATCCACATGCTCGCCGCAGCGCCGCACTTTGGTCTCGCCGGGCGCAACGTCATCGGCGCGCCGCGGTGAGCGGCCGCGATGCGAGGCTAGCGCTTGCTCCAGTTCTGCGGCACGTACATGTCGTCCCTGACTTCGTAGACGCTGAGGTTGGCCCGCTTTTCGACCATGAAGCTGCTCCAGTTGCCGTAGTAGCGGGAGTAGGTGAGCACGCGCCCCGGCCGCGCGGGCCCCTGAGTGAGGTCCTCGCCCGCGGCAGTCGGGCTCCCGAGCGCGCTCGCCACGATGGCGGCCATGTCGGCGTTGCTGAGAAACCGGCCGTCGGTCTGCAGAGGGCCGGCAGCGGCGAACCGCTTGACCAGCAGCAGGGCGTTGGCCTTGGAGATCTCCCATCGCGTGAGCAGGTTGTCGAGGCCGGGCGGAAGCTCGAGCCCGTTGTCCATGGCGTTGTTGCCGTGGTCCGACACCATGACGATCATGGTGTTGTCGTAGACCCCTTCGGCCTTCATCCAGTCCGTCCACGCCAGGAGGAAGTCGACCATCTTTTTCGCGCTGTAGTAGGCGCTCGTTCCGTCGACAAAGCTGCGCGTATCCGGGTCGGGGAACTCGTCGTCGATGATGGCGCCGGCGCGCGTCACGCCAAAGGGCTCGTGGGTGAGCTGGGTGTGGATCAGCTTGAAGGTGCCGGCCGAGCTCCCCGCGCTCGACATCTCGGGCAGCAGGTCAAGGTACGCGTAGCTCTTGATGGCGTTCCTCGCCATCTTGCGGAACTGGTACGATCGCCTGAAGATCAGCCAGCTGCCGCTGTCGTAGACGGCGGCCTTGAGCATGAACGGCGTCGACTGGAACACCGCCACCATGGCGAGGAGCCGGTTCTTGGCCGAGCCGTCCTCGGCGGCCGCCGCGATCCCCCGTTGCCGCCTCCAGTAGCCGACGTAGCTGGGAGAGCGGCTCAAGGCGAGCCTCCCCTGGTACGCCTCCGCACTGATCCTCGCCATGTCGAGGTACAGAGGGTCGACGAGCGAGACATCGTGGCCCTTTGCAGTCGCCGCGTCCAGGAGCTCCCGCAGCGCCCGCTCGTACTTCTGCCGGCCCGTGCCGGACATGGCGTTCATCGCTTCGGGAGCGTACCGCCAGCCCGCCAGCATTGCGGGCATCGAGGTGACCGTCGTCGAGGAGATCGCGAGGGTGTTGCGGTACCATACGAAACCGTCGAGCCTCGAGCGGTAGCCGGGATCTTCGGCCAGAAGCCGCCCCATGTAGTTGCCGTTGAACATGTCGGCCACCAGGACGACGATGTTGGTGCCATCCCTGGAAAAGCTGTGAATGCGGGCCGCCTCGGCGGGCAGATCGGGGCTGTCGCCCTCCTCCTCCTGGACGAAGGCCGACCTGTCGGTGCTCAGACCCTTGACCGTCACCTGCACGGCCAGCGCGGCCGTGAGCACGAGCAGGGCGGGGGCGAGAACGGCGGGGCGCCGGCGCACGAGCGCCCTCGCGGCCGCGCAGGCGATGGCGATCACGACGACGTCGAGCAGAAAACGGGGCAGCGACGCGCTGTCGAGCAGGTGGTCCTTTTCCAGGCGCAGCTCGTCGAGGATGCCGTAATCGCCGGGAAACAGGTAGTTGTACGCCAGCGCGATCATCAGCACCGACACCGCCGCTTCGAGCGCGCGGATCTGGGCCTGGCGGCCAAGAAGTCCGAAGAGGGCCCACCCCGCGAGCAGCAGCACCAGGGCGGCCGAAGCGTTGCGCAGCAGCAGCTCGACCAGCCGCATCCCCACGTCCTGCGGCGCGGAAAAGTAGACCAGGGCCGGCGAGAAGAGCAGAAGGTAGGCCAGGACGAAGGCGAGGGCGGCGACAAAGAGCGGCGTCAGGCGGACCTGCGGCTGCCGGTCGGTCTTCGGGACCTCGGCCCGGGCCGCCAGGCCGAGCGCGGCGGCCCAGATGACGGCGTCCAGCACCAGCACCGTGGCGAGCTTGATGTTCGGATTCGAGACGTAGGCGTTCTGCCTGCGGGCGAAGAAAAAGAGGTACGCCGGGGCGACGAACAGCAGCCACAGCAGGGCGACGGACAGCAGTCGCGACCGCCGGTCCGCGGGCCTGCGGAGGGCGCGCACCAGGAGCAGGCACGAGAGCACGGCGGCGATCAGGCCCGTGATCAGGATCGCGTACTTGAAGCTGCGGTCGAATTGGATCTGCCAGACGCGCTGCAGGCCGAGTAGAGTCACCGTCAGGACGAACAGCAGCAGGTCCCGGTTGGCCGGTCCTCGCAGCGGCTCGAGGACCGGCCCGAGGGCAGCCCTGATCGTGGCGGCGAGGGAGGCCGACGGGGGAGCAGCCTCGGCGGCTGCGACCTGGGGAGCCGGCAGGATCCTGGCGAACAATGCGTTCTTGGGGATCGACAGCACGTTGTTCATGGTCCAGTACACGAGCAGCCCGGCGGGGCGGTCGTAGAGCACCACGAGAAAGAAGACCGACAGGCCGAGAAGCTGAACGGCGTCCCGCATCGAGCCGAGCCTGGTGTACATCAGCGACGAGGCCACGTTGACGGCGGTCATGAGGAACGGGAGCAGGTTCACACCCCAGAGCAGACCGTCGGGACGGCCCAGGTCTGCGATGAACCCGAAAGCACTGCCGGCCCAGCCGGTGTAGTGGGAGAGGTAGTTGTAGGCGGCGAAAAAGAACGGGATCTGGATCAGCAGCCCCAGCGAAGCCCGCAGCGCGTAGACCGACTTGTAGTTGTGCAGGCGGTAGACGTTGCGGATCAGGTAGAACCGCTTCTGGCCGCTGTAGTGCCTGCGGATGCTCGCCAGGTCGCGCGCCATGGCCCCCTGGGCCGCCTGCTCCTGAAGCTTCCATCGCTCGGCGAGGTAGTACAGCGGCAGCATCAGCGCGGTCACGGCTGCGCTCAGCAGGACCAGCGCCGCGCCGTAGCTGCCGGTAACGCCCGCGAACGCGGCGAACAGAAACGAGAGAAGCCCTTCGATCGGCTTGACAAAGACGGCTTCCAGAAGGTTCACGCGATCTCCTCCGCGAGGATGCGTCCGCTTTCGCGGCCCACCCTACCCCGAGGAGGCCCCGAATGTCTCGTCCCCGGGGCGGCCCGGCCCCGTCGGCTCACTGCTCGACGCGCACCTCGAGGCTGCCGCGGCTGCCCATAAACCGAGGCCACCCGACGCGGCAGTCGGCGAACACCACCTCGCCCCGGGGGCTGCCCCCCGCCGCGCGGATCAGCACCTGCACGGTGTTGCGCCGCGCCACGCAGCCTTCGAACCGGATCGAGACCGGAGGGCTGCCTCGGTCCAGCTTGGCGAGGTGGATCAGGATGCCGGCGCCGGCGTTGCCCTCGAACCGGCAGTCGCGCACGATGCAGCCCTCGAGCCTCTGGTACGGCTGGTTCGGCTCGAAGTCGATTCCCGACTGCGGCATCGTGCCGCGAGTGTCGCTCATCACGGTCCTCTCGATCAGCAGGTTGCGGGCCGACACGACGCTGATGCCCTGCCTGTGGTGGCCCACCAGCTCGACGTCGCGGATCACGACGTCTTCGCTGTACTCGAGGGAGCCCGAGCGGCTGCCCGAGATGTAGATGCCGTCGCCCCCGCTGGACTCGATGCGGAGGCCCAGGATCCGCACCGCCCGCACGCTGCCCAGGGATACGGCATGGCGCCACTCGCCGGCCTGGTACGGCGGCGAGCTGTAATCGGCCTTGTTCATCCGCAGCGTGGCGCCGTAGCCGCGGAGCGTCAGGTTGCTCACGTCGGCGGCATGCAGCAGGTCGTCGCCGCGGCCGCGAAACTCGCCCTTCCTGGCCGCGACGATCACCCCGCTCTCGAAGACGATCTCCTGGCTGCCCCGCAGCTCGATCGGACGCACGAACCACGGCGAGCCCATGTCGGGCACCAGCACGCGCCGGGCCCTCGAGTCGATGGCGGCCTGCAGCGCGGCCGTCGAATCATCGGGGTCGAAGCCCCACCAGGCCGCGTTGGCCTCGCCGTCCGGATCGGCCCGAAGCGCGGCGATCGCCTCGGCGTTCGCAGTGTGAGGCCCCTCGAAGAAGACACCGGCACGCTCGGCCTCGGGCGGCAGCCGAAACGCGCACGCAGTGAGGAGCCAGAGGCTTGCCGACAGGGCCGAAAAGCGCAGGGCCATGGCGCAGAGTGTAGCGCCTCCGCGGCCCCGCGGCCAACGGCGCGTGACCCGTCGAGCCGCCTGGGGTATGCTGGGCGGACCATGACACGGGAGGTCGCAGCCATGTTCGACGCAGCGGCTCACTACGAGCGGCTCTATGCGGCGGCGCCCGCGGAGTTCGAGTTCCGCGGGGATTCGCGGCGCGACTGGAGCTCGTGGGCCCGGCGATTCCGGCCCCGCCTGCGCGCGGCGCTGGGAGTCGACGCCATGGCGAGCGACCTCGCCGGTCACGCGCCCCGCGCCGAGCGGCGCGCCGCAGAGGACATGGGATCGTACGTGCGCGAATCGTGGCACCTCTGGACCGAGCCCGACCTTCCTCTTCCTTTCTATCTGCTTCTCCCCAAGTCGGCTCGCGGCCGGCGACCCCTGGTGCTCACGCCCCACGGCCACAACCATCCGCACATCTACGTCGGCATCGCGGCGGACGACGACGAGCGCAGATCGATCGCCGAAGGGGAGCGGGACATCGCCTGCCAGGCCGTCTGCGAGGGATACGTGACGATCGCGCCCACGACGCGAGGCTTCGGCGAAACCCGCACCGAGGCCGACCGCTGCGGCAACGCCCTCTCATCGTGCCGAACCCGGCTCATGCACGGGCTGCTGGTGGGACGCACCCCGATCGGCGAGCGCGTGTGGGACATCTCGCGCCTGATCGACTGGGCCCTCTCGCGCGACGACGTGGATGCGCGACGCATCGCAATCACCGGCAACTCGGGGGGCGGCACCGTCTCCCTGTTCGCCGCCGCCTGCGACGAGCGCATCGCCGTGGCGGTCCCCTCGTGTTACTTCTGCACCTTCAGGGCGAGCATCGGCTCGATCCGCCACTGCGACTGCAACTACGTGCCGGGCATTTTGCGCCTGGGCGAGATGTACGATGTCGCCGGTCTGATCGCCCCCCGCCCGTTCCGCGCGATCGCCGGCGAACAGGATCCCATCTTCCCCATCGCCCACGTGCGGGCGGCGTTCGAGCGGCTGCAGCGCATCTACGCGGCGGCCGGCGCTGCGGACGACTGCAGCCTCTACGCCGGTGCGGGCGGCCACCGCTTCTACAAGGACGGGGCGTGGCCTTTCATCCGCCGGCATTTCGGCTGACAGGGATTCGCCGCCCGAGCCCGGCACCGACGTTGACACGGGGCCGGGCCGCGGATAGCCTCTCGGTCGTGACCGACCGCGTAGCACGCCTCAGGCAGCGCAGCGTCGACGCCGTTCCTTCGATCAGCGCGGAGCGCGCCGAGCTGATCACGGACTTCTACCGCGAGAACGAAGGCAAGCATCCCGTCCCGATCCTCCGCGCCCTGGCGTTCAAGCACCTGTGCGAGCACAAGACCGTGGTCATCGCCGAAGACGAGCTGATCGTCGGCGAGCGCGGGCCCGCGCCCAAGGCGTGCCCCACATACCCGGAGCTCACCTGCCACAGCGTCGAAGACCTCCAGATCCTGCGCTCGCGGCCCAAGACCCGCTACGCCGTCAGCGACGAGACGATCGCCGTCTACCGCGACAAGGTGATCCCCTACTGGCGCGGCCGCACGATGCGCGAACGCGCCTTCGCGATCCTGCCGCAGGAATGGCACGACGCCTACGGCGCAGGCATGTTCACCGAGTTCATGGAGCAGCGCGCCCCGGGTCACACCTCGCTCGACGGCAAGATCTACGACCGCGGGCTCCTGGATTTCAAAGAGGACATCGAGACCCAGGTCGCGGCCCTCGACTGGCTCGGCGACCCGCGGGCTCTCGACAAGCGCGACGAGCTCGTGGCCATGGGCATCTGCTGCGACGCGGCCATCCGCTACGCCGAGCGCCACGCCGAGTGCGCCGAGCGCATGGCGTCGGCGGAGCGCGACGCAGGCCGGCGCGCGGACCTGCTCCGCATCGCCGAGGTGTGCCGCCGTGTTCCCGCCCGCGCGCCGCGCGACCTCCACGAGGCGCTGCAGATGTACTGGTGGGTGCACCTCGGCACCATCACCGAGCTCAACGGCTGGGACGCGATGAACCCCGGCCGCCTCGACCAGCACCTCCAGCCGTTCTACCGGCGGTTCCTCGAGGCCGGCGGCACCCGCGACCAGGCCCGCGAGCTCCTCGAATGCTTCTGGATCAAGTTCAACAACCACCCCGCGCCGCCCAAGGTCGGCGTGACGGCGGCCGAAAGCGGCACCTACAACGACTTCACCAACATCAACATCGGCGGCCTCAAGGCCGACGGCTCCGACGGCGTCAACGACGTGTCCTACCTGCTGCTCGAGGTGGCCGACGAGATGCCGATGCTGCAGCCCCAGAGCAACATCCAGCTCTCGCGCCGCAGCCCTGAGAGCTTTCTCAAGGCGGCCTGCCGCGTGATCCGCAAGGGATACGGCTATCCTGCGGTGTTCAACGCGGATGCCGTCGTGGCCGAGCAGGTGCGCGTCGGCAAGGCGATCGAGGACGCGCGCCTCGGCGGCACCAGCGGCTGCGTCGAGACCGGCTGCTTCGGCAAGGAAGCCTACATCCTCACCGGCTACCTCAACACGCCCAAGATCCTCGAGATCGCGCTCAACAACGGCGTCGACCCGCGCACCGGCAAGCGCATCGGGGTCGAGACCGGCGACCCTCGCGACTTCGCGTCGTTCGACGAGCTGTTCGAGGCGTTCCGGCGCCAGCTCCACCACTTTGTCGACATCAAGGTGCGCGGCAACGCGGTGATGGAGCGCCTGTTCGCGCGCTTCGCGCCCGCGCCGTTCCTGTCGGTCTTGATCGACGACTGCATCGCCAAGGGGCGCGACTACAACGACGCGGGCCCCCGCTACAACACCACCTACATCCAGTGCGTCGGCATCGGGACCATCACCGACAGCCTCTCGGCCATCCGCACTCACGTCTACGAGCGGCAGGACATCGCGATGCCGCAGCTGCTCGCCGCCCTCTCGGCGGACTTTGCCGGCAGCGAGGCGCTGCGGCTCACGCTGGCGAACGGAACGCCGCGCTACGGCAACGACGACGAGGCGGCCGACGGGATCATGCGCCGCGTCTTTGACGCGCTGTTCGAGGAGATCGACGGCAGGCCGAACACCAAGGGCGGCCTCTACCACATCGACATGCTGCCGACCACCTGCCACATCTACTTCGGCCAGGTGATGGGCGCGAGCGCAGACGGCAGGAGGGCGGGCAAGCCCGTCTCCGAGGGCATCTCTCCCGTGCAGGGCGCGGACCGCAAGGGACCGACAGCGGTGATGCGCTCGGCGGGCAAGATGGATCACCTGCGCACCGGCGGGACGCTGCTGAACCAGAAGTTCACGCCGGGTATGCTCGCGGGCGATCAGGGCATCGACGCCCTCGCGGCCCTGATCCGCGGCTACTTTGCCTGCGACGCCCACCACGTGCAGTTCAACGTGGTCGACTCCGAGACGCTCAAGCGGGCGCAGGCGAATCCGGAGGAGCACCGCGGGCTGCTGGTGCGCGTGGCAGGCTACAGCGACTACTTCTGCGATCTCGGCCGCGAGCTGCAGGAAGAGATCATCACCCGCACGGCCCAGCAGGGCTGGTAGGCGCCCCCGGCTCGCAGGGCGCCCGGCTCATCGCGCAAGACTCATGAGGTGGCTGCCCACCTCCCACGAGTAGCGGATCGCCTGCGGTTTGAGCTCCAGCGGGAGGGCATCGGTCAGGCCGTGCACCTCGTAGGTGAAATCGCCCTCGTAGCCGATTTCCGACAGGCCTGCCATCACCTCGTCCCAGTCGACCCTGCCCATGTAGGGCAGGTTGTGGGCGTCGATCACACCGAAGTTGTCGTTGACGTGCGTCGCCTTGAGCCGACGGCCGACGTGCCTGAGGGCGCGCCGCTGGTCGAGCCGCATCAGGTTGCCGTGTCCGAAATCCCAGCAGATGCCGACCGCGGGGTCGGCAAAGGCGTCGACCAGGTCGACCAGCTCTTCGTGGGTGGCGGTGTAGCGACGGGGGATGGTGGAGCCGTGGAAATCGGCCAGGTTCTCGATGGCGATGCCGATCCCGAGCCGGGACGCCAGCTCGACGTGGGGGCCGAAGTACTCCAGGTTCATCCTGCGCGAAGCGGCGGTCTCGCAGCGCGACTCGAGGTCCGTGAACGCGTGGGCCACGGCCCACTTGATCCCCAGCATGCGGCTGGCCTGGAGGGCGCGCCGGACCATGCCTTCGAACCACTCGTGCAGCGCCGGGTCGCTCAGGTACTCGTCGACCTGGTTGACGGCGCTGTAGTAGGGCAGGTGGCACTGGGAGAACTCGATCCCCAGCCGCGCCGCTTCGCCGCCGATGCGATCCACCACCCGCTCCCAGTCGTCGCGGGTGAGGAACCAGCCGCGAAAGCGCACGAAACGCCAGTTGATGTCGAGTACGCGGTAGCCGGCCCGGGCGCAGGCCCTCATGCATTCGACGGTGTCGGTGACCGTGCCGTCGCGATTGAGGGCCATGATGTTGGTTGAGGTGGCGAGGCGCACGTTCCCTAACCCTTTCGCGCCAGCGACATGCAGTAGCAGCCGATCTCGTAGCCTGCCCGCGCGATGGCGTCCTTGACCCCGTCGGGCATGCGATCGACTTCTTTGTGCGTCTCGTAGGCAAAGGCGCCGTCGTAACCGATCTCGACGAGCACCGGCATGAGGGCCGGCCAGTCGACGGTCCCCTTGAACGGGAACAGGTGGTTGTCGTCGGTGCCGAAGTTGTCGTTGACGTGGGTCGACTTGAGGCGCCGGCCCAGGGTCCGCAGGGCGAAACCCTGGTCCGGGTAGAGAACGTTGCCGTGTCCGAAGTCCCAGCAGGCGCCCACTCCCGGGTCGTTGTAGGCGTCGACCAGGGCGGCCAGCTCGCCGGCGTGGGCGGTGAACCGGCGCTTGGTGCTCGCCCGCTCGAGCATGTTTTCGTAGGCGACCCCGACGTTGTGCTTCGCCGCCAGCTCGATCACCGCGGCGAACGTCTCCTTGTTCTTCCTGATGCTCGCCTCCGTGTCGAAGACCGCCTTGACCTTTTCCTCGACCGGATGCAGCGCCGCCCACTTCACGCCGAGAATGCCGCTGGCGATGATCGAGCGCCGCATCATCTCCTCGTACGTTGCCAGCATCTCGGGTGACTGCTTGGAGAAGTCGCTGCCGGGGATGAAGACGGGGTGCGACTGGGCGAACTCGATGCCCATCTTCTCCGCCTCGTCGCGCAGGTCGCGGATGATCCGCTCCCAGTCGTCCTTGACCAGGTCGCCCGTACCAAAGAGCGCATGACAGAAATGGATGTCCAGCACCGTGAACCCGGCCGCCCGACACCTGCGCATCGATTCGCTGTAGCCGATGTATCCGCCTTCCCTCGTCTTGCCGAACAGACTCGTGCACCCCGCCAGTCTCATCAGATCTCCTTTTGGGGGCCCTCCCTGGATCGGGCGGGCCCTCTTTTGCCTCTACTTCTTCATTGCCTTGTAGATCTCGTTCACCTCGGTGGTGATCTTGTCGCCGCCTGCCGCGTTCCACCGCTTGAGGTAGGCATTCCATTCGTCGTCGACCTTCCAGATCCCGGCCACCGCGTTGAGAAAGAACTCCTGCTCGATCTTCTTCACGTCGGCTCCGTACTCGAGCACGCTCTTGATCACTGTGCCCGCGGGGATCGCCTGGTTCACCTTCTTGTAGGTCTCCTGCAGCTTGGACATCACCTCGGCCTCGTTGCCGAACGAGAGAGCCAGCTGCTGCCCGTAGCGAAGGTTGCACATGAAGAACCTGATCCCCAGCTCGACCTGCTTTTCGTTGGTCGCGTACTCCTTGTTGAGGATGGCCATCCCGTCTTCGTCGACGGTAAAGTGGACACCCTTGGTTCCTCTCCAGACCAGATCGTGTATTTCCGCGTTCGAGAGCTGCGCCTCCTGGATCTCCAGGATCTTCCTCAGCTTCGCGTCGGAGGTGTTCCTGCCGCTGCACATGTAGCGCCAGATGTTGGACTGCAGCTCGTACACCGCCTCCTCGCCGCCGAACCCCTTGAGAGGAGGCATGTAGTCGGTCCTGGCGTTGGGGTTCTTCTTGAACGTCAGCGCGAACCAGTCGCTGGGCTTGTACTTGCGAATGAATGGAGTCCAGTCGTAGGTCTTGATGCCCACCACCCCGTTGGTGAACAGCGCCTCGTCATCCTTGTCGCCCAGCGCGACGTCGGGATACACGTAGCCCTTCTGGTACAGGTCCGCCACGTACTTCATCAAATGCCTGTAGTTCTCGCTCACCTGGGCCTTGACGAGCCTTCCATCCTTGCCCGGGATCCACGAATCATCCTTGACCGTCCCGAAGGGCAGAGAGAACCCAAAGACGGCCGCCAGGTTGTACACGTCATAGTTGCAGACCATCGTCTGGCCGTACGTGTTGGCCTTGCCGTCGCCGTCGGGATCGTTGAGCGTGAACAGCCTGCAGACGTTCTCGAACTCCGCCAGGTTGGTGGGCATCTTCGCGCCCACCTTGTCGAGCCAGTCCGTGCGCACGACGGTCAGCGGAAACAGCTCTCCGCGGCCTTCGGGAACGGCCCAGAAGCTCCCGCCCTCGAAGTACGTTGAGTTCAGGATGTGCGGATGGTTGTCGAGCACCCGTTCGTAGAACGTGGGGGAAAACCCCTTGACCATGTCGGCCGGGATCTTGCGGAACAGCCCCTGCTCGAGAAAGCGGGCGATGTCCTTTGCCGCCACGAGGATGTGGTCGGGGATCTCGCCCGAGGCGAACAGCAGGTTCATCTCCGCGGGCTTGTTCGAGTCGGCCTTGATCGGCTTGAGCTTCACGTTGAACCGCTTGTTCAGCTCCTGCACGACGTAGGCGGTTTCCTCCGGAAACATGCCGCCCACGGGATAGCCGAGCCACGAGATCTCCAGCGGCTGCTCGGGGGCGGCGCTCGCCGCGGGCTTGCCCGGCTCCTGAGCGCCCATCGCCGCCACCGGCTGCGCGGCCAGCGACAGCAGGCAGGCGAGCACAAGGAGAGCGACCTTCTTCATCTCTGTGCCTCCACTCCTCAAAGCATTTCTACCCCTTCAGGGACCCTACCAGGATGCCCCTGATGAAATACTTCTGGAGAAACGGGTATGCGACGATGATCGGCCCGATGGTCACGAGGACCGTGGCCGCCTCCATGGTCGCGGTGACGACGCCCTCGTCGCCCTGCAGGCTGTCGGTGATGCCCTCGCTGCGGTGATCGATCAGGACCCGGCGCAGCAGCAGCTGCAGGACGACCCGCTTGTTCGAGCGGGTGTAGATCATGGCGTCGAACCAGGCGTTCCAGTGCATGACCGCCACCCAGAGGGCGATCGTGGCGAGGATCGGCATCGAGAGGGGGATGATGATGCTCACGAGCACCCTGAAAAAGCCGGCGCCGTCGACGCGCGCCGACTCCTCGAGCGACTCGGGGATCGTCATGATGAAGTTGCGCATGATCAGGATGTTGTAGGTTCCCAGGAGGCAGGGCAGGATCAGCGCCCAGATCGAATCGAAGAGACCGAGTCCTTTCACGAGCAGGAACTCGGGAATGAGGCCGCCGCTGAAGAACATGGGAATCAGGTAGAAGATGGTGAGCGCGCCGCGGGCCGGCAGCACCTTCTTGGCCAGCGGATAGGCCGTGCAGAAGCAGAGGAACACCGAGATTGTGGTCCCGACCGAAGTGCGCAGCAGCGAGTTGACGTATCCGTACCCGATGATCCTGGAATCGAAGATCGTGCGGTAGGCTTCGAGGGTGAAGCCTCTGAGGATGAGCTTGAACCCGAGCCGCGAGGCCTCCGTGGCCGGGCTGAACGAGACGACCAGCATCTGCCAGAAGGGATAGATCATCACGAAGGCCAACAGGGACAGGAAAACGACGTTCGCCAGATCGAAGGCGGTCCCTGCCGCGACGGTCCTGCTGCGCGCCCCCGTTCTCATGACCTTTACCAGATCCCGTACTCGCTCGTGCGCCTGGCGACTGTGTT
>CAZKGO010000111.1:0-14824 GCA_964552235.1 uncultured Spirochaetales bacterium | reverse complement strand
ACTCCAACAACTACACCTACCACCCCTTCCACGCGATGTCGATGATCAGCGGCGGGAGCGTCGTTCCCGAACGCACATCGGCCGCCTATATCGTGGGCGCAAAGGCGCCGGTCTACGCCCGGGGAATGGGATACATACCGATGAACACCTTCGCCGACGCGCTCAAGCACGCCGAGAGGTACGTGGGAAAGAACCCTCGGATTCTCGCCACTCCCGAGTGCTTCTCCGGAGGTGTGGCCGTGCACCTTCGCCTCAAAGGCGCCTGAGCCGCCCCGGCGAACCGCGCGCCTTGCCCCACCAGTCGGTGTGAGCCTCCAGCTGCTGCATGTACGTCTCCAGGTCGATCCACCCGTCCATGTATCCGCACGAATCGTCCCACTACATAGAGGTGCCGCAGGTCTTCTCCAGGCCGGCCTTGAGCGAGGTCGGTCTGGTGTAGTCCTCGCCGGTGTTGATCGGGCTGGCGCAGAGCTCGACCTCCACGCCGTCGCGGCTCAGCCTGACGAGCTGGAAGCGGAAGCGGCCGCGCCCCCGCGGTGCGCTCACGCGCGCGAGCGCACCAGCTCCTTCACGATCCTCAGGTAGCGCTGGATCCGGTCCCTGCCCGCGCGACGCGGCGAGTACAGCGACTCCTCGAGGATCTGTCCGGCTTCGCCCAGCTCGGCCGCACACTCGGGCCGCACCCGGGCCACGAGGCCGAGGTATTCGCGGGGGGCGATCGGCGCGCGGAAGCGCACGCCCTGGCGCTCGCCCCAGCGCAGCAGGCGCACGTAGGCGCGCAGCACCGTTCCCATCTCCCACCGCTTGAACAGTCCCCGCCGCTGGAAGCGCAGCCGCCGGTGCCAGGAGCGGCGCCGGCCCGTCTTTGCCCGCGCCCTGGCGCCCGCCGGCCGCCGCAGCCACGCGGCGATGTCGCGCAGCATCTCGGAGAGGGCGCGCATCAGGCGCCGCAGCTGCTCGCGCACAAAGGCGAGCGGCCTCAGGGCCCTCACCCGGCGCCTGAGGGTGGGCGAGACCAGCGGCGCGATCAGGAAGTAGGCGAGCAGAGCCAGCAGGAGCAGCCGGATTACGTTCCAGATCACGCGCAGGAGAAAGCGCAGCAGCTCCAGCAGGGGGCTGGGCCCGGAGCTGTCGAGCCGGAGCTGCCGAAGCAGGTCGAGCTCGGGGCGGCCCATGCCGGGGGTCGGCGGGCGGTAGGGGCGGAGCTCGCGCTTGCGGTCGAACAGCCGCGCCAGCCACGCCAGCAGCGGCTCGAAGAGATCGAGCGGCAGCAGCGACGAGCTGCGGGCGTACAGCGCCACAGCGACGACCGCGGTCGCGAGGATGGCCAGCACGTAGATCTGCCGCCTGCGACGGTAGAACGGCGTGAGCGACACCCCCTCGGCCGAGAGCAGCTGGTCCTCGGCGGCGTTGTTCAGCACTGCGATCGCCACGACGCCGCCGACGGCGTGCAGCAGGAACAACACGGTCGTCGCGGTCGGGATGCGCACCCCCGCCGCGAACAGCGCGATCACCGCGGCAAAGGCCAGGACCTGGAACACGAAGATCGTCTGCTTGACCTGCGGAACGGCGGCGATCGCCGCGCGGGCCAGCTCGGAGTTGTCGCGCAGCGCCGACTGGAGCGACGCCCCTTGCCTGGTCTCGAAGGCCGCCTCGAGCAGCTCCCGGTCGCGCAGGCCGTTGTGGATGCGCCAGCAGATCACCCACTCCAGCAGCACGAGGGCGCCGAGGTAGACGATCTCGGGCCTCAGCAGCCGCGCCGGCCGCTCCAAGAGGGGGCCGCGCTCGAAGACGAGCAGCGCCAGGCCCACAACGGCCAGCAGGTAGAACGGCTCGCGGATCCGGTCGAAGGAACCCAAACGTTCCTCGAACAGGACGTTGCCGGTCACCACTCCTTCGATTCCCGCCAGCAGAACGAACAGGTACGCAAAGGGCGACAGCGGAATCCTCACCACGCAGCGCGCCAGCTCCGTGGCCAGGATGAAAAAGGACAGGGGCACCCACACCGCGAGGGAGGGGTGCAGCACGTTGCGCAGAAACACCAGGCGGCGATCCGGCTCAGGCCCGCTCAATCAGCTCCTCCCCGTAGTCGCGCACCCGCCAGCCGCGCACGCCCCGGGGCATGCGGGCCGCGCCCGCGCCGGCGGCCAGCAGGAACAGCTCCACGTTCTGCCCGCGGGCCCGCGCCGAGGCCACGAAGGCCTCCTGGTCGGCCCGCAGGACCGGCGCCACGACGCACAGCCGCCCCCCGGCCGGGAGCCTCAGGTTGCGGCCGAGGACCATCGCCGAAAACGACGCCTCGCCGGGCGACGGGGCGATGCGCGCCAGGATCTCCAGCAGCACCACGGCCGCGGCTGCGCCTCCCTTGATCGGCACGTAGACGGTGAGGCCGGGCTCCTCCAGATGGCCGCTGGAAACCAGGCCGACGTCCTGGCCGAGGGCCGAGAAATGGCCCACCAGCGAGGCGGCGACCTCGATGGCCCGCTCCATCATCGAGTAACGGCCGCGCTCCGGGTAGTCCTCGATCGAGAGGTCGAGCAGGATCAGGGCCGGAAAGTAGAGGGTCGCGAGGTACTCGATGGTGTGCAGGCTCCCGAGGCGCGCCGACGCCTTCCAGGCGATCCTCCGCGTGTCGTCGCCGGGCACGTACTCGCGCAGCGAGCGGTAGCGCGTGACGTCCTCGTAGGCGCGGTCGAGGGTGTTGATGCTGCCGGCCGGCAGCCCGCTGTCTGCCGGAACCGCGACCGGGAGGACGCGGGGGTACACGATCACGCGCTGCGTCCCCGCCGTGCGCTTTTCCCACCGGAAGAGGCCGAGGGGATCGCCTCCCCGCAGCACGACGGGCCCCAGCGTGTACTCGCCGCGGCGATGGCTCTCGATCGTGTAGGAAAAGTCCACCTTCTGCCACGGACCGAGCCCCTGGAACAGCTGCGGCCTGCTGCCTGCCGGAACGCCGGCCGACAGGCCGGCGTCGATGTCACGCGCCAGGAAGAAGTGCACAGGCAGCGGACCCCTGTTGGCGAGCGCGAGCCGGACCTCCATCCGCTCCTGCCTGTGGCCGCGCAGCACCGGGTCCTTGCGCCGCGCCGTGAGGGCGCGGCGGGTCAGGCGCGAGTAGAGCCAGGACAGGACCACCGTGGCGAAGATCAGGAGCGAGACCGCCTGCAGCCCCCACTGGGGAAAGAACAGCGCGACAAAGCCGAGGACGACGAGAAGCGCGGCTTTCACTCCTCTGCCTTGAACACCGGCACGTCGACGCGGTCGAGGACGTCGCGGATGACCTGCGCCTCTTCGATCCCGCGCATCACCTGCTCCGGCTTCACGATCATGCGCTTCCTGAGCACCGGCAGCGCCAGCGACTTGATGTCCTCGGGCACGACGTAGGAGCGGCCATCGAGGGCGGCCAGGGCCTGGGCGCCGCGGTAGAGGGCCAGCGAGCCCCGGGGCGAAACCCCGAGCGCCAGGCGCGGGTCGCGCCTGGTCTCGTCCACGAGGTCGAGCAGGTATCCCTGGAGGGCGGGGGCCACGTGAACCTGCAGGATCGCCTCCTGCATCGCGCGCACGGTCCCGACGTCCGTGACCGGCTCCAGGTCGACGACCGGGTGCGTGAGCCTGCGCTGGCTCTCGAGCATCGTGAGCTCGGCCTCCCGCGGCGGATAGCCCACCTGCACCGTCATGAAGAAGCGGTCCTTCTGCGCCTCGGGCAGCGGAAACGTGCCCTCGAATTCCACGGGGTTCTCGGTGGCCATCATGAAGAACGGCTCGGGCAGCGGCATGACCCTGCCGTCGATGCTGATCTGCCCCTCGCCCATCGCCTCCAGCAGCGCCGACTGCGTGCGCGGCGTGGCCCGGTTGACCTCGTCTACCAGCAGGATGTTGGTGAGGATCGGTCCCTGCTTGAAGCTGAACTCCCCGGTCTTGGGGCTGTAGACGGAGACGCCCAGCACGTCGGCGGGCAGGAGGTCAGGCGTGCACTGGATGCGCTTGAAGTCGCCGCCGAGGCTGCGGGCGAGGGCGCGGGCCAGGATCGTCTTGCCCATGCCCGGCACGTCCTCGATCAGAGCGTGGCCGCGGCACAGGAGCGTGACCAGCAGCCGGTCGATGACCTCGCTCTTGCCGTAGAAGACCCGCTCGACGGAGTCACGGACCCGCCGGGCCCACGCAGCGACCTTGTCCACGGAACCCACCCTCCGGCCGGCCGCGCGCGGCCGGCCATCCCGGGCCGCGGCCCCGATCGCCGCGGCCGTTCAGTGCCGCCCCGCAGCCTCGTTGGCCGGGAACACGGCCCCCACGACAAGATACAGCAGGAGGGCCAGCGTGAGAACCGCGGGAAAGCCCCAGGCGATGGACACCAGCTTCGCGGTGACGCTGCCCGTCACCGAGAGGGCGCCGTTCATGCCCATGGCCCAGGGGATCAGCCGCTCGCGGCTCCTCTCGAGGGAGGCGAGCCCGTTGGGGAACGGCATGCCCATAAAGAAGGCGGCCGGGGCGACGACGACGACCGCGATCAGCGCCCTCACGACGAACGGAAGCCCGAGAGCCGCGCGGATGAGCGGCGACAGGCCGAAGATGTAGAACAGCAGCGACGCGGCGATGCCGACGGCGGCCACGCGCACGCCCCGCCTGCGGTTCGCCGTGCCGTCGACGTTGCGGAAGAACGGCAGGCGGCCGCTCCAGAGGCTGCCGAGGCCGGAGATGATCAGCATGCTCGTGATCACGATCGAAACGGCGAAGATCGGATCCGCCACGAAGAACGAGAGCTTCTGAATGAGGAAGATCTCCACCAGCATGTAGGCGAGGCCGAGGCTCGCGTAGTAGACGATGATGCCGAGCGTGCCCCGATTGCCGGCAAACAGGTCGCGCCACCGCCCCGCCACGGGAACGACGACGATGAGCAGGCCAAAGAGCACCGACTGCATCAGGGTGCCGAGCAGCAGCAGGTAGCCCCACTCCTCAGAAACGCTGCCGAGCTGGTCAAGGAACATGGGGATCGTGCGCGGCTTGATGTAGGCGGTGTAAAACGGCCTCAGGTCGGTGGCCGGCAGGACGTTGAAGACGTAGCCGTCGTGCAGGTCCCGGGCGCGGCCGTCGGCCAGGACGCGCGCCGTCTGCCGGTAGAAATCCCCCGAGTCGGGCACAGGGCTGGCGGCCGGCGCGGCGGCCCCGGGCGCCGGCGCCTCGGCCTGAGCCTGAGGAGGCAGCGCGAACAGGTCCCAGTAGGCCCGCAGCATCGCGGCGAAGTCGCCCTCGGGCGCCGGCATGCCGGGGCAGGCGATCACCTGGAACGAGAGGCGGCGGCAGAACTCGCGCAGCTTCGCCGCCTCGTCGTCGGTGAAGTCGCTGTTCTTGACCAGAATCGTGGCCGTGGACAGCAGCAGGTGGAACGCGAACACGCGGCGCTCGGGCCGCTCGACGCCCTGGCCGCGCAGCGCCTCGAAGACCGTTGCCATCAGCTTGGGCACGTTGCGCGGCGGGTTCAGCTTGTTCCAGACCGTCACGGACAGTATGCCCGCGGGTGCGAGGCTCTTGGTGTAGTCCTCGATCGCTTCGACGGTGTAGGTGTAGTTCGGGTCGACCGAGTAGCCGCCCGCCTGCGAGAGCCCCACCGAATCGATGAGGCTGATCTCCACGAGGTCGTAGATCTTACGCGTGCGCGAGGTGAATGCGCGGGGCTCCGCAGCGGCCACCTTGACCCGCGCATCGCGCAGCAGCCCTCCGGTGTAGCGGCTGATCTCGGGATCATCGCGCATCAGGCGGATCAGGTCCGGGTTGGCCTCCACCACCTGCACCTCGGACGCCCCGTGGTAGAGGGCCGTCGCTGCGCCGATGCCGCCGCCGAGGCCGACCAGCAGCACGCGCGGCCGCTCGAGCACCCGATAGGGCGCCGACATCGGCAGGAAGTCCATGTAGCGTTCTTCGGCGGGCGCCAGGCGGCGCATGATCCCGACGGGACCGCCGCCGTCGATGTAGAGCCCGCGGTAGGCGTTCTTCGGCATCGCGGCGAGGTTCAGCGACGCGTTGTCGCTCAAGCCCGGGGCAAAGTGGAAGGCTGAGCTGCCGTAGACGTGCATTTCGCCCAGGGGGCTGTAGGAATGGTGATGCAGCTTCGCGTCGGCAAAGTTGCGCGCGTAGCTGATGCCCTTGAACTCGGAGACCGCGATCCTGCCGAAGAGGAGCACGAGCGCCACCGACACGAGAAAGACGCCCGCCGTCATCATGATCCGATCGGCCGAAAGGCGCAGCCGCGGCCCCCGCGCCTCGACCAGGCAGAGCGCGGCCGTGGCAGCGGCCAGGCCGATCAGCGGGATCGCGAGCTGCTCGGGGGGCAGCAGGTACATGAACAGCAGGATGAAGAGCCCCCCCACGCCGCTGCCGGCCATGTTCCAGAAATAGAGCCTGTGGACGCGGCTGGCGAGCACGACGAAGCTCGCGTTGATGAACAGGGCGCCGACGAAGAACGGCACGGCGTAGATCGCGTAGTAGAGGGCGATCCACGCCACCTGGCGCCGGTCCGACGCGATCATCACCGGGTTGAACGGCACGCGCTGGGCCAGCACGTGGGCCAGGGCCATCGCGGGCATGAACAGCAGCGCCAAGCCCGCAAGCCAGCGGTCCGGCGTCCTGCGGATCGACTTCTGGATAAAGGTCAGGAGGGTGCCCGCCATGCCGAAGCCGAGCAGGGCGATGCTGATGACCATCGCGCCGAAGTTCGACCAGCTGCCGACCGAGTAGCTGCGCATCACGGCCAGCTCGTAGCCGATCAGCGCGGCGGAAAGGAGAAAGAGCGCCGCGAAGCGGAGTCCCACGGTGCGCCCTTCGGTGAGAGGAGAGCTCATGGGTGCCTCGACAGCGGGGCTACTGCCCCTGGCTGTGCGTTCCGCCGCCCTTCTTGGTGAACGGCACAAAGACATGGGTGTCGCTGCCCGTACCGGCAAAGATGTCCTCGCGGTCCAGCGTCACGGTTCCGTCGGCGGCCACACGTTTGGTGATCTTGAGGATCTTCTGTCCGGCCGGGGGCCCGATCGGGATCACCATCATGCCATCGGGGCCGAGCTGCTGCAGCAGGGGCGGCGGGATGTGGTCGATGCCCGCAGTCACGATGATGCGGTCAAAAGGCGCGTACTCGTCCCAGCCGTAGTAGCCGTCGTCAGCCTTCCTCTTGATGTTCCGGTACTGCGGGTAGTTGGCGTAGAGGTCGTTGTAGATCTGGTCGGTCTCGGCCGCGAGCGGCTCCACGATCTCGATCGTGTAGACGTGGTTGGTCAGCTCGGCCAGGATGGCCGACTGGTAGCCGCTGCCGGTGCCGATCTCCAGCACCTTGTGGTGAGGCTGCGGGTTCATGGAGTTGGTCATGCGCGACACCATGTGCGGCCCCGAGATCGTCTGGCCGTATCCGATCGGTATGGCCGCGTTCGCGTACGCCTTGGGCCTGTTGTAGGGCCGGCAGAAGTACTCCCGGGGCGTCCTCAGGAACGCCTCGAGGACCCGCTTTTCCGTGATCTCCGGGTACTGCGAGGAGGTCAGCAGGATCTGGGCCCGCTCCCACTTGGCCCTCAGGTACGCCTCGCTCTGGTCGGTGTTCGTGAGCATCCAGGCCAAGTAGGCGTCGTAGCTGTCGGTCGGGGGCGCGCTCGTGCGCGTGCGCACGTCAAAGGCCGGCCGGTCGAGCTGCGCGGCCACCGGCTGCGCAGCCGCAGCCGGCGCGGCCACGGCCGCCGCCTGCGTCGGGTTGTTGACGCCCGCGGACTGCACGCGCCCCATCCCCAGGTAGTAGATCACGAGCAGCGCGACGCCCAGCACGAGCACCGAGGCCGCGACGATGAGTCCCAGCCGGGACGCGCGCGGTGTTGCGCCCGAGACCTCGTTCGACAAGGGTTCCTCCTCGACGCTGCGCATAGTAGGGAAAGGCCTGTCGAAAGTCAATCAAGATCCTGTCGACAGAATCGACCACCCGCGCCGCGCGGCGAGTGGACCCGGCCCCGATCCTCGACGATACTGGAGCCATGATCCTCGCGCTGCTGTTCTCGCTCGCCTGCGTGCCCGCGGCGCGCTGTGATCGCATCGAGCCGTTCCAGGGGTGGCTGCAGGCGCGCACCGAGCACCTGGTGTTCATCTACGAACCGCGCGACGAGCCCTCGGTCGGCGAGCTGCTCGGCTTTGCCGAGGAGGTGTACGAGCTGGTGACCGGCCGTTTCGGCTATCGTCCGCCGCAGGTGCCCGTGGTCGTGCGCGGCCGCACGGACGCAGCCAACGGCTTCTATACGGCGCTGCCGCACAGGATCGAGCTGTTCGTCACCAGCCCGAGCGGACCGTGGCTCGGAGCGCGCGGCGAGAGCTGGCTGCGGCTGCTGCTGATTCACGAGCTGAGCCACTACGTGCACATGGCGGCCCGCGTCGGAGTCTTCGGCGGCCTATCGCGGGTCTTCGGCCACGACGTCTCGGCGCTCGACTTCTTCTTCATGCCCGGCTGGTTCATCGAGGGCATCACGACCCACAACGAGACCCTCTTCAGCCAAGGCGGACGGGGGCGCAACCCTTTTTTCGAGATGCTCTACAAGGCGCCTGTCCTTGAGGGCCGATTCTGGGAATTGAAGAAGGCTGCGTACGGGTCGTCGTTCGCCCCCCAGGAGCGCATCTACGTGTCCGGCTGGCTTCTCACCGACGCCCTGAGCAGGCGCTTCGGCCTGGACGCTTACGCGCGGATCCATCGCGCCTTTGCGCGCGCTCCCCTGCTGGGCGTCGATCGCGCCGTGAAAAAGGTGACGGGCGTCCCGGCCAGGCGCCTGTACGCCGAGACAAGGGCCGAGCTCGAGGCGCGGTTCGCATCCGACGCGGCCCTCCCGCAGGGGCGGCTGCTCACGCCCGCGCGGCCCGGCGACTGGTACCTGCCGCGGATGTCGCGGGCCGGCTGGTTCGCCTACAGCCGGTCGCACGAGTCTGCGCCGGGCGTCTACCGCGTGCGGCCCGACTCCTGGGAGGCCGAGTGCGTCCTGCCGGGCCTGCTCACCGACGAGTCGTCCTTCGACGTGGCAGCCGACGGCCGCACTCTCGTCGCCGCCCGGCCCGTGCTCGACCCCGCGGATCCCGCCGGGTACGCGGCCTTTTCCGACCTGTGGCTGCTCGACCTCGAGGCGGGAACTACGCGCCGGCTCACCGTCGGCCGCCGTCTCTGGCATCCGGCCGTGAGCCCGGACGGCAGGCGCATCGTAGCGGTGGAGCGCGCCGACTCCTACAGCCGGCTCGTGGAGGTCGACCCGGCCGGCGGCGCGGTGCGGCCGCTGTACGAGCCGCAGCGGACCACGGTGTACGGCCCTCGCTTCGACGAGCGGGGCGAGCGCATCGTCTTTGTGGAGAACGTCCGCGGCATCCAGGACGTGATGCTGCTCGAATCCGGCGCGGCGCTGCCGCTGTTCGGCCGCGATCGCGAGGGCGACTACTGGCCCGCGTTTTCGGGACCGCACAGCGTCCTGTTCTCCTCGGACCGCGAAGGCAGCCTCGCTCTCTACGAGTTCGACCTGTCGGAGCGCAGGCTCAGGCGAGTGGTCCGCGACCGCGTGGCGGCGTGGGCCGGCGCCCGCGACGGCAGCCGGATCCTGTACGCCTCGTACTCCAGCGACGGGTTCTGCGTGAGGGAGGCGCCGGACGGCGAGGCCGTGGAGATCGCGCTGCCCTCGTCGATCGAGCCGCCGCCCGCGCCGGCGCACGCTGCCGTCGAGGGGCGGCCCTGGCGCGATCTGCCGCGGCCCCTCGTGTGGTTCCCGTACGTGGGAGCCGGCGGCTCACTGGAGTCTGGCCTCGACCTGCCGATCGGAGCGGGGCTCTACGCGGCCGGAGTCCTGCAGCGCAACCTGTTCGTCGCAGCCGCGGCGTGGAACGCCTGGCGCGAGCAGCCGGAGGCGCTCCTCTCCTACACCTGGAACCCCGGCCCCGCGGCGCTGACGGCGTCGGTGGGACAGTCGTTCGGGGAGACATCCGAGGCGTGGGAGCAGCAGCTCGCCGCGTCGCTGTCGCTGGGGATCCCGGTGTGGACCCGCGCGGCCCCGGGCGCGACGGCCTCGATCGAAGCGGCTCTGTCGGCCAGATTCGAATCGACCGTCGAGGCGCCGGATGCCTTTTCCTTTACTGAAGGCCTCGACCTCGAGGCCGAGCGAGAGCTGGTGCTCGGCGCCTCCGGTGAGATCTCGCTGTTCGCCGACGGGCCGCCGCGCGCGGTCTACGGCCGGGCCGCGGTCGAGGCCGCGGCGGGGGTCAAGGTGACCCCCGCGGCGCTGGACCGCGACGAGGCCGAGACCGAGGTGAGGGTCGACGTGCGCGGCCAGGCGCCGGCTCCCGGCCGCTTTGCGGCGGTGAGCCTGCAGCTTCGCGGCGTGGCCTCCTCCGGCGGCTCTGTTGCCGACCTGCTGCCCCCGCGCGGCGGCGCCTCGTGGGAGCCCGGCGACGGCGACGCCAAGCTGCTGGCGTCCCTGGACTGGAGGCAGCCGTTCGGCCTGTTCGACGAGCGGGCCCTCGGGGTCACGGTGCTGGCCGCTGGCGGGATCCTGTACGCCGAGGCCGGCGCCTACCTCGACGCCGACGGCTCGGCGCGGCTGCTCGACGACCTCACCTTGGGCGCCGAGCTCGACGCCTCGCTGCTGCTCTTCAACGTGCGCACGGCAGCGGGCGCGGGCGTCGCCGTGAGAGTGGATCGCCGCTTCGAGCAGATGCCCGGCGGCGGCGACCTTCACCTGTACTTCTTCCTCGCCCCGTCGATCGGAACGCAGCGGCCCTCACCCCGCCTATTGCCACTGCAGGCGAGCCGCATTAGGGTTTGAGCGCCGCCGACGAACCGCGCATCCCGCCGGTAGGGAGGAGACCATGTTCCGCGTCGAGGAGGCCGGCATCGCGGCCATGAGCCAGGCGATGGCTGCCGGCGAGACGAGCGCGCGCGAGCTCGTGCTGCGCTATATGAGGCGCATCTGCGCCGTCGATCGCAACGGGCCGTGTCTGCGATCGCTCGTCGAGCTCAACCCGGACGCCCTGGCGATCGCCGACTCCCTCGACCGGCAGCGGGCCCTCGGCCGCGTGCTCGGACCCCTGCACGGCATTCCTGTGGTGATCAAGGACAACATCGCCACCGGCGATCGCATGCACACCAGTGCCGGCTCCCTGGCCCTCGCCGACTCCTACGCCCCCCGGGACGCGGCGCTGGTGGCGCGGCTGCGCTCGGCGGGGGCGCTGATCCTGGCCAAGGCGAACCTCACGGAGTTCGCCAATTTCATGGCGACGCACATGCCGAACGGCTACAGCTCGCGCGGCGGGCAGGTGCGCAATCCCTACGGACCGGGCCGGCTCGACCCGGGAGGATCGAGCTCGGGATCGGCGGTGGCCGCGGCGGCCAGCCTGTGCGCTGCCGCGATCGGAACCGAGACCTCGGGCTCGATCCTGAGCCCGGCTTCGGCGAACGCGCTGGTGGGCATCAAGCCGACCGTCGGCCTGGTGAGCCGCGCCGGCATCGTGCCGATCTCCTGCAGCCAGGACACGGCCGGCCCGATCGCCCGCACGGTGGCCGATGCGGCCGCGCTGCTCGGCGTGATCGCCGGAGTCGACGCCGCCGACCCTGCCACCGGGGCAGGCGAAGGCCTCGCGCCGGCCGACTACGGCAGCGCCTGCGCCGCGGGCGGGCTGGAGGGCGCGCGCATCGGAGTGCCGCGGCGGGTGTTCTTCGACCGCATCTCCAGCGGGCAGCGGGCCCTCGTCGAGGCCATGATCGAGGCGCTCAAGGCCGCGGGCGCGCTGGTGGTCGACCCGGCCGAGATACCGACGGCCGCCCAGATCGAACGGTCCGAGGTGATGCTGTACGAGTTCAAGTCGGCTCTCAACGCCTACCTCGCCGGCTTGCCTGCCGGCTCGCCGGTGCGCTCGCTGGCCGACATCATTGCGTTCAACCGCGCCCACAGCCGCCGCTGCCTGCGCTACGGCCAGGCCCTGCTCGCCCGCGCCGAGCGGCTGACGTCGGGGAGCCTGCTCGAGCCGGAGTACCTGGAGGCGCGGGCCAGGGACCTGCGTCTGTGCCGCACCCACGGCCTCGATGCGGTCTTCGAGCTGCACCGCCTCGACGCCGTGCTCTTTCCCGGCACCGAAGGCTGCGCCATCGCGGCCCGGGCGGGCTATCCTTCGGTGACCGTCCCCGCCGGCTTCTGGCAGAGCCCCCGTGGCCGGGCTCCCTACGGGGTGACGCTGACGGGACCCGCGTGGAGCGAGCCGACGCTCATCAGGCTGGCCTACGGACTCGAGCAGGCGACCCTCAGGCGCGAGCCGCCGCAGCTGTCCGAGGTCGGCTGAGCGGTCGGCGGCGCTCGTCAAGCGCTGTCTGAGCGATCAGCTCTCCAGTGGGGCGCAGCCGGGCGGCGCCCTGTGACGCGTTCTACTCCTCCCCCCGGGGATCGCCGCGCCTCCGCTTGGCCTCGCCGCGCCGCTTCTTCGCGTCGAGCCGCCGCTGCCGCGCCGCGGCGGTCGGCCGCGTCGCCTTGCGTTTGCGCTGCACGCGCAGAGCGGCCTCCAGCAGAGCAGCCAGCCGCTCGATCGCGACCTTGCGGTTGGCGAGCTGCTGCCGTTCCTCCGAGACCTGCACGACGATCTCGTCCTCGGCGTTGATCCGCGTAGCCAGACGCGTTCGCACCCGCGCCCGCTGCTCCTCGCTGAGAAAGGCGAGGCTTCCTACCGGCAGGCGCGCCGTGGCCTTGGTCGCCCGGCGGTTGACGTTCTGTCCGCCCGGCCCTCCCGAGCGGGCGAAGGACAGGCGGAGGCTTTCCTCGATAGCTGCTGCCAGGGCTGATCGGTTCATGCCGGTACTCTCCACTCAAAGGAAAGGGTTCACCGCGCGCGCCCTCGTACAGCTGCCCCGGGTCGCCGTCCTCGGAGTACACGATCGAGCAGCGGCCCCTGGAGGCGGCGACGAGAATCAAAGCGTCCTGCAACGAGAGCTGCCACAGCAGGCTTTCGCCCGCTTTTCGAGAAGCTCTTCGTCCATCGACAGCGTGCCGTTGCGCACGATTCGGTCCACACTACCATGCCACACACTGAAATGTGCAACCGCAATCCGCCGGAGTGCGGGCGGCGGTTGTCCAGGGTCGCACGCGCTTGCGCAAAAGCGCTTCCGCGGAAGCGCGCCTGCCTGCAACCCCTGACCACCCCGCGGCGTTGCCCACGAGATGGCGCCCCGCCCCGGGAGTCCGTCGGGCCGGGCCGGCTCCTCAGGCTTCCGGGGGCCCTACAGCAGCTCGTGCTCGCGAAAGCTGTAGTAGGAGCCCCGCGTGACGATCACGTGGTCGCGCACCTCGATTCCCATCACCTCCCCCACCTCCACCAGACGCCGGGTGACCGCCACGTCGTCCTCGCTCGGCTGCTCGTTGCCCGAAGGATGGTTGTGGGCGAGGAACACCGACGCTGCCCTGTCGGCGATCGCCTCGGCAAAGACCTCGCGCGGGTGCACGAGACAGCGGTCGAGCGTTCCCACAAAGACCGTCTGCCTGCGCAGCAGGTGACCGTCACCGTCAGCGGTCAGCACGACGAACTGCTCCTGCCTGAGAGCGCGCAGGCCGTCGACCAGGGCCACCACATCGGCGGGCCGGCGGATCCTCGGCCCCCGGCTCGCGAGCAGGCGCCGGCCGAGCTCGATCGCGGCCAGCACGCTGCAGGCGCCCGCGACGCCGACGCCGGGCACACGGCGCAGCAGGCGGGCGTCGAGCGGCTCGCCCCGGCCGAGGAGCGCGGCGACCGCATCCGCGGCACCCATCAGCCCGTGACCCCGCGCCCCCGATCGCAGGAGCAGGGCCACCAGCTCGGCGCTGCTGAGCGCCGAGACCCCGCGGCCGAGCAGCTTTTCGCGCGGCCTGTCGACGCGAGCCAGATCCCGGATCGCAGCTGCCGCCACCGGCTCCTCCCCTGCCCTGAGCAACGCCCGGGCTGCGCCTGCTGCATTTTGCGGGCGACTTGGCTGCGCCGGCCCCCTCGTGCATGATTCGCCCATGATCATCGCGGGCACCTTCAACGCGCGCGAGCACCTCGCGCTCGGCTGGCGGATCCTGGCTTCGGGCGGCAGCGCCGTCGACGCGGTCGAGGCGGTCACCCGCGAGGTCGAGTCGGATCCGGCGGAGCACAGCGTCGGCATCGGCGGCTGGCCGAATCTCGCGGGCGAGGTCGAGCTGGACGCCGGCATCATGGAAGGCCGCACGCGCGGCTGCGGCGCCGTGGCCGCGGTCAGGAGCTTCGGCCACCCGGTCTCGATCGCCCGCCGGGTCATGGAACGACTGCCCCACGTGCTCCTGGCGGGCGCGGGCGCCGAGGACCCGGCGCGGCTGCCCGCCGACGCTGCCGCGCGGGGCGCCCGCCTGGCTGCCCGCTCCCACTGGATCGCGCTGCGCTTTTCCGCCCCGTTCTGGCAGATGCGCGAGCGGCTCGGCTTCGAGCGGCTGTGGACCCTCTTTTACGACCACCCGGCGCTGGTGGGCGAGATGGTCGAGTTCTGGACCGACCACATCGCGCGCCTGCCGGGCAACACCCTGGCGGTATTCGTCCCCGACGAGATCGGCCTGAGCGAGGACATGGCCTGCAAGCGCTTCTCGATGATCTCCCCGGCGATGGCGCGCGAGTTCCTGCTGCCCGCCTGGAAGCGATGGGGAGACATCGTGCGCGGCGCCGGAGTCGCGGTGTACGCGATGGACTCCGACGGCTTTGTCGGAGAGCTGATCCCCCTGTGGATCGAGGCAGGCATCAACTGCTGCGAGCCGATGGAGGCGGCTGCGGGCAACGACCTGCCCGCCCTGCGCCGGCGCTTCGGGCGCGC
>CAZKGO010000110.1:0-14859 GCA_964552235.1 uncultured Spirochaetales bacterium | reverse complement strand
GTCCGCACGAACAGCGGCATGAACAGGGCGTACTCCCCGACAAATCCGATGGTCACGAGGTGCAGCGTCACGTAGCAGTAGGTGCCGTGCCAGAAGTTGATCAGCAGCGCCTGCAGCGCCCCGAAGACGATGCCGCAAAAGACCCCCCGAGCGGGCGCGACCGAGTGCAGCACCAGGAGCAGCGGCACGAGCGATACCCACGCGAGCGCCCCCCAGCCGTCGAGGCTGGCGAACGAGGGGAACGAGAGCGCGAACAGTGTCGCCGACAGGATCACCCACCCCAGAGCCCACGGCGCGGTGATCCGCTGGAGAGCGCCGGCGCCGGCCCAACGCAGGGCGCGCAGCGCGCGCAGGACGCGGCGCACCACCAGGGCGCCGTCGGCGAGCAGGAGCGGGCCGAAGCGCAGGAGGGCGTGCAGCTGCTCGACCGCCGTACTGCCTGCGAGCTGGATCTGGCCCCTGGTGGCCGCGAAGCGCTGCATGTAGTCCATGTTGGCCCCGCGGGCGTAGATGTAGGCAAAGAGAAAGAGCACCAGGGCCGCGGCCCACGCGATCTCGGCCAGGATGCCGGGCTCGCGCCCGCTGCAGGCGGCCACGGCGAGAGCCATGTGCGCGGCCAGCAGGGCGAGCACGAGCCAGTCGGTCAGCCCCATGCCCCGCGTCTCGGCGGACAGGTCCGCGCGCAGGTTCGCGCAGCCCTCGCCGGCGAGCAGCCTCTCGAGGCTGGAGGCGCTGCAGCGGCTCGAGCGCACGGTCTCGCCGTCGAAGACGCCGCGGATGCTCACCGACAGCTCCACCCCGCTCTCGGAGCCAAAGGCCACGGCGAGGGCAAAGCGCTCGACGCCGATCTGCTTCGCGATCTCGAAGGCCTCCGTGTACGGTATGGGAACGTCGAGCGGGTGGCCCCGATCTTCGAGCATCCTCCGGTTGGCAATGCTGTAGCAGTTGGTGAGCGCGATCTCGCGCTCGACGTAGCCGCTCACCCGGGCGACCTCTTCGGGGCCGAGGCCGCAGGCGAAGACCGGAAACAGCACCACGTCCGGCTTGCGCATGAACGCGATCGGCCCCGCGAAGCAGAGCATGAGCTCGACCAGGCCGATGAGGAGGGCCGCGCATCCGAGGGCCCGCAGCAGCCGCGCGTTCTTGCTGTCAGCCATCGCACACCTCCTGCCTGTGGGGAGCAAGGAGCGGGCCCAAGGAGCGGCGAAAGCCAACCCTCTGCGGGGCAACGAGATGCACGAGAGACGACCGCCGGCGATCCCGATCAAGCTCCGGGCGGCATCCGCCGGACCCGCGCATGCAACCTTCGTCGTCAATAAGAGATAGCGGAAGGCCTTGTGGCGCCTCGCGGGACGGAAGTTGACGGGAGTCGGCTCAGCCCTGAGCCAGGATCCAGCGGGCCGCGTCGGCCAGGTCGTCGGCCACGTGGTGCGCCTTGACGGCTGCCGGCCGCTTCTCCTCCTGCCTTCCCACGCCGGTCCTCACCAGCACGCCGGCGCGGCAGCCCGCGTTGAAGCCGGCCTCCACGTCGCTGCGCCGGTCCCCGACGACGAACGAACGCGAGAGGTCGAGATGAAGGTCGTCGGCCGCTGCCCGCAGCATCGCGGGGTCGGGCTTGGTCTTCGGGTTCGGGCTCCAGTGCTGCGGCAGGACCGCGCTGGGCGTCTCGTAGGTGCAGTAGACGCCGTCGAGCTGGACGCCCTCGGCGGCCAGCAGGGCGGCCATGCGGTCGTTGGTGGCCGCCACCTGCTCGACCGTGACCAGTCCCAGGCCCACCGCGGTCTGGTTGCTGACCACCACCAGCGCGAAGCCGGCTGCTGCCAGGCAGCGCAGCGCGGCCGCAGCCCCGTCGATCAGGCAGAACGCCTCGGGGCCGGTGCGGTAGCTCGCCTGCGGGTTGATCGTGCCGTCGCGGTCGAGAAAGACCGCGGGCCGCCGATCGCCGCACGCCGACGCCGGCCGCAGGGCGCAGTCGGTCTGGGTGATGCCGGCCTGCGAAAGCTCGAAGATGCGGTAGGGGTGCGGAGGCTCGGCAAAGGCGGGCGCTACGGCAAAGTGCGCGAGTCCCCGCCGGAACAGGGCCTCGCCGCCGTGGTAGTGGCCGCTCAGCACCAGGCGCACGCGCCCGTCGCCGGCCAGCGCCCGCTCGAGGCTCTCGGCCTCGCGGTAGTTGTGCGGGTAGCCGTCGCTGCGGTCCGGCGCGATCAGGTAGTGCTGCAGGTGCACCTGCGGCCTCGGGTCGCCGTCGGCGAGGGTCGCCAGAAAGCGCTCGCGCTCCTGGCCCATCCGCTGGGGCGCGTGGCAGTCGACTTCGTCGTCGTTGAAGACCAGGATGCGCCAGCCCTTCACGTCAAAGTCCACCGGCTGACTGCCAAAGACCCTGCGGAACAGCCCCGGGTGATCGTGGTTGCCGTACAGCCAGGCGATCGGGCAGCGCAGCGGGGCAAAGGCTTCGCGCACCAGGGCGAGGTCGCGCTCGCCGGCGTCGGCGAACCGGCCCTCGCGCAGGTCGTACAGCGGGTAATCCACCAGGTCGCCGGTGACCGCCACGAGGTCGGGCTCCACTTCGCCGATGCGGCGAACCGCCTCGACGAGCAGGTCGGGCACCCGGCGGCTGAGGCGCCGGCTCACCGAGGCGACGCCGGGCAGGGCGCGGCGCAGGTGCAGGTCCGAGATGTGGGCGATCCTAAGCGTCTCCATGCTTCCTCACGGGCCCCACTCTACGCGCAACGGCTGCCTGTGGTCACGGGGCCGCCGTGATACGTTTGACCGGGAGCCTCATCGGCCCGTAGAATGCGGCAGCCCCGGGGACTCATGACCGAGCAGGATCGCTACCGGTACATCTTCAACCTTTCCCGCGACTTCATCTCGCTGATCAACCGCTCCTACGTCTACGAGCTCGCCAACGACTCCTACTGCCGCGCCATCGAGAAGACCCGCGAGCAGATCGTGGGCCGTTCGGTGGCCGAGGTCTGGGGCCGGGATACCTTCGAAAAGGAGATCAAGCGCCACCTCGACGCCTGCTTCGACGGCCGCGAGGTCGAGTACATCGACCGCTTCAAGTTCGGCCCCTTCGAGAAGCACATGCATGTCAACTGCTACCCCTACGTAGCCCAGGGCGGCAGGATCACCCACGCGCTGGTGTTCTCCCACGACATCACCCACATCAGCCAGATCGAGAGCAAGCTCACCCACTACGAGTACCGCGACCCGGTCACGGGCCTGTTCAACCGCCGCTCGCTGGACATCATCCTGGAAAAGGAGCTCGAGGACGCGCGGCGCTCGGGCGGCCTGCGGGCGGTGCTCTACGTAGGCCTGCGGGGCCTGAGCCGGGTCAACGAGGTCTACGGCCACGCGGTCGGCGACCTGATCCTGGAGAACACCGGCCTGCGCATCCAGCGCGTGTTGCGGGCCGCGGACTTTGTCTTCCGCTTCGAAGGCGACGAGCTGACGGCCCTGCTGACCCGCATGAGCCGCGGCACCGACGCCGGGGTCGTGGCCCGCAAGATCGTCGAGCAGATCTCCCTGCCCTACCACCACCCGGCGGGCGACATCCACGTCGGCTGCTCGATCGGCGTGGCGGTCTTTCCCTCCGACGGCGCCCGGGGCGAGGAGCTGATCCGCAACGCGGCGACGGCCATGCGCGAGGCGCGGCGCAGGGACGTGGGGCTGCACCTGTACAACGCCGCCCTGCACGACAGCGCGGCCAGCCGCATGAGCCTCGAGAGCGACATGCACCAGGCCTTTGGCCGCAACCAGTTCCAGCTGGTGTTCCAGCCGATCGTCGACATGCTGGGCAGGATCAAGGGCGCCGAGGCGCTCATGCGCTGGCAGCACCCCACCAAGGGCCTGATTCCCCCGGGCGACTTCATCCCGGTGGCCGAGCAGAGCGGCATCATCGAGAGCATCGGCCGGTGGGCCCTGTTCAGCGCGGCCGAGCACCTGGCGCGTTGGGCGCCGCAGTACGGCGTCTACGTCTCGATCAACCTGGCGGCCCGGGACTTTCTCAAGGACGACCTGGCCGAGGTGCTGATAGCCGCCCTCAAGCGCGCCGGCGCCCTCAAGCCGGCCTTTCTCAAGCTCGAGGTCACCGAGAGCCAATGCATGCTCGACCCGGAGGATACGATCAGCCGCATGGGCCGCCTCGCCTCCGAGGGCTTCGAGCTGTTCGTCGACGACTTCGGCACCGGCAGCTCGTCGCTCGGCTACCTCAAGCGCCTGCCCGCCGGCACCATCAAGATCGACCGGCTGTTCGTCGAGGAGAGCGTCGCGAGTCCCGAGGACCTCGACTACCTCAAGAACATCGTCTCGATCGTGCGCAGCCGCCGCAAGGCGGTCATCCTCGAGGGCATCGAGACCTCCGCGCAGTACGACCTGCTGCGCCGGTTGGAGATCGACGGCATGCAGGGCTTCCACTTCAGCCGGCCGCTCACGACCGCGCAGATGGACGAACTGCTGACCTCGGGCGCCTGCCTTCCGGTCGGCCGGCAGGCGCCGGCCTAAGCTGCCGTTGAGGCGGCCGGGCGCCGCGTTGCGACCTTTTGCAGCTCGGCCACGACCGAAGGCACGAACAGCAGCGGCACGATCAGGCCCCATTCCCGCAGCGACAGAGCCACCGTGTTGAACACCGGCTGCAGGAACGGCACGTAGATCACGAGCAGCATCAGCACGAGCGACAGGCCGACCGCGGGCTGCATCCAGCGGTTGGAGAACAGCCCGAGGCGCAGCAGGGGGAAGCGCTCGGAGCGGCAGGTGTAGACCCGCGCCAGCTCCGAGAGCACCAGGGTGGCAAAGGCCATCGTGCGCGCGGTGACGACCCGGTCGGTGCCCTCGAGGCCGGACAGACGCGTGAGCCCCTGCCAGTAGGCGATCAGCACGACGGCGGTGATCGCCACCGTCTGCACGAGGATCCCCGAGATCATGCTGCGGTTGATCACCGGCTCCCGCGGCGGGCGAGGCGGCTGCTCCATGATGTCGGGGTCGCCCTTTTCCATGCCGAGCGCCAGGGCGGGAGCCCCGTCGCTCAAGAGGTTCAGCCACAGCAGCTGGATCGCGGCCAGGGGCACCGGCCAGCCGAACAGCGTCGCGAGAAAGATGATGGCGATCTCGGCGACGTTGCACGACAGCAGAAAGTAGACGAACTTGCGGATGTTCGAGTAGATGATGCGGCCCTGCTCGACCGCCGAGACGATCGACACGTAGTTGTCGTCGGTGAGCACCATGTCGGCGGTCTGCTTGGTGACGTCGGTGCCGGTGATGCCCATCGCGACGCCGATGTCGGCGCGCTTGAGGGCCGGCGCGTCGTTGACCCCGTCGCCGGTCATGGCCACCACCTCGCCCTGCGAGCGCAGGGCCTCGACGATCCGCACCTTGTGCTCCGGGCTCACGCGGGCGAACACGTCGGTCCGGGTGGCGTGGCCGGCCAGCTCCTCGTCGCTCATCTGCTGGATCTGGGCGCCGGTGATCACCTCGGCACCGGGCCGCAGCAGCCCGATCTGCGAGGCGATCGCCCGCGCGGTGTCCGCATAGTCGCCGGTGACCATCGCCGTGCGGATGCCCGCTCCGCGCGCCCTGGCGATCGCCGGGGCCACCTCGGCCCGCGCCGGGTCGATCATGCCGGCCAGCCCGACGAACACCAGGTCCCGCTCGATCGTGGCCGCGTCGGGCTCGTCGGCCGCTCCGTCGTTGACCGCCCGCACCGCCACCGCGAGCACCCGCAGGGCTTCGCGCGCCATCGCCGAATTCGCCTCCAGGATCGCCTGCCGCCCCGCTTCGGAGAGCGGGCGCGGCCCCTCGGGCCCCAGCTCGCGGCTGCAGAGGGCGAGCACCAGGTCGGGGGCTCCCTTGACGACGGCCACGCGGCGGCCGCCGTCGCCGCCGGCGGCCGCCAGCAGGGCCGCTGCCGCCGCGTCGCGCGGCTCGTGGATCGTGCTCATGCGCTTGCGCTCGGCGTCAAAGGGAACCTCCGCCACGCGGGGCAGGGCGCTCTCGAGCGCCGGCCGCAGCAGCCCGGCCTTGGCCGCGGCCACCACCAGCGACCCCTCGGTGGGGTCGCCGACCATCCGCGTCTGGCGTCCGTCGGCAGCGGCCTCGAGCACCGCGTCGCTGCACAGCGCCCCGCCTGCCAGCAGCACGCGCATCACAGGGTCGTCGGAGGCGGCCAGCGGCCGGCCGCCTTCGCGGAACTCGCCTTCGACCTCGTAGCCTTGTCCCGTAACCTCGACCGAGCGGCCGTCGGCCCAGAGCCTCACCACCGTCATCTCGTTCTGGGTGAGTGTGCCGGTCTTGTCCGAGCAGATCGTGGTGGCGCTGCCGAGCGTCTCCACGGCCGGCAGCTTGCGGATCAGGGCGTGGCGGCGCACCATCTCGCGCATGCCGAGGGCGAGGCAGATGGTCACGATGGCAGCCAGCCCTTCGGGCACCGCGGCGATCGCCAGGCTCACCGCCACGATGAACACCTCGACGAGCGCCTCCTTGAAGGTCACGAGGTAGGCCCCCAGCCCGCCGCCGGGCCGCACGATCAGGCCGAGGTCGGTGTCGCGGACCGCGGCGAGGACGAACACCAGGGCGCAGATCAGCAGGCACGCGATGCCCAGCATGCGCCCCAGCTCGTCGAGCTTGCGCTGCAGCGGAGTCTGCTCTTCTTTGGTGCTCGCGATCATCTCGGCGATGCGGCCGATCTCGGTGGCCATGCCGGTGGCCACCACCAGCCCCTGCCCGCGGCCGTGGGCCACCAGTGTGCCCATGTAGGCGGAGTTGGAGCGGTCGCCGATGCCGGTGTCGGCCGCGTGGACCGCCGCCGCGTTCTTGTGAACCGGCACCGACTCCCCTGTGAGAGCCGCCTCCTCGACAAGGAGGTTGACCGCCTCGATCAGCCTCAGGTCCGCGGGCACGTTGTTGCCCGCTTCCAGCAGCACTACGTCGCCGGGCACCAGCTCGCGCGCGGCCACGGTCAGGCGGCGGCGGCCGCGCAGCACGCGGGCCTCGGGGGCGGCCATCCTGCGCAGCGAGGCGAGCGCCTGCTCGGCCTTGCCTTCCTGCACGACGCCCAGGATCGCGTTGAGCACCACGATCGCCATGATCGCCGCGGCCTCGACGATGTCGCCGAGCAGCGCCGAGATGATCGAAGCCGCGATGAGCAGCAGCACGACAAAGCTCTTGAGCTGATCGAGGATCCGCTTGAGCAGGCTCGGGGGCGGCGGCTCGGGCAGCTCGTTGGGCCCGCCGTCGGCGAGGCGGCGCTCGGCCTCCTCGGCCGCGAGACCCGAGCTCACATCGACGCCAAGCTGCCGCGCGGTGTCCTCGATGTTCAGGCTGTGCCAGGCTGTAGCCATCAGGTCCTCCCTCGCGGCGTCCGCCGCGGGCTCGAGTATAGGGTTGAGGCCTCGGGCAGGCAAGGTGCGCGGGGCGGAGCCCCCGCATACTCTGCCGCAAACGGCGGATTGGTCCAACTGACCAGGTCCTGTGCCGTCGCCTTCGCGCCCATGAACATCCAGGTGAACGCTATCGCTCCCTGATGGATGGAAACGGAAATGACGGCGGGCGTGCAACGCCGAGCACTCTCGGGGCTCGTGGGAGAGTCTGCGCTTTCAACGGACGCGTCCCAAGGCCACGAACGCCCTACCGCTGGCTCGGAGCTTGCGTCGAAGCCCGGTCCGTCGGGTTTCGCCCTTGAAGGATGTCTTCCATCCTCGTACGCACCTTCTCCTTGGTCTCAGGATGCGTCAGCACGTAGAAACGTTCTTCTCGCATCGCCCGAAAGACGTAGTCAGCGACTTCCGCGGGAGGCATGCCGCTCTTCAGCCGTTGGTCGTGCTGAAGCAGGGCCTGTCTATCCTCCTCACTGAGAGCTTGCAGCGTTTCGCCGGAAGCGGCTTCCCAACTGCGGACTGCATTGCCCACTATGTCCGTGCTTACGTCGGCCGGGCAGACGACCGCAACCCTGACGTTGGCGCGCCGCTTTCTCAGGGCCCTGTACAGGGTCTCGGAGAGGGCGACCACACCGTACTTGCTCACCGAGTAGGCGCTGTTCCCCGGACCCGACGCCGCCAGACCCCCAATCGAGGCGACGTTGACAACATAGCACTCATCGTTCTGCTTGAGCATCTGAGGCACGAACGCGCGGACCGCGTAGATCACTCCCCAAAGGTTGACCGCCAGAATCTGCTCCCAGTCGCTCAGAGGGGACTCCCACGCAGGCTTCAGGAAATCGCCGATTCTGCCGACCCCGGCGTTGTTCACCAGGAGGTTCACGGAGCCGAACGTGCCGAGTGTCTGTTGGAGGAGCGCCTCGACCTGTTCGCGCCGCGAGACGTCAGTCGGCACGGCGACTGCGACTCCCCCCGCCCGATCCGCCTCCCTCTGGAAGTCCAGAAGCGCCTTCTCATTTCGGCCGACCAGCACCGTCTTCATGCCTTCCGAGAGGCAGCGCTCGGCAAGGGCTCTGCCGATTCCGCGCGTTGCGCCTGTCACGACGGCCACTTTGCCCGCAAAGTCGCGCATACCGCCCTCCAACAGCCAGCCACAGTTTCCACCTATCTTGGCCTGACGCCAAGCCGGCGTCCACAAGGCGACATCGAGCACCCGCCGGCGGCGCAGGCGTGCGGCGGAGGACCGTCAGGGCGCGGCCGGCTGCCCGGGGAGAACGACGGGGATCCAGCCCTTGGGGTCGGCCTGATCGCTCGCGACCAGGCCCAGGGCGACCTTGTCGGTCACCTCGGCGAACACGTAGCTGCGGCCTGCCGCGGAAATGCGCGCCCCCGCGCCTTCGACCGCCACCCCGACGGCCGAATGCCGGTACTCGGTCGAGACCAGGAGCACCGCGTCGAGCCCCATGTGGTGCAGCAGCATCACGTACAGCAGAGCGCGGGAGTCGCAGTCCCCGGCTGCTTCGGCCAGGCAGCGCAGCGGCGAGCTCAGGTCCGAGACGGTGCCCGTGCGCGCGTAGCGGAAGCCCTGGATCCAGGCGAGGAGCGCCTCAGCGCGGGCGCGGGGCTCGAGGTCGCTGAGGACGACGGCCAACTGCTCGCCGACCGAGGCGAGGCGCAGCAGGTTGTCGCGGTAGATCACCCTGAAGAAGCGCTGCCACGCCGGCAGAAAGCGCCGCGTCTCGGCCGCCAGGATCCTCGCCTCGCGCTCGACCAGGTCCTGGCCCGCGTCCTGCTCATCGGCGCCCGTAGGCACCGTGAGGGTGTGCCCGCCCACGGCAATCGTGACGCTGCCTTCGCGCTGCGCGGGAAAAGGGCTGGCGAACTGAGCGACCGGGCCGGGCGCGTTGCCGAGCCTCGCTTGCGGACAGAACGAGTCGAGCGCCGAAAGCAGCGCGTCGTGATGCTGCCAGAACGAGGCCTCGGGCGCGAAGGCGAGCAGCGCATAGTCGGTCGGGTCGCCGCGCAGGAAAACGGCGTAGCCCCGCGCCGGCGTCCGGCCGGCTGCGAAGCGCAGATCCGCGATCGTAGCGTCGGCCCCCGAGTACAGGTAGGCGGCGCCCTCGCCCTTCGCGCCGAGCCGCTCGCCGATCACCCGCGCCAACTCCTCGGAGGAGGCAAAGGAGCCGGAGGCGAAGCTGAACACCTGCAGCAGGGCGGTCCGCGACGGATCGGCGAACGACTGCACGCTGCCCTCGGCCCCCTCGATCATGCGCCACCCCTCGGGCAGGTCGACCGCGTAGCCGAGGGAGCCGACGGCGAGCGGCTCGGCGGCCAGCGGGGCGGCCAGCAGGGCGGCCATGAGCACAAGCATCATGACGACCCCAGTGTGCGCCCGGGCGGCCCCCTCGCGCAACCCCCTTGCGGTGCTTCTACAGGTAGAAACACTCTCTTGCCACGCGGCGCGGGCTCCGCTATAATCCCCCCCATGAAGACGGACGGCGGATGCGCGCACCGGTGGTGGGGCTGGCCTTAGGACCGCCGGAGAGGCTCGATGGGAACACAGAGCCGCGGCGGTCCGGCGCGGGGGCGGGACCGGCGCGGCCTTGCTTTGGAAGAAGGCCATGCTGGACGCATGGCTTTTTTGTTGCGGCTTTATTGCGGCGAGGAGTCGATGATCCGACCGACACGGCAGGAGCTCAGGGAAAAGGCCAGGCAGGGAAACCTCATCCCCGTCTGGACGCAGCTCTACGGCGACCTCGAGACCCCGGTCTCGGCCATGCTCAAGCTGAGGCGGGGACCGTTCACCTTTCTGCTGGAGAGCGTCGAGGGCGGCAACCAGATCGGGCGCCACAGCTTTCTGGGACGCGACCCGTTCCTCGTGTTCCGCAGCAAGGGGCGGCGGGTGACGATCAGCCGGGGTGCGGACGTGACCGAGCTCGAAGCCGATCGCCCCCTCGTTGAGCTTGAGCGGCTGCTGGCCGAGGTCAAACCCGTGGCCGACCCCGCTCTGCCGCCCTTTTGCGGCGGCGCCGTCGGCTACGTGGCCTACGACGTCGTGCGCCAGTACGAGCGGCTGCCCGACGCCCCTCCCGACGACCTCGGGGTGCCCGACATCTGCTACATGCTCACCGACACGATCGTCGCCTTTGACAACGTGAGCCACGCGATCACCGTGATCCGCAACGTGCGCGCCCGGCCCGGCGACAACCTCGACGAGCTCTACGACCAGGCCTGCGGCGTGGTAGGTCAGATCGTGGCGGATCTCAAGGCGCCTCTGCCAGGCGGCGAGGTCCCGCGGCCGCGCATCGGCGCCCGGCTGCGCTCGGGCTTTTCGCGCCCCGCCTTTGTGCAGGCGGTCGAGCGGTGCAGGGGCTACATCCGCGAGGGCGACATCATCCAGGCCGTGCTGTCGCAGCGCCTCGAGACCGGCTTCGAGGGCGACCCTTTCGAGCTGTACCGGGCGCTGCGGATCGTGAACCCTTCGCCCTACCTGTTCTTTCTCCAGCTCGGCGACCTCACCCTCGTCGGCGCCTCGCCGGAGGTGCACGTCAAGGCGCGGGGCCGCGAGGTGACCATCCGCCCGATCGCCGGCACCCGGCCGCGGGGAAAGACGGCCGACGAGGACCTGGCCCTCGAACGGGACCTGCTGGCCGACGAAAAAGAGAAGGCCGAGCACCTGATGCTGGTGGACCTGGCGCGCAACGATATCGGCCGGGTGTGCGAACCCGGCTCGGTGCGGGTGAGCGAGTTCCAGGCGGTCGAGCGCTACTCCCACGTGATGCACATCGTGAGCAACGTCCAAGGCCGCCTGGCCGCGGGCCGCACGGTCTTCGACCTGATCGCGGCCACGTTCCCGGCCGGCACGGTGAGCGGGGCGCCCAAGATCCGCGCCATGGAGATCATCGACGAGCTGGAGCCGACCAGGCGCGGTCCCTACGCGGGCCTCGTCGGCTACTTCGACTACACCGGCAACTTCGACTCCTGCATCACGATCCGCACCGCCCTCGTCAAGGACGGCCGCATCACGCTGCAGGTGGGAGCCGGCATCGTCGCCGATTCCCAGCCGGAGCAGGAGTACGAGGAGACCTTGAACAAGGCGCGCGCCCTCCTCACGGCCCTGACGGTGGCGCGGGGACCGCGCGCCGGGGGGCAGTGATGGTCCTCGTGATCGACAACTTCGACAGCTTTACCTACAACCTCGTGCAGACGATCGCGTCGCTCGGCCGCGAGGTGAGGGTCTTCCGCAACGACGCGATCACCCCGCAGGAGGCCGAGCGCCTGGCGCCCGAGGCGCTCGTCATCTCCCCGGGGCCCGGCAGGCCCGAGCAGGCCGGCGTCTCGATCGCCATGATCCGCCGCTTCGCAGGCAAGGCTCCCGTTCTCGGCGTCTGCCTCGGCCACCAGGCTGTCGCCGCGGCCTTTGGCGCCCGCATCGTCAAGGCGCAGGCCCTGATGCACGGCAAGACCAGCGAGATCGAGCACGACGGCCGCACGATCTTCAGCGGGCTGCCCCCCGGCTTTCCCGCGGCGCGCTACCACAGCCTCGCAGTCGAACAGCACACCCTCCCCGACTGTTTCGAGGTGAGCGCCTGGACCGCGGACCGCGAGATCATGGCCCTGCGCCACCGCACGCTGGAGGTCGAGGGCGTGCAGTTCCACCCGGAGTCCGTGGCCACGCCCGCGGGGCGCAAGCTGCTGGAGAACTTTCTCGAGCGGCGCAAGCAGGCTTCGGCGGCGGACCTGAGGGCTGCCATCGCCAGGGCGGTCGACGGCATGGACCTCAGCCGGGCTGACATGGAAGGCGCCATGCGCCTGATCATGTCGGGCGAGGCGACGCAGGCCCAGATCGGGGCGCTGCTCACGGCCCTGCGGCTCAAGGGCGAGAGCGTCGACGAGATCGCGGCAGCGGCCGCGGTGATGCGCGAAAAGGCGACGCCGGTCCAGCGACCCGCAGGCCGCGTCGTGGTCGACACCTGCGGCACGGGCGGCGATGGGGCGCACACCTTCAACATCTCGACCCTCGCTGCGTTCGTCGCAGCCGGGGCGGGCGTCACGGTGGCCAAGCACGGCAACCGCTCGGTGTCGAGCCGCTGCGGCAGTGCCGACGTGCTCAAGGAGCTCGGCGTCGACATCGGCATCGACGCGGCTGCGATCGGCCGATGCCTCGAGCATGTGGGGATCGGCTTTCTCTTCGCCCCCACGCTGCACAGCGCGATGCGCCACGTGATCGGCCCGCGGCGCGAGGTCGGCATCCGCACCATCTTCAACATCCTCGGCCCCCTCTCCAATCCCGCCGGCGCCGACGCCCAGGTGCTCGGCGTCTACGACCGCAAGCTGGTGCCCGTGCTGGCCCGCGTGCTCGCCGCCCTGGGGATGCGACGCGCCATCGTGGTGCATGGCAGCGACGGCCTCGACGAGATCACGCTCACGGGCAAGAGCTTCGCGGCGTTCCTGGACGAAGGCCGCGTGGAGGAGCGGGAGATCGACCCCGCGTCGCTGGGCCTCGCCCTCTGCAACCCCGAAGACCTTACCGGAGGCGACCCGACCGACAACGCGGCGATCGCCCGCGCGATCCTGGAGGGCCGCGACCGCGGGCCGCGCCGCGCCATCGTGGCGCTCAACGCAGCCGCGGCGATCTACGCGGCGGGCGCGGCCGACGACCTGGCCGCGGGCCTCGCCCTCGCCGAGCGTTCGCTGGAGTCGGGCGCCGCGCTGGCAAAGCTCGAGCAGCTCAGAGAGGCCTCTCGTGGCTGAGGCGATCCTCGAGCGCATCCTCGCAGCAAAGCGCCGGCGCCTCGAGGCCGCCCGCGCTGCGCGGCCGCCGGCAGATGTGCGCGCCGCAGCCGCCGCCGCGCCGCCGGTCCGCGGCTTCGCCGCCGCGCTGGCGCGCCCCGGGGTCCGCGTGATCGCCGAGATCAAGCGCCGCTCGCCGAGCCGGGGGCTCATCCGGGCCGACTTCGACGTGCGCGCCCTCGCGCGGGCCTACGCCGCAGGCGGGGCCGACTGCTGCTCGGTGCTCACCGAGGAGGACTTCTTCGACGGCCGCCTGGCCGATCTGGAGCAGGTGCGCGGCGAGGTCGGCCTCCCGCTGCTGCGCAAGGACTTTCTCTTCGAACCCTACCAGGTGCACGAGAGCCGCGCGGCAGGCGCCGACGCGATCCTGCTGATCGCCGCAGCGCTGCCTGCCGCAGCGCTGGCCGACCTGGCCGACCTCGCCGCCGAGCTGGGCCTTGCCGCGCTCGTCGAGGTGCACGACGAGGCCGAGCTCGCGGCTGCGCTTCGGTGCCCGCGAGCGCTGATCGGCATCAACAACCGCGACCTGCGCACCTTCGCCGTCGACCTCGCGGCGCGCGAGCGCCTCGCGCCGCTCGTGCCGGCTGATCGCCTCGTCGTGGCCGAATCGGGCATCCACGGGCCGGCCGACGCGGCGCGATTGCGCGCAGCCGGCATCCACGCGTTCCTTGTCGGCGAGCACCTGATGCGGGCGCCGGACCCGGCCGCTGCGCTTGCAGCCCTGAAAGGGGCCGGCGCATGAGCAGCGTGGGACCGGTGGTCCGCCCGCGCGGCGGTACCCGCGTCAAGATCTGCGGGCTCACACGGCTGGAGGACGCACTGGCAGCCCTCGAGGCGGGGGCCGACTACCTCGGCTTCGTGTTCGCGCCGAGCCCGCGGCGCATCGAGCCGGCTGCGGCCGCCCGCATCATCGCCGCCCTGCCCGCCGCGGCGGGCGAGCGCGTCGGCGTCTTCGTCAACGAGACCGCCGACCGCATCAACGCGATCGCTGCCGAGTGCGGCCTCACGATGGTGCAGCTCGCCGGCGACGAGCCGCCCGACATTCACGCGAGGCTCGCCCTGCCTGCGATCCGGACGCTTCGGCTGCGGCGCGGCGAACCGCTGGAGGCGATGGTGGGCCCGGCCGAAGCCTTCGCCTATCTCATGATCGAGCCCTACGTCGAAGGCCGCTACGGCGGCACGGGCCGCACTGCCGACTGGGACCTGGCCGCGGCGGTGGCCGAGCGGCTGCCGGGGCGCTTGTTCCTCGCCGGGGGCCTGGCACCGGAGAATGTGGTGAGCGCGATCGCGCGGGTGCGGCCCTTGGCCGTGGACGCCTCGAGCAGGCTCGAGAGCTCGCCGGGCATCAAGGATCACGAGCGCATCAGGAAATTCGTGGAGGCGGTGCGAAGCACATGAGCACGACGGTTCCCCTCACAGCCCTGCCCGACACGGGCGGCTACTTCGGGATCTACGGCGGCAAGTACGTGCCCGAGATCATCATGCCGGCCCTCGAGGAGCTCGAGCGGGTCTACCGCGAGGCTGCCGCGGATCCCGCGTTCGTCGCCGAGTACGAGCGCTACCTGCGCGAGTACGTGGGCCGGCCTTCGCCGCTGACCTTTGCCGCGCGCCTGACCGAGGCGTGGGGCGGAGCGAAGGTCTACCTCAAGCGCGAGGACCTCAACCACACCGGCGCCCACAAGATCAACAACACCAT
>CAZKGO010000109.1:0-14875 GCA_964552235.1 uncultured Spirochaetales bacterium | reverse complement strand
GTGGGCGCCGACCGCATCGCGGCCAACGGCGACGTGGCCAACAAGATCGGCACCTACTCCAGCGCCGTGGCTGCAGCGGCGAACGGCATTCCCTTCTACGTGGCTGCGCCGAACGCCACGATCGATCCCGCCTGCCCGACGGGCGCCGCGATCCCGATCGAGGAGCGCGCAGCCGACGAGGTCTCCTGCGTCACCGGCCAGGACGTGGACAGCGGCCGCCTGGCGACCGTGCGGATCGCGCCCGAACGAAGCCCGGTGCGCAATCCGGCGTTCGACGTCACTCCCGCCCGCCTGCTCACCGCCATCATCACGGAAAAGGGCATCTTCGCGCCCGCCGAGATCCTGCGTTCGCGGTCGCTGTAGACCGGCGCCCGCCGGAAGGGGAGCCGCGATGAGCGAAGGCTACACCAAGTTCCGCTGCCGGTGGACCGAGGAGCCGATCGAGATCCCGCCGGCGCTCCTGGAGTCCCTCGGCCGGTGGCGGCAGCGGCTGCGGGGCCTCGGCCTGGTCGGGGCGACGGCCGAGGGCGTGGGCTTCGGCAACATCTCCGCGCGCCTGGGGCCGGCGTTCGTGATCACCGGCTCGGCGACGGGGGGCCTCGAGCGCCTGCAGGCGCGCCACTACGCCCTCGTCGAGCAGGCGTGCGCCGCCGAGAACTGGCTGTCGTGCCGCGGCCTCACCCGCGCCTCGTCGGAGTCGCTGAGCCACGCCGCGGTCTACGACGCGGCGGTCTGGGCCGGCGCCGTGATCCACGTGCACTCGGCGTCGATGTGGGAACGCTATGTGGGCCGGCTGCCGACCACGCCCGCCGACGCCGAGTACGGCACGCCGGAAATGGCTGCGGCGATCGCGGCGCTGGCGGCCGCGGCCGGCGGCCCCTCGGCCCCCGCGGCGATCGTGATGGGCGGCCACCGCGACGGCCTGCTGGCCTTCGGCGCGGACCTCGATGCTGCGGGCCGGCTGCTGCTTTCGCTGGCCCGCGCCGCGGCCGGCTGAAGCCGGCTGAGGCCGCTCTCGACAGGCCGCCGCCGTCGTGACATGATCGGCCCATGGACGAAAAGCTGAATGCGAGGATCCGCGAGCTCAAGATCGTGCCGGTGATCAAGCTGGACCGCGCCTCCGACGCGCTGAGCCTCGGCAAGGCGCTGCTCGAGGGCGGGCTGCCGATCGCCGAGATCACCTTTCGCACCGACGCGGCCGAGGAGTCGATCCGCACGATCACGGCAAAGCTGCCCGACGTGCTGGTGGGAGCCGGCACCGTGCTCACGGTCGACCAGGTCAAGCGCGCGCGTGCGGCCGGGGCGCGCTTTGTGGTCACCCCCGGCTTCAACCCGACGGTGGTCGACTACTGCGTCAGGAACCAGGTGCCGATCTACCCCGGCATCAACAACCCGATGGGCGTCGAGGCCGCGCTGGAGCGAGGCCTCACCGTGCTCAAGTTCTTCCCGTCCGAAGCCTCGGGCGGCATCAAGATGATCCAGGCCCTGGCCGGACCCTACGTCGGCGTCAAGTACATCCCCACCGGGGGCGTGACTCCGGCCAACCTCGCCGCCTACCTCAAGGAGCCGGCGGTCTACGCAGTCGGGGGCACCTGGATCGCGAGGGCCGACGCGATCGCCGCGGGCAGGTTCGACGAGATCGCGAAGGTCGCCCGCGAGGCCGTGGCGATCGCCGCGGGCGCGTGAGCGCTCGCCCGCGGCGCGGGCAGGCGCCTGCAGCAGGCCCCGCCTCCTGCAGGCCCGGCTGCGGCGCCTGCTGCATCGCGCTCTCGATCTCCTCGCCGATCCCGGGCATGCCGGCGGGAAAGCCCGCGGGCGTGCGTTGCCTTCACCTTACCAGGGACCTCCGGTGCGCCCTCTACGGCGACCCCGCCCGGCCCGAGGTGTGCGCAGCCCTGCGGCCGATGCCCGAGATGTGCGGCAGCTCTCGCGAACAGGCGCTCGCCTATCTGGCGGCGCTGGAGGCGGCGACTGCGCCGCCCCTGGCGCGCAGGACGGCCCTGCGGCTCAGCACGGACACGGCGAGGGCCGCGGCGAGGGCCAGGGCGTAGGCCAGAAACACGTGCTTGAGGGTGAACGCGATGCTCACCGCGCTGCCGACCAGCGGCGAGGCGGCCATGGCCATGCTGCCCATAAAGGCTTCGACGCCGAAGAGGGCGCCGCGGGTCGAGCGCGACGTGAGCACGGCCATCGTCGACTCCAGCAGCGGGTTGGTGGGGCCGAGAAAGAACGCCGACAGGACGTAGAAGCCGGCAAAGCTCCACGACCCCGACAGAAAAAAGATCGGCAGCGCCGAGACCGCGCTCAGCGCCGCGAACACGGTCAGCAGCTGCAGCTTGTCGTGGCGGTCGCCGAAGCGCGCGAACATCATCCCCGACAGGCCCGTGAACACCCCGACCACCGCGGAGAGGGCGCCGGTGAGGGCCGATGAGCCCTCGATCGTGCCCCGCAGTTCCTGGATGTACAGCGAGATGAACGAGTTGGGCAGTGTGCGGCCGAGCCTCAGCGCGAAGAACGCCACGAACATGGGCAGGAACGGCTGCCGGAACGCCATCCGCACGTCGAAGCGAATCCCCGCGTCGGCCGAACCGCTGCGCTGCGGATCCTCGCGCACCTCTTCGACGAACCGCCGCACGAGGAAAAAGCCCGCAGCCGTGATGGCGGCTCCGATCAGGAACGTCGGCCTGTAGCCGAGCCATTCGGCGCAGAGGCCGCCGATCGACGGTCCGATCGCGTGGCCGATGAACGCCGAGGAGGCGATGAAGCCCATGGCGTAGGATATCTTTTCGCGCGGCGTGCCCGCGGCCACGAGCGTGGTCGCTGCCGCGATCGTTCCCGCAAAGGCGCCGGAGAACAGGCGAAGGACGAACACCACCTGCACGCTCGGTGCCAGCGCCAGGCCGAGCATGGTGAGGGACCCGGCGCCCATGGCGCGCAGCACCATGAGCTTGCGCCCGTGCCTGTCAGCGAGGCGGCCCCAGATCGGCGCGGCCACGCCCATCAGGATGCCGTGGGCCCCTGAGACGAGGCCGGTCCACGTCTTGAGCGCGGTCGGCTCCGTGACCCCGAGCTCCTGGATGTAGAAGGGAAGGAACGGCAGCACGAAGCCGAAGCCCATCATCGAGAGGATCTGGCACAGCCAGATCGCGTAGAGGTTGCGTTTCCAGGGAGCCATTTGAGGCGTTATAACACGCAGGTTCAGGAGGGTCAAAGACGAAGGTCTCGCGCGACTTGCGCCCGCCGCCGTCGGCGCCTATGATCGGCGAGGGAGGCGAGCGATGGCTGGCCAGATGAATGCCGCGGTGCTGCACAAGGCGGGCGACCTGCGCTACGAGCGGATTGCCGTGCCCGAGCCCAGGGCCGACGAGGCGCTCATCCGCATCCGGATGAACGGGCTGTGCGGATCGGACATCCACTTCTACGAGAGCGGCAGGCTCGGGCCGTTCCGCGTCACGAAGCCCTATGTGCCCGGCCACGAGGCGTGCGGCGTGATCGAGCGTGCAGCCGCAGACGGCCGCGGCCCCCGCGAGGGCACGCGGGTGGCCGTGGAGCCCGGCATTCCCTGCCGTCGCTGCGAGTGGTGCAAGAAGGGCCGCTACAACCTGTGCCCGGATGTGACCTTCCTCTCAGCTCCTCCTGTCAACGGGACCTTTGCGGAATACGCAGCGGTCGCCTCCGACTTCGCGCATCCCGTGCCCGACTCGGTCAGCGACGAGCAGGCCGCGTTCGTGGAGCCGATCAGCGTCGGCATCCAGGCTGCGCACCGGGCGCGCCTGACTCCCGGCATGACCGTCGCGATCCTCGGCAGCGGCCCGATCGGGCTGGTCACCTACCTGGTCAGCCGGGCCTACGGGGCCACCGAGTGCTACCTGTTCGACGTGCTGGACCACAGGCTCGCGCTCGGCAAGTCGCTCGGCGCGACGGCCACGGTGAACTCCGCGAAGGACGACCCGGTGGCGGCGCTCATCGACCTGACGGGCGGCCGCGGCGTCGATGTCGTGTTTGACACCAGCGGCAGCTCGGCCGCCTGCCGCCTCGCGCCGGAGCTGGCCGCTCGCGGCGGAGTGCTCACGCTGGTCGGTTGGCCCGAAGCGCGCAGCTTCGAGTACCCGGTCGAGCCGGTGATCGAGAAGGAGCTGGACGTGCGCGGGGTCAACCGCTACTGCAACACCTTTCCCGAGGCGATCGCCCTCCTGGCCGCCGGCAGGCTCGACGTGCGGCCGCTGGTGAGCCACCGCTACCCGTTCGCCGAGGTCTGCGAGGCGTTCCGCTTCGCCGCCGAGAACCGCACCGCCACCGTCAAGGTGATGATCGGAGGGTAGGGCCCGCGGCGATCGGACTACTTGATGTGGACCGTGAACCCGACGTAGCCGTGGAACTCCTGGAACGCCTCGATCGAGGGGAAGAAGCGCACGGTCGGCGCCACCTCCACGAACAGCTCGAGGGTCGAGCCGATGAGGAAGGCCTGCAGGCCGACCGGGATGTGCGCCCCGATGTCGAACTGCCCGTCGTCGTCGCGGTCCTCCAGGTAGAAGGAGCCGTAGCCGCCCACGGCGAAGAAGAAGTGCAGGAAGTCGATGAGCTGGTATCCGCTGACGATGCGGTAGTCGGCGCTCAGGTGGATGTACTCGCTGCCCGAGGCAAAGTTGTAGCCGAGCTTGAAGTCGAAGGCGTTCGGCCGGTAGATCAGCACCCCGCCGGGGTTGCCGAACTCCAGTCCGATGCGCGAGCCCCGCAGGCCGTCGGCCGCAGCCAGCCCCGCCGTGACCACAATGAGAACGCACGCTGCCACCAGGATCCGCTTCACAGAGGCACCTCCCACGTTCAATCTATCCCGCGCCGAGCCTAACCACCGGCCCGGGGCTGGTCAAGGGCGAGCCGGTCCTGGCGATCACGGCGACGTAGAACGCGTCGCTGTCGTGAGCGGGGGGGCCCCATCGCCTCTCCTCGAGCAGGCGCCAGGCTGCGCTCTCGCGCTCGAGGAACCAGCGCACCTGCTCTTCGCCTTCGCAGCGGAGGATGCTGCAGGTCGCGTAGACCATGAGGCCGCCGTCGCGCACCAGCGGCGCGTAGCCGGCGAGGATCTGCCGCTGCAGCGCGCGCACCCGATCGAGGTCCTCGGGCCGCAGCCGCCACTTGATGTCGGGATTGCGGCGCACCACTCCGAGCCCGGAGCAGGGGACATCGAGCAGGAGCCGGTCGGCGGTCCCGCGCCGTCTCTTGACGACCTTGGTCGAGGCCGCCGTCCGGGTCTCGACGATCGTGACTCCGGCCCGGCGCGCGCGGGCCCGCAGGCGCGCGAGCTTGGCCTCGCTCGGGTCGAGGGCGAGGATGCGGCCCCGGTTGCCCATCAGCGCCGCCAAGTGCAGCGTCTTGCCGCCCGCCCCCGCGCAGCCGTCGACGACCCGCATGAGCGGCCGCGGGTCGAGGGCGCGGGCCACCATCTGCGAGGCGGCGTCCTGCACTTCGAACAGACCCTGCCGGTGAGCCTCGGTGGCGACCAGGTTCCTCTCGCCCGTCACGTCCAGCGCGTCCGGCGACCAGTCGACGCGCCGCGGCCTGGCGCCGGTCTCCTCGCGCAGCCGGCGGGCGAGCGCCTCGACGGTGATCCTGAGGGTGTTGGCCCGCACGTGCAGCTGCGGCTCGCGGTCGCTCCACGAGGCGAAGGCGCGCCAGCGCTCCCGGCCGAGCTCGGCCTCGGCCAGGCGGTCGATCCAGTCGGGCAGCGAGTGCTCGACAGCAAACGGCAGCCGCCGGCCGCCGGGGTCGCGCTGCCTGCCCCGGGCCTCGAGGACCGCCTCGATGTCGGCCTCCTCGGGCACGAGCCTGCGGACGCCCGCCTCGGCTGCCAGCCGGCGCCAGCAGCGCAGCACGTCGTGCACCGCCGAGGCGACCGTCGCGCGGGCCTCGGCCGTCCAGCGGGGGTTGTCCCGCATCAGCCGGTGCAGGGCCCCGTCGGCGCGGCGGCCCTCGCGCAGCACCGCAGCGATGACCGCCGCCGCGTGGCGGAGCAGCGGCGCGTCGCCGCGCCTCACGGCCTCACCGCCCCGCCGCCTCTGCCCCGCAGGCGGTGCAGCAGGTGCGCGAGAGCCGGCAGCGGGTGGCGCAGCAGCATCCGCGGCCCCGCCCACCGCATCACCTGGCGGATGCGTTCCCGCTCGGCCGGCCGGTAGCAGTGGACCGGGCACAGCGAGCAGACCGGTTTGTCCGCGCCAAAGGGACAACGGTCGAGGCGGCCGTGGGCGTAGGCCTCCAGGCGCGCGCAGTCGGGGCAGACAGCTGCCCGCGCCCCGTGGTGCGCCGCGCAGTAGAGGCGGATCATGGCGCTCACCGTCGCCCGCTCGCCCTCGAGCCGACTGCCCAGGACAGACGCTCCTTTCGCCGTACTCCGGCCCGCATTGTGCCCGCATGCGGCGAGGCGGGCAAGGCCCGCGGCGCCTTGCGCAGGCCCGCCGTCCCGGGCGACAATCGCGTGGCCGGCGGCGCAGCGCTCGCGCCGGCGGCGAGGAGTTGCCGATGAGACGCGAGGCCAGGCGCAGGGAGCAGCAGTACGACGTCGTGGTGGTGGGGGGAGGCCTTTCAGGCGTGTGCGCCGCCATGGCGGCCGCGCGCTGGGGCGCCAGGACGGCGCTCGTGCAGGGCCGCGGGATGCTCGGCGGCAACGCGAGCTCCGAGATCCGGATGCACATCTGCGGCGCCGCCTGCCAGGGAGGAAAGGCCGACGCGCTGGAGACCGGCATCATCGAGGAGCTGCTGCTGGAGAACAAGCGCCTCAACGACGCCCAGAACTTCACGGTGTTCGACGCGATCCTCTACCAGCAGGTGAAGAAGACCCCGAACCTGACGGTGTACCTCGATACGGTGATGCACGCCGCCGAGACGAGCGGCAGCCGCATCAGCTCGGTCCTGTGCTACCAGCACACCACGGAGATCACGTGGGAGCTATCGGGAGAGATCTTTGTGGATTGCACCGGCAACAGCACCCTCGGCTACCTCGCCGGAGCGGACTTTCGCGTGGGCAGCGAGGCCCGCAGCGAGTTCGACGAGCCCCACGCCCCCGAAGAGCCCAACGGGTACTCGATGGGCAGCACCCTGCTGTTCAAGGCCGTGGACACGGGGCGTCCCGTCCGGTTCGTCCGGCCCGAGTGGGCGCGGGTCTTTACCGAAGAGCAGCTGCGCCACCGCCCGCACTGCAATCCCGCCTCGCTGTCGGAGGAGGGGCGGGCCGCCCACGGCCTGACGAGCACGGCCAACTACAGCGGCAACCCCAACAGGGAGGCGGGTGCTCGCGGCAGCGCCGCCAAGGGCATCGACTACGGCTTCTGGTGGATCGAGCTGGGAGGCGACGCCGACGACATCATCCTGGAGCAGGGGCGGATCCGCGACGAGCTCATCAGGAGCGTCTACGGCGTCTGGGACCACATCAAGAACGGCGGCGACCACGGCGCCGCGAACTACCAGCTGAGCTGGGTCGGCATCCAGCCGGGCACCCGCGACAGCCGGCGGCTGGTCGGCGACTACCTGCTGAACGAGAACGACGTGCTGGGCAACCGCCTGTTTCCCGACGCCGTGGCCTACGGCGGCTGGCCCGTGGACAACCACACGCCGGGCGGCATCAACGATGCCGACAAGCCCCCCTCGATGATGGTGCGCTTCGACGGGCTCTACACGATCCCCTACCGGTGCTTCTACTCGGCCAACGTGGAGAACCTGATGATGGCCGGCCGCAACATCAGCGCCACCAAGCTCGGCATGTCCTCGGCCCGGGTCATGGGCACCTGCGCGGTCGGCGGCCAGGCTGCGGGCACTGCCGCGGCCATGTGCGTCGAGAGAGGGGCCGATCCCCGCGGCATCGGCAGCGACATCACCGCCCTGCAGCAGCGCCTGCTCAGGGACGACTGCCACATACCGGGCCTCAGGAACGAGGACGAGCTGGACCGGGCGCGGGCAGCCAGGGTCTCGGCATCCAGCTTCGCGCCCGGCGGAGAGCCGGCGCAGGTGATCAACGGCGTGGCCCGCCGGGTGGGCGCAGCGGCCAACTGCTGGGAGTCCGACGGCGTCGGCGAGGCGGGCGAGACCCTGAGCCTCCAGCTCGCCCGCAGGGAGAGCCTGCGCGAGGTCAGGCTTACCTTCGATCCCAACCTGACGCGGATCATCGCTCCCACCCTCTCCGAAGTCCGTCTGAGCCAGCAGCAGCCGGGCGTACCCGCCGAGTTGGTGCGCGACTATCGACTGCGGCTCTACGACGGCGGCAGGTGCGCCTGGGAGACGTTCGTCTCGGGCAACCACCAGCGGCTGAACGTCCACAGCTTCGCGCCCGTGGCCTGCGACCGGATCGAGCTCGCCGTCACGGCGACCAACGGCCATCCCAGCGTCCGGGTGTTCGAGGTGCGGGCCTACTGAGGCGGCCGTCGCGCTGCGCCGCCCGCCGTGCGTTTGACAGCGGTGCCGCGCGGAAGCGAGAATGGGCCTGCCCGATGGATTTCTATCTCTCTTCGTACCTGCTGAGCTCGTTCCCGGTCGGCGAGGCGATCCGCCTCATCCACGAGCACGGAGTGGCCGGGGTCGAGATCTGGGTCGAGCACCTGTGGATGGGCGAGCCGGACCTCGAGGCGCTGCGGGCAGACATGGACTCCCGCGGCCTCGGCCGCACGCTCCATGCGCCTACCCGCGACGTCAACCTCACCTCCACGAATCCCGGGATCCGCCGCGAGTCGCTGCGCCAGACCCTCGAGGCGCTCGACATCGCTGCGCGCTTGGGCGCGGGCGTGGTCACCGTGCACCCGGGCCGCATGTCGACGGCGAGGGACAACCCGGCAGGCTTCGACGGCGTGCAGCTGGAGACCTTTGCCCGCATCGCCTCCAGGGCCGCGGAGCTCGGCCTGACGGTGGGCATCGAGATCATGGAGCGGAGAGCCGGCGAGCTGGTGGTCTCGCCGGAGCAGGCCAACTCCCTGGTGGAGGCCGTGGCGAGCCCGGCCTGCGGGGTGACCGTGGACATCGCCCACGCGATCACGTTCTGCCGCGCCGACGGCGAGGCCGACGGCCCCGCGGCGCTCATCGAGAGGGTGGCCGACTACATCGGCCGGGTCCGGCGGATCGTGCACGGCCACGTGAGCAACTCCGACCGCCGCAGCGTGCACCTCCCGCTCGACCGCGGGCTCTACGATCTGCTGCCGGCCCTGCGGGCCCTGCGCCGGCGCCACGACGGGCCCGTGGCTGTCGAAGGCTACAGGCCGGGTGAGGACCTGGAGGTGGTGCGCGCCGACGCGGCTGTGGTCAAGGAATGGAGCCGGCGCGGGGCGGTATGAACGGGCTGGCTGCGGCGCTGCGGGCGCGCTACGCCCGGGGCGGCGGCGACTACTGGATGAAGCCTCTCGTGGCCGCCGACGGCCGGGGTGCACCGATCGGTCGCGTCGCTGCAGGCGACACCGTGATCTTTGCCTGCCGCCGCGGCGAGCGCGAAGTCCAGCTCATGGAGGCGTTCGTCGAGCAGGACTTCCCGCACTTTGCGCGGCGGCCGCTGCCGGGCCTGCAGTTCGTTCCGCTGGTCGAGTACCACCAGAAGTTCGCGATCGAGCCCATCGTGGGCCCGCTGCGGCCCGAGGCAACTCTCGCCCAGGCGCTCAGCGAGGCCGGCCTGCGGCTGCTGTCGGTGAGCGAGAGCGAGAAGCAGGCGCACGTGACCTTCTTCTTCAACGGCAGGCGCAACGAGCTGTTCGCCGGGCAGGAGGCCTGCATCATCGCGAGCCGGCCGCAGCCTCATCCGGACATGCGCAGCCGCGAGGTCGGCGAGGCCGCGGCCGCGGGACTGGCGGACCACGACTTTGTGCTGGTGAACTTTCCCGCCGGCGACGTGATCGGGCACCTCGCCGACTTCGATGCTAAGGTCGCGGCCGTGCGGGCCGTCGACGAGGCGCTCGGGGCGATCCGGCGCAGGGGGAGGGAGCTCGGCGCGACGCTGCTGGTGACCGCCGATCACGGCCTGATGGAGAACGGCTTCAACGCCGACGGCAGCCCGGGCATCGCCCACACCACGAGCCTGGTGCCGTTCATCGCGGCCGACGAGCGCGTGGCTGCCGCGGACCTGCTGCGCAGCAGCGGCAGCCTCGCCGACGTGGCCCCGACGGTGCTCGGCCTCTTCGGCCTGCCCGTCCCCCCGCAGATGAGCGGCGGCTCGCTGCTGGCCTCGCGCGTGCGCTCGTCGCGGGTCGCCGTGATCATCCTCGACGGCTGGGGCATCGGGGTCGACGATCCGCGGCGCAACCCGATCGCCGCTGCGGCGCCGCCCACGCTCGCGGCGCTGCTCGCCCGCTGCCCGCACGCCCGGCTGGCGGCCTCCGGGGCCGCGGTCGGCCTGCCCGAAGGCCGGGCGGGGAACTCCGAGACCGGCCACCTCACGATCGGCGCCGGCCGCGTCATCGAGGGCGACGAGCTGCGCCTGCGCCGCGCCTTTGCCGACGGCTTTGCCGGCAACGCGCGCCTGGCGAGGGTGCTGGCGGCCGCAGCCTCCCGCGGCGCCGCGCTGCACCTGATCGGCCTGCTTTCGGAGGCGAGCTCCCACGGGACGATCGCCGAGACCGTGGCCCTGGCGCGGCTGGCCCGCCGAGCCGGAGTCAACCGCATCCGCCTTCACCTGATCCTCGACGGTCGAAGCAGCCCGCCCCAGGGAGCCGCGGACCTGCTGGACAAGCACGGAGCGGACCTGCGAGAATTCGGGGTGGTGACGGCTGTCGGCCGAGGCTACGCCCTCGACCGCGGGCGCGACTACTCGCGCACGGAGCTGGCCTACCGGGCCCTCGTCGAGGGCCAAGGAGCGCCTTACGGCGCGCAGGCGGCCGGGCCGTAGGACGGCCGCCTCATGGAGTCCTGATGGGGCGCTCACGGTCTCCTAACCGGGGCCTTGAAGTCTGGCGAGAGGACAAGGAGGAAGGCATGAACGGAATCGGCAGGGGAGTCGCTCTGGGGTTGGCCGCGATCGCGCTGTTGGCGCTCGCTGTACCGGCGGGCGCACAGACAAAGCTCATGATCTACACGTCGGTGCCGACCCAGGACATGACGGCCGTGCAAAAGGCCTTTGAGGCGGCGAATCCCGACATCAAGCTCGAGGTGTTCCGCGCAGGCACCGGCGACATCCAGACCAAGATCGCCGCCGAGGCCAAGCAGAACGCCGTGGTGGCGGACCTGCTGTGGGTGGCGGAGCCTTCGTACTACGAGACGCTGAAAAAGCAGGGCCTGCTGGCGAAGATCAGCCCCAAGGAGGCCGCGAGCCTGCCGGCGCTGATGAAGGACAGGGACGGCACCTACTACGCCGGCCGGCTGATCAACATGATCATCTGCTACAACACCAAGGCGGTAAAGCCCGCGGAGGCGCCGAGGAGGTGGACCGCGCTCAACGAAGCCAAGTGGAACGACAAGGTCGTGATTCCCAACCCGGAGTACTCGGGAGCCATGATGGCCTCGGTCGGCGGGCTCACGCAGAAGTACGGGTGGAAGTACTTCGAGGACATGCGCAGGAACAAGGGCACGGTCGTGCGGGGCAACACCGACGTCGCGCAGAAGGTCGCCTCCGGCGAGTTCGCCGTCGGCATGACCCTCGACTACATGGTGCGCGGCATGAGGGACAAGGGCAGCGCGATCGAGCTGATCTACCCCGAGGACGGCACGATCGCGATCCCGAGCCCGATCGCCGTGATGAAGGCGAGCCGGAACGTCGCCGCGGCCACCCGGTTCGTGGACTACATCCTGTCGAGGGAAGGGCAGCAGACGCTGGTCCGGCTCGGCTCGCTGGTGCCGGTGCGCGCCGACGTCGATCCTCCGCCGGCCACCGACAAGGCCGACGCGATCCTCGGCAAGGCGATGAGCGTGGACTGGGGCGCGCTCGAGCGCGGGATCGACGAGGTCAAGACGAAGTTCCAGGACATCATGATGTAGCGGGCCGACCGTGGCGCGACGCTCGCTCCCGCGGGTGCGGGTCGAAGGGCTGGTGATGGGCGCGGCGATCGCCGCGCTCTTTGTCATCTCCGTGGTCCCGTTCTCGCTGCTCTTTGTCGAGAGCCTGTCTGCGGACGGGAGGTTCTCGCTTGCGACCTTTGCCCGCGTGCTCGCGGCGCGGCGCAACGTCGCGGCCCTCGCCAACACCGTCAAGCTCGGCCTCGCGACTGCGCTGTTCACGGTCCTCGTGGGCGCCCCGCTGGCGTGGCTTGCGACGCGCACCAACCTGCCGGGCGCGCGGCTCTTCCGCACGCTGTTCACGATTCCCTACATGGTGCCTCCGTTCATCGGCGCGGTCGGATGGTCGGCGCTGCTGAACCGGCGCAACGGCATGCTGAACGTCCTGTTCGGCCGCCTGGCGGGCACGGGCGGCTACCTCTTCGACGTCAACACCCTCGGCGGGCTGATCTGGGTGATGACGCTCTACCTCTATCCCTTCGTCTTCATCACGGCGGTCGGAGCCCTCGAGCGCATGGACCCGAGCCTCGAGGAGGCGGCGCGCTGTTCGGGGGCCCGCACGCTGCGCATCATGGCCGACATCACGCTGCCGCTGGTGGCGCCCAGCATCGCCAGCGGCGCCTTGCTGGCCTTCTCGGCGGCGATCGCGAACTTCGGCATTCCGGCCCTGGTCGGCATGCAGGGCCGCGTCTACGTAATGACCACGATGATCTACTCGATGCTGCGCACCGGCGGGTTCAAGGGCATCGCCATGGGGGCGGCGCTCTCGATCGTGCTGCTCGGCCTCTCGGTCCTGGCCCTGGCGGCGAGCAACCTGGCGCTGGCGCGCAGGCAGTACACCCTGATCGCGGGCAAGAGCCTGAAGCCGCAGATCGCCGACCTGCGGGGCTGGAAGATTCCGGCCCTGATCCTCGCCTGCCTGGTCGTGGCGGTCACCGTCGTGCTCCCGCTCGGGACGATCGTCGTGACGTCGTTCTTCAACGCCTGGGGCGCCGACTTGTCGTGGGCGAACCTGACGCTCGCCAACTACCGCTACATCCTCTTCGAGTACGACCTCACGCGGGCCGCGCTGCGCAACAGCGCCCTGCTCGGCGCCGCGGCTGCGACCGTCGCCATGGTTCTCGGCTCGCTCATCGCCTATATCAGCCTGCGCACGCGCCTGCCGGGCCGCAAAGTGGTGGAGACCGTGGCCGTGCTGCCCTACACGGTGCCCGGCACCGTCGTGGCGATCGCCATGATCCTGGCGTGGTCGGGCCGCTTCGGCGTCAACCTCTACAACACCTTCTGGATCCTGCTCGTCGCCTACGTGTCGCACTACCTCGCCTACGCCGTGCGCACCGCCTCGGCGTCGCTGCAGCAGGTGCACGCGTCGCTGGAGGAGGCCGCCCGCGCCTGCGGCGCGAGCTGGCTGCGCTCCTTCCGCCACGTCGTGATCCCCCTCATCCGGCCGGGGCTGATCGCGGGCTGGTTCCTGATCTTCATGCCGACGCTGCGCGAGCTCACGATCTCGATCCTGCTGTGGGGGCCCCGCACCGTGACGATGGGGGTGGCGATCTTCGAGATGCAGGACGCGGGCTACTTCCAGATCTCGGCTGCGTTCTCGACGCTGCTGCTGGTGATCGTGCTGGTGGGCAACGGCCTGCTCAAGACGGCCACGAGGGGAAAGGTGGGAATATGAAGGCGACTCGCGGCCCCACCCGCCCGCCCGGGCGGGCGGGGCGGCCGGGGCGGGGAGGGGCGTGATGGCCGGCGTGAGCCTGCGGGGGGTCTCCAAGAGCTTCGGCGCGGTGCGCGTCGTCGAGGGCATCGACCTGGACGTCGCCGACCACGAGTTCGTCTCGTTCCTCGGGCCGTCGGGGTGCGGCAAGACCACGACACTGCGCCTCATCGCCGGCTTCGAGACGCCGAGCACCGGCGAGATCACGATCGGCGAGCGTGTCGTCTCCTCGGTCGAGCGCGGGGTCTTTGTTCCGCCCGAGGAGCGCGCCATCGGGATGGTGTTCCAGAACTACGCGGTGTGGCCCCACATGAGCGTGGAGGCCAACGTGGGCTACCCGCTGCGGATCAAGAAGGTGCCCAGGGGCGAGGCGCGCGAGCGGGTCGCCCGCGCCCTTGACCTGGTGCAACTGGCCGGCTACGAGCCGCGCTACCCGCACCAGCTTTCCGGCGGCCAGCAGCAGCGCGTGGCCCTCGCCCGCGCGCTCGTGATGGAGCCGGCGGTGCTGCTGCTCGACGAGCCGCTGTCCAACCTCGACGCCAAGCTGCGCGAGGAGATGCGCTTCGAGATCAAGGACCTGCAGGCGCGGCTCGGGATTACGATCGTCTACGTGACCCACGACCAGGCCGAGGCGATGGCCATGTCCGACCGGATCATGCTGCTGCACGACGCGAGGATCCAGCAGGTCGGCACGGCCCGCGACCTGTACACGCGGCCCGCCAACCGCTTCGTGGCGAGCTTCGTCGGGCTCATCAACGTGCTCGAGGCCGAGGTCACCGCCGGCGGAAGGGCGGCGCTGGCCGGCGCCGATGGCGGCTCGCCGCTTGAGGTCCGTGTGCCGCCCGGCGTCGGCGGCTCCTGCTTCGTGGCGGTGCGGCCGGAGAACGTGCGGCTGCTGCCGCCCGGCCAGGGCAGCCTGCGGGGCGTCGTGCGCAACAAGGTCTACCTCGGCAACGTGATCGACTACCGCGTGCAGTCCGGTACGGTGACGCTGCGCTCCGAGGCGGCACCTTCGCAGGAACTGGAGGTCGGCGCCGCCGTGGGCATCGGCCTCGAAGGCTGCCTGGTGTTTCCGGCGTAGCCCGCGGTACAGCGCTTTCAGACTGTGGGCAAGCCCCATGGAGGGACGCCGGTTGCCGAAAGCGGCAGAGCGGCGTCTGGCCAACCCCCGCTCTGCCAGAACTCCCTCCCGCCAGCTCCTCGTCC
>CAZKGO010000108.1:0-14890 GCA_964552235.1 uncultured Spirochaetales bacterium | reverse complement strand
GTAACAGACATTGTCCAGCTTGTGCGATTTGCCTATCATGACGGCAGATACGATATCGGGCCGTTTCGCCGTAGTCAAGACTCGTGCGTGCCGAGGCGGTCCGAGCCGCCGTCGGGCCATGCCGGCGGGCCGTCGAGGTGCATCCCCTCCATCTCCTGCAGGAGCCGCGTGAGGAACCCGCTCAGCAGCAGCCAGCCGCGCCGCGTGAGGGCGAGGCGGCCGGAGCGCACCCGCGCGCCGTGGCTCTCACTCAACCGGGCCCAGGCCTCCAGCAGCCACCGCAGCGCCTCGCCGCCGAAACGGCTCCTGATCGTCGCCTTTGCGATTCCGCGGGCCGGGCGCAGTCCCATCATCAGGTTCTCGAAGAGGAAGTCTCGCGCTGCCACCTCCTCGACGTGCGGCCCGGCGCCCGCGAGCCAGCCCCGGACGCTGCGCGGCTCGCTCAGCCGCACCACCCCGGTCGCTCCTCCCGGCAGCGTCGACACCGCGGCCGGGCCGATGCCGAGGTACGGGTCCATGCTCCAGTAGTGGAGGTTGTGCAGGCACTCCGATCCCGCAAGGGCGAAGTTCGAAATCTCGTAGTGGGCGTAGCCGCGCCCGCGCAGCAGCCGCGCGCCCCGCAGCCACAGGCTGTCCTGTTCCGCTGCCGGCATCTCCCTGAGCTCGCCGCGGAGGATCATGCGGTCGTAGCTCGTGCCCTCTTCGCGAGTGAGCGAATACAGCGAGACGTGCTGCGGGGCAAAGGCGAGCACGGCGTCCAGGTCCGCTGACAGCCGCAGCCAGGTCTGGCCCGGAATGCCCGCGAGCAGGTCGACGCTCAGGGCGCCGCGCCAGCGCGAGCGGATCAGCTCGAGGGCGGAGAGCGTCTGCTCCGGCGTGGCCCGCCGCCGCAACAGGGCAAGGAGCCCCGCATCCAGAGTCTGCACCCCGAGGCTGAGCCGCGTGACCCCGGCCGAAGCGCAGTCCTCGAGAAACCGGGCGTCGACGGTCTCGGGGTTGGCCTCGACGCTCAGCTCGGCCGCGCTGCCGCTGCCCCACGAGACGAGGCCGCCGAGCAGCCTGCGCAGGTCTTCGGCCCGCAGGACGCTCGGCGTTCCGCCCCCGATGTAGACCGTGCTCAACCGCGGGCCCCCGAGACGCTCGAGCGCTGCCGCGCCCTGCTCGAGCATCCGGCTCACGACGCGAGGGGATGCATCGAGCGCCGTGACCGAATAGAAATCGCAGTAGGAGCACTTGCCGAGGCAGAAGGGAACGTGGACGTAGAGCGAAAGCTCAGGGGCGGCCAAACCGCGTCACCGGCCAGTAACGGAGCAGCACCCGCCCCCGCATCAGCTCGCGCGCCACCGCGTCCCAGGAGCGCGAATCGCTCGAGCGCGCCCGGTTGTCGCCGAGCACGAAGTACTCGCCCTGGCCGAGCTCGATCTCCCCGGTGTCGCCGCCAAAAGGCAGCCCCTCGGGCCACCGGACGACCTGCTCCGTGTTGATCGCGTAGCCGCCGGGAACGATCTCCTCTTCGGGCTGGTAGCCGATGTGGCCCGCGGGCCGCACGTAGGCCCGCAGCCGCTGCATCCTCACCGTGTCGCCCGGCAGGCCGATCACGCGCTTGACCGAGAGCCTGGCCAACGGGCGGCCGTCGGGGCCCTCGGCGATGCTGTGCCTGCTGAGGGTGATGAAACGAAGAAAGGTCTCGGCGAGGCACATGGGCCAGGTCCATGCCGGCGAGCCCGGCACTTCGAATACGACGAGGTCGCCGCGGCGCGGATTGGCGTAGCTGCGCAGACGCGGCGGCAGCAGCCTGATGGGGATCCCGAAGGCCAGAGGCGTCGCGAGCAGACGGTCGCCGCGCGACAGGGCCGGCTCCATGGAGACCGAATCGACGCGGAACGAGAACACGAGCACCCGCGTGATCGCCGTGTGGAGCGCCACGAGGAGCACGGCCAGCGCCGCCGCCTTGAGCAGGGGCCGGACCCTGCTCTTGCGGCGCCTGACGCTGTACCTTTCGTAACCGCCCAGCATCCGCCTATCTCACGATGCCGACGCGCCCGAGCGGCCAGAAGCGCACCGCTGCCCGGCCGAGCACCTTGTCAAAGGTCACCGCGTTGAAGTAGCGGGCATCGCGGGAGTTGTCCCGGTTGTCGCCCATAGGAAACAGGTGCCGCTCTCCCACGTACCAGCCGAGGTCGCGCTTGCGCCACTCCCTGCCGTAGCGCGTGGAGTGCGGGCTCACTTCGTAGCGCGTCTGGTTCCAGACCAGCTCTGCGTGGTAGATGTCGCGGAAGCGCGCCCCTTCAAGCTGCTGGCTGAGCCGCGCGGTGTCGACGCCGCTCTTGATGCCTGCGTCGTCGAGCGCCACGGCCCGGGTCAGCCGGTCGAGGGCGGCATAGCTGTCTGCCGGAAAGAGGCGCCGCGTCGAGTAGCCCAGGCCCAGGCGCTTCTTGAGCTCGGCCTCGGTGATCCACCCGGTCTCGCCCTGCGGCTGGAACTCCATGTTCCCCCGCACGACCCGCATCCGGTCGCGGGGCATGCCGATCGCCCGCTTGATGAGAAAGTGCACGGCCGGCTCGCCGGACTCGTCGCGGTCGATGTCGACCAGGGTCAGGGTCAGCATGTACAGCAGCCGCTGGGCGATGTCGAAGACCGGCCCCTTGGAGATGTAGGTGGGGTTCTCGAAGATCACCACCTCGGCGCGTCGCGGCAGCCGGAACCCCGACACCTTGAAGCGGCCCGGCACCAGCTCGGGCCCGAAGACCAGCTTGTCGACAAAGATGCGGTCCCCGATCTCGAGGGAGGCCACCATCGACTCCGACGGTATCATGTAAGCCTGGAACAGGTACTGGTTGATGAGAAGGACGATCAGCGCGGCCGAGAGGATCACCTCGATCCAGTCGAGCACGGGGTTCTTGCGCCGCTGCTTTTCCTTTTTGATGAGCTTGCGCCTCTTGCGCCACGTGAGGAACCGCTCCGTGAGAGTCTGCAGCTGCGTCTGCCAGTCGGCCGCCGTCATGTCGGCGGCGAACATAGCACGTCTCGCTTTCGTTGACAAGCAAACGAGCGCGAACCTATAATCCCGCATGCCCAGAAGCAAGGAGCCTCTCCCCGATTTCTCCGATGTGCAGGTGCGCCTCAAGCCCGTCCTCGGAGTGGCCCCGGGGATTTACCTCACGGCGCTCTACGCCGCGGCCCTGATCGCCCTGGCCTTTCTCTTTCTCGTGCTTCCCGGCATCCGCGCCAACGGCACCACGGTGAGCTTTGCCACGGTTCCGCCCGGCGCCGGCGTGTGGGTCGACGGCGAGTATCGCGGCTCCACGCCCTGCGAGGTGTTTGTGCCGCGCGGCGATCGCAGCGTGGAGCTTCGCAAGGCCTTTTTCCAGTCAGCGACCATCAAACGGTCGTTCGGCGGCCGGCTGTTCGCGTCGCTGCTGTTTCCCCGCAGGGAGCGCATCGCCGCACGCCTGGAGGTGAGCGACCCTGCGGGCCTGACCGCGTGGGCGGGCGAGCAGATCGCCGAGTGGGGCCTGCTGCGCGAGTTCTCCGCGGCGTACCCGCTGCCTCCCCTGCTGAGCGAGAGCGTCGGCGCCCTCGCCCGGCTCCGCGATCCGGCCGCGCTCGCCCAGGCGCGCGCCCTGCTCGCCACGGCTGCGGCCGCCACCGACTCCCAGGCCGAGCTCAGCGAGGTCGTGGCCGCCACCGCCGCGCTGGGCTCGCGCGGCGGCCTCCTCGGCCCGGCCGGTCTCGGCCGCATGCTGCGCGACGCGCGGGACCTCGCGCGGGGGTCCGCGTCGTTCCCGCTGTGGGTCGCCCAGGCGCTCGACAGCCGCCACCCCCTGCGCGTCTCCCTCGTCGCCTCCCCCGCGCTCGCGACCCACGCGCGTCGCGTGCTCGCTGCCGTGCGGGCCTACGAGGCCGCGCCCTCCGCCCCTGCCCCTGCCGGCACCCCGCTCGTCGCCGGCATCCGCTTCCTGCCGGTGCCGGGCGGAGTGCAGCTCGTCGGCCGCACGGTCGCCGAGGCAGAGGAGCGCCTGGATGCGTTCATGCCCGCTGCCGTGCGGGTCGAGCCGTTCTACCTGGCCGCCACCGAGGTCACGCGCGAGCAGTACGCGCAGTTCCTCGCCGAGCAGCCGCGGTGGGCCGACCGCATGGCGCTGATGCGCGAGGGCCTCGTCACCTCCGCCTACCTCGAGGGATGGGACGGCGCACGCTACGCTGCAGGCACCGGAGCGCTGCCGGTGGTCGGGGTCTCGCATCACGCCGCCACGGCCTTTGCCGCCTGGCTCACGACGCGGCTCGGCCCGGCGCTGGCCGGCTACGAGGCGCGCCTGCCGAGCGAGGCCGAGTGGCACCGCGCTGCAGGCAGCGCGCCTCCCGAAGGAGCCGTCTTCCTCGGCGCCGGCGACCTCAAGCCGGCTGGGACGTCGCAGGCCGGTCCCTACGGACACCGCGACCTCTGGGGCAACGCGTGGGAGTGGTGTCGGGAGAGCGCGGCGGCGGCTCGTAACCTTCTTCTACCTCTCGATCCTGATCTGCCCGACCCCCTGGCCGCCGCGGTGGGAGCCGAGCGCGTGGTCAAGGGCGGCTCGTGGGCGAGCTCGAAAGAGGACTTTCGCGGGTTCGTGCGCGGATCGCAGCCGCCCGACTGGTGCACGCCCTACACGGGCTTCAGGGTGGCGCTGGTCAGGCGGGCGGGCGCAGAGCCGGGGCGATGAGCGACGCAGCGGTCAAGACGCTTTCGACCAACCGCAAGGCCAGGCACGAGTACCACTTTCTCGAGCTCATCGAGTGCGGGATCGAGCTCAAGGGCACCGAGGTCAAGTCGATGCGCTCGGGGCGGTTCGCCTTTGCCGACGCCTACGGGTGGATCGAGGACGACCAGCTGTGGCTGCTCGGGTTCCACATCACGCCCTACGATTTCGGCAACATCCACAACCACGATCCCGACCGGCGCAAGCGCCTGCTCGTGCACAAGCAGGAGCTGATGCGCCTCAAGCGCCGGGTCGTGGAAAAGGGGTTGACCCTGGTTCCGGTGCGGGCGTACCTTAAGAAAGGAAGGGTCAAGCTCGAGGTGGCCGTGGCTCGCGGCAAGAAGCTGTACGACAAGCGGGCCGACATCAAGCGGCGCGACATGAAGCGCGACTCGGACCGCGAGGTGCACGGACGGGATTGACATTTCGCAGAGCGCGGTTTTCGCCGCGCTCAAGAACGCCGCGTTGCGCGGCGACAACGAATCGAGGGGGTGTAACGGATTCGACTGGTGGATTCGAGGCTGAGGCTGCGGGAGGAGCGCCATCTCTCGAAACTGGCAACTTCCCTTAAGTGCCAACGAACAGTTTGCACTGGCTGCGTAAGTAGCCGCGGGCCCCGGGGACCCTGTTCCGAGTGTCCGGGTAGCCTGTAACAGACCGGGACTTGCCCGGTAGGGCGTCCGCAACTTACCGGGGACACATTTTGCGGACTCCGGCGCCGGTGGTTGGCCGACTCTCCAACCGGCGACGAGCCAAAAGCCGGCTACTCCTGTAGACGCCGAGGTCTTGCCCTCCAGGACGCGGGTTCGACTCCCGCCACCTCCACTACCCGCCAGGCGGGGCGGCTTCGCCCCGCCTGTTTCAGTGATACACGATTCCCGAGTCCACCGCGAGCACCTGGCCGGTCGTGCTGTCGCTGCGGCACAGCTCGATGATCTGCCGCGCGACGTCGTCGCAGTCCACCGGCTTCTGAAGCGCCGACGTCCTGATGTTCGTCTCCACCTGAACGGGATCCATCCGTGAGGTCATGCGGGTGCCCATCATCGTTCCGGGCGCGACGGCGTTCACTGCGATCTGCGGCCCGAGCGCGACGGCGAGACAGCGCGTCAGGTGAATGAGACCCGCCTTGGACACGGCGTAGGCGATGCTGCTGCCCCTCGGGGCCAATCCCGCGATCGAAGCCACGTTCACGATGCGACCGCATCCCTGCCTCTGCATCACCGGCGCTACGGCCTTGACGCACATGAACGGCGAGCTCAGGTTCGCGAGGAGGATGTGGTTCCAGACCTCCATCGTGAGGCGCTCGAGCTGCTTGAAGGGAATGAGCTCGTTGTAGGCGGCGTTGTTCACCAGGATGTCGATCCGGCCGTAGGCGTCCAGCACGCCAGCCGTCATCCGCGCGATCGCGGCCGCGTCGGTGACATCCGCCCGCAGCGCGATGCAGCGCGGCCCGAGGGCCGACCACTCGCGGGCCAGCGACTCCGCCTGCTCCCGCGACTGGAGGTAGACGCCGGCCACCTGCGTTCCCGCGCCCGCGAGAGCTCGACAGATGCGCTGCCCGAGCCCGCCGGTGCAACCGGTCACAATCGCCACAGCTCCTGAGAGTTCCACAGCTTCCCTCCTGTCCCTGCAACGGCGCCAGGCGACGTTCGTCGACCGGAGCCCGCCCTCACCCAGCCGGCCACTGTAGGTCAACTCCTGCCACGGTGCAACAAAACGAAGTTGACAGGCCGGGTCCGGCTCCCATAGAGTCGAAGCATGGGTGCCGATGAGGCAGACAAGACCGGCCGGCCCCATCCCGCTGTTCCCATCGACGAAGAGTCGCTGCGGCTGCTCTCTCACCAGCTCAAGGCTCCGATCGGTGCTGTCGAGTCGCTGCTGGAAACGGTGACCGAGGGCTTTGTGGGCGAGCTGAGCCCGGACGCGCTGCGCATCGTGAGGCGAGCGGCGTCCCGCGCCAAGGAGGCGAGCGCCATCGTCTCCGACCTGATCGACTACCAGCTCTACGGCCGGGCCGACCGGCTGCGCAGGAACGACGTCGACCTCGGGCTTCTTCTGAGCGAGCTCTGTTCGCGGTGCTCGGATGCGGCCGCCGAAAAGGACATCGTGCTGCGGTGCGAGGTCCCCACCGATGCGCAAGTCATGGTGCTTGGGGATCCCAAGGCGCTCGAGCAGGCGCTGCGGAATCTCGTTGAAAATGCCGTCAAGTACACGCCCTCGGGAGGGCGGGTCACAGCGGCGTTGACCGCGGATGCAGATCGAGGACGGTGCGCTGTCCGGGTCATCGACAACGGACCCGGCGTGGCGCCCGAGGAGCAAACAAGGATCTTCGAGCCGTTCTACCGTTCGTTCAAGCTGCGCACAGGCAGCGAGGGAACGGGTCTCGGACTTCCCATCGGCAGGAGGATCGTCGAAGCACACGGGGGAACCCTCGTGCTGGAACCTCAACCGGCCGGCGGCAGCACCTTTGTCGCGACGCTGCCCTTGCTCCGCGTGGACCGGCGCAAGGGGGCGCCCAGCCAGAGGCGAGTCGTGATCATCGGCGGCGTGACGGCCGGGCCCAAGGCGGCGGCCCGTCTGCGGCGGCTGGACGCCGACGTCCGGATCGACATCATCGAAAAGGGCGACCTCCTCTCGTACACCGGGTGCGGCCTTCCCTACTACATCAGCGGCAAGGTTGCCTCCGCGAGCGCGCTCATATCGAACGCCGACGACTCGGTGCGCAACATCCGCTACTTCGAGGCAATCAAGAACGTCGGGATCCTGAGCTCGACGTTGGCGCTCTCTGTCGATCGGGAATCCCGAACCGTCCACTGCCGCAACCTGCGGACCGGCGAGCTGACCGACGTTTCCTACGACGTGCTCGTGCTGGCTACGGGGGCTGTTCCCAACGTGCCGGCGATTCCAGGCGTGGACGACGAGCACGTGCACACGCTCTACAGCCTTCAGGACGCCGAGGCGATCAGAAAGGAGCTGCAGGCGACGACCGCACCGGACGTTGCGATCGTCGGCGGCGGTCTGATTGGAGTCTCTTTCGCCGAGTCGCTCGTCGATGCGGGTGCGCGGGTCACGGTGCTGGAGCGGCGCGACCGGATCCTGGCCGACCATTTCGACCCGGACATAGCCGAGCGAGTCGAAATCGCGCTGGTCCGTCGCGGGGTCAAGGTCGTCGACGGCGTGACGGTTTCGGCTGTACGCCGGCAGGGCGGCCGTCTCGTCCTGCTGGCGGGCGACTCCTCATACGCGGTCGACTTCGCGATCCTGTCCACCGGGGTGCGACCGAATACGGCGCTGGCCCGCGATTGCGGCCTGGAGCTTGGCGCTTCGGGAGGGGTCAAGGTCGACAGTCATCTGCGCACCTGCGATGATCGCATCTACGCCATCGGCGACTGCGCCGAAAGCACGAACCTGATCACCGGGCAACACGAGTACTGGCCGCTCGGCTCGGTCTCCACCAAGATGGGCCGCATCGCCGCGGACAACATCGCCGGAAGGCCGTCGGAGTTCAGGGGCTCCATCGGCACCGCGATGTTCCGCATCTTCGATCTCGACGCTGCGCGCACGGGCCTCACGACCGCCGCAGCCCGCAAGCACGGCCTGGAGGCGGAGTCGATCGTCGTGACCGGTCTCGACCGGGCCCACTACGCGCCAAAAGCGGAGTCGCTGTTTCTCAAGGTGATCGCCGATCGCACCCGCCGCGTCGTGCTGGGCGCGCAGGCGGTAGGGCGCGGCGACGTGGTGGGCAAGATCGAAATCCTGGCCGCGGCCGTTACCGCTGGTCTGACGCTGGACGAGGTCTTCAAGCTCGATCTCGGCTATCATCCGGCATTCAACCGGCCGATCGACATTGTTCAGGCTGCCTGCATGGCTCTGGAGAACAAAATCGAAGGAAGACTCGCGACGATCACAGTCGAGGAGTTGCGCGGCATGCCGACCCGGCCGCGTCTCGTCGACGTTTCGCCAGCCTCGATCCACGCCGATCATTCGCTGCCGGGAAGCGTCAACCTTCCTCTGGAGGCGATCCGTCGGGAAGAGCCGCCTTTCGAAAAGAGCGAGGCTGTGGTGCTCTATAGCGGCACCTCGGCCGAAGCCTACGAGGCGTATCGATTTCTGTCCTCGCGAGGCTACACCAACCTGCGCGTACTCGAAGGCGGCTATCGCTGCTGGGAGCGGTAGCCGCCTTCACAGGGGCGGCGTGGCCTCCGCACGGCTGCTTTTCACCTTCCCGACGCTGCGGGAGCACTTGGGACAGCGGTTCGTTTCGTTTTCGATGCCTTGGACCATTCTCGCATACGCCGCCGTTGAAGGGATTTCTTCCGGCGTTCCAGGCTGAACCGGGCTTTGTCACCATTTCTTTCCGACACGGCTGTTCCTCCTATAGATTGTCGTCGCGCGGCGCGAATCCTCGCGCGTCACGCCGGGCGGCCCCAACGGCCGCGACAGCCGCGCGGATTCTAGTAGCGGTCCCGGTTGTAGCCGCCGTTCGACGGTCGACCACCCGGGCCGCTTGATCGGTCCTTGGCTTCGTTGACCTTGAGCTGCCGGCCGCCGAGCTCGCGTCCGTCCAGGACGGAAATGGCCGCGCGCGCCTCGTCTTCGGTGGACATTTCCACAAAGCCGAAACCGCGCGATTGTCCGCTCATGCGGTCACTCACGATGGAAGCCATGTTGACCTTGCCATAAGTGGCGAAAAGGCCCCGCAGCTCATCCTCAGTCGTCGAGAAGCTCAGGTTCCCGACATAGATCTTTCTGTTCATGACAGATACTCCTTCCGCGCTCTCATGGCGCGCACTACCCGAAACCCACTGCCTATCCGCCTGGTCCGCGCCGCGCAGCCGCAGCGCGACCGCGCCGGCACCCCGCCGCAGGGGCAGACCTCGCTGCCGTCACCCCGCGCGGCACCTCAGGGCACCGCGCACGACGAGCCGGCATCTCTGGTCAGCGGCAAGCCTACTTGCGAGCGATTTCCACGACGGTGAACTCGTCCCCATAGCAGTAACGAGCGATCTTGTTCAACTTCCTCTCGGCCCGTCCGCGAAAAAGGGCAAAAGCGCTGATCCGCATGTCGCTCCGCCCTCCGGCGAGCTGCCGCGGCGAGGTCAGAGTCATCACCCACTTGGCCATTTCGCACCTCCATGCGAAAGATTGCCCTTCGCCCGGCCAGGGCTCCGGCGTGTGACGTTCGGCCAGGAAATTGCGCTCAACGATCGGCGCCTGCCGATTTGAGCATTCCGGCGATGACGCCGTCCCCCCGCTCGACTGCGAACTGAAGGGCGGTCTGTCCGTATTTCGCCGCGGCGCGAACATCGGCGCCTGCCTCGAGCAGGACGGCCGCAATCTCGGCGTGGCCCGAGACAGCCGACAGCATCAGCGGGGTCCGCTCAAACGAGTCCCTGGCATCGACGCTCGCGCCTCTGGTGAGCAGCGACTTGACCTGCTGGACCGTTCCTTGTTCCGCCGCCTTGAGGAGCGCCAGATTCAGGTCGATCTTGGCGCAGGAGGCGACAACCGCAAAAAGCGTCACCGCGGTCGCAATTGAACGCAGCACCGTGAGCCTGGTCATCTCTTCCCCCAACCTACCTGCGAGTCGCTTCACCACGCGGCCAGTCCACGCGAACCGGCTCGTATGCGCGGCGCAGCTGCGCGAGCCACAGGCGGCACTGCCGCAGGAAGTCCCGGTATGACCGCGCGACCTGACCCTGCATGTCCGCGCTCAGCTCGGCATAGCGACGCCGCGCCCGGCTCAGAACACGGATGATGCTTCGCCGTACCCCACGGGCCAGGCGAACGCGCCCTCCGATCAGCCCGGCCGCGACTCGCTCGCCGAGAGTTCGCGCAAAGCGCGCCAGCAGCGCCGTCAACGCCTCGGCGTCGAGAATCTGGCGCGTGATGGCGAAAAAGTGGTAGCCCTTGATCGCGGCACCCACGGCGTCCGGGAACTGGCCAGGCCGGGTCAACGCCGCGTGAACGAGAAAGCGAACGTAGGAAAAGCCGTAGCGAGAAAAGGCCTGCTTGCCGATCGACAGCAGCAGCGCCCTCGCGTTCGGCCACGACATGCGTCGAACGACGCGTGTGCGCATCGGCAGCCGCCGCAGCAGCTCGGTGCACCGCGCGAAGTACGTTGCCGGCCGGTACACTTCGGTGACCACCCGCTTGTAGCCGGCAATCAGCGTATCGGCGTTCATGCGCGGCACGAAGTTGAGGCTCAGGTCGTGCGTGTTGTTTCCCGAGGAGTGCGCGAGAAGCCGGCCCTCGCTCGCCAGCCGCCGGTACAGCTTCGTTCCGGGCAGAGCGGTCAGAAGGCCGACCATGGCCGTCGGAATGGCGGCCTCCTCGACAAAGCGAATCTGCCGATCGAAGATGTCGGGGGGGTCGGTGTCGAAGCCGATGACAAAGCCGCCCGTGACCTCCATGCCGTGGCCCTGGATCCTGCGCACGCTCTCGAGCACCGAGCCCTTGAGGTTCTGCGACTTTCCCGTGTAGGCCAGGGTCGCCTCGTCCGGAGTCTCGAGCCCGACAAAGACCATGGTAAAGGCCGCTCGCTCCATCAGCGCCAGAAGCTCCGCGTCCTGTGCCAGGTCGATGCTTGCCTCGGTCGACAGGGTGAACGGGTACCGGTGCGCCTCCTGCCATTCGACGATGGCACGCAGGAGCTCTCGCGTCCTGCGCCTGTTGCCCACGAAGTTGTCGTCGACGACGAACACGTGTCCGCGAAAACCCGCCTCGAAGACGGCTTCGAGCTCCCGCGCGAACTGCGCCGGGGCTTTGGTCCGCTGCACGTGGCCGAACAGCTCCACGATGTCGCAGAACTCGCAGTCGTACGGGCAACCGCGCGAGTACTGAAGGGGCATGCTGTCATAGGCCTCGAGGTCCACCAGGTCGAAGCGCGGGGCAGGGGTCGTGGCGAGGTCAGCGCGCCCCTCACTGCGATACACGTGTGCGACGCGGCCGGCCTTGAGATCGGCAAGGAAAAGCGGCAGTGTGAGCTCGGCTTCGCCGAGCACAAATACGTCGACGCCCTGGATGCTCTGGTGAGAGCTCGTCGGGTACGGACCACCGGCCACGACGCGCGTGCCGCATTCGTTGCAGAGGCGCACCACACGTTCAAAGGACCTCTTCTGCGCGATCATGGCGGAGACAAGGACCAGGTCGGACGCTTCGACGTCCTCGCGCAGCAGCGGCGCCACGTTGAGGTCCACGAGGCGCAGGTCCCAGTCGGCCGGCAGCATCGCCGCGACGGTCATCAGACCGAGCGGCGGGAGCGCCGCGCGCTTTCCGATGAAAGGAAGGGCGTGGCTGAAGCTCCAATACGTATCCGGGAACTCCGGATACACCATCAGGATTCGGGTGCTCATGAACAAACGCCTTTCGGCGGGCTGTCGCCCGCAGTTCGATTCGGGGACATGCAGAGAGACATCAAGAGGAAACCCCGCGGCTGCACGCTGCCGGCGGGGAATCGCCGCGGATCCCGGCCGTCAAGCGTCTTCCTGACCAAGGACGCCCACCGCGATCCCTTTCTCGACGACCGCATCCCAGGTGATCCGCACAGGCCCTCCTCGGGTACCCGCCCGCGCGCGTGTCTCGATCACACCGGACTTGGTGACGCTTTCCACGATCTGCAGCGCAGAGGTCGTTGCGTATTCCTCGGGAACGAGAAGGACCTCCAGGACAGCGTGCGCCATGGTCGCAGCCGGCGCGAGCTTTCCGTCGGCGTCCGCGGCGAAGTAGAGTGAGCGGGTCGATTGCTCCATGTTCCGTCAGCTTTTCCTGGGGGTCCGACCGGGGGCATCGTCACCTTTGTTGAGTTTCCCGGCCGATTCGGGATACATCGCGGCCGTCAAACCGGGGTTGGAATGGCCGAGCAGCTGCGCCACAGCGCCGACACTCTGCCCTCTCTTGATCTGGAAGGCAGCCCAGGTGTGCCGCAGCTGCTGCGCCGAGACTTCTCTGCCCAGGATCCGAAGCGCCTCGTGCTTGATGCGGTTGGTCACGGATATGCGGCTGTACGGCCTGCCCTGGTGCTCGAACAGGTAGGTCTTGCCGGCAAAATGCTTGCGGATGCGCGTCAGGAAATCATCCTTGACGTGGATGGTTCGCGCTTTCCCACCCCTTCCCCTGACGAGCACGGCAACCACACCGTCCTTCGACGCTCCCAGATCCCCCAGCTTGAGGCCCAGCATCTCCGACACACGCACGCCCGTTCGAAGCAGAAAGGCTACCATCAGCTTGATCGTTGCGTCCCTGGCCTGAGCGACCAGCCTGCGGGCTTCGTCGGCGTCCAGCACCTTTTCCGAGGATACGGCGACCGGCTCGACCCGCTTCAGCTTGACCGACTTCAGTACTTCTTCCAGCTGGTATCTCTTGCGCAGGTCCGCCCCGAAGGCCGTGTGCTTGAAGGCATAGCGAACGCGATTCTTGGCCGCGGCCAGTTTTCGGTTGATCGTAGACGGAGAGTAGCGCTTGCCCTCGTGCTCCTCTTCCAGCCACGCCGCATACTTCTTGAAGCCGTCGACGATGAGCAGCTTCCTCTCTCTCACGAAGCCGGTGAACTGCTTGACGTCGCTGCGGTAGACATCCCTGATCGCTTCCAGGTCGGCGAGAAGCGCCTCGTGTCGCGCGCTCGCTCCGCTCTTGGCCATGCTGCGCTCCCTGTTACACAATCGAACTTGTGTAATGTAACACATAAGACCTAGCGCGTCAAGCCCCCCAACCCGCTCCGGTCGCGGCGCCGGGGAGGCCGCCCCTGGCGCCCGAAACCGACGGCACGGCCGCGAAGCAGTTGAGCGCTGCCCCGAAGCCCGTGTTGCAGCAGGCCAGTTTCAGGAATGACTACACTGACAAGCGCAAGCTCCAGCCCGGCGAAATGGACGCAGCGAGCCGCCAGCTTCGAACAAGAGCTGGAGTCCACGGCCGGCAAGCTGCGATACGCCGGGTGCGCCGCGACAGCCTCGCGATCAGGCGCTTGCCCGCCCGCAGCGTCCTCCGCCGCCTGTCGCTCTGCGCCGGACCCGAACGCTAACCCGACAGCGACACCAGGTATCGCGCCGCCGCCACCAGGTAGTCGGCGTGCCGCCTGCGCAGCTCCTCCGGGATTCTCGTCGCCTGCACCTCGTAGTTGAAATCGCCGGCAAAGCCGATCTCGTGCAGCACGGGCATCAGCGACTCCCACTCGATCGTTCCCATGTAAGGGGCCGCGTGGTCGTCCTTGACGCCCCTGTTGTCGTGCACGTGCAGCATCTTGAGCCTGCTGCCTACCTTGCGCAGGGCTTCAGCCTGGTCGACGCCTGCGAGGTGGGCGTGACCGAAGTCCCAGCACACGCCGGCCCCGGGGCCAAGTGCGTCGACGAGGTCGCACAGCCGTTCGGCGTCCGCGCAATAGCGAGTCGCAGGAAACATGTTCTCGACGGCAAACCCCACTCCGAGGCTCCGAGCCTGCTCGAGAAAAGGCCCCAGATGCTCGACCGCCTTCTTCTTTGCGTGGGAAAAGTCCGGGTCATCGCCCGGGGCGTTGTGCGGGTGCACGACAGCCCACTGGACCCCCACGGCGGCGCACGCTTCGATCGCCCTGCCGAACATGCGGTTCCTGAACTCGTTGTCGGGCGCTTCGCAGTTGTAGTTGTAGAAAGGCAGGTGAGCCGTGGGAAAAGCGAGGCGATGCCTGCGTGCCTCCTCCATGATGCGATCAAGCTGCTCCCGCCAGTCGTCGCCCAGTATCGTCCTGTCGATCCTGTCGGCCTCGACATAGATCGCCGCGCAGAAGTTGATGTCCAGCGCTTCGAAGCCCGCTTCGGCGCAGAAGCGCACGCTTTCGACCATGCTGTATCGCTCTTTGCCCACGCGCGCGGAATGCAGTCCGCTGTTGGTGGAGATCCTCATGCCGACTCCGCCTTTGCCGTTCAGCCTTTGATGCCGCTGGTGACGATGCCCTGGATAAAGTGCTTCTGCAGCGCCAGAAACACCACGAGGATCGGCACGATGCTGCTCGTCGCCGCGGCCATGACGAGCTGTATCTGCTGCCCTTCTTCCTCGTGGTACATGTTGACGCCCAGCGGAACCGTGTACAGCTTCCGCCGGGTGAGAAAGATGAGCGGCGACAGGAAGTCGTTCCAGGAGTTGATGAACCCCAGGATGATCAGCGAGATCATGGCTGC
>CAZKGO010000107.1:7799-15280 GCA_964552235.1 uncultured Spirochaetales bacterium | reverse complement strand
AGCCATCAACAGCACAGGCCCGCCCCCGCAGACACAAGACACTTGACAAGTCTCCGGCCAATCGCGACGCCCTGTTCGCCGGCGGCAGGCCCCTGCTGTTCTGGCTGCCTTCGCTGCTGCTCATGGCGATCAGCGCCGCCTTTCTGCTCATGCTCAGCGCCGAAAAGGAAACCGCCGCATGAACGAGCGCATGAACGAGCGCATCAACGACCGCACAAGCCGCCGCGCAAACGAGCCGCCCCTCTCGCTGCACGGCTTCTCGATCTCGCTCCCGCGCCGCCCCCTCGTTCAGGACTGCGACTTCGCGCCTCCTGCCGGCAGCTCCACGGCCATCATCGGCCCCACCGGCGCCGGCAAGTCGGTCCTGCTGCGCGCGGTCGCCGGGCTGCTGCCGATCGGCACCTTTACCTTTGGAGGCTCGCTGCAGGTGAACGGGCTCGACGCCTACAGGGCCGGCCGCAAGACCGGCGCCCGGACGTGGGCGCGGATCATGACGCGGGGCCTCGTCTTCGTGCCCGCCGAGAGCGCCCAGGCGATGAACCCCTCCCTCACCCTCGAGCACAACCGCAAGCTCCTGGCCCCCGATGCGCGGCCCGCGATCGAGCGCAGGCTCCGGGAGCGCTTCGACCTCGACTTCGGCGCGTTCGCGCGCCTGTACCCCGACGAGGCGAGCGGCGGCGAGCTGCAGCGCATCACGCTCATGATCCTGCTCTCCCGCAGGGGCGACCTGGTGCTGCTCGACGAGCCGACGGTCAACCTCGACCGCCACCTGCGCAAGCGCTTCGCCGACTTCCTGAACGCCGAGATCCTCGCCGACGACAGCAAGACGGTCCTCATCGCCAGCCACGACCTGGACTTTGTCGAGGCCCTCGATCTCGACGACGCCTACGCCCTAGAAAACGGCCGCCTCACGCACCTGGAGGCGATGCCGCACGCGGCCGGCTTCCAGAGGCCGCCCTCGAAAGAGCCGGCGGGTTCCGGCCTCTCCCTCGAGAGCGTGTCCCAGAGCTACTTCAAGAGGGGCATCTTCGGCGAGCGCACCTTCCATGCGTTCAAGCGGCTGTCGATCCGCTTCGACCGCTCGACCATCTACGGCATCACCGGCCCCTCGGGCTGCGGCAAGTCGAGCATGATCAAGGCGATCCTGCGCCTGCTCGACGGCACCAAGGGGCGCATCTGCCTCGACGGCCAGGACCTCGTGTCGCTCAAGCGGCGCGAGCGCGGAGGCGACCCCGCGGCGTTCGCGCCGTTCAGGCGCAAGATGGCGGTGGTTCAGCAGGACTCGCGCTTCGCCTTTTTTCCGGACCTGCGCGTGCGGGACTCGTTTCGACAGATCGAGGCGGCAAGAGGCGGCGCCAACGGCGAGCTGGCGAAGTACCTGGAAAAGGTCGGGCTCAGGAGCTCGCACGTCGACGCCTACCCGCGCTCGCTCTCCTCCGGCGAGATGAAGCGCATGGACATCGCCCGCGCCCTGGCCGCGCGACCGGAGGTGCTCCTCCTCGACGAGCCGTTCGCCCACATCGACTTCGAAACGCGCGCCGCGGTGATGCGCGCCATCTCCGACTACATGGCGGGCCACGACACGATCCTCATCGTGGTGACGCACGAAGACTTCGACCTGCGGTACTTCGTCGAGCGCAGCTACGACTTTCCCGAGCTGGTGGGCAGCGGGTCCGCGCCGGCGGCGACCGACTCACCGAAGTGAGGTCGAGGACGAAGGCTGCGCGCGGGCGCACCGATCCGCTGCCGCCTGCGACGAGCGCGCCGGCCGGTCAGTCTCCCAGCCGCGTGAGTCCCGCCTGCGGCCGGGTCACGGCGATCGCACCTCAGGCTTGGTCGAATCGGCGACCCGGACGAAGTCGTCGGCGTTCAACGTGAGGATCGAGTCCGCCCCGCCTTTGGCCGCGGCCGCGGCAACCAGGGCGTCGTGGACGATTGCGCCAGTCATGCCCTGCCGCGACCGGAGGCCCACGACCTCCCTGACATCCGAAGCTGACAGGTCGACCGTCTGCGCGTACGGGAGAACGCTGTGCTCCAGCAGCGCCCAGGCCGCGGAAGGGGCAACCCGGCGACTGATCGGCAGCGACGACAGCACGGCGTGCGCTTCCGCGATCGAATGCGTCGCGATCACGCTGTCGATCTTGCGGTCCCGGCTTCTCTGCAGCCACGGAAATGCCCGAGGGTGCATCGGGTGGGCCTCGACCAGCGCCGCGACCACCACCGACGTGTCGAACAGCACCCTCATGCAGACCAGCCCCGGGACTTACGCAGGCGCTCCCAGCGCTGAGACCTGATCGCTTCATCGAGATCGCCGGTGGGGCGGCCTCGGAACACGAGGATCCCCTGCTCCTCGACGAGGCCGGGCAGGTCCTCACGGCGACGCAGGACGATCATTTCGCTTGCATCCTCGATTTCGACCTCGGTGCCGGGGACGAGTCCATGGTGATCCCGGATCTCTCTTGGCACGACGATTCTTCCGAAACGGTCCGCCCTGGTCGTCATCGGCCGCGAATTCCTCATGGCAATTGCCATTTGTCAATGCCTACACGACAGTCGGCGAGCGTCCGGCGGCACTCCGGATTTCAAGCAGACAGTCGCAGCTTGAGGCTACTCGCCCACGGTTGCCGTCGAGCACCAGGTCCCCGGAGATCTCGAAGTCGTCGATGCCGAGGCCGGTCGTGTCCGAGTCGAGCCAATCGAACCGCAGATCCACGGCCAGGAGCGGCATCAGGTACAGCCCGCGGCCGTAACCGACAGGATCATCTCGTGGGCTTGCGGATCACCGACCGGTAGATGACCGCGCGGAATTCGAGGTCGCGCGGATCGCCGAAAAGCGGAAGCGACAGGTTCCAGCCCTCGAAGTCGGCCGTGAACTCAATCGTGTCGCCCCGGTTCAGGAGCAGCCCGTCGGAGTCCCGGCCGGCGAATATCGACTGTTCGACCGCCGTGCCGCCGCCGTGAAACAGGTGCCTCCAGTATTCGAGGCGAAGCCCCGAGGCCTTGGCGCAGCTGCTTTCTGTCGCGGAGACTCTGGAGAAAGGGCATCTGCAGAAACGCCGTGCAGTCCTCGATGGACATGGTGGGGCTTTCCACCTTGAACAGGACATCCCGGTCCCCGGGCGGCTCGAAGGGCCGCTGAACGCTCACGCCGATGACGCGGCCCTGTCTCCAGGTGAGCGCCGCGGTGACCGCCCAGGTGATCATGGGGTTCGTGTCGTAGTCGATGACGTTTCCCTGCAGGGGATCGTCGTTGTCGTCGTCGCTGGTGAACCAGAGCGAGCAGCGGGAGTCGGCCGTCGCAGAGAACCCGAGGCCGAGGGGGTACCCGCCGGACGCCTCCCGCACTCCGCAGGGCGCGCACAGCGCGGGAAAAAGCGATCACGGCGGCTAACAGCCCGCATGCGAGCATGTCCTGCTCCTCAGCCGCGGAGGGGAATTGCGGCGCCATGCAACGCGCGGCCGCAGACAGCAAAGCGAGGCGAAACCCGCCTTTCAAAGGGAGCGGTGGACATCGTCACCGTCGATCTGCGCGGCCGGGAGTTCACCCTGATGTCCGCAGGGCCGCTGTTCAAGTTCACTCCCGCCGTGTCATTCCTCGTCGCCTGCTCGACGACGCAGGAGGTGGATGCGCTGTGGGGGCGCCTCATCGAGGGCGGCTCGCCGCTCATGGACCTGGGCGGGTATCCCTTAAGCGAACGATACGGATGGGTGCAGGACCGCTACGGCCTGTCGTGGCAGATCATGTTCATGGGAGACCGTGAAACGACTCAGAGCATCGTGCCGACCCTGATGTTCGCCGACGGCCAGTGCGGAAAAGCCGAAGAGGCGATCACGACCTACGCGTCCGTGTTCCGCGATTCGGCGGTCGGCGACATCGTACGCTACGGCCGGGGCGAAAAGCCCGACAGAGAAGGAACGATCAAGCACGCCGCGTTCACTCTCGAGGGCCAGCAGTTCGCGGCCATGGACAGCGCCCGTGTCCACGACTTCGGCTTCAACGAGGCGATTTCCTTCGCGGTGCGCTGCGACACCCAGGAGGAGATCGACCACTACTGGGAGAGGCTCTCGGCAGACCCCGCCGCAGAGCAGTGCGGCTGGCTCAAGGACAGGTACGGCCTCTCGTGGCAGGCCGTTCCGACCGTCCTGGAGCAGATGCTCAGCGCGGGGGACGAGGCCAAGGCGGCGCGGGTCACCGAGGCTTTTCTCAAGATGAAGAAGTTCAACATCGCGCGGCTGGAGGAGGCGTACGAGGGACGACCTGCTCGGGTCGCGGCCCGCGCGCGCCGGCGGTGAGCCCCGGGCCCGCGGCAGCCACGCCGGGCTGCCGCTGCGCCTCTTCGATGAACGCCAGCATGTTCTCCAGCGGCACGTCGCCCTCCACGGCGTGAGCCGGGGCGAAGATGTATCCGCCTGCCCGGCCCAGGTCCAGCAGGCGCCGGCTCTCGGCCCTCACCTCCTACGGCGTTCCGTAGGGCAGCGTCCGCTGGGTGCTCAGACCCCCATGAAAGGCGAGCCGCCCGCGGTAGCGCGGCAGCAGCTCGGTCACGTTCATGACCTCGGGCTGGAACGGGTTGAAGCAGTTGACGCCGATCGCCGCCAGGTCGTCGAACAGCTCGTCGACGTCGCCGCAGGAGTGGATGAGCACGCGGCGCCCGGCCTCGCGCACGGCCCCGTACATGCGCTCGAGGCGCGGGTAGATGAATTCCTTCCACCTGGGATATCCCATCTGCAGGCCGTGCTGCTGCCCCCAGTCATCGCCAAAGTAGACCGCGTCGATGTCGAAGCCGAGCGCCTTGCGCGCCTGGGCGATGTCGTAGTCCGCGATCGCGTCGAGCAGCTCGTGGACGAACCCCGGGTTCTCGATCATGTCGACCATCAGGTTCTCCATGCCGCGCAGGGTCCAGGCGCGCTCGTAGAGCGAGAACCCGATGCTGAAGACCCGGTACCGGTCGGGATGCTTCTCGAGCCTGGCCGGTATGTCCTCGAAGAACCGGGGCGCCAGCGGATCGGGAAACCGGTATCCCTGGAGCGTCGGTTCGCTCAGCACGCATCCTTCGACGACCCCGATGTCGTGGTCCACGCTCCGATCCCAGACGACCCCAAAGACGTCGCGCACCCTATGGCCGCCGATGTCCTCGAAAAAGCCGATGCCGTTGCCCAAGCCGAGCAGGTGATTGCCGAGGACCGCGTCCAGATCCGACGTGCCGTAGTGTGCCGCCAGTTTCGCGCTCGCTTCCTCTGTGAACCCGAACGACCACGGGACATAAGGCGGCGCTTTGAACTCGAGGGCGTTCCTCACGACCTCGCGCTTCGTCATCGGTGCGCCTCTCCTGGCTCCGCGCGGGATACCGCGTCGTTTGTGCATCCTGCGCCGCTTCGTGTCAACGCGGCTTCGAGGAGCGGACGCGCGGGTGGCGCCGCGCCCTTGATTTCCTCCTCGCCAGGCATTCCAATGCGGGAAGCGAGGGGGTCGAAATGCGCAAGCCGTCCCGATCCTATCCCGTGTTCGTCGTGGTCGTCTTCGGCCTCTTCATGCTGCTCCACCAGACCGACAAGCTGCTCATCGGGTCCCTGCAGACCACGGTGAGCGAGTCGTTCGGCCTGAACGACCTCCAGTGGGGCCTCATCAACTCCGGCGCGCTGATCGTCGGGACGGTGCTCTATCCGCTGTGGGGCTTTCTGTACGACCGCTACGCGCGCGCGAAGCTTCTCGCGCTCGCCTCGCTCATCTGGGGCGCCACGACCTGGCTGAGCGCGATCGTGCGCACCTACCCCGCTTTCCTGGCCACGCGGGCGTCGACGGGCATCGACGACTCGTCGTATCCCGGCCTCTACAGCCTCGTGGCCGACTACTTCGAGCCGAAGACGCGCAGCAAGGTCTACGGCGTTCTGCAGCTGACCCAGCCGCTCGGCTACCTCTTCGGCATGATCCTCGCCCTGATGATCGCGCCGATGATCGGCGGGTGGCGCTCGGCCTTCTACCTCACGGGGGGCCTGGGACTGGTGATGGCGCTGGTGATCTTTCTCGGCGTCAGGGACGTGCCCCGCGGCAGCTCGGAGCCCGAGTTCGAGGGCATGGGCGAGATCGGGCAGTTCCGCTTTTCCTGGGACGCGCTCAAGGACGTCCTGCGCAAGCGGACCATGTGGTTCGTCTTCCTGCAGGGCTTCGTCGGCGTGTTCCCGTGGAACGTGATCACCTACTTCTTTTTCGGCTACCTGATGACCGAGCGCGGCTACGACGACAACTCGGTGCTTCTCACGATGGGTCCCATCGTCCTGATCCTGGCGGGCGGCTACTTTGTCGGCGGCGCGCTCGGCGACTGGATGTTCAAGCGGACGCTCAAGGGACGCATCATCGTCTCGAGCGCCGGCGTCGTCCTCGGGGCGGTCTTCCTGTTCTTCGCCATGACCACTCCGGTCGCCGACCGCGCGGCCTTTTTTGTGCTGATGTGCCTGGCCGCGCTGTTCATGCCGTTCTCCTCTCCGAACGTCATCTCCACGGTCTTCGACGTCTCGCTGCCCGAGGTGCGCAGCTCGGCCCAGGCCGTAGAGTACTTCGTCGAGAACAGCGGCGCAGCCCTTGCGCCCACTATTGCCGGAGCGCTGATCCTCACGCTGCACAGCAAGCAGGACGCCATCCTGATCATCTGCATCTCGGCGTGGGCGCTCTGCTTCCTGCTCTACATCGGAGCCATGTTCTTCGTGGACCGCGACATCGGGTCGCTCCGCGAGGCGATGGCCTCCCGCGCGGCGCAGGAAAAGCGCAGACCAGCCTGAGGAACGCTCGGAGCAACGACGAAGGCTGCGCGCGGTCGGTCCTGGCGGCGGCCCGCGACCTGCGCGCCAGCGCCTCCGCCTGCACCCCTACGCCCTGTTGCGTGAACAACGGGGCTACTCGAAGTGGACTCTTGCACGCAAGGTCGCCGTGTTCGATAATTGGCCGGTTAGCCGATAGGTGGCCAAAGTGGTGAGGATTCGGTCGCAGGGTCGCTCGATCCGATACGCGGCCGTGCCGCAATGCTCCTTTCTCTGCGGGCCGTCAATCCACGACAGGATAGAGAGTCGTCTGGCAAGTGGAGGCTGTATGCGCGGAGTGTCACCTAGAGGCAGAGGCAGCGCGTCTTTGTGGATCGGGCTGCTTCTGGTCGCCCTGTTGTCCTCGGGCCCACGCCTGGCGGCCGAGGACACACCGAGCCAGATCATCTACGGAGCCTACCAGAAGAATTCCGGCAATCTCAGGATCATTGAAAGCCCCGATGACCTGCGGAACTCCGAACTGCCCATCCAGTGGAACGCCCAGGGGCCGCAGGGCGAGCAGGGTCCCGCGGGACCCCAGGGCGAGCCAGGGCCGGCAGGCCCGGAGGGACCAGTGGGGCCAACGGGGCCCGCGGGACCGACAGGCCCTGCGGGACCAGCAGGTGCGACCGGGCCACAAGGCGAGATCGGCCCCCAGGGGCCGCAGGGCGAGCAGGGGCCACAAG
>CAZKGO010000107.1:0-7699 GCA_964552235.1 uncultured Spirochaetales bacterium | reverse complement strand
CAAGGCGAGATCGGCCCCCAGGGGCCGCAGGGCGAGCAGGGGCCACAAGGCGAGATCGGGCCGCAGGGGCCGCAAGGCGAGATCGGCCCGCAGGGTCCACAGGGACCGGCCGGCGAGGCCACAGTCGTTAGCAGGTTCGGGTACGAGATGCCTTCTGTCGCGACCTCCTACGACCTGCTCGTGGAGTTCGATGGCATACGAGGCTCCGTAACAGCTCCCGGTTATGAGCACTGGTGCGAAGTCGTCGACTACGAGTTGATCCTGAACGGCGGAACGGCTCAGGATCTCGTGATCATCAAACCGGTCGACGACGCAAGCCCGGTGCTGTGGAAGCTAGCGTGCACGAGCGATAACATCCCAAAGGCGACTCTTCACAAGCAGAAGAAAGACCGTTACGGAGACGAGTATGTGCGCCAGGAGCACCTCTTCAAGAACCTTCGCGTGGTTTCCGTCCGCCAGATTCCTGGCTCCTTTCCTCTCCATGAGGTGATCTCGCTGGCCTTCGGCTCCGCGGACTACAGTTACCGGACTCTGGACGCTTCGGGCTACCCCGGGGCGTGGGTTACCAGGACGATCACGCCTGCCTCCGTGCAACGCTCGCCCAGCGAGCTAGCCTACGATGTGCTGCGGCACGTCAACGCGGCCGAAATCCCGGGCCGTTCCATCTACACGAAAATCGGTAACGTCCAGGGCGAGTGCGATGACATGCCTCACACGGGCTGGATCGAGACCGACAACTTCGGCTTTGCGATTCTCAACGAGCAAGGTCGGGCCGGCGGGAGATCGATCCCGGCTTTCCAGGAAGTAGTCATAGTCAAGGAGCTTGACAAGGCTTCGCCCCCGCTGTTCGAGCTGGCTGCCACAGCTGGGCCTGTGCAAGGACAGGTCGCAATCGAGCTCACCAGACTCCGCTTCGGGGAAGAGGAGGTGTTTCTGGAGGTGAAGCTCACGGGTGTGCGGATCGACTCGATCCAGGCTCTTGCCGACGACAAGGAGAGGGTGGCTCTGAGCTTCGACACAATCGAATGGACATACACACTCGACGGCGGCGGCACGACGAAGTTCGGGTGGGACCTGGAGAGAAACGCTCAGAAGTGACTGCGGCCGAGGTCCTTCTCGGCTGCGCGCAGGTGCTGCGCTTGGGGCGCAGCGCCTGCGGCGGCACCATCCAGCGCCCTGCTTGCTAACGTCACGAACGTTAGAGATGTCAATCATGCGCTGTCCAGGGGCGCCATCGACGAACGAGGCGTTTTTCCCCACCTGGAGCAGCTCGGGCGCCAGCCCTTCGTCTTCGCCTACGAGTTCGGGCTCGACGAGCTTCCATCCGAGCCCGGCATCCTGCTCGTCCGCGGACCGCGGCAGTACGGAAAGAGCACGTGGCTCGAGCTCGAGCTGCGCGAGACGATCCGCAGGTTCGGCCCCGGCTCTGCCTACTACGCCAACGCTGACGAAGTGCCGGATGCCGAGGCTCTCGCCGCTGGAATCCGGGAGCTTCTGGGCATGTTCGACCCGCGACGAAAGGTCCGGAGGCTGTTCATAGATGAAATCACCGCCGTGCCCGACTGGCAGAGCGCTCTCAAGCTTCTGGCTGACGAGGGCGCTCTGCGTGAGGTGCTCGTCGTCACAACCGGCTCCAAGGCCCTCGACCTGCGGAGGGGCGCCGAACGCCTGCCGGGACGAAAGGGACGCCTCGGACGCACGAGCTACCGGTTTGCTCCAATATCGTTCGTTGAGTTCGAGAGAGTCTGCGGAAGGCGGCTGGGACGCTCCACGCTGCCTGCGTACATCCTGTCCGGCGGCTCGCCCCGGGCGTGCGTCGAGGTGGCGTCGCGGGGCTCGATACCGGAGTACGTGCACGAGACGGTGCGCGATTGGATCTACGGGGAGTGCGCCGCGGCAGGGAGGTCGCGTGCATCGCTGCTGTCGGTGATGGATGCACTTCACCGCTTCGGCGGCAGCCCCGTCGGCCGGGCCAAGCTCGCGCGGGAGGCCGGGCTGGCGAACAACACGGTGGCGGCCGGCTACATCGAAATGCTCGCGGACCTGATGTGCGTGGCTCCGTGTTACGCCTGGGACGCCCCGCGGAGGATCGCGGTGACGAGGAAGCCCTGAAAGTACCACTTCACGAACCTGCTCGTGGCCGCATGCTGGAGCCCGGCCAAGCCCCGCACGGTCGCGGAGTTCCTCGCGCTGCCGGAGGAAGACCAGGGCAAGTGGCTGGAGTGGACAGCAGCTCAGGAGCTCTTTCGCAGGCGTTGCATCGCCGGCGAAGAGACGCCTGAGCTGCTCCTGTTCTGGCAGGGCAAGGAGCACGAGCTCGATTTCGTCTGCGCTGCCAACTCGTTCGTCGAGATCGAGCGAGGAACCACGAGCGCCCTCGACTTTTCCTGGTTCGAGCGGGTCATGCCAGGATCGCGGCTCGTCGTGGTGAGCGATGCGAGCTACGAGGCCCGATCGGTGAGAGGGATCCGGCTCGAGGAGTTCCTGCGCGGCGCTTGAGCGCGCGGCGCGGCCGCGAGCCGCGCCACCGTGGGCCGGCCGATCAGCCGGCCGCGCGACCCTTTCGCCAGGCGAGCATCGACTCCAGGCTCACGCCGATGCCGCCGCACACGATGACCACGATGCGCGCGGCCTCCTCCAGCGCCCTGTGGCGCTGGTAGGCCACCGAGAGGGAGGCGCCGCAGGCCGGCTCGACCAGGCAGCGGTGGTCGTCGGCAAACCTCACGCACGCCGCGATCGCATCGGCGTCAGTCACGACCACCGACCTGACCGGATGCTGCGTGGCCCACTCGAAGGCTGTCCGCGCCACGGTGCGGGCGCCCAGGGTCTTGGCCACGCCGGTCACCTTGTCGAGCGTGGCCAGCCTGCCTTGCTTCAGAGAAGCGGCCAGCGAGGCTGTGCCTTCGGTCTCTGCCGCCACGACAGGAACAGCGGCCAGTCCGTGGCGGCGCAGCCCCTCGATGACGCCGCACAGCAGGCCGCCTCCGCCTACGGATAGCACCACCGCGTCCGGCGCTCCGATCTCCTCGACGATCTCGTCGACCAGCGTCGAGTTGCCGCGCCATATCAGGGGGTGGTCAAAGGGCGGCACGTACAGCGCGTCGTGGACTTGGGCGAAGCGGAGCGCCGTCTCGTGCGTTTCGTCCCACACGCCACCTGCCACCGTGACCTCGGCGCCCTGCCTCTCGATCTGCCGCCGCAGCTCAGGCGGCGTCGTGCTGGGAACAAAGACCGTCGTTGGGACGCCGAGCCGCCTGCCGGCGTACGCGGCGGCATAACCGGCGTTGCCGCCCGACGAAGAGACGAATCGCTTTGCCCCTTCGTCGAGGCCGCTGCGACAGAGCAGCCCTATGCCCCGGATCTTGAACGACGCGGCGGGCTGCAGGTTCTCCATCTTGAGCAAGACCTGCCTGCCCCACTCCCGGCCGAGCGGAAGCGACTCTATCAGAGGTGTGCGAACGTGAAGAGCTGCGCTCACCGCTGCATTCTACACGCCACGGCTGCGCTCGCAACAGGCGCGGGACGCCTCTACGCTTTGGGCTGTTCGATGACGTCGCCGAGGATCACGATGCGCGACGGCCCGGCGTCCTCGGGGAGGTTCACCAGGGTCATGGCCACGCGATGCCCCCGAAAGGTGAACGGCCCTGTCTTGCGCGCCCCGGCCCCCTGCTGCTTGAGCTGCGCGAGAACGACTTCGCGATCCCGGCCCGTGAACAGCGCGATGAACAGCGAGCCGAGCAGCCGCGTCTCCGGGATGCCCAGCAGCGCCGTGGCGGCCCTGTTCACGTACACGATTCTGTCGTCTCGGGCCACCTCGAGGATGCCTTCGGAGAGGTTGCCGAGGATCAGCTCGTAGTGCCTGCGGTTCCATAGCAGCTCTTTGGTGATCTCGCGCTTGTGCAGGCCTTCCAGGCCGAGAGCCGGGTGCTCGGAACGCGACATCGTGCCGGCTTCCAGCTGCTTGAGGAGCTCCAGGATATGGTGTCCCGTCTCCTTGAGGGGCCCCTTGCCGATCATGGCGTCGAAGCCGTAATCGATGTACCGGCCGTACTCCTCGGCCGAGATCGCGGAGAGCAGGACGAGGTAGACGTCCTTGAGCCGGTCCGTGCTCCTGACGATCGAGCAGAGCTTGTCCCCGCTGATGTTGGGCATCACGAGGTCGATGAACATCACATCGGGAGTCCGCTCTTCGAGGATCTTGAGCGCGGCGAGCCCGTCCTCGGCGGTGCTCACCTCGTAGCCCTGCTTGCTCAGGAACATCGAGGCGAACGTGCGAATAGCGGGGTCGTTGTCGACCACCACGATCTTCCGCGGCGTCACGCTTACAACGGTATCACGGGATTCCCGCGGCGCAAAGCGAAGTTTTTCGCGGTCGTTGCGGAAAACGCAGGCAGCCGGCAGCTACCGCCGCTTGGCGCCGCCGGAACCGCCCGCGGCCCGGCCGTCGCGGCGGCCGCCGCGACGCTTCCAGCGCAGGAACCACCGCCGCTTGCCTCGACGCCGGGCGGTCCGACCGGGCCGTCCCCCCGGCGGCTCGCTCTCCGGCTCCTGCTCCCCGGCCTCAAGAGCGGCCCGGTAGCGGCGGCCGAACTGGTCCCAGATCACGATGAACACCGACACCACCAGCGGTCCGATCACGAACCCGGCCACGCCCAGCCAGGCGATGCCGCCGAGAATCGACAGCAGCGCGAGCGCCGGGTTCAGCCCCGTGCGCTCGCCCACCAGCCGCGCCTTGACCACGTTTTGAGTGAACGTCACCCAGCAGATGCCCCCCGCGATGATCACCAGGCCGGCCACGGGCCGGCCGAGGGCGATCTGGATGATGCCGGCCGGCACCAGGATGCCGTTGGTGCCGAGATAGGGCAGGATCGACATCACCGTCATGATCATGGCGAACAGCAGCGGCGAAGGCAGTCCGAAGACGAGGAACAGCAGCCCGCCGAAGATGCCCTCGATCAGCCCGACCACGAGGGTGCTCGCGAGCGTCGCCCCCGCCGTGTTGCGCACATCGGCGAACAGCTCGTCGGCCTCGCGGCGCGATAGCGGCAGCAGGCGGCGCACACGTGCCATGAGGACTTCGCCGTCCTTGAGCAGAAAATAGAGAAGAAAGAAGGTCAGCGCCGTGTGAGCGATCGCCGCCGCGAGGCCTCCCAGGATCTGCCGGGCAAGACGCGCCGCGGCCGTCGAGCCGGCCTCGACCGCCTCCTTGAGCGCGCGGTCGATCTCCGGCTCGATCGTGCTGACAAGGGGGCCGACGACCGGCAGTGAACGCGCCGAGGCCACCAGGTCGCCGATCGACAGCCGCGCGATCGCCTGCGGCCAGGCCGCGACGGCGGCCCGGATGCCGCCCACGGTCCTCAGCGACAGCAGGGTGGCTACAAAGCCGAGCGGCAGGGCCACGGCTGCGAGCACCGCCAAGACGGTCAGCAGCGCCGCCAGCGGGCGCTTGACCGTGATCTTCTGCTCGAGCCAGCGCAGGATCGGCCAGGCGAGCGCCGCAAAGACCATGGCGAAGACGATGTCGAGCAGGAACGGAGCCATCACGCGGAAAAACGCCGCGGTGAGCCCCACGACCATCAGCAGGAAAAAGCCCTCGAGAACCCATCGTCGCGTCATCGGCCCTCTTCCCTCCGTCGAGCAGAGTGCACCACGGCCGCGGTCCGCTGTCCAGCGCGCGGGCGAGGGCTGCGGCCCCGCAGCAGCCTTCTTTGTCTACTCCTTGACTGACCCGAGCATGACGCCGGCGATGAAGTACTTCTGCAGAAAGGGATAGATGATCACCACAGGCAGGACCGTGACCACCATGATCGCGTACTTGATGGTCTCGGCGATCGGCTCCTTGTCGGAGACGTCGACTTCCGCCACCAGGGAGCTGGTGTCGTTGGAGATCAGGATCTCCCGCAGGATCAGCGAGATCGGAAACAGCGGGCGCCGGTTCAGGAATATGGAGGCCAGGAACCAGGCGTTCCACTTGTCGACGGTGTAGAAGAGCAGGATGACGGCGATGATCGGCTTCGAGGTCGGCAGGATGATGCTGAACAGGACCCGCAGGTCGTCGGCTCCGTCGAGATGGGCCGACTCCTCGAGGCTGTCCGGGATCGTCGAGAAGTAGACTCGGGTCACGATGATGTTGTAGGTGCTGAGCAGCGGAGGCAGGATCAGGGCCCACCGCGTGTTGATCAGCTTCAGGTAGTAGACCGTCAGGTAGAGGGGAATCAGGCCGCCGGAAACGAACATGGTGATGACCATCAGCATCATCAGGGCTTTCCTGAAGTAGAACTGCCTCTGGTTCAGGGCGTAGGCAGCGAAGAACGTGAGCAGCGCGGCCAGCGACGTGCCGATGGCGATGTTCACAAAGGAGTTGTAGAAGCCGTACCCGAGGTTCGGGTTGCGGAACACCGCCCGGTAGGACGACACGTCGAAGTCGAGCGGCGCGAACAGCAGCCCGCTGTGGCGCATGAACAGCGACGCTTTGCTGAAGGACGCCACGACGGCGTGCCAGAACGGGTAGAGGGTCACGGCGATGATCGCGGTCAGCAGGAAGTAGTTGAAGACGCCGAAGACCCTCTGGCTCAGAGGATCCCTGATCGCGGTCCCCATGGCCGCGCGCCGTCTTGAGTCCGGCCGATTGTCAGTGCGCCTGAATGCCATCACCTGCGCTCACCAGATCGAAGTTTCATTGACCCTGCGGCTCAGGTTGTTCGCCATGACCAGGAACAGGCAGTTGATGGTCGCGTTGAACAGGCCGATCGCCGCGCTGTAGCTGTAGTTCATCTCCAGGATGCCCTTCTTGTAGACAAACGTCGAGATCACCTCCGCGGTCTCGTAGGTCAGGGGATTGTAGAGCAGGATGATCTTCTCGAAGCCTACCGACATCACGTTGCCGATCCGTAGAATGAGCAGGGTGACCGTCACGGGCAGGATGCCCGGCAGCGTGATGTAGAGCGTCTGCTTCCAGCGTCCCGCCCCGTCCATGCGCGCCGCCTCGTAGAGCTGCGGGTTGATGGACGTGAGGGCCGCCAGGTAGATGATGCTGTTCCAGCCGAAGGTCTGCCAGACATTGGAGCCGATGTAGATCGGCCGGAACCAGCCGGGCTCGTTCATGTACTGGATCGCCGGCCTACCGAAGCCGCCGAGCAGCGAGTTGACCACGCCCGTGGTCGAGAAGAAATCCCGGATCAGGCCGCAGATCACGACGATCGAAATGAAGTGAGGCAGATAGCTGGCGGTCTGAATGCTGCGCTTGAAGGCCCTGTTCTTGAGCTCGTTGATCAGCAGGGCAAGGATGATCGGCGCCGGAAAGCCGAACAGGATGTCCAGGGCGCTGATGAGCAGCGTGTTCCTGAAAATGCGGCCGAAGTAGATGCTGGCGAAGAACTCCCTGAAGTGCTTGAGCCCGGCCCACTCGCTGCGAAAGATCCCCAGCCGCGGCGAGAAGTCCTTGAAGGCGATGACTGCGCCGACCAGGGGCACGTAGTGGAAGACCACGTAGAAGGCCAGCACCGGCGCCACCATGAGGTAGACGGTGGGCCGCCGTCTCAGGTCCTTCAGGACGAGGGCGCGCTGTAGCTGCAAACGCTCGCCGAATGTGCGGGCTGCAACAGCCATGTCCGGTCACTCAGATCGAGTCGCGGGGGGGGGGCGGGGCCGCCCCCCCCCCCCCCCCCCCCGCCCCCCCGCCGAACCCCAACTAAAGAGA
>CAZKGO010000106.1:0-15395 GCA_964552235.1 uncultured Spirochaetales bacterium | reverse complement strand
CAATAGCGCGGCCGCATCACGAGCCGGCAGTATCCGCCCCCTGCGTCTCCACTGGTGCCGTCGGTCGGTTCCCGCTGATTTCGCCCAGTGCTTCGATCTCACCTATCACGTGGTACGCATAAGGCCGAATGGCGGACCGCGGGTCGTCCCGGCCCTCATCCGCTTCGCCGGGGCAAATGGCCCGCGCTCGCTCCAGGACCGGTCGATGCGCCTCCGGGAGCCGGCCCAGTGCCCAACCGGCCGCCGCCCGACGGAGGGATCGACCGGCCCGGAGACGGCCAGCAGGCGGCGGACCAGGGCGCGCTTCTCCTCGGGCGTCGTGCCCCGACTGCAGACCACGAGCACATCGATGTCGCTGTGAGGCCCGAGGCCTCCGAGGATCGAGGAGCCGTGCAGGTAGGCGCCGATCGCGTTCTCTTTGAGCACGTCCCGCACCAGGCCGGCGATTCGGTCGATCTGCTCCACGGTCCGTCACCCGCCTCCCGCGGGCATCCTCAGCCTACTCCTCCAGATCGGGCAGCAGCTCCACGGTCTCGTCGAGCTTGCGGCCCAGCTTCTCGTAGAAGCGGCGGCGGTCGACGCGGTCCTTCTGCTGGATCCTGTACGCGCGCTTTCCCGCTTCGTCGGCGATGGCCTGGGGCACGACGATGACCCCGTCGTCGTCGGCCACGATCATGTCGCCTGGACGCACAAGCACGCCGGCGCACACGACAGGCTCATTGTCGCTCTTGATCCTGATGCGGCCCATGGGATGGGTGTAGGAGCGGACCGTCGAGAACACCGGCGACCGCTGCATGATGCATTCGCCGCTGTCGCGGCAGGTGCCGTCGATCACGAACCCGACAACGCCCTTGGTCATGTAGTCGAGCGTGTTGGCCGACCCCAGGACTCCGGCGCGAGTGCCGTGCGCGGCGATCACCAGCACTTCGCCGGCCTTGCCTTCGTACTTTGTCACACCCGGGAGGGCATAGGAGCTGTAGCCTCCGTCCTCGATGGGCGCGTACTGCTTTTTGTCGAACTCTTCGTAGCTCATCGCCGGCATTCTGCGGTCGTATCTGTCGAACTCCTGGGTGTGAGCGGGCCCCGAGAAACGGATTCCGGCGAACATCGGGCGCATGTTCAGCGCCATCTCGTAGAGGTCCTGCAGGCCCATCGAATCGAGGGCATCGCACACGTCGGCGCAGCGCAGAATACGGTAGAGCTCGATGGTCTTCTTTGACAGCGGCATGGTCGGCAACTCCTCGCGCAGTCTTTCCCGGTCGTCCTCGGGGATCTCCTGCTGGCGACTTTGTGCCACGCCCGGCGCCGAGCGTCAACCTGGTGTGCGCGAGTGTGCGAGGTGCGCGCCACCAACCCCCTTCGCCTCCGCGTGCTGCAACGTCCACAGCCTGTGGTCCAGATCGTGGACGTTCGCGCTTGAGCGGCGGTGGCGGCCGGCGGAGCCATGCGGTGAACGCGCGGCAACGCTGCCCGGCTCTTGCTTGCGCCGTCACTGGCGCTTGTTATACGATCAAGATAGACCGTATACGCCGAGTCTATGCGGGGAGGTGACCATGGCCCGACGGCTGGCGTTGGCTTTCCTGTTCTTGGCTTCCGCGGTGCATCTCCTCTGTCAGAGCTCCACTCCCTCGTTTGGTCTGAGGGTGGCACCCCACGCCCTTCTGCCGATGGCTGACAGCACCGACCTGTTCACCATCGGCGGCGGAGCGGATGTGTCGGTCCTCGCACACATCCAGGCAGTGCCCGCGCTTGGTCCTTCCCTCGACATCGGCGCTGACCTTGCACCGATCCAGGTGGACCAAGGCGTCGATGACTCAACGCTGAGCCTGCTGCGGGTCGGGGCCTCTGCTGCACTAAATCACCTAATCGGTTCTCGGTGGAGCCTGCAGGCTCAGGCCTCCGGCGGATACTATGCAGGCTCGGTCCAGGGATCCGACACGGGAGTCGTCGGCGGATTCTACGTCGGCGCCGGCGCAGGCCTGTCGCTGCATCTCAACCCTCGCCTCAGCATTGACCTCAGGGCGGCCTACCTTCATCATCACGACCTGTACTCGGGGCTCAGCGCGGGCCTGGGCACGACGGTTCGGCTTTCCGGGTCCGGTGGCGGACCGGTGCCTTCGATATCGGTGCCGCCTCTGCGGCCGGCGCGCCTGACTGGCGGAGGGGCGCTCAGGATTTCCGAGGCCCGCCTCGAGCGGGTCTTTCCCGTGCTCTTCAAGTACTACGACGACCATGCCGTGGGCAGCGTTGCGATTTCCAACATCTCCAGCAGACCGGTCACCGACGTCGAAGTCAGCCTTTCGCTGGAGCAGTACATGGACAGCCCGAAATCCGGCGCTCGGATCGAGCGGCTCGAGCCTGGCCAGTCCCGCGAGGCGGCCTTCTACGCTCTGTTCAACGATCGCGTGCTCACGGTGACCGAAGGCACCAAGGTGGCTGCCCGGGTCCGGATGGACTACAGGATGGACGGCAGGCAGCTCAAGGACGAAGCCACCTTGACGCTGGAGATGTACGACCGCAACGCCCTGCGCTGGGATGACGACCGCAAGATCGGCGCGTTCATAACGGCCAGGGATGACGAAGTCCGGAGGTTCGCCAAGAACGCCGCGTCGCTGCTTTCCTCTGAGCGGGGTGACGCCCTGCCCGTCAATCTCCATCTCGCCGTAGTACAGCTCGCCGCGCTCAAGGAGCACGGCCTTTCCTATGTAATCGATCCCAAGTCCTCCTACAAGAAGCTCTCTCAAGATGAAAGCGCGGTCGACTACGTTCAGTTCCCCCGGCAGACGCTGTAGTTCAAGGCCGGCGATTGCGACGATCTTTCGGTGACCTACGCAGCGGCGCTCGAGTCGGTAGGGGTGCCGAGCGCTCTGATCACGGTCCCGGGACACATCCTCCCTGCCTTCAAGCTCGATGTGAGCGAGCGCGAGGCGCGCCGTGCGCTGTCGAGCCCCGACGACCTCATCTTCCGCGCTGACGGCGTCTGGGTCCCCGTCGAGACCACGATTCTCAAGCAGGGCTTCGTCGAGGCGTGGCGCGAGGGCGCGCGCCAGTGGCGGGAGCACGCGGCGTCGGGACAGGCGGGGTTCTTCACGACAGCCGAGGCCTGGTCCATCTACCAGCCGGTCGCCTTTGCGGCCGCGGCGTTCTCGATCGCGGCTCCGTCCAACGAAGCCCTGCGGGCCGCCGCGGGGACCGATCTGACTCGCCTCGTCGAGCGCGAGGTCGCGCGGCAGGAGGGACCGCTGCTCGACGCTCTCAGGCAGTCCCGCGACGATGCGCCGACTCGCAATCGCCTCGGGGTGCTGTATGCGCGCTACGGCCTCCAGGAGAAGGCCCGCGAACAGTTCGAGGTCGTCGTCAAGACTCGGGAGTACGCACCCACCCTGCTCAACCTCGGTCACCTGGCCTTTCTCAAGAAGGACATGGCCGAGGCCATCTCCTTTTACGAGCGGGCAGCCCGGTCCGATCCACGCAGCGCACCGGCCCTTCTCGCGCTGGCGCGGGCCAACCACGCCACTGAGAACTACGGGATCGCCCGCCGCTACTACGACCAGCTGGCAGCCCTCGACGGCCAACTCGCCGAGCAGTACGGCTACCTCAAGCTGCAGGGCGCCGAAGCAGGCCGGGCTTCGGACGCCGCGCGGTTGACCGGAGTTGTCGTGTGGGGGGAGTGACATGAAAGCACGGACGGCTCGATTGCTCATCGTCTGCGCTGCGATCGGCGCCCTGTTCGCCGCCTGCAACGCGCCGGGGGACTTGCTGAACGAGATCGAGCGCCTGGTGAATCTGCCGCCAGGGCCGGGAGATCTCGACCCCTCCTTTGGCACCGACGGGGTCGTCACGACGGCGGCGGGGTCGGAAGACAGCACAGCCAGTGGCCTCGCCGTCGCCTCCTCGGGCGCGATCTATGTCGCAGGCGAGCTCGAGAACAGCACGGACTGCGATTTCGCGCTGGTCCGCTATACGGCTGCCGGAGTGCTCGACAGCACATTCGGAAGCGGAGGCGTTATCGCTACGCCCATCGGCAGCGAGGACGACGGGGCGACGGAGGTGGCAGTTCAGGCTGACGGCAAGATCGTGGTCTGCGGCTACAGCCAGACCGGCGGCATCGGCAGCTTCGCCGTGGCCAGGTACAACGCGAACGGAAGCCTGGATACCACCTTCAGCGGCGACGGCAAGCTCACCACGTCCATCGGCAGCGCGTCCTGGCCGGAAGCCGTTGCGGTGCAGGCCGACGGCAAGATTCTCGTGGCCGGAGGGCGATACGACGGAAGCGACGACGCTTTCGCGCTCGTGCGCTACAACAGCGACGGCTCGCTCGATGCCGGTTTCGGAACGAGCGGGGTTGTGGTCACGGAGATCAACGCGGACTACGGCGACACGATCTACGCGGTCGCGCTTCAGGCGGATGGCAAGATTCTCGTAGCGGGACTCACGTCCACGTGGGGCTCGTCCGACATCGCGTTGATCCGCTACCAGGCCAACGGAGCGCTGGATGCCTCCTTTGGCACCGGCGGCATCGTAGTGACGGACATCGGGGGCGGATACGACGATGGGCACGCGCTGGCCCTGCAGGCCGACGGCAGGATCCTCGTTGCCGGACAGGCCACGATCGGCAGCACGACCGGCGGCATCGTGGTGCGCTACGATGCCGCCGGCGATCTGGACACGACCTTCGGCAGCGGCAGCGGCTACGTCGTGCCCAAAACGGGATCCGCCGAGTTCGTCGCTGTGGACGGCGAGGGAAGGATCGTCGTCGCCGGCGGCGCCTTCGCGGTGGCTCGACTGCTGTCTTCGGGAGCGTCGGACACCAGCTTCAGCGACGACGGCTGGAACTCGGTGCGGATCGGGACGCCGAACGGCGTGCGCGCTGGCGCCCTTCAGGCCGCCGGGCGGATCCTCCTCGCGGGAGAAGCGGTGATCAACACGGTGTTCCGCTTCGCCCTCGCCCGATTCCTGCCGTAGCACGCGGCCGCCCCATCCATCTGCGGCCAGGTGAACGAATCGATCAGGGTGACGGTCTGCTCTGTGACGACGGCGAGGCGTGGCTGAGCATCCCCCCTCTCTCTTCGTCGTTGAGCCACGCCCGATTGTTTGCGAGCTTCTTCTGAAGGCACCTCCTGGCCAGGATCATGGCCTATCGCACGAATTCGCAGGCATCCGAGCACAGGCTTTCCCGAAGCGCTCGACTGCACAAGTGGCGGCGAGCCTCTGAGCGCTTGCATGGTCCACGACACCACGCCGACGACCTGCGACCCCCGCACACACCGCGAGAGCCTGCGCCTGGGCGGCGCCTGCCTTGCCCGCTCCGACGATCGCCACCTGAACCTTGCGTTCCACCGCGTCGTCCGCCTGCCCGATCTCAGCGAGTGCGTCAGCTGCGGTGTTCCCGTATGTCGTCGACCGTTTCGAGCACCCGCACCCCCTTACCCTGCGCCAGCCGGGGATCCGGCGTTTACCCCGCAGCGCAGCTTTGCTGCGCTGAGGCTCTCGCTCCATGAGGTGATGTGGGATGAAGGCATTCAAGCGCAAGTTCGCGCTGCGAGACGCTGGATAGTGTACGCGCCCTTGCGTCCTGACCCGTGCGCGATTAGGCTGATGGCATGAAAGAGATCTACAGTCTCCTGGCAGAGTACAACGCGAACGCCAACGGGATTCTGCTGGGCGTGCTCGAGAAGGCACCGGCCGAGCTGATCACGAAAGACGCAGGCTCCTGGTTCGGCTCGATCCTGGGGATCCTCAACCACATCCTGCGCTCGGACCTCGCCTACCTCGCCCGCATCAGGGCGAGCCGGCCCGAGCTGAAGTCGCTGGCCGCGCCGGCGGCGGCCTACGACCCGGCGACGGCGCCCAAGCAGCTCTACGACAACTTCGCCGACCTGGCGAAGCGCCGCAGGCAGGTGGACGAGGTGTTCAAACTGTTCGCCGCCGAGCTGACCGACGCGGCGCTGGCTCGCGAGGTGCGCGCCACCAGCCCCAAAGGAGAAGCCGAGAGCTTCGCGGTCTGGGAGGTCCTGACGCAGCTCTTCAACCACGCGACGCACCACCGCGGGCAGATCTCCCAGATCCTGGACGCCGCGAAGATCGAGCACGACTTCTCCAGCGTCACGACGGTCGTGCGGGCGCGGCGAGCGCGCAAGTAGAGCGGGCGGCAGGCGCTGCCTGCTGCACCGCCCGCCGCGGCGACGCGTCTTGCCTTGTTTGCGGATTCGATTACACTGAGGGGTCCACAACGTGTCAAAACCGAGGAGGAAGTCGCCATGGCGGAAATGAAGGATCTCTATCAGTCGGCGGATTGGAAAAAGGAGAAGCACGTCCCGGTCATCGAGGCTGCGGCTGCGACCAGAGGACAGCCGGTCCGGGTCACGGTCAGCGTCGGCAAGGAGATCGCCCATCCGAACACGACGCCGCATCACATCCGCTGGATCGAGGTCTACTTCCAGCCCGACGGGGCGAAGTTCCCGTTCCAGATCGCGCGCATGGACTTCGCGGCCCACGGCGAGTCGGCCGATGGCCCGGACACGAGCACGGTCTACACCAGCCCGAGCCTCACCTGCGCGTTCAAGACCGACAAGCCCGGTACGATCTTCGCCTCGGCGTACTGCAACATCCACGGCCTGTGGTCCAGCTCGCAGAGGCTATCGCTCGCGCAGGGCTGACCGCGCCGCTGATCGACCGCAGTAGCAGATTGAAAGGGTCCGCGCCGCGTTGCTGACCCCACGGCTGCACCGCCGCAGTCGCGGTTGCGGGATGCTGTCGCGAGGGGTTCCAGGGCGCTTGGCGACCTCCGGCGGCAAGCGCACCGTGACCCGGGGACCCTTCGGCGAGCCACGGCAGCTGATCGCCGGCTTCTGGCTGTGGCAGGCGGGCTCGATGGAGGAGGCGATCGAGTGGGTCAAGCGGGCGCCCTTTGACGGAGATGCCGAGATAGAGGTCCGCCGGGTGTACGAGGCGGAGGACTTCGGCGCGGCGTTCACGCCGGAGCTCAAGGCGCAGGAGGATCGCCAGCGTGCTCAGGTGGCCGCGCGGAAGCAATCCCCGCGCGACGAGGCCGCGATGGCCAGATGAGGGATGGCTGAGGCATGAGGAACCCGACAAGCGCGATCGCGACGATAGACGACTACATCAGCGGTTTTCCAAAGGACACACAGAAGATCCTCCGCAAGATGAGGCAGACGATCAGGGCAGCATCCCCTGACGCGGAAGAGGTGATCAGCTACCGCATGCCCACCTTCAGGTTGAATCGAAGGAATCTGGTCCATTTCGCGGCGTTCGAGAATCACATCGGGTTCTATCCGATTCCCTCCGGCATCGAGGCGTTCAAGAAGGAGCTCGCCCCCTACAAACAGGGAAAGGGTTCCGTCCAGTTCCCCCTGGACAGGCCGATCCCCTTCGAGCTGGTGCGGAAGATCGTCGCCTATCGCGCTGCGGAAGAACGCACTGCCACCAGTGCCCGCGCAGCAGCACGAGGCAAAACCGTCAACCCTCGGTTCGCGCGCGCGAGGCCTTGAGGGCGTCGAGTGATGCCGCGACAAAGGCCTGCTCCCGCCCTCGGGCGATCACCGCAGCCGCGGAATAGCGGTGGCAGCCATCTGCCGTCCCGCCCACTGCCTGGATGGCCCGGGGCACCAGTGTCATCAGATCCGGAGCCTGTCCGGCTTCGATCCGGGTGCGCAGTCCCGGCGACACGCGCGCGGAAACTTTGGTCAGCTCCCCGCCTACGGGGCCCAGGCCCGGCTGCTCGGCAGGCAGCCGCTGGAAGCCGACGAAATAGACCTGCGCGTCGGGGGGCGTCTGCCGGCTGAGCTCTTCGAGGAACAGCCCGATCGCCTTGACCCCCATCGGCTGGAAGCGGTCCGCCACGTCCACCCAGGCGAGCTGCCAGGGCGCGCGGCCCGCAGGCGCCGACGGCGTTCCGGCCACCACGTGTTCCGGCTGCCGGTCCAGCTCGGCGTGGAACAGGCGACGCTTCAGCTCCCGCAGCTCCGCCGCCGTGCGCCGCGCCTCCGCGGAGTCCCGGCCCAGCAGGTAGCGTACGCCCAGCTCGGTCGTCCCGGAGTAGAAGCCGATCGAACCTAGCGCGTCGAGATCCTCGACGAGCTCCGCCACCGTGGCGTCCCCGAGAACCGGCACGCGCCAGCCGCCGTCCGCGGCCCGCAGGGCCCCGCAGGCGAGCGCCTGCCGCTCCAGCTCGGCATTCGCTCCCTGCAGCCGGCCGTCTACCAGCTGCCCGTCGCCGCAGGCGCCGATCACACCATAGACGGCGAAAGCCCCGAGGTCTTCGGAGCGGCCGGCAGCCCCGGCCAGCGCCGCGGCGAAGAGCGCGCAAACGGAGGCGCCGCTCATGTCGCGGTCGCCGTCGATGCCGTGCAGCTCGGGATTGAGGTGCAGCAGAGCGCCGCCGGTGGCGCTTTCCGGCAGGTGGTGGTCGAGGATCAGCACCAGCGGGTTGCCGTGCACCCGGGTCTCGCGCTCTATCAGTCTCGCGTTCTGTCCTCCGAGGTCGGCGTAGATCAGGCAGCCGGGCCGCGCCGCGCAGATCGCGGCCACCGCCGATTCGTGGATCTTTTCCAGAGGAAGCAGCTGATGCCGCGGCCGGCCCGCTCGCTGCAGACCCCGACTGAGTGCGGCAGCGCAGCACAGGCCGTCGGCGTCGTTGTGGTGGATGATCGTCACCGCGTCGCAGGTCGCCAGCAGACGCCGGGCCGCCGCGGCCAGCTCGGTCCGAAACACAGGCGACGCAGCCTCGTCCATGCTCAGGGCCTGGAGATGAGCGTCCCGGTGGACTCGTCGAACAGGGAGATCTCCTCCGGCGGGAAACGCAGCAGGATCGGATGGTCGACCGGCAGCTCGACCTCGTGCTTGAGCAGCACGTTCAGAACCACCGGCTCCTTCTCACCGGGCAGCGCGGCCTGAAGCACCGTCTCCGCCCCGGCGGGCAGCAGGGTCCGCACCCGCGCGGCCAGCACGTTTGCTCCTTTGGTTTCGACGAGGCCGATGCATTCGGGTCTGACGGCGGCAACCACCTCGCGGCCCGCCTGCAAGCCCCGGTAGGCGGTGCCCAGCACTCCAATCGCTGTCTGCACAGCGACCCCGCCAGCCGGCCCGACCCCGTCGGCCACCGTACCCTTCACCTTGTTGATCGATGGGCTGCCCACGAAGTCGGCCACGAACAGGGAGGCGGGGCGGTGGTAGATCTCCTTGGGCGTGCCCAGCTGTTCGATCCGCCCGGTCTTGAGCACGGCCATCCGGCTGGCCATGGTGAGCCCTTCTACCTGGTCGTGAGTGACGTAGAGCGTAGTGGCGCCCACCTGCGCGTGCAGGTTCTTGATCTCGGCGCGCATGTCCAGCCGCAGCCGGGCGTCGAGGTTCGACAGGGGCTCGTCCATGAGAAAGATCTGCGGCTCGCAGACCAGCATCCGCGCCAGCGCCACGCGCTGCTGCTGGCCGCCGCTCATCTCGCCGGGAAAACGCGCGCCCAGGCCCTCCAGGCGCATAAAGGCCAGGGCCCGGCGCACGCGCTCCTCGACCTCCGCGCCGCGCATCCGTTTGACCTGCAGGCCGAAGGCGATGTTGTCGAACACGGTCATGTGGGGCCACAGGGCGTAGCTCTGGAACACCAGGCCCACGCCGCGCTCCCTGGCGGGAACGAACAGCCCCTCGCGCTCCGAGAAGACGAGCCGGCCGTTGAGGAAGATCTCACCCGAGGTCGGGGTTTCCAGCCCGGCGATCATGCGCAGGATGGTCGTCTTGCCGCAGCCGGAGGGACCCAGCAGGGCCAGGAACTCTCTTTGCTGCATCGTGAAGGAGACGTCGTCGACCGCGACGACATCCCCGAAGACCTTGCTCAGGTGGCGCACTTCGACCGCGGGGGCACTCATCTACTGCTCCTCCCCTTTGAGTCCGAGTCTGCGCGTGGCCGCGTGACCGACGAGGACGATGACGATGATCAGCACGCTGATAGCGCTGGAGAACTGCGTGTAGCCCTGCTCCTGGTAGCGGAAGGTCATCGTGGTGAGGGTGCGATTCTCCGGGCTCACCAGGAGAATGATCAGAGCGAGCTCGCGCATCACCGTGATGAACACCAGCAGGAATCCGGACAGGGCCGAGCGCAGCGACAGCGGGAAGATGATCCGGCCGAAGCGTCGGGGCCAGCGCGCGCCAACCACCTCCGAGGCCTCCTCCAGCTCGCTGCCGATCTGCATCATCGAGCTGACCCCGGCCCGGGCGCTGAAGGGCAGATTCTTGGCTATGCACACCAGGATGAGCAGGAAGAAGGTCCCGTACAGCGCGGGGATCGGTCCGTAGGACCGGGTGAACAAGGCGAGGTACAGGGCGCCGAAGGCGATGCCGGGAACCAGATAGGGCAGAAACGAGATCTGCTCGACCGTCCTCGAGAGATTCGTGCCGCGTCCCTTGACCACGGCGTAGCCGATAAAGATGCCCATCAGCCCCGAACCCACGGAGGCGATCAGGGCCAGCCGCACGCTGTTCCAGGCCGCGCGCAGGATGGCGGGATTGCGCAGAATGCCGACCTCCCCGTCTGCGATCTGCGGGTCTCCCTCGCCGATCCAGAACAGCAGGGTCAGGCGGTGCAGCGAGAAGTCGTCGGAGTAGCGGGTCAGGGTCTGCCAGATCATGAGGACAAGCGGCATGAGCACCGCGAACAGCATCAGGGCCGCCACCATCGCCAGCAGGGGGTAGCGCAGAGCCCGCAGCGGAGTCGCGGCCGAGCGGAAGCCTTTGCCGGCGATGGTGACGAAGCTGCGGCGGGTGCCGATCACCTTCTGGTTGATGAACACCAGCGTCGAAGAGATGACGATCAGGGTGAGGGCCAGGATGTAGGCGGTGGCCGGGATGCGGTTGGTGATGCTGGAGTAGATCTGGGTGGTCAGCGTGAAGAAGCGCACCGGCGAGCCCAGAAAGTAGGGCGTGGCAAAGATGCCGAGTGCGCGGGAAAAGGTCAGGATGAAGCTGGACAGCAGCGCCGGCAGCACCAGGGGAAAGGTGATGCGCCCCATGATGGTCGAGCGCCGGGCCCCGAGGATCTCGCCGGATTCCTCGAGGCTCGAGTCGAGGCTGGCCAGCGCTGCGGAGACCAGCAGAAAGGTGTAGGGGAAGTAGTGGATGGACAGCGTGATCACGATCGGCACGAAACCATACGACAGCCAGTCCGGAGGGCTGGCGTGGAACAGGTACTGGAACAGGCCCGAGGCGCCGCCGATGCGCTCGTTCTTGAACAGCGTCAGCCACGCCAGGGCGTGGATGAACGAAGGGATCACGTACGGCACCACCGCGGCGGAGGCGATGACCCCGCGCCCGGGAAGGTCGGTGCGCGTGACCAGCCAGGCCAGCAGGGATCCGATCAGCATGGCCAGGGCCGAGACCGCCAGCGAGGTGGTCAGCGAGTTGATCAGGGGCTGCACCAGCACGTTGCGTGTCAGGCTGCTGGCGAAGACCCGGCGCCAGTGGAACAGGGTCAGGGCCCCCGGCCGGGCGGCGCGCGACAGGCGCGAGTCCGTATAATGCCAGACCACGGAATCGAGGACCATCTTCACGATGGGAACGACCACGATCACGATCAGGATGGCCAACAGGATCAGTGAGACTGCGACGTGCGGCCGGCGGAGCTGCAGCTTCAGGCGGCTGAGCCCGGGTCGCAGACCACCCACGGAAGATGTCATGGCCGAGTACCCTTCCAGAGACCTGTCGCGGCCCGCGGGGAGCGGGCGCCGCGCCGGCCCGAGCCGCGCCTATCAGGGACGCTCCCTGTCAACGGGGAGCGTCCCGATACCTCAGGCATCAGACCGGTCCGCACTGCCCGCCCGCTATTTCAAATGCGTGGTCCAGAACTCGAGGACCTGCTGGCCGATGTCCCAGACGTTGCGCGGGTTCGAAGCCCAGTAGGGAAGGCCCTTCAGGTCCTTGGTGTCCGGAGGGGCGGGCACATCGGTGCGCGCCGGGTAGTCGCCGGTCACGTAGTACGGCGCATACCCCTGTCCGCCCTTCTGATCTCCCATCAGCCAGCGGATCAGCAGCTTGGCGGCATTGGGGTGCCTGGCCTGGTTGACGACCGCGGTAACCACCTCGGTGGCCACGCCCACCACCGGCTTGGTGTCGAACATGACCGCGAACTTGAGGTTGGGGTTGCTCTTCTTGTCCCGCAGCCGTGAGTAGGAGGTCCACCCCACCGGCGGTTTGGCCTGGTCGGAGAGGCCGACGGCCTTGGCCACGTCGTTGGTGGAACCGAGGATCACTACGTCGTTGTTGAGAACGCGCAGAATCCTCTCGAAACCGGCGTTCTGCACGCCGGGGCTCAGCTTGATCTTTTCTCCGAACACGCGCTGGTACTCGGCGGCCATCTCATCCGCATGATCGACCACGGTGGCCAGCACTTCGACGAACTCCGGAAGCTTCTGCGGATCGGGCATGAGGAAGCGTCCCTTCCACTCCGGCTTGGTCAGATCCCAGTAGGAGGCGATCGGCGGCGCGCTCAGCTTCGCGTCGTTGTAGATCAGCACGTCGATGCTGGTGTGGTGCACCAGGAGCGGGTCGCGGAAATGCTCCGGAACCACCGGCACCAGGTCCGACGGCACGTAGGCGAAGGCCAGGCCGCGGTCCAGCAGCTCGTGCACCACCGAGGAGGGATCCTTGAGGAAGATCACGTCGGCGTTGTAGTTCTTGGCCTGCTGTTCGGCGATGACCTTGGTCACGATCTCCGCCGAATCGATGTCCACGCCGTTGACCTTGATCCCCGGGTATTTCTCCTCGAAGGTCTTGCCGAAGGCCGTGACGCGCGAGGAGTAGGAGTAGATGACCACCTCTCCTTCCTTTTTCGCCGCCTCGTAGAGGGCCGCCTCGTTGAAGTCGACGGCGTGCTTGCCGAGTGCGGCCGTTTTCAGCCAGGCTTCGGTCTCCGGGCTGAGTCTGGCCGTCTCCTGTGCGCCGCCCGCCCACAGCGGGAAACCGGACAGCAGTGCGCCGGTCAGGACCAGTACGGTCACGAGAGCTCTCTTCACCTTGCACCTCCTTGTCAGTCTTGCGGACAGGCAGGAAAAAGAATAGGCGCGGCCTTTCGCCGTAATTGATTGACACATAGGTTGCCATGTTGTGAGTGGACGAAGGTTGGAGGCGTTTGGTGGAGTAGGCGGCCGGTGAAAGCCGTCTGGCGTGCAGAGGAGCGACCAGCTTGATAGGTCTGGTCAGCCACCTACTGCATTATCGCACCCCGAAGCGCGAGGATCGACGCAATGGACGCGTGCGAGGCGACAGCGGCCGTAGCGGTGCGCGGAACGCCGGCTACCAGTAGCCCTTGTGCCCGCGTACTTCTTCTCGATTCGGTCCGCTCCTCGAGGAGCTCGCCAGGGAGGCCAACGACCGCGGCGAGAATGCCTGATCGATTGCCGCCACGGACCCACTCGGACCGAACAGCAACGCCGATCGGCGCCGGTGCCGCCGCGAGAGCGGTGGCTCGCGAGGAGGGTCGAACGGAACGCGCCCGGCGCCGACCAGGGAGGCCGCCACAGGGCGTTGACACGGTGGCTGCCGCGCCTACTATGGGCAGGCGTCAGGAGACACGATGGACAAGATTCGGCTGGGCGTCATCGGCACCGGCTCGGTGACGCGGGAGATCTACCAGTACCTGTACTTCCGCAGCAGCTACTCGCCGCTGATGCGCGTGGAGGCGATCTGCGACACCAACCCGCGGATGCTCGCGTGGTTCGGCGACACGTGGAAGATCCCCTCTTCCCGCAGGTTCAGCGACTATCGCAGGATGATGCGGGAAGTCGAGCTGGACGCGGTGGCCGTCAACACGCCGGACAGCCTGCACCGGGAACCCGCCATCGCCGCCCTCGAGGCCGGCCTGGACGTGCTGCTGCCCAAGCCGACCGCCGACAAGGTCGCCGACGCGCACGCCATCATCGAAGCGGTCCGCTCCTCGGGACGCCTCCTGGGGGTCGACTTCCACAAGAGGGAGGACCCCGCGACCAAGGAAGCCCGCGCCCGCTACGCCGAGGGGGTGCATGGCCGGCTGCAGTCCTGCGTGATGTACATGCTCGACAAGCTGCTGGTGTCCGATCCCAACCACGAGCCGCGGTTCTTCGCCTCGGCGGATTTCGCCGAGAAGAACACGCCGGTATCGTTCCTGACCTCGCACATGGCTGACACCTTTATGACCATCACCCGGCTGCGGCCCCTGGAGGTCCGCGCGGTGGGGTACCGCCAGAAGCTGCCTTCGCTTTCCCCCATCCCGGTCAACGGCTACGACCTCGTCGACACGGAGGTGCTGTTCGAGCAAGGGGTCCTGTGCCACATCATCACCGGCTGGGCGATTCCCGACTCGGCCAACTGCCTCACGGTGCAGACGGCCCGGATGATCTTTACGGACTGCGTCCTCGACCTCTGGCAGGAACACTACGGCTACCGAGAGATCACGCCTCAAGGGATCGAGGACCGCAACATCCTGTTCCGCAACTTCGAGGAGAACGGCATGGTCTCGGGCTTCGGGATGGACTGCCCCGGGAAGATCGTGACCGCCATCCTGCGGTTCCGCAGCGGGCAGATGGGCGCCGCGGAGCGGGACGCTCTCATCTGTCCTTTCTCCCTGGGGCTGTACACCACCCTCGTCTGCGAGTGCGCCCACGAGTCGCTGGCGCGGGGAAGCGAGGCGGCACCGGGTGTTGTCCGCGGCGTCCAGGTGGACGCGCGTTCCCTGCTTGGCCAGCGCATCGGCAGCGCGGGGCAGCAGTACTACCAATAGTGCCGGCTGCCCTCCGGCGCCGCGGCCCTCCTCGCCGTCAGCGTTTGCAGCGGAAGCCGCGACGGCCTATCGCGCCCCGAACGCACCGAGGCCGTTCAGCAGCACGACGATGATCGCCAAAGGGGCGAGGATCTTGATCGCCGCATAGACGGCGCCGTGGTACCATTTGGCCCCCAGTCCTTTCCTGGCGAGCTCTTCGGCGACATCCTTCTTCTTCCATCCCCATCCCAGAATCAACGCGATGCCGATGCCGCCGACGGGCAGGAGGAGGTTCGACGAGACGAAGTCGGCGAGATCGAAAAAGTTCTTCCCGAACACCTTGACCCCCGCCAGAGGGCCGACGGAGAGAGTGACCGGGATCCCGAGGGCCAGCATCACGCCGCCGGCGAGCAGGGCAGCCGCGGGGCGCTTGATCGCGCCTTTCCTTTCGGCCAGCCACGCCACGGGCACCTCGAGGAGGTTTGATAGCCAATTTCATTTTTTGTGACGGGGTTGTGGGGCCGTGGGCGCCCGGAATACGGGGCGGAGGTGGACGGAGGGGCGGCGGATGGAGCGGGTTACGGATGCGCGGAGGTGCGTGGAGACTTGTCAAGTGTCTTGTGTCTGCGGGGGCGGGCCTGTGCTGTTGATGGCT
>CAZKGO010000105.1:4596-15544 GCA_964552235.1 uncultured Spirochaetales bacterium | reverse complement strand
AGGCGCCGCCGCCTCAGTCCGAGATGCCCTCCAGCGCAGGCACGTGCCACGGCTCGAACTCCTCGAGCCCGACCCGCTTCCGGTAGGCTTCCCACTCCGCTGCCAGGGTCTCGACCAGGTCGGGGTGCTCGGCCGCAAGATCGCGGGTCTCGCAGGGATCGGCGGCCAGGTCGTAGAGCTCCCATTTCAGCTTCTGGAGGGTTCGCTTGCTCCACACGATCTTCCAGTTGTCCCGAATCACCGCTCGGGCCTGCTGGTGGGAAAAGAACAGCGTGCGGCCGGGCAGCGGCGAACCTTCCATGGCCGGCAGCAGGCTGATGCCCTCCTCGGGCGGAATCGCGTGGCTGCCGCGCGTGGCGGGATAGGCAGCGCCGGCGGCCGCCCGCAGTGTCGGCATCACGTCGATGATGTGGGTGAGCCCGCGGATCCAGCGGCCGCCGCCCTGGAACCGGGCGGGCCAGTGGGCGATCAGCGGCGCCTTGACCCCGCCTTCGTGGGTGAAGTGCTTGTACATGCGGAACGGCGTGTTGCAGAGGTTGGCCCATCCGCTGCCGTAGGAGTGGTAGGTGCCGCGGCCGCCCATGCGCTCGAGGTCGGCCCCGGTGTGCAGGCGCGTGATGCCCTTGCGCGATTCCTCGTCAAAGCCGAAAGGCCCCCACTCGTAGCAGGCCCCGTTGTCGCTTGTGACCATGATCAGCGTGTTGTCCAGGTCGCCCGACTGCCGCAGGTGCTCCACGATCGTTCCGACTCCCTGGTCGACCCGCTCGACCATCGAGGCGAAGATTGCCATGCGGCGCGCCAGGTCCCTGCGCCTGTCCGGCTCGAGCGACGCCCAGGCCGGATTCTGCTTTCCCGCGTAGCCGTTGCTGATCGCCATCTCGTCCACGGGAACCGTCGAGCGCTCGGTGAGCGTCCACCGGTCGCCGTCGACGAGACCGATCTGCCGCATGCGGGCGAAACGCTCCTCGCGCAGCACGTCCCAGCCCCGCAGGTAGGTTTCGTAATAGCTTTCGATCATCTCGCGCGGCGCCTGCAGCGGGAAGTGCGGCGACGAGTGCGAAAGATAGAGCAGCCAGGGCTTTCCCGAGGCCTGGCCCTGCTTCACGAACTCCAGCCCGTACGCGTTGAACACGTCGGTGGCATAGAACTCGTTCGCCGGCGGGTCGATCTCCTTTCGCCTGCCCGCCGGAAGGCGCTGGTAATAGCCGGCATCGTACTGGTCGTGGGAGTGATCCATGCTGTAGCCGTAGAACTCGTCGAAGCCCCGGGCCGTCGGCCCCGTGGCCTCGTGCATGTGCCACTTGCCCGAGAAGTAGCAGTTGTAGCCTGCCGGCTTGAGCACCTCGGCGAGCGTGACGCAGTCCTCTCGCAGCCTCCCGAGGTGCGCCGGCCCCTTGGTCGGATGGGGCTGGCGACTCACGAAGTCGGCGATGCCGGTCTGGGGCGGGTAGAGCCCCGTCATGATCGAGGCGCGGCTCGGGCAGCAGCGCGCCGAGTTGTGCATGCCCTCGAACCGCACGCCCCGGGCGGCGAGGCGGTCGATGTTCGGCGTCCTGATTTCCCCGCCGTAGCATCCGAGGTCGGAGTAGCCGAGGTCGTCGAGCAGCACGAAGATGATGTTGGGCGCTTTCATGCCTGTGCCCGCGTCTTCGAAAAGATCCCCCGGATCCTTTTCATGTCGAACTTCGGCGAACGGTCGTAGGCGTAGATGCCGTTCTGCTCCTGCTCGACGTCCGTGAGCTGCGTGTAGCAGTAACCGCAGATGTGGTCGAAGGAGAGGATCGCGTCGACCTGTCCCTCGAGGCGGCTGTAGAACTCCGCCTCCGTCTTGGGGCCTTCGCCGTAGCCCCAGGAGGTTTCCATCCAGGGCTTCGTGCCGGGCTTGATCCACTTGATGCCGCCGAACTCGTCGATCAGGTAGGGCTGGCCCGCGTACTCGGTCTCCCACTGGGGATAACAGCGCCGTACCCCGCCCGCGTCGGGCGTGAGCCAGCGCTTGAGCTCGTCAGGCGGCTGGATGTAGCTGTGCACGGTCCACAGGTCGGTCCGGATGTGCACGTACCCGCTCGCCTCGTTGACCGGCCGCGTCGGGTCGAGGGCGCGCGTGAGCTCGTAGACGTCCTGGTGGAATCTCCAGTGCTGCGCCGGGTCGGCCTCGACCTGCCGCGTCTCGTTCAGTGGAGTCCAGGCGATGATCGACGGATGGTTCCTGTCGCGCACCACGGCCTCGGCCCACTCGGTGAGCAGGTTGCGCGCGCCGAGGCGATCGGCGGGCTTGACTCCCCAGCTCGCGAACTCGCCCCACGTGAGGTAGCCGAGGCGATCGGCCCAGTAGTGGAAGCGCTCGTCGAACACCTTCTGGTGCAGCCGCGCCCCGTTGAAGCCCGCGGCCATGGAAAGCTCGATGTCGCGCTTGAGCGCCTCGTCGCTGGGCGCGGTCCAGATCCCGTCGGGGTAGAAGCCCTGGTCGAGCACGAGGCGCAGGTAGATCGGCTCGTTGTTCAGCAGAATGCGGTTGCCTTCGACATGGACCTTGCGCAGCCCGGCGTAGCTCCTGACCAGGTCGATCACGCGCGAACCTTCGAGCACGGCCAGCTCGAGGTCATAGACGAAGGGCGCGGCCGGCGACCACGTCCGCACATCGGCGAGCGCGACGCTCACGGGCGCGCCGTCCGCTGCGGGGCCGCTCGCCTCGCCGACGGTCTTGCCGCCGGCCAGGGCGCGCACGCGCAGCGTAAGCCCGCGCCGCGTCGCGTGGAAGCGCGGCGTCACCACGAAGCGCTTGCCGTCGAGATCCGGCACGATCTGCGCGTCCCTGAGGCCGCAGGGATCGAGCGCCTCCATCCACACCGTGCTCCAGATGCCGGTCGTGCGCGTGTAGTGGCAGCGGTGGCGCACGAAGTTGAACTCCGGTCTCTGCTTGCCTCCCGGCTGCACGCCGGCCCGTATGTCGTCCTCGGCGTAGACCACGAGGTCGTGCTTCGCGCCGGCACGCACGAACCGCGTGACGTCGACGGTGAACGACGTGGCCCCGCCCCAGTGGCGGCCCGCGAGCTTGCCGTCCACGAAGATGCGGGCGTCGTAGTCGACTCCGCCGAAGTGCAGGAGGATCCGGCGCCCGCTCCAGTCGCGGGGGATCTCGATCTGCCGGTGGTACCAGACCGCGGGGATGAAGTCCTTGTGCCCGATGCCCGAAAGGTCGCTCTCGGGGCAGAAGGGCACCAGGATCTTCAGGTCGAAGCCCCTGCTCGAGGCCAGGCCCCTTTCGAACCCGGAGATGCCGAAGTCGAAGGCGAAGGTCCACGTTCCGTTGAGGTTGACCCAGCTTTCCCGCACGAACTGCGGGCGCGGGTGTTCCGGTCTGGGGATGCTCATGGCGGGAGATTAGCCGCAGGGCGGCGGCGAATCAAGCGCGCTTGCCGGCGGGGGCGTCCGGGTATTACCTTGCGCCGCATGAAAAAAACGCTTCTGGTCGTCGTGGCGGTCCTGTGCACGGCAGCGCTTCCGGCTGCCGACTGGATCAGCTCCCCGGACAGCTGGATCAAGGTCCAGCCGACCCTCGAAATCGGCTTCCTGGGGTTCTTCTCGCACCGGCTTCAGTTCGACAGCGACGGCACCTACTTCGACTACGTCGACGACGGCGGCCAGGACGTGTGGTTCCCCTTCAGGCGCATCAGCCTCGACGTCTCGCTCGGCCCGCGGCACAAGGTGATCTTTCTCTACCAGCCGATCGACATACGGACCGAGGTGGGGCTTTCGAGCCCGATCAGCGTCAACGACACGGCGTTCGCCGGGGCCACGGAGCTGCGCTACGGGTTCGACTTCTACCGCATCAGCTACCTCTACGATTTCTGGAAGGAAGACCGCAACGAGCTCGCGGTCGGGGCCTCGCTGCAGGTACGCGACGCCGTGATCACGTTTGCGGCCAAGGACGGCAGCGCCCTCGTCAACGAGCAGAACATCGGTCCCGTCCCTGCGCTCAAGCTGCGGGCCAAGTATTATCTGGACCGCCTCTTCTGGATCGGCAGCGAGGTCGACGGCCTGTACGCGGCCGGCCGCGGCGCGACGGGCTCGACCAGCGTGAGCCGCGACTTTGTGGGCGCGATCCTCGACGCGTCGCTGCGCGGCGGCTTCTCGCCCCGCGAGAACATCGACCTGTTCCTGAACCTGCGCTACCTCGGCGGCGGGGCCGAGGGCGGAAGCAGCGACGACTCGGGCCCCGGCGACGGATACACCAAGAACTGGCTGCACAGCTTCAGCGTCTCGGTCGGGGCGAGCGTGCGCTGATTGACACCCCGGGGATCGGGCAATAGCATCCCCGTGTGAACCTCAAGGAGGAGCTCCTCGCAGTCGAACGGGCCCTCCGCTCCGCAGGCGTTCCGCACGCGCTGTGCGGCGGTTTGGCCGTGGCTGTGCACGGCTACCCCAGGTTGACCCGCGACATCGACCTGCTGCTGCGCCCATCGGATCTCGAGGCGGCCCGCAAGGCTCTATCGTCAGCCGGTTTCACCATCGAGAGCTTGATCGTGCCGTTCGACATGGGTCTGCCGCACGAGCGGCGGGTCTTCCGCTTGTCCAAGGCCCAGGGTGAGGACCTGCTGACCGTTGGCCTGCTCCTGGTGCCGCCGTTCCTCGAAGACGTCTGGTCGCGGCGGAAAACCTACGATCTCGAAGGGGTGCCCGTCGACGTCGTGGACCGCCAGGGGCTCATCACGATGAAGCGGCTCGCCGGGCGGCCGCAGGACCTGGGCGACATCGCCGGGCTGGAGCGTCAGTGAGATCGGCAAAGGACCGGAGCCGCGGCGCTTCGGCGGACATGTCCCCGCGGGCGATCGCAAGACGCTTCGACATCCTCGTGGATCTCGAGAACACCGCCAGGGCCCTCGAATCGGCCAGACGCCTCGGGAGGGCGGAGCGCAGACGCCCGGGCGGCCGCTCGAGGAAGGCGGACCGGTAGCCTCGGGACGGTCAGCCTGCTTCGACGAGCACTGCCGGCAGCAGGCCGGCTGCGGCGACGCGGGCGTGGAAGCCTCCTTCGGCCGGATCCAGCTCTACGCGGGCCCCGCTCGCAGCATCTCGAAGCTCACGCCCCTTCCAGAAGCCTTCGCGAAACCAGAGCTCGGCGCTCGCGGCCCCGCGGGGCGGGAACACGAAAGCGACGCGGCCCCTCGGCCCGCCGCCGCCGACGATGTGCACGAACCCTTCCGGCCCGGGCTGCGGGTCGACGGCCCTGAAGGGGCGGGGCGCGCGGCTGTCGCAGATCCACGCCACGAAGCGCTCGAAGTCGCGGCCGCCGCTGCGGAGGTAGGGGCCGCCGAGGTAGCTGCCGCAAAGGATCAGGCGCCCCTCCCCCGCCGCCGCCGACACCACGACAGGGCCGCACTGCGCAGTCGCGAGCGCCTCGCCGCCCCGCATCGGCGTGAGCCACTGCTCGCACTCGAGGGCGAAGCGCTCGGCGCCTGCCTCGACTTCGATCCTCGCTCCATCGAGAGACCGCCGGCCGAGCTCCACAACACCGGCCAACCGCGCGGCCATCCGGTCCTCGGGGCAACGGTAGAATCCCGCGGGCGTGAACGCCCCCAGCTCGGATTCGCCCACGAGCACGCCTCCGCGGCGAACGAACTCCTCGAGCCTGCGCTCCGTCTCCTCGCTCATGACCACAGCCCGCGGACAGAAGAGCACCCGAATCCCCTCCAGGTCATCGAGGTGCTCCTCCTCGATCACGGTGTAGGGAATCGACTCGCGCACGAGGGCGCGGCAGGTTCCCTCCAGGCCGTCCATGGCCCGCGCCGGCGTGCCCTCCTGGGACCAGTAGAGGTAGTAGGACTGGGGACTGAAGAGCACCCCGACTTCGCCCGGATCGGGGCGATAGCCCTCGAGCGCGTCGCCGCAGGCGGCCAGCGCCGCCGCGGTGCCGCGGAACCCCGCGAGCCTCTCCTCGGCGAGACCGTCGCTGCCCGCGATGCCGTAGCCGCTCGATTCCTGGCCGAAGACCTCGTCGCGCCAGCACCAGAACAGAATCGTGTCGGCCCCGCCCGCAACACCGGTCCAGAGCCAGCGCTGCTGCGAGGCTGCGTCCACGGCGTCGCTCAGGTCGAAGGCCTTGTTGCCGCGGCCGCCCTGCAGCTCGCTCAGCCACAGGCGCGTCCTGCGCCCGGCCGCAGAGCGGCCGTAGCCCACGCGGGCGGCGAAGTTGGCCTCGTCCTGCCTGTACCACTTCGGAAAGCTCGAGAAGCCCACGGCGTCCGCGGTCTCGGCCATCGACCAGTCGTTGCCCCTGTTCAGCGCCGTGTCGAACATCTCCAGGGTCCCCGGGTGCAGCGGAGAGGGTCGCGCCCCGTGAACCGTGACCGGCCTGGCGGGGTCGAGCGCCTTCACCACCTGGTAGCGGGCCGCCGCGTGGCGATTGGCGCGCACGGTGAGGAAGTGCTGGAAGGCCATCATCTCCGTGTAGGGCCGCGACGGGAGCTTGCCCGGGTGCACCTGCTCCCACGAGGCGTAGCGCCGCAGCCACGCGCGGTTCAGTCCGTCGAGCCCGCCGTAGCGCTCGTCGAGCCAGCGGCGGAACGCGGCCAGCGTGTGGGCGCACCAGCAGACCAGGCCGTCGGCCTGCACGTTCCAGCGCAGCTCGTTCCAGACATCCCAGCCGTGCAGGTGGCCGCAGCCCCGGTAGCGCTCGACCGTCCGCTCGAGAAAGGAGCGCATCCGGGCCCAGACCTCGGGATGGTCCCAGCAGCCGCCCGGACTCAGGCCAAAGTGGCACTCGACGCGGCCCGAGGACACGACGCGCGCGCCGGTGTTGGTGACCATCTCGCTGCCGGGGACGACCTCGTGAATCCAGAGCGGGTGCACCTCGGCGATCGTGCTGAGCACGACCCTGAGCCCCTGCTCGCCCGCGATCGCGACGAGACGGTCGTAGTCCTCGAAGCGAAACTCGCCCGGCTTCGGCTCGACCCAGGCCCAGACGACCCAAAGCTGCACGGCGTCGAGGCCGCTCGCCTTGATCAGGTGCAGGTCCTCGACCCAGTAGCGCTCCTCGGGGAAGGGCGGCCTGTAGTACTGCGATCCGATCACGATCATGGCGCCGACTCCACGACGAGCCGGTGCCCGCCGCCGCGCGGGATCGTCACGCGGACGAACGCCCCGTCGTGCTCCCAGCCCGCGCCCCGCGGGAGCTGGCGGCCGTCCAGCTCCACCCGCGCAGGGGCCGATCGCGCGAACATCTCCACGATCCAGCCGCGCCGCCGCCGCATCCCGCGGTAACGCCCGCTCGGCGCCCCGATGGCCACCTCGGTGCTCTGCCCCCTGGTCTCGCAGGAGAGCGCGGTGAGGGCGAACAGGCCCTTCTCGTAGTCGTAGGAGACGCCGTCGTCCTCGTAGAGGACGAACTCCGCACGCGGTCCGGGGTAGACGCGCAGCGTGATCGGGTCCGACGGCCGCTCTCGCGTGTGCTGCATCACGGGCCCCATCGGCGTGATCGAGCCCGCCTTGAAGAACAGGGGGAAGGTCTCGAGATCGACGGGGATCGAGTGGCTGCGGCCGCCTTCGTATTCCGCGGTGGACCAGAAGTGCACCCAGCGCCCCTCGGGCAGGTAGACCTGCCACGAACTCACACCCTTCTCGAGCACCGGCGCCGCCAGGATGTTCGGCCCGAACAGGTACTCGGTGCCGAGGGCGTGGACGTTCGGGTCGCGCGGGTAGTCGGCCACGAGGGGCCGCATGAAAGGCGCGCCCGTCGCGCAGGCCTGCCGCGCGATGCTGTAGATGTAGGGCAGCAGGCGATAGCGCAGCTCGACGTAGCCGCGCCAGATGCGCTCGATCTCGGGGCCCCGCGTCCAGGGCAGCTTGGACCGCCACGGGTGGCCATGCGCCCAGAGGATCGAGCTGAAAGTGCAGTGCTGCAGCCAGCGCACGAGCACCTCGTCGTCGCGCGTGTCGCCGCCCGTCCACAGGTGGTCGTCCAGCAGGAGGCCTTCGTTCTTCGTGATCTGGGAAACGTGGCCGCCCATGTCGGGAGCGCGGAACGGGTTGCCGCACAGAGCGGAGTTGAGGGCATATTCGATCTGCAGCTTGAGGCGCCCCAGGTCGGAGTCGAAGTCGCCGGGCTGGATGATCACGCCGTAGCGGTGCAGGCCCGCGTAGCCGCTGCGGCAGCGCAGGGCCACGCGGCGGCGGGGCCAGCGCCTGCGCAGCTCCGTGTAGCTCTCGCGGTGGCGGAAGAGATCGAAGACGTTGTGGCACCGGCGCCAGGAGCCGGCGTGGAGCCTGCCTTCTGTCGGTCCCTCTCCACCGTCGTGCCACCACGAATCGACGCCGGCCTCGTAGATCGGCAGCACCTTGGCCCACCACCACTTGCGCGCTTCGGGGTTCGTGAAGTCGATGTACCAGGTCTGCCACTTGTTCGAGTACGGCACGTTCTCGCCGTTTTCGCGGGCGATCCCGTAGCCGCCCCTCTTGAATGTGTCGAGGTCCGGCGCCTCCATGTCGATCTGCGGGTACTGGTGCACCATCACGGTGAAGCGCTGTCTGTGCAGGCGCGAGATGAAGCGGCGCGGGCTGCGGAACAGGTACGGGTTGAAGCGGTAGCTGGCGATCGGCGCGTCCCACCCCTGCTCGCGGCCGAGGATGCGGCTGTAGGTCGAGAGCAGCGTGATGTGATCGCACGGGATGCGGCGCTGCCGCAGCGTGGCGGGCAGCTCCTCGAGCTCCTGCCTGTTGACGAAATGCCGCGTCGACTGATGGTAGCCGAAGGCCCACTTCGGCAGCAGCGGCGGGAAGCCGGTGATCTCGTAGTAGCCGTGGATCACCTGGTCGAAGGTCCGACCGAGCAGGAAGTAGAAGTCGATCGCTCCGCCCGCGGCGCTGTAGGCGATGCCGTCGCCGATCTCCACGCTGGCATCGTGGGGGTTGTGGAAGAACAGGCCATAGCCGCGCGTGCTCAGCAGCAGCGGGCAGGGGATGTGCGAGCCGACGCGCATCCTCTCGCGGGTCCACAGCCGCGTCGTCGCACCGCGGCGGTCGAAGATGTCGCCTCCGTCCTCGAGGCCGTAGAAGTGCTCGTCCGCCGCGATCTCGAACCGCGCGCCCACGGGGCGCAGGCCTTCGGCGTCGGGCGCCCCGGCCTCCAGCAGCCCGCCGGGGGCGAGCAACAGGAGGGTCGTGCCGTCGGCGGCTTCGAAGCGGAGTCGCAGCGGCTCGCGGTCGATCCCGACACGCAGCGAGCCGGTCGCGAACAACCACCCCGCGCCGGTCTCCTCGAGCCGCGCCTCGACCTCGGCCCACTCCCTGCGCGGTACGACGATCTCCTCGAGCTCGCCGTAGTCCGGCGCCGGCAGCATCCGCACGCGCAGGACCCGGTCGGTGCAGGCGCGCAGCTCGACCTTCCGTTCGCCGCAGTCGACGAGCAGAACGCTCCCCTCGCGCGCAGCTGCGCGCGCATTGCCGATGAAATGCACTTGTTGGGCTATCCTTTCACCGCCCCGGCGGTCAGACCCTGGATGACCCGCTTCTGAAGAATCAGCACCAGGATGATCAGCGGCACGGTCACGGTGACCGACGCCGCCGACATCTCACCCCACGGGAACTCGTGCTCGCCCTGAATCAGAATGATCCCGATGGGGACGGTCTGAGCGTCGGCGGACCGCGTGAGCGTGAAGGCGATCAGGAACTCGTTCCACGCAGAGACGAAGTTGAGGATCGACATCGTGAAAATCCCCGGGACCGAGAGCGGAGCGATCACGCGCACGAGGGCCTGCACGGGCGTGCAACCGTCAATCAGAGCGGCCTCCTCGAGGGACAACGGAATCTCCCGGAAGAAGCTGGTGAGCACCCACACGGTGATGGGTAGCATGAATGAGACATAGGGCAGCACCAGCCCCGTGCGCGTGTTCATCAGTCCGAGGCCACGCAGGATCAGGAACAGCGGGCCGAGCACCGAGATGCTGGGGAACATGGACACCGCGAGGATCGAGAGCAGCAGGAGCTTCTTTCCCTTGATGTCGATCCGGGCCAGGGCATAACCGGCCAGGCCTCCGGTGAAGATGCTCAAGGCGGTCGTCAGCCCGGCCACGATGATGCTGTTCTTTACGTAGTGCGAGAGGCGATACCGCGTGAACGCCGCGACAAAGTAGCCAAAGCCGATCGGATTGGGAAAGAAGTCGGGCGGGATCTTGGTGACGTCCCCCGGCATCTTGAGAGCCGTGTTCACCATCCAGTAGAAGGGAAAGACGATGATCGCAACAAAGACGGCGATGAGCGCTGCCAGCAGCACGTTCCCCACCGTCCGCCTCGCGTGCGCGTGGCTCCAGAAGCGCGCCGGGGCGATCACTGCGCCGCCCCCCCGCTGAACTCGAGCTTGAGGCCCCTGATGTAGACGACGGCAAAGAGCAGGCAGAAGAGCACGATCAGAAGAACGGCCGCGCTGCCATAGCCGAAGCGCAGGAACGTGAAGAGGTGCATCTGGGCGTAGATCATCATCGTCTCGGTCGACTCCATCGGCCCGCCCTTGGTCATTCCATAGATGATGTCGAAGCTCTTGAAGGCATTCAGCGTCGTGAACATGAGCGTGATGCCGATGGTGGACCTGAGGCACGGCATCGTGATGCGTGCGAACTTGTGCCACGCGTTGGCGCCGTCGATGTCCGCGGCTTCGTACAGCTCGGCTGCAATCGTCTGGAGCCCCGCCAGGAGCAGCAGCGCAGCGAACGGGGCGCCGCGCCAGATCGCGGAGATCTGCACCGCGACCATGGCCTCCGGGATCTCGTTGAGCCATGGGATGTTCTTCTCGATCAGCCCGAGGCTCGAGAGCACGTAGTTCGCGATTCCGTAAAGGCCATCGAAGATCCAGGCCCAGGTCCGAGAGACGATGATCGGCGGCATCGCCCAGGGGATGAGGATGAGGCTGCGCACGATCCCGCGTCCCGGGAACTGCCGATGCATGATCAGGGCC
>CAZKGO010000105.1:0-4586 GCA_964552235.1 uncultured Spirochaetales bacterium | reverse complement strand
GGCCATGGTGAGGCCGAGCGCGAAGATGCCCGCAGTGGTGCCCACGATGTAGGTCAGGGTGTTCATCGCGGCGTTCCAGAAACGTTCGTCGGCAAACAGCTCGACGTAGTTCGTCAAACCGACGAACTTGCTCTTCCACATCTGGCTGAGCTTGTACTCCCACAGGCTCAGCTGGATCGTGCGGACCACGGGAAAACCGATGATCGCGACGAGGAGGATCACGGCCGGCGAGATCAGGATGTAGCCAAGCTGTCTGCGGGTCGGGGAAAAGCGCAAAGAGACCTCCCGGGAGCTCGCATCAGGCGCGGGGACCGCGGGGGCCGGCTCGTCGGCGGGCCCCCGTGTCCATCGTTGCGACTACTTGATGATGTCCGTTATCTTCTTGGCTGCTCCGGACAGGGCGTCCTTGACCGGCTTCTCGCCGTAGAGCGCGGGCATGATCTCCTGGCTGATCGCCTCGGTGATCTCGGCGTAGTCCGGAGTGACTGGGCGGGCCACCGCCACGGCGTAGTTGGCGGCGAGCGCCTTGAGGAACTCCGGGTTCTTGGCCACGTACTCGGGATCCGACATCGCCTTCTTGTTGGGCGAAGTCTGCGCGGCCACGGGGTGCAGCACCTGGATGCGTGAGATCTCGTCCTCGGTGATGACCTTGATGAACTCCACCGCGGTGGCGGGGTTCTTCGATGCGGCGTTCACGCCCAGGTTCCAGCCGCCGAGCACGCTCACCTGCGCCTTGCCCGGAAAGCTCGGGGGCGTGCCCACGCCCACCTTGCCCTTGACCTTGGAGGTATCCTGCTGGAAACGGGCCCAGGCGTAGTCCCAGTTGAGCTGGAACACGGCGCGGCCTTCGTTGAAGACGACGCGGGCGTTGTCTACCGTCAGGCTGAGGATGTCCTTGGGCGCGATCTTCTGCTTGTGAATCGCGTCGACCATAAGCTGCAGGGCCACGGCGTTTTCCGGGGCGTCGATGGTCACCTTGGAGAGGTCCTTGGTCATCACGTCGCCGCCGTTGCTCGCGATGAAGAGCAGGAACTGGCAGAAGATCTGGTTGCCGCGCTCCCAGGAGCTGACGAAGCCAAAGCGGTCGGGAGTCTGCAGCTTCAGCGCCTGCGCGCCGAGGTCCGTCCAGACCATCGGCTGCTTCATGCCGGCGTCGGCGAGCAGGTCCTTGCGCCAGTAGAAGTCCAGCGTGTCCGCGGTGTGCGGGATGCCATAGAGCTTGCCTTCCCACATGGCCGCGTTGAAGAACGTGGTGTACATGCGCTCCCTGACCTCGGCGACGTTGAAGAACTTGTCGAGCGGCAGGATCCACTGAGACGACGCGAACTCGCCCGTGTCGACCGTGTTCATCGAGATAACGTCGATCGACCCGTCCTTGGCGGCGAACATTGTGACGTACCTCGCCCGCCGGTCGACCGAAGTGTCCGGCGCGACGACGTACTCCACCTGCACGTTGGGGTACTTCTTGTTGAAGTACGTCGCCCGATCCCTGTCCAGCGCCACGCTGTTGCTGCCCCCGAGCATCGCGACGACCTTGCCCTTGATCTCGCCGGGCTTTGCCGCCTCAGCCTGCGAGCCGGCAAAGGCCACGGCCGCGACGAGCAGCCCCGCTGCAACGAGACTGATCCTTCTGAGCATTCCCCACCTCCCTCGAATCGGTCCGCCCGGGCGGACATTCAGATGGCGAAGTCTGTGTCCATGTCGTGCGTTTGTCAACCGTAATCCGTCGTTCACCGCGACCGCCTTCTTGACCCCACCTCCCTCTTTACCTAAGATCCACCGGCAATCAGAGAGTCCCGGAGGTCCCATGGCAGGAGCGAAGCAGCCGAATAGCGACGCCTTGGTGGTCGCAGCGCAGCCCGTGGAGATGACCATCGTGGCGGTCAGCAGCCGCACCGTGCGGATCACGGTGGCCGCCGGGGGGCGGGGACTGCCGATATCCGACGAGCCTGTGCTGGCGCCACGCGCCTGGCCGGCGCCTGCGGCGCGCCTCAGCGCGGCGATCGGCGAGCAGTCGGTCTCCGCCGGCGACGTCACGGTCAGCGTGGCTCGCGACGACTCCGGCGTGAGCCTCGCGCTGCGCGGCTCCTCCGGCGTCGCGCAGACCATCACCCTGAGCGCAGCCGCAAACGAACTTACCTTCGACGCCGGCCGAGGCCCCCTGTACGGGCTCGGGTCCGGAGGGCCGCAGCAGATGGACCGCAAGGGCGGCCTCTTCGAGCCGCTCAACGGCCAAATCGCGGGCGAGCAGGAGGTGTTCGGCGCGCGCATCCACATACCGCTGATGCTGAGCACCGACGGCTGGAGCCTGTTCGTGCACAGGCCCTTCCACGCGACCATCGACCTGCGCGCAGCCCGCGGCCGCCTCACCGCTTCGCAGTTGCTGCCCCTCGACCTGTTCGTCACCCTGGCCGCGGACCCGGCCGATCTCCTCGCCGAGCACGCCGCCCTCGTCGGCCCGACGCCGATGCCGCCGAAGTGGGCCCTCGGCTACCAGCAGTCGCACCGCACGCTCACCCACCGGGGCGCGGAGCAGGTGCTCGAGACCGCGCGCACGTTCCGCGCGAAGCATCTGCCCTGCGACGCCCTGATCTACCTCGGCACCGGCTTCTGCCCCGCGGGCTGGAACCAGGGCCACGGCTCCTTCGAGTTCAACGCGGTCTTCGGCGATCCGCAGGTCACCATCGCCGAGCTGCACCGGATGGGCTTCAAGGTGATCCTGCACGTGCTCGCACATCCCAAGCAGCTCCACGGCAGCGTGAGCGAACCCGCGCCCGCCGACGACCCGAGCCACGCCGCGAGCTACTGGCAGAAGCACCGCTTCCTGCTCGAGCCGCGCCTGGGGATCGACGGCTTCTGGCCCGACGAAGGCGACGACGACGACATCCCCGCTCGCCTGGCCCGCCACAGGCTCTACTGGGAAGGGCCGCTGGCCGACCGGCCCGGAGTCCGTCCCTTTTCGTTCCACCGCAACGGCTACGCCGGCATGCAGCGCTGGGGCGGCAACGTGTGGTCCGGCGACACCTACTCGTGGTGGCGCACCCTCGAGGCCCACGTGCCGATCGCGCTGAACGCCAGCGTGAGCGCCGCCCTCTACTGGCAGTCGGACACCGGCGGCTTCTTCCCGACCAGGGAGCTCACCGGCGAGCTGTACGTGCGCTGGTTCCAGTTCTCGGCGTTCAGCGCGCTGTTCCGCAGCCACGGACGCACCTGGCACACGCGCAGGCCGTGGGGCTGGAACACCGGCGACCTGGGTCCGGACGAGGCCGGCACGCGGTACAAGGGGCTGCCGGGCGTCGCCAACCCCGACCCCTCCGAGCTGCGCAATCCCGAGGTCGAGCCGATCTGCCGCAGGTACCTCGAGCTGCGCTACCGGCTGCTGCCCTACATCTACAGCCTCGCCTGGCAGGCGTGGACGCGCGGCCTGCCGTTGATGCGTCCGCTCTGGCTGCACTATCCCGACGACCCCCGCGCCGTCGCCTGCTCGGACCACTACCTGTTCGGCCCCTCGATCCTCGTCGCTCCGGTCGTGCGCAAAGGCGCGGGATCGCGCGAGGTCTACCTGCCTGCAGGCTCGTGGTACGACTTCTGGACCCGCAAGAGCGTCGAAGGCGGCCGGACCGTTGACCGCGCCGTCGACCTGGCCACGATGCCGCTCTACGTGCGCGAGGGATCGATCATCCCGATGGACCCGGTTCGCGAGTACGTCGGCCAGGCCGTGTCCGAGCCGACGACTCTCGAGATCTGGGAAGGCGCCGACGGCTCGTTCGTGCTCTACGACGACGACGGGGCGAGCCTCGACTACATGCAGGGCAAGGGCTCGAGCCTGGCGCTCTCCTGGAGCCAGCCGCGCCGCACCCTCACGATCGAGGCTGTCGGCGGGGCGCGTCCCGCGAGCCCGCTCCCCTTCTCGGTCAGGAGCGCGACCCGCGGCGTCTCCCGCCAGGTGATCTTTGACGGCAGCCCGACGCGCGTCGTATTGTGACGCCCGGTCCGGTGCTGGAGGTCCCATGCGCATCAAACAGTCGTTCTGCCTGCCGCTCTACCGCCCGCAGGGGCTCGACCTGGCGGCGATCTTTCGCGAGGCCAGGGCCGCGGGGTATCCCGCCATGGAGGTCTGGGATCGCTTCGCCCTGGCGGACCCGGGGTGGGAGCAGACCTTTGAGCTCGCCAGGAGCGCGGGCCTGGCGATCGCGAGCATGAGCGGCCACAGGTCGCTGCCCGACGGCCTGAACAAGGCCGACAACCACGACCGCATCGAGGCCGAGCTGCGCGCCTCGATCGACGTGGCCGCGCGCTGGGGCATCCCCGGCCTGATCTGCTTCAGCGGCAACCGCAACCCCGGCCAGAGCGACCTCGAGGGCATGGTGGTCTGCGCCCGCGGCCTGCGGCGCATCTGCCGGTACGCCGAGGAGAAGCGCGTCAACCTGAACGTCGAGCTGCTGAACACGCGGGTCAACCACCCCGGCTACCAGTGCGACCGCACCGACTGGGGCGCGGCCCTCTGCGAGATGGTCGGCAGCCCGCGCGCGAAGCTGCTGTACGACATCTACCACATGCAGATCATGGAAGGCGACCTGATCCGC
>CAZKGO010000104.1:0-15771 GCA_964552235.1 uncultured Spirochaetales bacterium | reverse complement strand
GCGGAAGGCGGTCGAGGCCGCGGCGGTGCCGGCGGCGCCTCCGGCGCCGCCGCCGGCCGCCCCGGCGGCAGCCGCTGCGCAGCCGCTGGCTGAGAGCGCCCGCATGGCCGACAGCGAGCGCCTCGCCCTCGAGCGCCTGGCCGCTTCGTATCGCGGCTTTGCGCAGGAGGCCGGCGAGCGCGCCTGGGAGGCTGCCGCCCAGCGGCTCGACGAAGCCGAAGCGCTGCTTGCCGAAGAAGCGGTGGCCAGGCTGCCGGTGGTGCGGCGGATCAGGCCGACCGAGCAGGCCACGGTCGCGGCGCTGCGCACGCTGCTGGAGCGGATGCGCGAGGCGGCGGCCCGGCGTGCACCGAGCCGCGCCGACGAGCTGCTGGCGCAGGTCACAGCCCTCGTGCGGCAGGCGGAGGCGCGCTTTCGGTCGGGCCAGGCGGGTCCCGCGGAAACCCTTTACCGCTCGGCGCTGTCGGAGATCCCCGAAGTGCGCACCGCCTTCGAGCGGGTGCTCGGCATCGAGAAGGGCCGCTGGCAGGAGGAGCAGGCGGCCCTGAACCGCACCCTGGCGGAGCTGCAGGCCGAGGTGGCGCGGCAGCGGCAGGCGCTGGCCGCTGTCGGCGAGGACCTGGAGCGGGAGCGGCAGGCGCTGGCGGCGGCCCGGGACGACCTCGCGCGCGAGCGGCAGGCCCTCGCCGTGGCCAGCGACAGCCTAGCCCGCGAGCGGGAGGCGCGTCTCCAGGAGCAGAGCAGCCGCGAGGAGAGGGTGAGCGCGCTGACCAGCCTGCTGCGGGACCAGAGCAGGATCCTCGCCAGTCCGCCTCAGCGACCGCAGTCCGGCCAGGTGTTCGACCTGCTCAAGACCAAGGCGCTGCTCAAGCAGGTGATCGACTCGGCGCCGGTGCGGGCCCAGTACCCCGATCTCTACGACGCCATGGAGGAGTACCTCGAGCGCTTCGGAGCCGAAAAGCTGCAGGCCGGCGAGCAGGCCGCCCTCGCCCGCGTCGTCGCCCTCCTGGGGCGGCTGCTCGGCGAGCGGGCCGAGGAGCAGGGCCGCATGTCGTTCGAGGAAACCCTGAGGGCACTCGTCGACAAGCTCGCCGCGCTCCTGCGGGTCATCTGAGCAGACGGCGCCCGGCGGCCACGCTCAGGGATTCGGGATGTCGAAGGCCAGATCGGAGAAATCCGAGTAGATGTCGGGGTCCGGGTCCATGTCCTTGATCGCCCGGACCTTGAAGGTGTAGGCCGTGCCCGGCGACAGGCCGGTCACCTCGTACAACTCCGCGTTGGCTGCGGTCGTGTGTATGAGCTCGAACGGGCCCCAGGCCTTCTTCTGCCAGATCTCGTAGCCTGTCTCGCCGGTTGCGTTGTCCTGCCAGCTGAGAAGGATGTCCAGGGGGCCCGGCCAGTAGCCGTTGGCAAACAGGTTCGTGGGCGCGGCCGGGGCGATCGTGACCGTGGCTGACGCAGAGGCCATCACCGAATCCGTCACGGCGACCGTGTAGGTCTCCCCGGGGACAGCCGCGGCCAGGGCTGTGAAGAGCCCATTTGCGGAATTCACCGTTGCAGCGCCGCTGCCCCCGCTCACCGAGTACGTGTAGCTGGGCGTGCCGCCGTATCCGGAGAAAGACAGGGATTTGCCCTGCTCCACGGTCGCAGCGGTTGGGCTGATGCCTATGGCGCCCGAGCTCACGATCTCCACGCTCGCGTCGCTCCAGGCGCCGGCGTCGTCGGTCACCCGCAGTGTCACTGTCCCGGGATCCGAGGCCGGCGCCGTGTAGAGACCGGTCCCCGCGTTGATGACGCCGCCTGTCGGAGTCGGGGGATTGAACACCGAGTAGGTGAAGGGGGGCGTGCCGCCCAGGCCGTAGAACGCGTAGGAGGCGCTCACCGGGAGCGTCATTGACGGCGGATTCAGCGTCAGCACCTGCGGCTCGAGCACGTTCACCCTCGCGGTGCTGGTCGTCCCTTCGGCGTCGATCAATTGCAGGATGGCCAGGGTCTGGCTCGCGGGGGCCTTGTAGCGTCTCGTCGTGTCGCTCACGAACTCGAGCGTTCCATCGCCCGACAGGAGCTGGAAGTCGTACGGGGGCTCACCTCCGATCGCCACGAAATTGTAGGCTCCGTTCGTGCCGACTACCGCCGAGCTCGGGACGATGCGCAGGTCGCCGGCCGCGATTGCCTCCAGCTCGTCGAACAGGGAGAAGTTGTCGCAGCCGGCCAGCAACGCAGCGACGAGCAGGACAGCTGCGCGGACCCTGGACCGCCTGTTCATCCGCCCCACCTCACGTAGGTGCCGATCGAGGGCGTGAAGCCCATGATCGGCTGCGCTTTCTCCAGGTAGACCGAGTAGCTGGCCTCGACGGTGATGCCGAACAGGTCCGTGAGCGGGATGCCCACGCCGATGCCGGCGATCCCGAAAGGCACGAGCTTGACGAGCCAGTCGCCCCCGACCGGCTGGAACCGCAGCAGCGCAGGACCGGCTGCCGCCCGCAGGTAGACCAGGAGCGGACCGCTGCCGCCGTACTCGTAGCGCGCCTCGGCGCCGATCGGAACGGTTTCGATGCCCGTCTCCTCGACGGCGTCCTCGGTCACGAAAGAGTTGTAGCCGGCGCTCAGCCCGAGCGCGAGGGCCGCGCGCGGGACCCGCACCCGATAGCCGGCAAAGGCCGACGGCATGAAGCCGTACTTGAAGTAGTCGCTGGCGAACCCGGTGGTCAGCACGGCGGAGAAGGCGATCGTCGATTCGAAGGGCCGGAACGGCTCCGGCGGCGCGACGCCGGCCGCGCTGATCGCCGGCGGAAGAGGGACGGGCCGCTCCACGGTTTGCGGCTTCTCTACGACCTCGACGCGCTCCCTTCGCGCTCCTGTGCGGTCGAGCAGCACGCGGGCCGCGGAGGCGACGACTCCGTCGAGCTCGAGGTTGATGGGGGCAGTTCTCTGCTCCGTGGCCGCGACGCGCGAGGAGTCGGGATCGAGCCACTGGAGCTCGAGCTCGACGTCCTGCCCGCTGCGCAGGTACGTGGCAATCAGCACGAAGCGGGCCTTCTGCTCCGCAGCCAGGGCCGCCAACCTTCTCGCGCCGGCGATCGGCTTGTCCTGGTCAGAAGGAATCGGAAGCAGCCCCGCCCGTTCGAGCTCGATCCTGAGGAAGCGAGTCAGTATCTCCTGCAGCTCCAGGTCCCGTTCGCCGGCCTGCGGCTGGACGATCTGCAGCACGCGCGGCGCCGCGTCGGCAGCGGCCGCGAACGCAGCGAGCAGGCACAAGAGCGCCGCGAGCAGGCAGCGCGGCGGGAGGGCAGACGCGCCCGGCGAATGTGCGCGATTCTCCCGTTTCGACGTCATTGCCTTCAGCAAACCCAGAATATATCGCGGTTCCGCGGCGCCGGCCATCGGCAGTCAAGGCGAGGCGGCTCAGATTTCGGCGCCGGCGGCCCCCGGAGCCGCGCCTGCGGGAGCGGCCGCCGCCACCACGCGGTTGCGGCCCCTGTTCTTGGCGCGCCTCATCGCATCGTCGGCGCGGCCGACAAAGCTGTCGCGCGTGTCGCCTGGAGCCAGCTCCGTGACTCCGGCGCTTACGGTCACGCGCCCGATGCGGTCGAACGGATGGACTTCGATGTTTCTGCGCAGCTTTTCCGCCAGGTGGCGGGCCCCGTCGATGCCGGTCTCCGTCAGCAGCAGCACGAACTCGCCGCCGCTCCAGCGGACAAAGTGGTCGGTCTTGCGCACGTTGAACCGGACCAGGTCGGCGACGGTCGACAGCACGTAGTCGCCCTGCTCCGAGCCGTGCTTCTCGTTGATGGCGGCCAGAGCATCGACGTTGAAGATCACGAGCGCGAGGGCTCCCTTGTAGCGGCGCGAGCGGGCGAGCTCGGCCTCGAGCACCTGCTGAAAGCGCTGCCTGCTCAGCGCACCGGTGAGCGCGTCATGGCCGGCCGCCTCCTCGAGCTCGGCGGCGAGTTGCTGCGCCTGGGTCACCGTGCCCTGCAGCGCCTGAGCGAGACCGCTCAGCGTGTGGGCCAGGTAGCCGATCTCGTCGCCTGCGCCGGGCGCCTCGGGCGGAGGCGGCGGGTCGCCCTCACGGACGCAAAAGGCCATCTCGTCGGCAGCCCGCGCGAGGGCCCGCGCCCGGCTGCCCGCACTCACGGCGAGCGCCATGAGGATCGGCACGCCTGCGACGAGGGCAAGCGCGGCCACGGCCGCTGCGATCACGGTCAGCAGCTCAGGCGCGGTGTCCGCGTCGGCGGCCGAGAGGGCCTCGACTCCCCGTCGAAGCCGCTGAACCTGCTCGCCCACGGCTGCAGCCCGCTGCTGGGCCGCCCGCGCGCTGCCGCCGGCCGCCGCTGCGTCGGCAGCGCGCTCCAGCTCCTGCAGCTCGCGCGTGAGCAGGGCGAGCTGGGCGTCGACCTCGGCTGCCCGCGGATCGGCGTCGCCGCCCTGGAGGAGCTGGAGCCCGGCCAGCACGTCGCGCCCGGCCGCCCGGATGGCCTCGCGCGCCGCCGCCGCGTCGGCGCCGACCCGGGGAGCCAGCGCCAGCGCGATCTGCTCCTGGCGCGCCTCCAGGCGGCCGACGATCGCCTGCAGCGGCCGTTCGAGGCCCTGCCAGGCCGCCGTCGAAGCCCTCATGCGCAGCTGCGCGAATCCGGCAAGCGTTGCCGCGGCCAGCACCGCCGCGGCGATGGTCGCTGCGGCCAGGCCGAGCTTGGCCCCCAGCCGCCAGCGCAGGCGAAAGCGTGGTTCGTCCAACGGGCTCCTCCGCTGATCCATCATAGACGAGACGCGGGTGAACATCCAGCGCGGGCTTTCTCGGGATTGCCCGCCGTGCGCCCGGATGGTAACGTCACGGCGTGAACCTTCGCATATGGGCCGCAGGCTGCAGCCTCATCGACTACCTGTACACGCCGGTGGACTTTGCAGCCGCGCCGTTCGCGCGCTACGGCTCCCGCCGCGACGGCGACGGCGGAGTCAAGCCGGGCAGGCTGGTGTTCGCGGAGGATCTCGAGCGGTTCGCGGGCCTGCCCTTTGCCCGGGTGCTCGAGGACCTCACCGGCGGTGCCGAACCGGCCCGCGTCAACCTCGGCGGTCCCGCGGTCGTGGCCGCGATCAATGCGGCGCAGCTGCTGGAGGGTCGCAGCGTGAGCGTGCACTTCCAGGGCGCGCGGGGTTCCGATCGCACGGGCGAGCGGATCATGGAAGTCCTCAGCCGCACGCCCGTCGACTTCTCCTCGTACCGCCTCTTCCCCGGGGCGACCCCCTTCACCTACGTGTTCTCCGATCCCTCGTTCGCGGGCGGGCGGGGCGAGCGCATGTTCGTCAACGCCATCGGAGCGGCCGGCCGCTTCGAGCCGTCGCAGGTGGACGAGCGCCTCTTCGGCGCCGACGTGGCCCTGCTGGGCGCCACGGCCATCGTGCCGCCGCTGCACAGGGCCCTCGGCTCGCTGCTGCGCAGGGTGCGCGAGCGGGGCGGCATCACGGTCGTGAGCACGGTGTTCGACTTTCTCAACGAACAGGCCGATCCGGACGGCCGGTGGCCGCTCGGCGAGAGCGACGAGACGTTCGGCCTGATCGATCTCCTGGTCACCGACCGCGAGGAGGCGCTGCGAACCAGCGGGACCCGGAGCGTCGCCGAGGCCGTGGACTTTTTCCGCGAGATGGGCACCGGCACCGTCGTCGTGACCCAGGGAGCCGAGCCCTTCTGGCTCTGGTCGCGGGGAACGCTGTTCGCCGCAAGGGACGTCGAGACCCTGCCGGTCTGCGGCGAGGTCGACCGTGCGATGGACGCCGATCCGGACCTGCGGGGCGACACCACCGGGTGCGGCGACAATTTCGTCGGCGGGCTGCTCGCCTCCCTCGCGGCCCAGCTCGCAGCCGGCGCGAGGCGGGGAGACCTCGACCTCACCGAAGCCTGCGCCTGGGCTGCGGCCTCGGGGGGCTTCGCCTGCACCTACGTGGGCGGCACGTACCTCGAGAAGGCGCCGGGGGAGAAGCGCGCGCGGATCGAACCCTACTACAGGGCCTACCTCAGCCAGATCGGCCGCCGGGGCCAGGCCGGTCTGCTATAGCGTTTCGGGGCTGACCAGGGCGGCGAGCTGCATGGCTCCCGCAGCGAGGCCGCGCCAGCGCTCGACCTCGGCCTCCAGGAGAGCGATCGCTGCGGTCGGCATGTGCACGTGGGAACCGCCGGAAAGCAGGGCGACGAGCTGCTCGGCGTGCGGGTTGTGGCCGACGATCACCAGCGACTGCAGCGTGTCGTCCAGCTCGCGGATCTGCTCGACGGTAGGCGCCGCCTCACCGGGATAGAGCAGCGGCCACTCGGCGATCCTGCCCTCGAAACCGCAGGCGTCCGCCACCAGCCGCGCGGTCTCCATGGCGCGCCGGGCAGGCGAAGACACGATCAGGTCCGGCGACCCGCCGTGCTCTGCCAGCCACCGACCGATCGCCGCGGCGTCCCTGCGGCCGCGCCGGGCGAGCCGCCTCTCACCGTCGGCCGTCGCCTCGTCTGCCTGTTCGGCCTTGGCGTGACGCAGGACCCACACGCGTTTCATGAACTCAGTATACGCCCGCCGCGGCCGCGCCGCCACGACCGCGTTGACGTCCGTCCGCCCCGCAAGTATGATCCGTCGCCAGAGTGAAAGTCGTCATCCTCGGGGCAGGCACGGTAGGCACGGAGGTCGCGCGCCAGCTCATCGGCGAGGGCAAGGACGTGATCCTCGTCGAGAAGAACGCCGACGTGGCGGGCCTCGCCACGAACAACCTCGACTGCATGGTCGTCAACGACGAAGGCAGCAACATCGAGGCGCTGCGCAGAATCGGGGTCGCCGACGCCGACTACTTTATCGCCCTCACCGGCTCCGACGAGGTCAACATGATCTCGTGCGGCCTCGCCCGCCGCGAGTTCAAGCGCCCCGTGACCATCGCGCGGGTCCGCAACCCGTACTACTCGTTCGCGCCCGCCCGGGACTTTTCGTTTCTGGGAATCGATCACATGGTGAACCCCGAGGTCGAGGCGGCCAAGGTGATCCTCGAGGCCGTGGAGCACGGCGCCCGAGGGGACGCGATGGTGGTGGCGGACCGAAGGCTGCTCCTGCAGGCCACCCGGATCGACGAGGGCCACGGCTATCGCGGCAAGAGCCTGGCGGAGTTCAGGCAGGCGGTGCGCGGGGATTTCCTCATCCCCCTGATCCTCAAGGGCGGGGAGCTGGTGATCCCGTCGGGCTCGACGGTGTTCGAGGAGGGCGACGAGGTCTACTTTCTCGGTGAGCCGGACGTCCTCGACTCGGTGCACGAGGCGACCGGCGATCCCCGGGTCGACCTCAAGCGCATCGCCATCATCGGCGGCGGGCGGATGGGCGCCTACCTCGTCGACGCGCTGCTGGGCGAGAGGCCCCGGTCGCGGTTCCTCGCGGGCCTGTACCGGGTATTCAAGCCGGCCAAGCTGCACGTGGCGGTCTTTGAGAGGTCGATCGACAAGTGCAAGCTGCTCTCGGACCAGTTCCCCGACGCCACGGTCAACCACTGCGACGTCAGCGACGACGAGGGCTTTCTGGAGGAGCAGCTGCCCAGCTTCGACCTCGCGGTGGCGGTGACCGGCAACCAGGAGCTGAACCTCGTGGCCGCGGCGCACGCCAAGGCGGTGGGAGTCAAGAGGACCGCGGCGCTGGTCATCAAGCGCGAGTACATCAAGATCGCGCACCAGATGGACGTCGACGTGACCGTGAGTCTCAAGGAGAGCGTGGCGAGGAGCGTGCTCTCCGTGATCCGAAAGGGCGTGATCCGCACGGTTCACGCGATCGGCGAGGCCGGGCTGGAGATCGTCGAGCTCACGATCGACAAGAACACCGGCCTGGCGGGGCGCAGGATCGACCAGGCCGGGCTGCCGCGGCAGACCCTCATCCTCTACGTGGTGCGCGAAGGAAAGACCATCCTGCCCGTGGGGGCGACGGTGCTCAAAGCCGGCGACCAGGTGGGCGTGATCGCGAGCAAGGCCTCGTTCTCGAGGCTCGAGGAAAGATTCGTGGGACGATCGTGAACCTGGCGTTTGTGCTGCGGGTCGTCTCGATCCTGCTCCTGCTGATCTGCCTGTTCATGGCCGTTTCGCTGGGGGTCGCCCTGCTCTACGGCGAGACGCATCTGATCGCCGCCTTTCTGGTGCCGATCGGCGCGGCGGTTCTCTTTTTCGTCGTCGTCGCCCTGGCGGGCCGGGGGCGCTGGACCAGCACCCTCGGCGTGAGCAGCAGCTACTTTCTGGTGGCGTTGAGCTGGTTCCTCGCCTCTGCCCTGGGCGCCCTGCCGTTCGTAGTGTCGGGCGCGATCCCAGCCTACGTCGACGCGTTCTTCGAGACGATGTCCGGCTTCACGACGACCGGGGCCTCGATTCTCACCGAAATCGAAGGGCTCCCGCGGGGCATCCTGTTCTGGCGGTCGATGACCCACTGGCTCGGCGGCATGGGGATCGTGGTGCTCACCGTGGCGCTGTTCCCGCTGCTGGGCATCGGCGGGCTCAAGCTGCTGGATGCCGAGGCGCCGGGCCCGACCGTGGACAAGGTCACGCCGCGCGTGTCGAGCTCGGCCAAGATGCTGTGGATCATCTACGTGATCCTCACCGCGGCGGAGGTGCTGCTGCTGGGGCTGGGCGGCATGGACCTCTTCGATGCGGTGACCCACACCTTTGGCACGATGGCCACCGGCGGATTCTCCCCGAGGAACAGCAGTGTCGGCGCCTACGGGTCCGCATACATCCACGTCGTGATCACCGTGTTCATGGTGCTCGCCGGCATGAACTTCAGCCTGTTCTACGCCCTGGGCCGCGGCGAGCTCTCGCGCGTCTTCCGCGACACGGAGTTGAGGGCGTACCTGGGCGTCTTCGTCGTGGCCACGGCGGCGATCGCGCTCGACCTGCACGGCGCCGTCCACAGCACCGTGGGCGCGTCGCTGCGCTACGCCGGCTTCCAGGCCGCGTCGATCCTGACGACCACCGGCTTCGTCACGGCCGATTTCGAAGGCTGGCCTCACTTTTCCCAGGTCGTGCTCTTTGCGCTGATGTGGGTGGGCGGATGCGCCGGGTCGACCGGCGGGGGGATCAAGGTGATCCGTCTCGTGACGCTCTTCAAGCAGGCGCTCACCGAGATGCGCTACATGCTGAACCCGCGCGCCGTGGTGGCCGTGCGGGTGGGCGGGCAGAGCGTGCGCAAGAACGTGGTCTACAGCGTCTACGCCTTCGTCTTCCTCTACGTCTGCACGCTCTTCGTCACCTTTCTCTTGGTGGCCAGCGGGGGCTACGACATCGTCACCTCGCTGACCGCGACGCTCGCCACGTTGGGAAACATCGGTCCCGGCTTCGGTCGGGTCGGGCCGACGGAGAACTACAGCCACTTCCCGGCCTACATCAAGGCCTTTCTCAGTCTGGCGATGATGACCGGCCGCCTGGAGGTCTACACGGTGCTCCTCCTGCTCGTGCCTCGCTTCTGGCGCGGCTGACCGCGCCGCATGCTTGAACGCGGCTGCCGCTCGCTATAGAGTGGCGGCTCAGTGATCCAGACAGCGGTTCCCCCGCGGGCGTTCCTTCTCCTGTTCTTTACCGGGCTCATCCTCGCGGGATGCCTGATGCTCCTGCTGCCTGTCTGCTGGGCGGGCTCCGGGCGCCTGGCCCCGGTCGATGCCCTGTTCACGGCCGTGTCGGCGGTCTGCGTCACGGGACTGACCACGGTCGACACGGCCGACTACTCGCGGTTCGGCCAGACCGTGATCCTGCTGCTCATCCAGACCGGCGGCCTCGGGATCATCACCTTTTCCACGATGTTCATGATGCTGCCGGGCCGCAGGCGCATGTCGTTCCGGGCGCGGCACTTTGTCCAGGCTTACTCGCTGCCCCTCGTCGAGCACGACCCGTTCCGCATGACCTTCTACATCGTGACGTTCACGCTGGGCGTCGAGCTCGCCGGAGCGCTGGCCCTGTATCCCTACTTTCGCGGTCGGGTCGACGACCCGGTGTTCGCCAGCGTCTTTCACGCGGTGTCGGCGTTCTGCAACGCCGGTTTCTCGATCTTCCGCACGAGCCTCGAGTCCCACCGCGCGAGCGCCTACCTGCTGCTGTGCATCTGCGCTCTGATCGTCTGCGGAGGCCTCGGCTTTCTCGTGTTCGTCGACATGGTCAAGTGCGTGGCCGGGTGGCGGCGCACCCTGACCTTTCACACGCGGATCGTCCTGGTTTCCACCGCGAGTCTGATCGCGGTGGGGGCCATCCTGTTCTACCTCTTCGAGGCCGGCAACACGATGGCGGGCCTCAGCGCGGGCGACCGGCTCGTGAACGCCCTGTTCCAGTCGATCACTCCCCGCACCGCCGGGTTCAACGCCGTGCGGCAGAGCGAGCTCGCGCAGCCGTCGAGGCTGCTGACGATGCTGCTGATGCTCATCGGAGGCTCGTCCGGCTCGGCGGCGGGAGGCATCAAGACCACGACGGCGTTCCTCGTGCTGGTGCAGCTGTTCGCCTCGCGGGACCGGTACGGCGAGATCGCGGTCTTCGACCGGAAGGTCGGCTCCTCGACGCTCAGCGACGCGCTGCTGTTCGCCGTGCGCGCGCTCGGCCTGCTGTTTGCAGGCGTCTTTCTCCTCGTCGTCTCCGAGGCTGCCTCGGGCAGGAGCTTCGTCGAACTGGCCTTCGAGTCCTTTTCCGCTTTCGGGACGGTGGGGCTGTCGCTGGGGGTGACGTCGCAGTTGTCGGCCGCCGGCAAGCTGGTGATCATGGCCACCATGTTCATCGGCCGTGTCGGGCTCATCTCGCTCGCTTCGCGCGATACCCGGCCCCGGGTCGCCCGTGTCATCGATCGTCCGCAGGGGGAGGTTCTGATAGGCTGATGAAACAATTCGCACTGATCGGTCTGGGCGTCTTTGGACGCCGCGTTCTGGAGGAACTCAAGGGGCTGGAAGCCGAGGTGCTGCTGATCGACAAGGACCGGGATGTCGTCGAGACATACAAGGACGCGGTCAAGCTCGCCTACGTCGCCGACGCGCTCGACGAGGACGTGGTCCGCCGGCTCGTGCCCGAGACCGTCGACGCTGCGATCATCGACCTCGGCGACGAGCTGGAGGCCTCGATCCTCGTGGTGAACTACCTCAAGAAGATGGGAGTGACCAACATCGTCGCCAAGGCCGAAACCGACCAGCACGGCGAGATCCTGCGGATCGTGGGAGCGCACCGCGTGGTGTTTCCCGATCGCGAGGCCGCCCGGCGCGTCGTGCCGATGCTTGTCTCCTCGTCGATCACCAGCTTCCTGCCGCTCGGCGGCGGCTTTGTGATCGCCGAAGTGAAGCCTCCGGAGCGCTACTACAACAAGACGCTCATCGAGGCGAACCTGCGGGCCGACTTTGGCGTGAACGTGATCGCCGTGCGCCGGGGCGACGGAGAGGACTACAGCTTTTTCACCCCGTCCTACCGCATCGTCGAAGGCGACGTCTTTCTCGTGGGCGGAATGGAGGACGACATCTCGAAGTTCGGCGGCATCACGCCCCCGTCGGAGCGCAGGGCCGCGACGGGCGCCATCAGTCGGTTCCTGTCGTGGCTCAAGCAGTGAGGCGCGGCTCGCCCCGAGCGACGGCCGCATCTGAGCGCCGGACCGATCGACTGCGGACCGGCGGGGAGGTTTCGCGATGAGCGAGCTGGTGCACCAGCGGGGCGGTTTTCCCGCCGGATACACGGCCGTCTGCCAGGCGGGCGGCCGGCGCGTGGAGATGGGCATGGATTTCGGAATCCTGCGCCTGGCTCCCGGGCAGAAGCACGTGCTCGCGCCCGGCCGCGAACGGGCCTGTCTGCTCCTCGACGGGGACGTCGAGCTCGAGTGGGACGGCGGCGGGGAGGCTGTGTCGCGCAGGTCGTTGTTCGACGAATCGCCCTGGTGCCTGCACGTCCCCGCAGCGGATCGGGTCTCGATCACGGCACGGAGCGCCGCTGAACTGAGCATCCACGCGGCCGAGTGCAGCCGCTCGTTCCCCGCGCGGCTGTACAGGCCGGAGGACGTGCGCTGCCAAGAGCGCGGCAAGGGCACGATGCGCGAGACCTCCACGCGGATCGTGCGCACGATCTTCGACGACGCCAACCGCCCCGAGGCGAACCTGGTGCTCGGCGAGGTCGTCGACTTTCCGGGCAAGTGGTCGAGCTACCCGCCCCATCACCACCCGCAGCCTGAGATCTACCACTACCGCTTTCTGCCGGCCAACGGCTTCGGGTTCGCGGCCCTCGGCGCAGAGGCCCATGTGCTGCACCACAACGACACCGCCTTCATCACCGCGGGCGATGACCACCCGCACGTGGCTGCGCCCGGCTACGCCATGTACTACCTCTGGGTGATCCGCCACCTCGAGGGTGACCGCTACGTAACGCCGGAGTTCACCAGGGAGCACGCCTGGGTGATGGATCCCAGGGCGAAGATCTGGCCGTGAGGCGCAAGGGCAGGGCGTTTCCCGCCCGCACTGGAGGGCAACGATGCCGGCTGTGGCTTCGATCGAGGAGCTGGAAAAGGTCGATGGGGATCTGAAGGCGCTGCAGGCCCGGCACCCGCAGGCCTACGGGGAGGTGGCCGCTCTGCTGCGCCTTCACCGCAAGGTCGGCTACAGGAACATCTGCCGGCTGATGCTCGGCGAGGCGACGCCCGAGGATCTGAAGAAAGGCTGAAGGCTTCGGGCGTTGGGGCGACTGCGGCTCGCGGCCGCTATTGCGGCAGCGGTGGACCGTAGAGCGGGATGTCCTGGGCCGTCGGACCGCCGCTGGCGATCGAGACGGTCCGCGCGGCGAGCACCTCTTCGGCAAAGTCGACCTTGTAGTCCTTCCACGAGACCGTGAGCGTCACCGACTCGCCGTCGGCGAGGCTGGTGTTCCAGACGCGCATCTGCGGCGTAAAGGCGTCGCTGTAGTCGTAGTCCATCGGCAGCTCGATCGCCCACGGCAGGGCGGTCACGTTGGCCGTGACGCTGGTCCCCGCCGTGCCGGTGGTGTAGGTGACGTCCATCACCGGCGCCGCGATCGTGCCCGACACTGCATAGCGCACGACGTAGGTGTAGAGGTCGTCGGCGTCGAAGGGCGAGGTGCCGCAGGCGGCGAGAACCGCGAGGATCAGGGGCACGGCGGCCAGGCGTCTCATCCTGGACAGGATTATACCGCAGGATTGCAGCTCGCGCCGGGGAACCGCCGTGCACTATGCTGGGACTCGTCGGATGCCGCGTCAGGAGGCGGAAGCATGAAGCGACTGGCGTTCGCGGCTGCCGGATGCGCCCTGGCCCTGTGCGGCTGCGGCTCGTCGGGCTCGGATGGATCCCGTGACTACCGGCAGGACATGCGCGGCTTCGTGGAGGCCCTCAGTGCCTACGCCCGCGCCGCGAAAGCAGCCTTCGTCGTGATTCCCCAGGACGGCCCCGAGCTGGCGACCCTCGACGGCGAGGACGATGGCCCGCTGAGCGCCGACTACCTCGCGGCAGTCGACGGAATCGGCAAGGAGGACGTCTTCTACGGCTACGACCGGGACGACGCGGCGAGCCCGGCGGACGAGCGCGACTACGCGACCGGTTTTCTCGACCTCTTCAAGAGCCAGGGGAAAACGGTGCTGGTCACCGACTACTGCTGGACCGCGGCCAAGGTCGACGACTCCTACGCGCAGAGCGCGGGGCGCGGATATGTGTCCTTTGCTGCGAGCAGCCGCGGTCTCGACACGATCCCGGGCTACCCAGCGGCGCCGTACAACCAGAACGGCGATCCGGTAGTCGACCTGGCGGCTGCGCAGAATTTCCTCTATCTCATCGATCCCACGACGTACTTCGCCGACAAGAACGCCTTTGTCAGCGCGGTCGCGGCCACGACGTACGACCTGTTCATCATCGACCTGTTTCACGGAGCCGCAGCCCTCGACGCCGCGGACATCGCGCAGCTGCAGGCCAAGCCCGGCGGCGCCGCACGGCTGGTGCTCTGCTACATGAGCATCGGCGAGGCCGAGGACTACCGCTACTACTGGAAGAGCGAGTGGGACACGGATCCTCCGCGGTGGCTGGCCGAGGAAAACCCGGACTGGCCGGGCAACTACAAGGTGCGCTACTGGGACCCGGACTGGCAGGCGATCATCTTTGGCGGCCCCGACGCCTACCTCGATCGGATCATCGCCGCGGGGTTCGACGGGGTCTACCTCGACATCGTGAACGCCTTCGAGCACTTCGAGGGGGAGGTGGGCTGGGGAAACGGTTCGCGTCCGCTGCACCGGCCGCCTCCCCCGCGGCCCCGGCTTGACGAGCCGCGCTCCTGTTGGTACTACCCGACCAGCTGCCGGCGCGATCCTCGGCTGAATCCTGCGGAGCGCGTCGCCGACGGACGTCCGCTCTACGGCGCGCTCGACGATCCTCTCAAGAGGCGACGGATGCGCATTCCAGTCAACAAGTGAACACGCGGCGGTAATCACACTGCGCCCGGCTGCCGGCCCATCCCTGCTGCCGATGGCACGGACACCGGGCTGCGGTTCACCTCACGCGGGGTTCTTGCTGTCTGTAGGCGCGACCTCGGGCGTTGCCTTGCCCACAGCGGCGTCGATGGCGTCCCGCAGTTCCGTGACTTCATCCTCGGTCAGGTCGTAGGTTCGGTAGACCGTCTGGCGCGTGTTGTAGGGACCGACGACCGATGTGGGGAAGACTGTCCTGAACGTTTTCTTGGCGTTCGTCACCGAGAACACCACGATGAAGGTGAGTTCCCTGAAGGGCCTGTAGCTCTCCGTGCCTTCTCTCGTGTCCAGAGTGCCGGAGTAGAGCTCGAAATTCAGCATTCTTTCGGGGGCAAGCGACTTGGGGTCGGTCGTGAGGTAGTTGTTCAGCGCATCGAGGAACCGGCGAGCCTGGTTCAGGCTCAGCGAGGAGGTTTCTCGCAGGTCATAGTCGTTGATGGTCCCCTCGGCTTTGCGCGCGAAGCCGAGGGCGCCAGTAGTCTCTTGTCGGAGGGCGAAGAGCACAGCCTGCGTCTCACCGCCTCCATACACTTCTTTCGAGTAGAACACTCCGATCACGACGGGCCAGTCCCGCGGCTTGGCGCCAATGTTGACCTCCCTGACAAGATCGATGCTGGAGGCGATAGCCCGCTCGCCCCGGATCTCCGGGGCCTTGGACTGGTAGAGGGAGTTCTGCACTGTCGAACACGAAGCAAGAATGACAAGGCCGACAGAAATGATTGCACGCACAAGGCTCATGCCCGCACTCCCCACGACCGCTTTGTCCGCCACAAACGGTAGCGACAGTGTCGCCCGCACCGATGGTAGCGGTCAAGCCCTCAATCCTTGCCTCAGGCTGCCTGCATCTGGGCGGGCGGTGCGCCGGACGGCGGCGATGGCACTGGAGCTGGGGGAGCGTTGGTCGTCAACAAGACGGGTAACTCTTGCTGCGGAGAGGACTTGAACCTCCACCAGGTATAACCCTGACTAGCCCCTCAAGCTAGCGTGTCTACCAATTCCACCACCGCAGCGGATGCTCGAAGTATAGCCACCGGCAGAAAGCTTTGTCAACGCGATCGCGGGCGCCCACCGCAGCAGGCGCGCTCACGGAGGCGGCGCAGGCCGCCCCCGGCGCGTGCGCACGTGGGCGCAGCTGCGCCAGCGCAGGTCCCGCCACCAGGGCTCGCCGCCGGAGGCTTCGACCTCCAGCAGCGCGTACTCGAAGCTCGAGAATCCCACCGCGGGCATCCCGCCGCGGCTGATCAGCGCCGCGGCGGCCGAGGCCTCCGCCTCGGAGGCCGCCTCGGCGAGCCACAGCCGCGGTCCGAGG
>CAZKGO010000103.1:0-15906 GCA_964552235.1 uncultured Spirochaetales bacterium | reverse complement strand
TATTTCACCAGCGGGTGGGTGGGATCGACTTCCAACGTGAGCAACCGCGCCTCGCTGACGTCGATTGACACATCGATGGGCGTATGTTCGAGGTCGACTGTGCGCAGAAGGCCACCGTCCTTGTCCAGTTTCAGTATCTCCTTCTTGCCCGCGTCTGCCACGTAGATGGCCCCTTGCAGATCGGCGGTCAGGCTAGTCGGGCTGTCGAGTCCGAGGTTGTCCAGGTCAAGAACCTCACTCAACGAACCCGAGTAGCCCTTGATGCTCCAGTCCCCCTGGTCGCGGAACCGCTGCGGAAGGACTACGCGGATCCACGCGCTCGACGTGTCGTCATGAACACCCGTGCGGTCCCGGAGAAAGCGCACCTTGACCCTGCCGTACCTGTCCACGTGAATCTGCGAGTCTCCTGGTCCGGTGACGATGGCGGTGACCACGCCGGAGACAGCCGGCACCGGCGTCTTTCGCGCGGGTCGGAAGTCCGTCCCGCTGGGGATCGCCTGGAAGACGTTGTAGTAGATCGGAGCGCCTTCGCCGCTCACGAACGCGCAGTGCTGCACGGAGGTGACGACATAGCTGCCGCCGAACCCGGTCTCGGTACCATCGTCGAGGCTGAAGACGTGGCCAGCCCTCAGGCCCGGCTCGTTGCTCGTCCCTGAACAGGTCTGCGCTTGTGCCTGCTCGTGGGCGAGCATGACGCGGGCTTTGTTGTCCGCATCCGACGGCTCCGTTACCACCGAGTCAAAGACGTACTTCTGCCCCACTCCCGATGAGGCGACCGCAGTCCCGGTCAGGTTTCTGCCGGGCTGTTTGAAGTCGTAGCCGGAAATCGTGACCTCACGCACAGCGAGGGCCTGGCCTCGCCGGAAACGAGCCACAAACGGCGCTCCGCTGCCGGGATCGACCATGTGCCCGTGATAGCTCACGGAGAGGGACTTGTCCGCGTAGGATGTCGGGTTGTCGCCGAAGACCAGCGTCTCATTCGCGGAGTCCGTTTCGAACAAGTAGAAGATCCCCTCTCGCTCCAGGAGACGGCTGAGAAAGTCGAGCTCCGACTCCCGGTACATCATCTCGAACTCCAGGCCTTCGTAGCTGCCTGCGAGCGCCCAGCGGACATCGGACAGGCTCCACCGATCCAGCACCTGCTGGACAATGTCCTGCACGTCTTTCTCCTGAAAGATCGAGTAGTCCGAGTTGTACTTCAGCAGCGACAGGCGCGGCTCCAGCGTCACGGTGTAGACGGCGGCGTCCCCGTTGCGCCGCGCCAGACCCATGGAGGTGATGACTCCCGCGAAGTAGGTGGTGCCGGTCTCGCGCTGCAGGGCTGCGACTGCGGACTGCCCGAGGCAGCTGGCGCTGTCCAGGCCCGCCTGAGACCGGAATGCGATTCGGAAGCGATAGGTGTCCGAGATCCGCTCCGAGCCCAGGAAGCCCGTGACATCCCCCAGCGGCTGGCTGCCGACGGAGAAAGTGAAGCTCTTGATCTGCCCGCTGCTCGCGTAGAGCGTCAGCCCATCCGCGGGAAACCCGCTCGCGAAGTCCGGTTCGTCGAGGAACGCCGCGAGCGCAAACACAAGATTCGGCTCGCCCGGCGGCCCCTTGGGGCCAGGCAGGCCTTGCTCGCCCGGCGCGCCCGGGTCGCCCTTTTCGCCTTTCTGCCCTTTCAACGAAGCCAGGAATTCCTGCTCGGTCCCTGAATTTCCAGCCTCCACCCAGATCTCGTAGGCCGATTTGCCGTCTGTTCCGTCGAGACCGGGAAGCCCCTGGGGGCCCGGCTCACCAGGCGCGCCCTGCTCGCCCTGCGGCCCCCGGGCGTTCCACCGCAGCAGCAGCTCGCAGTTGCGGACGTCGTCCTCGCTGTCGATGATGCGCAGATCGCCCGAGTTTTTCTGGTAGGCACCGTAGATGATCCGATCCTCCACCTCGTCTGCCAGTGGCCGGGTCCCGGCAAGCGCCAGGACGCACATCGCCACCGCCAGCGCAACAGTCGTGGTGCTCTTGGTGTTCAATTTGGGTTCCGCCGGTCACTGCAATTCCAGACAGCTCCGAAGAGAATGCAAGAGTTGCTGGATTGTGGGCCATGCGCGTTACCCGGTCGACGACAGGCGACGCCGGTGCGCATCCTGGCGCGGCGCCGGCCCGGGCGCTATCATCGCCGCGTGAGCTCTGTTGTCCGCTTTCCCGCCGCTTTTCTCTGGGGAACAGCGACGGCCGCGCACCAGGTCGAGGGCGGCAACCGCTGGAACGACTGGTGGCGCTGGGAGCATCGGGCCGCCGACATCCCGGCGATGCTGCAGAGCGGCGAAGCCTGCCGCCACTGGGACCGCTACGACGCCGATTTCGCGCTGGCAGCCTCCGACGGGCACAACGCCCATCGCCTGTCGATCGAGTGGAGCCGCCTCGAGCCCGAGCGCGGCCGCATCGACTCAGCCGCTGCGGCACACTACCACGACGTGTTCGCGTCGCTGCTACGGCACCGGCTCATCCCGATCGTCACGCTGTCGCACTTCACGCTGCCGGTCTGGGTCGCGGACCTGGGCGGGTGGGAGTCAGCCGAGACGATCGCCGCGTTCTGCCGATTCGTGCGCTTCTGCGCCCGCGAGTACGGAGGCGAAGTCGACTGGTGGTGCACGATCAACGAGCCGGCGGTGCTCAGCTTCCAGGCATACGTCGAAGGCCTGTGGCCGCCCTGCCGCCGCGACCCGGCCGCGGCTCTGCAGGTGATCGCCAACCAGCTCGAGGCCCACGGCCGCGCCTACCGCATTCTCCACGACCAGGACCGCGCGGACGCCGACGGCGACGGTGAGCCTGCGCGGGTGAGCTTTGCCAAGCACGTCGTGCAGATCGTTCCCCTGCGGCGCTGGTCGCCGCTCGACCGCCTGCGCGCGTGGTTCGAGGACCGCCTCTTCAACGAAGCGGTGATCGAGGCGGCCGTGACCGGCAGGATCCGTCTGGCCATCCCCGGCGTAAAGGCGGTCAGGCGCCGCGTGAGCGAGCTCGAGCGGAGCCTGGACTGGTTCGGGCTCAACTACTACACCCGCAGGACCGCCGACTCGATCAGGAGCAGCCGCGGCGCGCTGCAGGGAGCTCCGGTGAGCGATCTCGGCTGGGAGATCTATCCCGCCGGCCTGGCCGCCGCCGCCGAGCGGGTTGCAGCCGCGGGCGCGCCGGTGCTCGTCACGGAGCACGGCTTTGCCGACGCGGCGGATCGATTCCGGCCGCAGGCGCTGGTCGAGTCGCTGGCCGGTCTCGGCCGCGCGATCGAGCGGGGGGTGCCCGTTCTCGGCTATCTGCACTGGAGCCTGATGGACAACTTCGAGTGGGCCGAAGGCTGGCGCGCCCACTTCGGGCTCTACCGCGTCGACGCTCTCGCGGACCCGACCGGACGCGTGCGAACGCGCAGCGCGGACCTGTTCGCCCGCATCGCCAGGGCCAACGCGATCACCGAGGAGATCGCCGCTGAGGCGGGCGCCCGGCTGCAGGCGCGGAATAGCACCTGATTTCGGCCTTCAGTTCTTCGTGCTTCCCTGGACAGCGGGCGTCTGCCCGCCCGTCAGGCCTTTCTCTTTTTCCGCCCTGGCCGCGCAGCGATCGCACAGGTCGGTGATGTTCTTGAGCTCTCTCGCCTGCGCCACCGTGCCCTCGAAGATCTCGCTGGTCCTGTCGGTGTTGATGTAGGAGCAGTCCGAATACAGGTGATAGCTCCTGCCCGACTTGGTCCAGAACACGTGGTTGGCGCCCGTGAGCGATTCGACCCGGGCGGTCTGCTCCGCGAACTGCTCCTGCGACGGCGGGTTGAAATCCACGCCCAGCACGCCGGCCACCAGAAGGGCGACGATCGCGACCGCGCCGACGAGGCCCTTCTGCTTTCCATTCATGTCCTTGTTCGTGAGGACAAGGATCACGAGAGGAAGGAAGGCGACGATGCTGATGATGGCGCCGAGCTGGTTCTGGACGAAGAACCTGACCTTGTCCTTTTCGGATGCGGGGTCGAGCCTGTTCGCCTTTTTCCACAAGAGCGACCCGACGATGGCAAAGACCAGGTCCACCGCGATCAGGACGATGAGCGACGTCGTGCTGACCGGCGGCCGCCTCAGCAGGAGGATCGCGAGGACCTCGAAGCCGATGGCCACGATCCAGGAAATGATCGCGAAGATGCGGAAGACCCGCGCCTTCGACTTGCTCTCAGGGGTGGCGACAAAGGGAGCGGGCTGAGGTTCCCCGCCTCCCACCCTGGTCAGCTTCTTGCTCGTACCCTTGTCCGGCATTTCGGTGCCTCCTGCTTCGCGCATCATAGAGGCAATTCCGGACAATCGAAAGTGAAGGCTTCCGGCATCGCGCCAGGCTCCCCGCCGCCGCGCCGGCCCTTCGGGTCGACTCGCCGTGCAGCGCGCTGTATCATGGCGCTGCAGCTCAACACAACCGAAGGACGGTCTGCAGTGCTTTCGTCCGCTTCCCAACCGCGGCCGGCGGCAAGCCCGGCTGCGCTGGTCGCGCTCATGGTGGTGGCGCACTTCTTCCACCACCTCGTGACTGCGCTCGTGGTCCCCCTGCTGCCTTTCATACGCGACAGCTTCGGGCTGTCCTACACTCAGGCCGGAGTCGTGGTCTCGGCCTTTGCGCTCGCCTACGGCATCGGCCAGCCTCCCGCGGGGTGGCTCGCGGACCGCATCGGGCCGAAAATCCTGCTGACGGTCGGGGTTTCCGGCGCGGCGCTGGCCGGAGTCCTTCTCGGCCTCGCACCCGCGTACGGGTTCGCGGTGGCGGCCCTGATCCTGATGGGGATCGCGGGCGGAGGCTACCACCCCGCGGCCTCTCCCGTGATCTGGACCGCGATGCCGCCGGAACAGCGGGGCCGCGCGCTCGGCTTTCATCTGGGCGGCGGGAGCTTCAGCCATTTCCTCGCGCCGCTGGTCGGCGTCTTTCTTGCCGGCCTCTGGGGCTGGCGCGGCGCTTTCCTCGCGGTCTCGCTGCCGGTTCTGGCGTTCGGCCTGCTGCTCTACTCGCTGCTCGGACGCAGCGCCGTCCGCTCGCACCCGGCAAAGCCTGCTGAGCAGACCGGCGAGGTCGCGACGGCGCCGGCCCCGGTGCTGCAGATCGTCGCCATGCTGATCCTCTCCACCACGATCTCGGCCACCGTCACCTCGGTCCTCGCTTTCGTGCCCTTGTTCATCGTGGACACTCACGGGGCGAGCGAGCAGCTCGCCGCCGCCTACCTGTCTCTGGTGTACCTCACGGGATTCGTGGCAGGGCCGCTGGCAGGCCACCTGTCCGACCGCTTCGGCCCGCTGCGGCTGATCGTGGTGGTAGGCGTCCTGCTGCCGCCCGCCCTTCTGCTGCTCGTCGCGGCGCCGTTCGGCCTGCCCCTCGCCGCGACGCTGCTGGCGATCGGCTTTCTCATGTTCTTCCGAAGCCCGACGTCGGAGAGCTTTCTGGTTTCGAGCATCCCGGCGCGCCGCAGATCGACGGTCCTGGGCTTCTACTTTTTCGCCGGCATGGAGGCCGGAGGAGTGCTCACACCCCTGGTGGGACGTCTCATCGACGCGCGGGGCTTCGCGGGCAGCTTCGTGACCGTGGCCGCGATCGCCGGTGTGATCACCCTCGGCTGCGGGGCCGTGGTGCTTCGAGCGGAGCGGGCCAGGTCGCGCGCCGCGGCCGGCGACCGCGCCGGCGTCTGATCGCGGCTGCGCCGTCGTCGCTCCGCGCCTCTACAGGAGCACCAGCAGCGTTCCGACGGCGAGCAGGAGGACCCCAAAGCCGAACAGAAAGGTCTCGAGCATCCATTTCTCGGCGAAACCATCGATGATCGCCCTTTCGGGCGAATCGGCGGGACAGAGCAGGCGAACGACGTCGCCGACGGCGTATCGCGGGGGATTCGAGGAGACCTTGCTGCGAATCCGGCTCACCTTGCCACCGGGCGCCGTGAACTCGATCACCGGGGCGAGGGCCACTCCGCTGTGGAGGCTGTCCTGCTCTCTGAAGGGAGCCCGTCCCTCGGGGGCCGAGCTGGCAAACACGCTCGATCCCGAGCCGACCAGATCGACGACCTTGCCGTCGATCGAGCGGGCCGAGGCGAGAAAGGCCTTCTTCACGGCGAAGCGCCTGCCGCCAACGACCAGCAGGGCTGCGCCGAGCAACAGCACGAGGCCGCCACTGAGCTGCAGTATCGACATCGCCCACCTCCGTCAGCAGGTTATGCACCGAAATCGTCGCGCGCGGCCCGAGTTTCTACTTGGTCACAGCAAAGGGAAGCGTGTACGCTGCCTCCGTGCCTTTCAGCTTGTCGTGCAGCACCGCCCTGTACACGTACTTGCCCGGGGGCAGGTTGCCGAGGTTCAGGGAGTTGGTGGCGTACAGGTCAAAGACCGGCGATCGGCTGGAGTTGCGGAAGCTCAGCAGCTCCGCCTGCTCGTACAGCACTTCGCCCTTTTCGGTGAGCAGGATGATGTCCTGGGTGTACCAGATCTCGTACTGCCCTTTGTTGCGGTTGGTGAAGACGTTGACCGGTTCGTAGTAGATCTGCAGCTCGCTGCCCTGCGGCACCTCCGGCTTGTCCAGCGGGACGTAGGAACCGTAGCCGAGGATGTTCGAGCAGAGGCTGAACTCCCGGAAGCCCAGCGTGCCGCGGTTCTGCAGGTCGATGATCTGGTTCTTGAGTCTGAGCACCGCTTCCTGGTCCTGGGACCAGAGCGGAGCGGCCGCGAAAGCGGCCAGAGCCAGAACCACTGCCGCGAGACGTCTCCTCTTCACGCTGTCCTCCCGCATCTTGTGTGTGCGAGAGTATAGCAGCGACTGCGGTAGACGCAAACGGCGCCGGCAGACTGGACTTCCCGGCTCACTCGGTGCAAGACTGTGGACAAGCAGTCGCGGGTGCGTTCACGCCTGCGCTGTCCAAGGGCCGCCGGCAGCAGACTCGCACACCGGGAGGTGCTCATGGGTCACGAATCCGGCACATCGTGGTCGCGAAGGTGCATCGCCGCGGTGATCTTCGCGATTCTGGCGCTGCCGCTTTCAGCGCAGACCATCAGCGACCCCGCCTGGGGATTCAGCTTTCCGCTGCCCGCCGGGTGGAAGTTCCAGAAAGACGCAGGCGGCGCCGTGCTCGGCCACGACACGATCGCGGGGCTGATCATGGTGTTTCCCCACGCTGCCTCGTCGCTCCAGGAGATGCGTGCGGAAATGGAGCAAGGCTTTGCCGAGGAGGGGGTGCAGCTCGCCATCGTCGGAGGGCTGCAGCCCGTGGGCAGCAACGGCCTGGCGGGCGACTGCGAAGGGTACTTCCAGGGCGAGCAGGTGAAGGGCAGAACCCTGGGCGCGGTCTCGCCTGCGGGCGGCGGCGCCTACGTGATGGCCATCACGACGCCGGCAATGTACGGCAGGGAGATCGCGGCCGCAGCGGACCAGATCGTTCGGGGCATGCAGTTCCCCACGGGCGGCGCTTCGGATCTGATACGCGCCCTCGCAGGCACCTGGACGACGATGACCACCCACTCGCAGACCAGCGTCACTCTGGGAGCGAACGGCGAGTTCGCGATGCATTCGGAATCCAGCTACAGCGGGAGCTTCCGCGGTCCGTCCGGCGGCGACGCGGGCGGCTGGGGAACGGCGCGCAACGACGAGTCCGGAGGCCGCTGGACGGCAGCCGGCACTCGCGAGCGCGGCACGATCACGCTGGTCTACCAGAACGGTGAACGGTCCACAATCCCGTTCCAAGTGCACGTCGAGCGAGGACAGACCTACTGGAACGAGTACTTCTTCGACGATGTCCTGTACGCCAGGTCGCGCTGATCGGATCCAGCGCCAGGTCGCTGTCTCCGCAGCCAGTGCGGCAGGGTTCGAGGTTGGGGAAGCCGCGAGAGGTTGGAGCAGTGAGCCGAGTCGCGGCTTTCGTGGGCAGAAAACCTCGACGCTTTCTGTGCCCGGGCTCACGTTCACGTCGCGGTCGGCAGCGGTGAGTGTGGCGGCCCCGTAGAGTGGGCCGGGAGGTGACAGCAGCATGGCGGAGTGTTCGAAATGCAGCCGGGGCATCATCCGGCCCCGTGCGATCGATCTCGGCGGCTTCGTCGTCAAGCGGTGCCTCCCCGCGCGAGGCATCCAATCCGTGGGACCCTGGGTGTTCTTTGATCACATAGGCCCTGCGTCCTTTCCAGCCGGGAAAGGCGTGGACGTCATTCCCCATCCCCATATCAACCTTGCGACCGTCACGTACCTGTTCGAGGGCGAGCTCGTGCACAGGGATTCCATCGGGAGCGTTCAGATCATCACGCCTGGTGCCATCAACCTGATGGTGGCGGGGAGGGGCGTCGTCCATTCGGAGCGGACCGACCGACATCTGCGCGCTGCGGGACACGCGATGCACGGCCTCCAGCTTTGGCTCGCCCTGCCGGAGCAGCACGAAGAGATCGAGCCCACTTTCCACCACTATCCAGCGTCCGACCTGCCGCGCACCAGCGTCGACGGCGTGCCTCTTCGAGTCATGATCGGCGATGCCTACGGCCTGCACGCGCCTGTCGCCACCTTTTCCCCGACCCTCTACGCCGAAGCCGACATACCCGCTGGGAAGACCCTGCGCTTGCCTGATGAAGTGGGCGAGCGGGCCGTGTACGTCGTGTCGGGCAGCCTCCGCCTGCCGGATGTGGACCTTCCGGAAGAAACCATGACTCTCCTTGACGACGCTTCTCGCATCGAGCTGCGCGCCGCAGCGGACAGCCGCATTGCCCTGATCGGCGGCTCACCGCTGGGAAAACGCTTCATGTGGTGGAACTTCGTCTCCTCGAACAAGGAGCGCATCAGCAAGGCCAAGGCGGACTGGAAGGGGAATCGATTCCCGGCAGTGCCGGGAGAAACCGAAGCCTGCCCTCTTCCCGAAGCCGACGCCTTCTCGGAGCAGGAGGAACGATCCTCGACGGACCGGCGCTGACCGTCATGGCCGTGGATGCGCCCGCAGGCAGTTGCGTTGGCTGGAACGGGTAAGCGTGGAGAGACGGCCTGAGAACCCTGAGGCGTTCTGTGCCCCGGCATTCGTGCAAGTGGCAGGCCGAAGAGCGTGATCACACCATGACTGTCAGCGAGCGAGTGGCCCTGCGTTTCTACGCGTCCATGACCCCGAGGCGCATGGCCGCCCTGATGACCGCGCAACGGCAACGGGCGTATGTCGATCTCGTTTCGAGCATCTGCCGGCCGGGTGATCGTGTTCTCGACCTCGCCTGCGGTTACGGCCGGCTCACCATCCCGCTGGCGGAGCACGGGTGCCTGATGACCGGCGCCGACATCTGCCCCGGCATGGTTGCCGCCGCCAGACGCAACGCCCGGGCCGCGCACCGCCGCATCAGGTTCGTGGTGGCAAGCATGCTTTCGCTGCCCTTCTCGGACGGGGCTTTCGACAAGGTTCTGTGTTTGTGGTCTTCTTTCATCCACCTGCTGCGGCGTGTAGACCAGGTGCGGGCGCTTGCGGAGATTGTGCGCGTCCTCGCGAAGGGCGGCCTGGCCGTGGTGGACGTGAACAACGGCGAGGAGAAGGCGCTTCGGCGCCTGCTGCGCGAAAAAGGCAGGGGCCTGGACCGCAGAGTTGCCGACATGCAGATCAGCGGGCTGACGAACCGCGTCTACGTCCACGATCGTCGCTCCCTCCTCGAGCTGGCCAGGGCGTGTCCGTCTGTTCGAAGCCGCGTCGTGTTCCGCAACATCGGCGGCCGCCGCCGACTGATGTTGTGGCTGTGGAAGCAATAGACCGGTTCGCGCCCCAGAGCACGCGTCGGCGGGCGTCTTGCGGTCTCGAGAAGAGAATACGATGAAGGCTGCTTGCGTTTCGCCCGTCCGCGACGCCGGAGCGAGGAGCCGGACGGTCAACCGCCCGCCCGCTGCTTCAGCAACTTGTGCCCGGAAGAGGACTTGAACCTCCACCCGCTAATCGCGGACTAGACCCTGAATCTAGCGTGTCTACCAAATTCCACCATCCGGGCGGATGACGACACTATACTAACGCGAGCGGCAGAGGCTTGTCAATTTGCGCATGCGGCGCGGGGACCGCACCCGCTCCAGCTCGAGCCGCCTGGCGCATGGCCCGCGGTTGTCTCAGAAAACCCTGCACGCCGGCGGCGAGGCGTCTGCCCCGCCCACCGAGCAACTCTCCCCCTCCCGCGCCTTCTCGACCCGGGCCCGCCTGATCTCAGAAATGTGGCGCGAGGATCCCTTCGTCTGCCCTCACTGCGGCCACCCGCCCCGGCCCGCCGCATGGGGTTCCTGCGTCCTCGCACTCGCTGCCCGCGGCTCACGGGCAACGCATCGCGCCGCCGCGCACTGCGCACCCTGCTCGCGCGCACCCCATGCACGCAACCGGTCTTCCTCTCGGGATTCCTGCGGCCGTACAGCACCAGGGGACAGGCATCCTTCGGATCCAGCCGCTTCGCGACTCACGGACGAGCGAGGGTTTTGCGGCCGCTCACGGAGTCCACGAGTGTGATCCCATGCTCGCGTAGGTCAGCCAGACGCTGCCCCTCGCCCCGCTTGTAGGAACACCGCGTTCCCGGCTTCGAGCAGCCGGGCCGCCAAGAAGCCGCCTGCAGGGCCTGCGCCACGGACGCGGGTTCTCACCCGAACACCTCCAGCTCCGGGTGGTCTTTGGCCACCTTGATGATCGGTCCGCTCGCGATGAAGCCCAGCCCGTAGCGGCTGCCGCGCACGGTCAGCAGCCGCTGGCCGGGTCGGACCACCACCTCCGGCGGCGCAGTCACCCAGCCGTCGACGAAGCGGCTGCGGCCCAGCACCTTCGGCCCGGTGCCCCCCATTCTGTCGCGGGCCTCCTCCACAGCGGCGGGGACGCTGATGGCGAACCCGCCCGAGCTGCGGCTTCCCAGCATGAAGAGCGCTTGCTCCCCGGATCGAAAGCCATACTCACGCCAGGCCTCCGGCGGGATCCAGATCTCCCGTCGCGGCCCGACGACCACCCAGCCGAAGGTCCACTTGCCGCCTTTCGCCAGTCTGGGCACGAGCACCCCCGCTACAGGACGTCGATGACCACCTCGCCGCCATCACCGATCCGGTGGAACCTGCTCAAGAGCGGCCGCCCGCCGCCGGGGAGGACGAGGGTCGAGTACGACCTGCAGGGGGCCCGCTCGCGGACGAAGCGCGGAGAGCCCACGACGGGCGTAAGGACTCCTCTATCTGCGGTACAGGAGCCGGGGCAGTAGCATGGTGACGGGTTCTACATACGTTACCAGCAGCACCACAACGAGCATCGGCAGGATGAACATGAGGAGGGGCTTCAACAGCTTGGGTATCGTCGTCTGCCCCAGGCTCAGGCCCACGAAGAGCGCTCCGCCCACGGGCGGCGTCACACAGCCGATGCACAGGTTGACGATCATCATGATGCCGAACTGGATCGGCGACATGCCGAGCAGCGTCACGATGGGAAGAAGTATGGGAGTGAAGATCAGGATCGCCGGCGACATGTCCATGACCATGCCCACCAGGAGCCGGCGGATTATGTGGCCGCTCATTGCTCCTGTCAACGTTTTCTTGGTTTGACAAAGCACGAGGGTCGCACTCAACATGCATTGTCTGGAGACAGGCTGCACAGGAGAGAGGAGATGAACAAGATCATGTCAGCGGCGGAGGCCGCAGCACTTGTGCGAAACCACGCGACTCTCTCACTGGAGCACGAACCCTCCAACCTGGAAGTCCTCGCCTCCGCCCAGGCGGTCTACAACTCCGGCGCTACCGTGATCCTCCAGGTGAAACGGGTCGTTCAGCCCAAGCAACTCCGTCCCCGCAACGTTCACGTGCCCGGCTTCATGGTCTCCGCCGTCGTCGTGAACCCGGATCAGTGGCAGACCTGCGAAGGGGAATACAACATCGCGTTGAGCTTCGCCGTTCTGGAGGAGATGTCCCTTATTCTCGACGACCTGACGGCAAAGGATGTCCGGGTGCTCGTGCTCACCGGATCGGGCAAGTCCTTCTGCTCGGGAGCGGATCTCAAGGAAATCGCGGGATTTTCCCCGGAAACGGCCAGGCAGTTCTCTCTTGCGGGCCACGAGGTCTTCGACAAAATCGAGAACTTCCCCTGCCCGGTCGTGGCCGCGGTCAATGGCTACGCCCTCGGAGGTGGATGCGAGCTCGCCTGCGCCTGCGACCTGATCTACGCCTCCGAGCGGGCGAAATTCGGACAGCCCGAGTCGAGGGTCGGCATGATTACCGGATGGGGCGGAACGTACCGTCTGGCGGAGCGGATCGGAAAACACCGGGCCAAGGAACTGGTCTTTTCCGCCCGAATCATCTCCGCCGCCGAAGCTCTCTCCCTGAACCTCGTCAACGATGTGTTTCCCGCGGAGGAGCTGTGGGACAAGGTTCTCGAAAGGGCCGCGGCGATCGCCTCGGCCGCGCCGATTCCGATCCGCCTCGAAAAGCGCATGATCAACCGAAAACACCCCGAGGATCTTTCGCGCGGCCGCGAAGAGGCGGAAGCCCTCAAGGCCTGCGTGGAAACCGAGGATCAGAAAGAGGGGGTCAGCGCGTTTCTGGAAAAGAGGGCACCGCTGTTTCGCAACCGGTGAGAACGCGCCAAGGAGCGGCCGCGCACGAACCGAGAGGGGAGTCAGAGATGGAGAACGGCAGAGGCATGTATTACGAGGACTTCGAGCTGGGCCGGGAGTATGTCTCCCCGGGCCGCACTGTGACCGAGGCGGACCTGGTTCTGTACGCGGGTCTTTCGGGTGACTACAACCAGCTGCACACCGACGAGGAGTACTGCAAAAAGGTCAGCATCTATCCCAAGAGGATGCTGCACGGGCTGTTCGGCCTGACCCTGGTCGAGGGGCTGAAGTCGAGGGCAGGGCATTTCGAAGGAACCTCGCTGGCTTCACTGGAGTGGAGGTGGAAGTTCCTGAAGCCGCTGTTCATCGGCGACACCGTGCGGGTCCGCTGGAAGGTATCGCACAAGAGGGAGACCCGCAAACCCGACCGCGGGATCATCACCGAAACGGTTCAACTGGTCAACCAGAATGACGAGGTGATCGGCGAGGGAGAGCACCTCGTCATGATGCAGCGTCGCAGCAGCACGTAGGGTCCGCCGCCGGACGTCCCGTCGCTCAGCGCTGCGGGCGCAGGAACCACTCCTCGACCTGGGCGAGAGCCGATGCCAAGGTCGTCGGAGCGACATCCAGGAGCGGCATGGCGGTCTGTGCTGCCAACACGAACTGACCGCAAAGCATCTCTCTGCCGTCGACGCATTCCCGCCCGGCGAGCCGAGCCGCCTCGGCGAACTCGGCCCGGACCCCGTAGCGAGTATCGACCAGCAGACAAGCCGCCGGCAGTCGCGCGACCCCCTCCTGCGTCAACGGCGTGGAACTGCTGATCGCGCTGACCACGACGTCGCAGCAGACAGCCTCACGCTCTCTGTCCTTCCAGTCGGTGATGCCTACGCTTGCGGGCGACCTCACGTGCGGCCTCATGCGGTCGGCCAGTCGTGCGCCGTCCTCCGCGACGATGTCGGTGATCACCAGGTCCGCGCCGCCGCGAACCAGCTCATAGGCGATCGACGCAGCGGCCGCCCCTGCTCCCGCCAGCAGGACCCTCGCCCCGCGCAGCGAACGGCGCTTTTCCAGGGCGCGGAACATGCCCCGTCCGTCGGTGTTGTCCACCCAGACGCGCCCTCCCGCAGGATCCATGATGATGTGGTTCAGGCAGCCCAGATGATGAACGCGATCACTCACCGTCATGGGCATCTTCAGCGAGCCGAGGCAGCCATAGGCGGTGCCCTTGTAGGGGGTCGTGACCGTCAGGTCCAGCCACCCCGGCACGGACAGCACGGCAGCGAGGAACGAAGGAAAGAGCCGGGCATCGTCCAGGTCCATGGCCGCAAAGAACGCCTTGACGTCCAGCGATGCAAAGAGCCGGTTCCAGAGCGCCGGACTGAGGGCATGCCGCGAGGGCTGATCGCCGACGACGATCGCCCCGAACCACTCTGTCGTCGCAAGGGACTGCCCCTCCAACGGTCTGTTCGCAAGCATTCTCTCGACGACCGCCCAAGCTGTCCGGGAACGCGGCATGGATCAGCCACCCCTCACGTCTCGAATTGGTCGGCTGGGCCTGTCATCATCCCTCGTCTTGGGACAACAGGCGGGATCTGCGGGATCGGAACGCCGGAACCGTCTTCCTCCTGTGACAGAGGGACGGGAACAGCCGAATGTCGCTGCGGGAACTGGTAGTCCAGGCGGCCGAGCTTGTCAATTAGCAGGGCGGGGGACCGCCCGACCCGGGCCTCTGCACACCGGCGGGGATTCATGGTAGGGTAGCGGCCCGGCAGCGCCGCGAAGCCGCGGAGCGCCCCGCCCCGGCGCGCAGCCGCGGCCCGCCGGGCAGCGCCAGAGAGGAGCCTTCGCGTGAAATTCCTGTTCATCGGAGAGATCGTAGGCTCCTCGGGCGTGTTCACGGTCAAGAGCCTGCTGCCGAACCTCAGGAAAGAGCTGGGCGTCGACCTCGTGATCGCCGACGGCGAAGGAGCGACGGGCGGCTTTGGCATCGGCAAGGCCCACGCGGTCTACCTGCACAAGCTCGGCGTGGACGTCATCACGACGGGCGAGTGCGCGTACTACAAGAAGGACATCGTCGACCACTTTGCCAAGGCGCGCTACATGCTGCGGCCCTGCAACTACCCGTGGGACAACCCCGGCAGGGGCTGGCTGCTCACAGGGCCCGACGCGCACAAGACCGCCGTGGTGAGCGTGCTCGGCCAGGCCGGGTTCGGGCGCGTCCACCTGGCCAACCCCTTTCACGTGCTGCCGGGGCTTCTCGAGCGGGTCAAGCGCGACACGCAGACGATCATCGTCGACTACCACGCCACGACGACGGCGGAAAAGGCGGCCCTCTTCCACTTTCTCAAGGGGCAGGTGAGCGCGGTGATCGGCACGCACGGAAAGGTGCAGACCGCCGACGAACGGCTGCTCGACGGCACGGCCGTGATCACCGACGCCGGCCGAACGGGCAGCTTCGACTCGGTCGGAGGCTTTGACCCGGAGATCGAGATCCGCAGATTCCTCACCCAGATCCCGGAGCCGTCCAAGCCGGTCTGGAGCAGGCTCGAGCTGCAGGGCGTACTCGTCGACGTTGCCGCCGACGGCAAGGCTGCTTACATTGAACGCGTGCGCCGCGAGTGCACGGAGGTTCCCCATGAGCGGGCGGGCGACAGTCCTGCAGGTGAATGATCGCGAGGTGACCCTCGAGATCGGCTCGGTCGCGGCCTGCGGGGGCTGCACCGCGTGCGGGCTGTTCGCCGAGAGGCGGCCGCAGACCCTGCGCTCGGCGAACCCGCGCGGTCTCGCCCTGCAGCCGGGTGACGTCGTCGAGATCGAGTTCGCGCCCGGCAGGGCGGTGCGAGCGGCCTTCTTCGTACTGATCGTTCCCCTGATCCTGTTCCTCGGCGCCTTTGCGGCTGTGAGGGCGCTGGGAGTCGCGAGCGAGCCGCTGCAGGTGCTCGCCGGCGTCGCCGGCCTGGCGGCCGGCCTCGCCCTCGCGTGGCTGCGCGGCCGCGGCTCTACGGACCTGCCCGAGGTGGCCCGCGTCGTGCGGGACGCCGCGGCCCGTCACCCGGTCTGCGACGCGGCCCCGGCGGGCCCGACGGCCGAGTAGGACGCGCGGGGCGCGCTGGACGCGAGCCCGCGTTGACACCCCGCGGGCACAGACGGATAATACGCTCCCATGCCCAAGTACATCTTCGTGAGCGGGGGCGTGTGTTCGAGCCTCGGCAAGGGCGTGGCGGCCAGTTCGATCGGGAGCCTCCTGGAGTCCAGGGGCCTCGCGATCCGCATGATCAAGATCGATCCCTACATCAACGTCGATGCGGGGACGATGAACCCCTACCAGCACGGCGAGGTCTACGTCACCGACGACGGCGCCGAGACCGACCTCGACCTG
>CAZKGO010000102.1:0-16233 GCA_964552235.1 uncultured Spirochaetales bacterium | reverse complement strand
TCCGCATCGAGCTGCACATCAAGGACCTGGCCAACGCCCTCGCCGCGGCTCACGCTGTCGGCGCCCCGATTCCGCTCACCAGCCAGGTCATGGAGATCATGCAGGCCCTCAAGGTCGAAGGCAGGGAGAAAGAGGACCACTCGAGCGTCGTCCACTTCTACGAGCGGCTTGCCAACGTCGAGGTGAAGAAAGGATAGCAGCGCTTCGCTTCACGAGGGACGGGTCTGGATCATCGCCACGTGCTCGCCCTCGGCCGCGGTCTCCCCACGTTGGTTCACGAGACGAACCGTTTCCGTGATGATTCCCCGCCCGGGCTTGCTCGTGAGGCGCTTGGACTCGATCCGTGATTCGACGTGCACGCTGTTGCCGATGAGGAAGTCCTCGTAATACTTACCGCGCTGGTAATCCATTTCTCATCCCCCTGTTGCCGTGCACTGCGCGGGCGATGCCTGCGGGTCGACCAACCGTGGACGCGGCTGCCGGAGGTGTCAACGCATTGTTGACAAACGCCCCAAGCGGTCCCACGATTGCGTAAGTTTACTCGCAAGGAGGAACCTCGCATGAAACGGTTCGTCTGTCTCGTTGTCGCTCTTGTCGTCGCGACGGCTCTGTCTCTTTCCGTGTTTGCCGAGGGAACCAAGGAGGCCCAGGCCGCGGCGCCCGCGACCCTCAAGCTCGTCGGGCACACAATGCTGCCCAAGGAGCACGTCTTCTTCAGGACCATTACGAAGTTCTCCGAGCTTGTCAACCAGTACTACAAGGGACCCACGAAGATCCAGTGGGACCTGCACCACTCCGGTGACATCGGCACCGAGAAGGACGCCATCGAGTACATGACGCAGGGCGTCGCCATCGACTTCTCGATCATCTCGCCGGCGTGGATCGCCAACTGGGACAAGACCGCCACCTTTATCGATGCGCCGTTCCTGTTCAAGGACGCCGTCCACTGGCAGAAGTGCCTCGACGCCAACGTGTTCGAGCCGATCTACAAGACCATGGTCGGCAAGGGCGTCCGCTTTATCGGCTACGGCGGCGGCAGTACCCGTCACCTGATTCTGAAAAAGGAAGTCAGGAGCATCGACCAGTTCCCGACCGTGACCATGCGCGTTCAGGGCTCGCCGCTGCACCAGAAGGTGTTCAGCGCCACGGGCCTCAAGGCCACGCCCATGGACTACACCGAGGTCTACAACGCCATCAAGACGGGAGTCCTTGACGGCCTGGAGAATGAACCGGCCGGCCTGGCGAGCATGAAGTTCTACGAGGTCGCCCCGTACTACGTGCTTACCTCCCACCAGATCGTCACCCGCATCCTGGCCTTCAGCGAGAAGAAGTTCCAGAGCCTGCCCAAGGACCTGCAGGCCGCGATCCTCAAGGCGGGCGCCGAGGCTTCGGCGTTCCATCGCGCGACCGAGATCGGTGAGGGCGACGGCATCATCAAGGACCTCCAGGCCAAGTTCGGTCTCAAGGTGATTCCCTTCGACAACACCGAGATGCGTCGGAGAGCCATGCCGGTCATCGAGCAGTTCGCGAAAGAGAACAACGCCTACGAGATCTTCCAGAAGATCAACGCCATCAACTGATTTCGAGAAGGTGAACACGGAGAGGACGGCCGGCCCTGCGCCGGCCGTCCCGAGGAAAACCCATGCTCCTTAAGATCTGCGATGCCGTGGCCAGGCTCCTCGAACGGGTTCTGATCGCGCTCGGTGTCATCCTCCTGGTCATGGTGGCCCTCCTGGTCGCCGGCCGCTACGTTCCTTTCGTGCCGCGATGGCTCTGGCCCCTCGAGCTGGCCAACTGGGCCATGATTTGGATGGTGTTCATCGGCGCGAGCCTGGCCGTGCGTGAGAAGACGCACTTCAACGTCGACCTGTTCCTGGGCAAGACGCTGCGCCGCCCCCTGCATGTGGCGCTCAAGATTCTCTACTACGCGGTCGTCGGCTTCGTCACCTTTACCTTTGTGGTCTTCGGCTATGAGTTCGTCGTCGAGTGGGCGATGATCCAGACGTCGGAAATCCTCATCATCAACCTCGGTTTCCTCTACGTCTCGGTGCCGATCGCGGGTCTGTTGTGGGTGCTGTTCCTCATCGAGGACTACTACCGCGACTTCATCGAGAAGAAGCCCGCAAGGGGGGAGGCCGCCTGATGCTCGCGCCGGGAACCGTCTTTCTCATCATGTTCGTGTCGCTCGTCGTGCTGATCCTTCTGCGCATCCCCGTGGCCTTTGCGCTGGCCTTTTCCGTCGTGCCGATCCTCATCATGACGCCGGACGTGACTCCCATCATGCTGCTGCACCGGATGATGATGCAGTTCGGCTCCTTTATCCTGCTGGCGATCCCCTTTTTCGTCCTGGCCGCCAACCTCATGAACTGGGCCGGCATCACCAACATGCTCCTGCGCCTGGCCCGCTCCATGGTCGGCTTTCTCCCCGGCGGCCTCGCCCACGTCAACGTCGTGACGAGCATGATCTTTGCCGGCATCTCGGGCTCGTCGAACGCCGACGCCGCGGGCGAAGGCTCGATCATCATCCCCGCGATGATCAAAGAAGGCTACGACGTCAACTTTACCGTGGCTGTGACGGCCTGTTCTGCGGTCATGGGGGTGATCATACCGCCGAGCATCATCATGGTGGTATGGGGCGGGGTCATGAACGTCTCGGTCTCGGGCCTCTTCCTGGCCGGAATCGTTCCCGGCATCCTGATCGGCTTCTTCCAGATGGGCCTCTCGCTCTACTACGCCCTGACCCGCAAGTACCCCACGGAAGCCCGGTTCTCGTTCAAGGAGCTGTTCGCGGCCCTGCGGGGAGCCATTCTGGCGATCTTCACTCCGGTCATCATCGTCGGTGGAGTCGTGTTCGGCCTGGTGACGCCCACCGAAGCCTCGCTCGTCGCCGTGGTCTACGCCATGATCCTGGGGTTCTTCGTCTATCGCAGCATCGACGTGAGGAGCTTTCTCAGGATCGTCCGCCAGACGATGTCGCTGTCGGCCATCGTTCTGTTCTGCGTGGGATGCGCCGCCATCTACGCCTGGGTGCTGGCCTACTACAAGATACCGCAGTACCTGGTCGACACGATGGGCAGCATGACCACCGACCCGACGATCATGCTCCTCCTGATCGTCGTGCTGTTTCTGGTGGTCGGCATGTTCGTCGACGCGGTGCCCGCCATCATCATCCTCGCGCCGCTTCTGAAGCCGGTGGCGGCCAGCGTGGGCATCCATCCTCTTCACTTCGCGATCGTCGGCTGCATCACGCTGGCCTACGGGCTCATCACGCCGCCCTACGGCCTCTGTCTCCTCATTTCCTGCCAGATCGCCGGCATCAACGTGGTGCAGCCGATCAAGGAGGTCGGAAGCTTCCTGCTGGCGATGCTGGTCGTGCTCCTGCTGACTATCTTCCTACCTGACGTGGCCCTCGGCATACCGAAGCTCCTCATGCCGAGCATCTTCTGATCGCAGGAGAGCTGTGTGGCACCGAAGATCGTGACCGCCGCCGAAGCGGCGCGGCTCATTCCCGACGGCGCCTGGGTCGCCGTGCAGGGCTCCGGCGGCGGGCTCGGCGAGCCGACTTCGCTTCTGGCCGCGCTGGGCGCCCGCTTCCGCGAAAGCGGCTCGCCCCGCGGCCTCACCATGGTCCATTCGACCGGGCTCGGCGACAAGAAAGAGATCGGCCTCGACTATCTCGCGCAGCCAGGCCTGGTCGGGCGCGACATCGCGGGCCATCTCGGCATGGCGCCGGCCATGGCCAGGCTCGTCGTGGACAACAAGGTCGAGAGCTACAACTTTCCCCAGGGAGTTCTCTCCCAGATGTACCGGTCGGTGGCCGCGAAGACGCCCGGAGTCATCACGAAAGTGGGGCTCGGAACCTACGTCGATCCCCGCCTCGAAGGCGGCAGGATGAACTCCGTCACGAAAAAGGACCTGGTGGAGGTGCTCACCATCAAGGGCGAGGAGTACCTCTTCTGGCCGCGCTTCCGCTTCGACGCAGCCTTTGTGCGGGGGACCACCGCGGACACCAAGGGCAACATCACCTGTGAAGAGGAGGGTGCCTTTCTCGAGGACCTGGCGATCGCCCAGGCCGCCAAGAACTCGGGCGGCATCGTCGTCGCCCAGGTCAAGTACCTGGCCCAGGCCGGAACGCTCGACGCCCAGGATGTGCGGATCCCCGGCATCTACGTCGACTATCTCGTCGTCGATCCCGGGCAGCGGCAGACCTGCCTCGACGTCTACAACCCGGCCTATTCGGGGCGCATCAAGGTGCCGCGGGAGAGCATTCCCCCGATCCCGCTCGACGAGCGCAAGGTCGTGGCCCGCCGCGCCGCCAGGGAGCTGTTCAAGGGAGCCGTCGTCAACCTCGGATACGGCTTTCCGAGCGGAGTGGCCGCCGTAGCGACCGAGGCGGGCATCATCGACGACGTCACGATGACGGTCGAGCAGGGAGCCGTGGGCGGCACTCCGGTCGGAGGCGTCATCTTCGGCGTGTCGTACAATCCCGAGGCCATCATCCCGATGGACGCGCAGTTCGACTTCTACGACGGCGGCGGCCTCGACCTGGCCTTTCTCGGTATGGGCGAGGCTGACCGGCAGGGCAATGTGAACTCCAGCAGGATCGGATCGATGCTCGCCGGCTGCGGAGGATTCATCAACATCACGCAGAACGCCAAGAAGGTCGTGTTCTGCGGCACCTTTACCGCCAAGGACTTCGCCTGCGAAGTCGGCGGGGGTGTTCTGAGGATCACGAGCGAAGGCAAGCTGAGCAAGCTCGTCGACAAGGTGAACCAGATCACCTTCAGCGGCGACTACGCCCGCCGCAGCGGGCAGCCGGTCCTGTACGTTACCGAACGGGCGGTCTTTGAGCTCCGGGGCGATGGGGTCCACCTGATCGAAATTGCCCCCGGGGTCGACCTCAAGCGCGACGTGCTCGGGCGCATGGGCTTCGAGCCTGTCGTCGATCCCAACCTCAAGACCATGGACGCGGAGATCTTCAGGTGAGAACCCTGGTGCGCCGCAGCATCGACCGCGAAGTCGCCCGCGTCATCTTCGAGCCCGAGGCCCCCGGTAAGCCGCCCACGCTCGACTACGAGGTCCTGGCCGATCTCGAGGCCGCCGTTGCTGACCTGGCGACGGGGGCCTCGGCAGACAGAGTCCGCGCCGTCATCGTCGAGAGCGCGTCGCCCAAGTACTTTGTCGTCGGGGCCAACCTCGAGGCCCTCAAGTCGATCGACAAGGACTCGATCGGTCCCTGGGTCGAGCGGGGGCACCAGGTGTTCAACGCTCTCGCGGACCTGCCGGTCCCGGTCATCGCCAGGGTCGCAGGCTACTGCCTTGGCGGCGGGCTCGAGTTGGCCATGGCCTGCGACTTTATCGCGGCAACGACGGCTGCTCGCTTCGGCCTGCCCGAGGCGGGGCTCGGCTTCGTCCCGGGGTGGGGCGGCTGCGCGAGACTGCCCGCGCTCGTCGGGCCGGCGCGAGCGCGCGAGCTCATCGCCACCGGCAGGATCATCGATGCCGCGGAGGCGTGCCGGATCGGGCTCGCGGTCTTTGCGGGCAGCGAATCCGAGCTCGACGCTTGGCTCTCGAGCACTCTCGATGCGATCCGGCGCAACTCCCGCCTTTCCCTATCCCTGACCAAGAGAATCCTTGCGGCCGGCGTCGAGCGCCGGCCGGCGGCGCTCCTTGCCGAGGCGACGGCTTCTGCTGTGTGCCTGGCGTCGGGGGACACGGCCCGCAGGCTGGAGGCGTTCTTCAAGGCCCGCGAAAAGAAGAGCTGAGCGGCTGCGCCCTGAAGCTGCCCACGAACGAAACGATCGAAGCGAGCGCCCGCTCGGCTTCAAGCTTCGATCTTGAACGCCTCGAACAGCTCGAGCTTCGGCACTTTGATGGTGAGCCTGCCTCCGGCCCATCCGTAGTCGGCCACAGCTCCCGTCACCAGGCTCCTGACGGAGCGCGGCGCGCTCCCGCAGCCGATCTCCACGCTCAGGCCGCTCAGCGTGACGGGCGCGAAGAAGCTCACGCCGAAATGGCCGGTGTGGTTGACCAGGTGCACGAGCTCGCCCTTGCCGTCCCTGCGCCGCTGGTGCGTCACCTGAACCATCGGCGGCAGGTTGCCCCCGACAGGCGCGATCCCCAGCACCTTTTCCAGAACGTCGCAAACCAGGTCCGACGTGTTGGGGTAGCCCTGCCTGTGGAAGAGGGCGCCTGGCTTCCAGGGGAAATAGGCCGCTCTGCCCTTGCCGTGGGGATTGACCACGAAGCAGGGCCGGTCCACCAGGGGGTGCAGCGGGTAGCAGCGCTCCGGCGGTCCGTAGGGCTGAGGAGGCAGCAGCTTGAGATGCTGCACGGCGTTCTCCTCGTAGCTTGCGAACACGTACTCGCCGTCGAGGTAGACGAGCGAGGTGACCGCAAAGCGGGGCAGGAGCCGCTGCTCCGCGGCGGACAGCTTGAAGTAGGCGCCCCTCATGTGCTCGCGGATGCGGTCGACCGCGCGGATGCCCAGGCACTTGAGCGCGGGCGTGGTCCGCCGTTCGAAGTCGTCGTCGCAGAAGCCGCTCTGTGCCGTGGCGACCAGGGTGCCGCCGGCCTGGACGAACGCGTCAATGCGTGCGGCCAGGGCGTCGCTCACGTAACGGGTGTCGGGCAGGACAATCGTGCGGTAGCGACCCCAGGAGATGTCCGTCGCCGCAGCCACGAGGCAGACGTCGAAGAGCTGATGGCTTTCCAGCAGGAAGCGGAACCAGCCGCGGAACTCGGCCTGGCTGCCTTCTTCGGCGGGCTTGAGGAGCAGGATCGCGGCCTTCGATTCCAGGTCCTGGTAGTCGTCTTCGTGGGCCGCGTGGTAGTGGAAGATCTCCTTGATCCCGGCGTAGCCGCTCTTGTCCTCGTGATTGTCCAGGCGGCCGATCAGGTAGTAGTCGAGGGCGCCCCCGTTGGCCAGCGACTCGACCAGCCGCAGCTTCTGCTGGTGGGGCGACACGGCCACGTGCCTGTGGGGGAAGTCGATAAAGTCGACGGTCGTGTTGCTCGAAATCATGCTCGGGTAGGAGCCGACGGCCCACTTGGTGTTGTCGGTGCCGCTGTAGGGCCAGTGCGGCAGCGGCCTGTCGAGCGCCGTGTTCGACTCCTGGCGCACGTACCCGCTGCCCAGCTCGTAGGCTCGGTCGATGATCATGTCCGGCCGGATCCTGTGGATCAAGGCGTCGATCTTGGCCTTGTGCGCCCTGGTCGTCTCCCGCTTGAAGATTAGGTACTTGCGATAGACCGGGTCATGCAGGTCCTCGGCCATGGGCAGCGGCAGGCCGAAGCGTTCGCGGAACAGCCTCTTGCAGTTCTCGCACTGGCAGATGCCGTGATGGACGCCGCTGTAGTCGCGGGTCTGATAGCCCCCCATGTTGAAGAAGATCCCGTCCATGTCGAGGGTGGTGATCGCTTCTTCGATGATCCTGAGGCAGTACTCCTGCTGGTAGCCGCCGTTGATGCAGGCGTGCACGTCGCCGTGATAGTCGACGATGGTCCCGGCGGGACTGACGTAGGCCCACTCGGGGTGCATCTCGTAGATCGGCCGCCGGATCTTCGAGAAGTCCGTGCGGGCGAACACCTTGATGCCCGCCTTGTGGCAGGCCGCGGTGATCTCGGCCAGGCTCGAGCCCTTGAGAAAGGGACTCTGGAAATGATACGGCAGCCTGGTCGGGTAGCTCGCGATAATCCCCGCCGTGTTGATCATGGCGATCGTGGCCTTGAACTCCTTCATGTCAGCCACGTAGCGGTCCGCGTCGATGTCGATCATGTCGATCTCGCGCAGGTTCGTCTGGATGAACCTCCACGGCCATCCCTTCCACCATTCATTCATTCCGTGCTCCCGCAAATGTTGTTGCCGGCCGGCGGCCGGCTCTATCCCTTGAGCCCCGTGAGGGCGATCCCTTGGACGAAATAGCGCTGGAACAGGAAGAACACCAGGATCGGCGGCAGGGTCGACGTAGCCGCCCCCGCCATCATCAGGTGCCAGTTCTCCCCCATCTCGTCCGAGTACTGGGCGAGCCCGAGCGCGACGGTGAACTTGCGCATGGTGTTCAGGTAGACCAGCGGGTTGAACAGCTCGTTCCAGGTCGCCTGGAACTCGAATATGGCCAGCGTCACCAGCGCGGGTTTTGCGAGCGGCAGGAAGATCTGGGCGAAGACCCGCACGTGGCTGGCCCCTTCGACGATCGCCGCCTCCTCGAGCTCGCCCGGAAGGGTGAGGACGTACTGCCTCATCAGGAACACGAAGAACGCGGTGCCGAAGAAGGTCGGCAGGATCAGCGGCCAGTGGGTGTTCAGCGCCTTGAGCTGGCGGAAGATGATGAACAGCGGGATGATCGTCACCTGGAACGGCAGCATCATGCTCGCCAGCAGAGCGACGAAAAGGACGTTCTTGCCCCAGAACCTGAGTCGGGCGAAGCCGTAGCCGGCCAGAGAGCAGGAGACGATGCTGCCGACGATCGACAGCAGGCTGACCTTGGCGCTGTTGAGGTAGAACAGGTCGAACGGCTTGGTGCGGAACGCATCGACGTAGTTCTGGAAGCGGTAGGTGCGGGGCAGCAGCCGGATGGGGATCTCGAAGATGTCGGCGGGGGGTTTGAGGGAGCTGGAAAGCATCCAGACGAAGGGGAGCATGAAGGCGACCGCGCCCGCGCTCAGGGCGACGTAGGTGAGCCCGACGCGGAGCGCGCCGCGGCCGCGCCGGCTGCCGACGAATGCTGCGACGGAGGTCACCGCGCGCCTCCTTCGTAGTAGACCCACTTCGACGAGGCGATCTGCACGAGCGTGAGACCCAGGATGATGAAGAGCAGGAGCCAGGCCAGCGCTGATCCGTAACCCATCTCGAGATAGGTGAAGGCGCGGGTGTACAGATACATGACGTACACCAGGGTGGAGCGCACGGGGCCTCCGCCGGTCATCACGTAGATCTTGGCGAAGACCTGGAACGACTGGATGATGCCGACGACCATGTTGAAGAAGACGATCGGCGACAACAGCGGCAGCGTCACGCCTGCAAACTTGCGCCACCACGGGGCGCCGTCCAGCTCGCAGACCTCGTAGAGCTGCACGGGAATGCTCTGCAGGCCGGCGAGGAAGATCAGCATCTGCTGGCCCACCTGCCAGCAGGCGACGATGATGATGGCGGGCATGGCCCAGGCCGGATCGCCGAGCCAGGTCGGCCCCTTGATCCCGAAAACCTTGAGGGTGTTGTTGATGATGCCGAAGGCGGGCTCGAAGGCCCACTGCCAGAGGGTCGCCACGGCGATCATGGCCGTCACCGTGGGCAGGTAGAAGAGCGTCCTGAACACGCTCATTCCCCTGACCTTCTGATTCAGGAGAATGGCCAGGAAAAGGGCGATCAGGAGGCGCAGGGGAACACTGACGCCCACGTAGTAGACCGTGTTCACGAGGCTCTTCCAGAACACCTCGTCTTCGGCGAGAATCCTCGCGTAGTTCTCCAGCGCCACCCAGCGCGGCGGGGTGAGGACGTCGTAGCGGGTGAAGCTGTAGTACAGCGATTGCAGCATCGGAGCGAGACGGAACGCCAGCATGCCGAAGAGGGTCAGGCCGATGAACGCGTAGCCCCGGAGGTTCTCCCGGATCACGCGCGCGGCCCGTCGGGACATCGCCATAGCGGCTCCTTGCCCGGGCGCATGCGTCCGGGCTCCAGATGGAGAGCGGCCGGCCGACAGAGTCGGCGCGCGGCCGGCCGCCTCACGGTTCGACTGCGGCTACTTGTAGCCGAGCTCCTTGAGCGTGGCCTCGACCTTCTTCTGGGCGTCGACCAGGCCCTGATCGAGGGGCTTCTTCTGGAAGTAGATCTCCTCCAGGACTCCGGCAAAGTCCATCATCACGCGGAACCAGTCGGCAGTATACACGGTGTGGAAGATGGCATCCGGATGCTCGAGCATCGCCCTGGCCACCTTGTAGTCCTTGTGCGTCGCAAAGGGCTCTTTGGTCCATTCGGTCTTGCGCTTGGGCATGTAGACTCCGTCGGTGGACCAGAGGTAGTCCATCTCGGGGCCCGTGGCCCACTTGGCGAGCTCCCAGGCCATCCTGTCGTTGCCGGTGTTGGCGAAGATGGCCCACCCGTTCTGCTCGACGACCGTGGCGCGGTTCTTGGCCTTGGGCAGAATGGCGAGGTCGAAGTCGACCTTGCCGCGGCTGCGGAGGCCCGAGGCGCCGATCGGCGAGTCGAACCAGACGCCGATCAGGTTGTTCTCGATCCGGTTGGCCAGATTGGACAACTGGGGGGGCAGGCACACCTGGTGCTTGTACATCATGTCGAGCCACAGCTGCACGCCCGCCTTCATCGAGTCCGAGGTCAGGTTGAACCTCGGCGGATCGGTGTCCAGGTTCCAGGGATCGGTCTTGGGCGTCGCCGAATGCTGCCTGGCCCACATCTCGCCGATCTTGCCCATGTAGGCGTCGTTTCCGGCGTAGCTCATCATCTGGGTGCCGTAGATGTTCTTCTCCTTGACGGTGATCTTCTTGCCGTACTCGATGAGCTGATCCCACGTGTCAGGCGGCCCGGACAGACCGGCGTTCTTCAGGAGCGTGTTGTTGTAGTACGTCAGGTAGAAGTAGACGTGCCAGGGCAGGCCGTAGAGGCCGCCCTTGTACTCGTAGGCCTTGACCAGGCTGTCGAAGTAGTCGTCGGCCTGCATCTCCTTCTTGTCCTTGGCGTAGCGGTCCTTGACGTTCAGCAGGGCCCCGCGGCGGGCCAGATCCATGACCTGGTAGTCCTTCATCCGCGAGCCGGTAGGCGGTTCGTTGGCCGCCACCGCCGTGAGCATCTTGCGCCACTGGTCCGCCCACTGGTTGATGACGGTCACCTCGACGGTGGCGTTGGGGAATTTCTCCTTGAACTTCCTGGCCATCAACTCGATCTTTTCCTGCTGCGACGTCGTGGCGGCCGTCCACCACGTGAGTAGAACCGGCTTCGAAGTCGCGGCAGCCTCGTCGGCGCCGCTCGCCCACAAAGGCAGCACCAGCGCGACCAGTACGGTCATGACGAACATGAGTCTTGTCATTTCGTGCTCTCCTTGCTGCAAGGTTTTCCTGCGCCGCCAACGGCGGTGCCTCAGCCCGACGTCAGTCCTTCTTCTTTACCTCGACCTTGGCGAGCTTCTCGTAGAAGTGCACGACGCTCGAGTGATCCTCCTTCTCCCTGCCCTCGACCTTGAGGGCCTGCATGATCTCCATGACCTGGCTCGTGAGGGGAATCGGCGCTCCGACGGCGTGAGCCGCGGCGAGGGCGTTGGCCAGGTCCTTGATGTGCAGCTCGATGCGGAACCCGGGCTTGAAGTTGCGGGCGAGCACCATGGGCGCCTTGGCGTCGAGCACGGTGCTGCCGGCCAGGCCGCCGCGGATCGCCTGGTAGACCTTTTCGGCGTCGACCCCGGCCTTGGCCGCGAGCACCAGCGCCTCGCTCATCGCGGCGATGTTCAGCGCCACCACGATCTGGTTGGCGAGCTTGGCCACGTTGCCGCTGCCGATGTCGCCGACCAGGACCGCCGAGGCGCCCATCTTGAGCAGGATCGGCTTGATCCGCTCAAAGGCGGCCGCCGGGCCGCCGACCATGATCGCCAGCGTCCCGTCGATCGCCTTGGGCTCGCCGCCGCTCACCGGCGCGTCGAGCATCACAACGCCCTTCTTCTTGACCTCGGCCTCGACCTCGCGGGCCACCATGGGATCGATCGAGCTCATGTCGACGTACAGCAGCCCCGGCCGGGCACCCTCGAGGACGCCGTCCTTGCCCAGCACAGCCTCGCGCACGTGCGGCGAGTTGGGCAGCATGGTGATGACCACGTCGCTTGCCTGCGCCGCCTCGCGCGCGTTCTTTGCCGCCTTAGCGCCGGCAGCGACCAGCTCCTTGACCGGCTCCGGCACGACGTCGAAGACCACCAGTGGGTAGCCGGCCTTGAGCAGGTTCTTGGCCATCGGCTTGCCCATGATGCCCAGGCCGATGAATCCGATCTTCTCCATCTCTGCACTCCCTTCGCTACGGCACCGGGGCGGCCGCGGCCCGTGCTGCGCTGCCCTCGGCATCCAGGTCCTCGCGCATTTCCCGCTCGATCGTCTCCAGGTGCAGCTTCATGGACGCGTAGGCGCCCTCGCCGTCGCGGCGGCCGACTGCCTCCACGATGCGCTCGTGCTGATCGAGGTGCTCGTTGACCCGTTCCTCCCGCCGCTCGCTCATCTCCTTGAGAGCGGGCCACATGTTGAGGCGCATCATCTGGAGCAGCACTTCCATGACCTTGATCAGTGCGCGGTTGCCGCTGCCCTCGGCAATGGCCATGTGCAGCTCGTGGTTCATGGCGGCGAGCGATTCCCGCGTGCGAGGGCCGCCGCAGCGGCGCTCGAGCAGGCCTTCGAGGCGACTCACGTGCTCGCAGGAAGCGCGCTCGGCGCACAGGCGGGCAGACTCGCACTCCACGATCTTGCGGGTCTCCAGGATCTCCTGGGGCGTGATCTGCTCCTGGACGAGAAAGCGGCTGAACGACTCGATGACCTCGTCGGTCGCGGCAGCCTCGAGGATGTAGGTGCCCTCGCCGTGCCTAATCTCCACGATTCCCTGGGCCTCGAGGGCTGAAATGGCCTGCCGCACCGACGCGCGGCTGACGGACAGCATCGAGGCGAGCTCACGTTCCGGAGGCAGGCGGTCGCCGGGAGACAGCTGCCCCTTGTCGATCAGGGCCTTCACCTGCCTGATCACGGTCACGTAGATCTTCTCGCTCTTGATCGGCTGAAAGACCACCGACACGCCTCGTTATTCCTTGAGCCCGGTCGACGCGAGGCCCTGCACGAAGTAGCGCTGGAAGAACAGGAACACCGCGAGCACGGGCAGGATCGCCACGGTCGAGGCCGGCATCAAGTAATCGTAGTGCACGACGGGTTCGCCGCGGAAGGCCGTAAGGCCCAGAGGCAGCGTGTACTTGGCGGGCGAGTTCAGGTACAGCAGCGGCCCGAAGAACTCGTTCCACACCGCGACAAAGGTGAAGACCGCCACCGTGACGACGGCGGGCTTGACCAGCGGCAGTGCGACGCTCCAGAACGTGCGAAGCTGGCCGCAGCCGTCGATCGTCGCGGCCTCCATCATCTCGGGAGGCAGGGTGAGGAAGAACTGCCGCACCATGAATACGTAGAAGGCGCTCCCGAAGAAGTGCGGCACGATGAGCGGAAGGTACGTGTCGATCCACTTGAGTTGCGTGAAGATCAGGTAGAGCGGGATCATCGTGACCTGCCCCGGGATCATCATTACCGAGAGCACCAGCAGAAACAGGACGTTGCGGCAGGGGAACCAGGGCCGCGAGAAGCCCCAGCCCCCGAGGGTGCAGGAAGCAACCGTTCCGATCACCGACAGGACCGTGACGATCGTGGAGTTCACGAAGAAGCGGGTCATCGGCTGGACCGTGAAGGCTTCGACGTAGTTCTGCGGGCGGAACACCTCGGGCCACAACTTGAGACCCGGACCCATGATCTGCGCCAGAGGCATGAACGAAGCGGCCACCATGAACCAGAAGGGCAGCAGGAACACCACAGCGCCGGCGAGCAGCAGCAGGTAGAGGGCGGTCCGAACGGCCGTGCGCTCCAGCGTGTAGCCCCGTTTCATCGCTTGTCCAGCCCGCCCTTGTAGTAGACCCAGCGCCCGGAGAGCCGGAACTGGATCATGGTCATCACGAGAAGGATCAGGAACAGCACCCAGGCCATCGCGGACCCGTAGCCCATCCTCAGGTTCTGGAAGGCGTTCAGGTACAGGTACATCACGTAGACCAGCAGCGAATCCAGCGGTCCCGAACCGCCGGAGGCGAGAACGAACACCTGGGTGAAGACCTGCATCATGCTGATCATGCCGATGACGATGTTGAAGAACAGGACAGGGGTCAGGTGGGGGAAGGTCACCGCGGTGAACTTGTGCCACGCGCGGCCGCCGTCCAGATCCACCGCCTCGTAGAGCTGATCCGGGATCGTCTGCAGGCCGCCGAGAAAGATCAGCATCGCCTGGCCGATGTTCATGCTCATCATGAGGATCAGCGAAGGCATGGCCCAGACCGGATCGCCGAGCCACGAGGGACCCTTGACCCCGACGAGGGCCAGGATAGAGTTGGCCAGGCCGTAGGTCGGCTCGAAGATGAGGCGCCACAGCAGCGAGATGGCGACTCCTGCCGTCACGGTTGGCAGGTAGTAGATCGTGCGGAACACCCCGATCCCGCGCACCTTCTGGTTCAGCAGGAGGGCCGTGCCCAGGGCGATCCCCAGGCGCAGCGGCAGCCCCACGCCGACGTAGTACAGCGTGTTCAGCAGGCTGCGCACCCAGTCCGGGTCGCCGAAGAGCCGGACGTAGTTGCGCAGACCGACGAACTGCGGCGGGGTGACGACGTCGTACCTGGTCAGGCTGTAGTAGAGAGAGGCGAGCATCGGGCCCAGGTGAAAGAGGATCACGCCCGCCACGACCGGGAGTATGAACAGGTAGTTGATCCGGCTCTTCCAGATCTGGTGTCCCAAGGATGCTGGTCTAGCCATAAGCGGTCGAGCAGTGGGAAGGTCCGCGAGCGACCTTCCCACGCATCTGCCCGGAGGTCAGTCTGCGAGCACAGCCTCGACGCCCTTTTGGGCGGCCTTGAGCGCGTCCGCCGGGCTCGCCTGGTTGAAGAGGACCTTCTGAACTTCCTTGGCGATCGCCGCGCTCACCGTAGTCCACTTGGGGTGGATCTGGAAGGCCTCCGTGCCCGGATCCTGGAGCTGCTTGATCAGGCCGGCGAAGGCCTGGTGCGAGTAGACCGGCAGCTTCCAGTTGTCCTGCCACACGGACAAATGGCCTTCGTAGGGGGCGAAGAGCGCCTCCATCTCCTTGGAGGTGAAGTTCTTGATGTACTCCCAGCTCTGGGCCGGGAACTGAGTCGTGCCGCTGACCATCCACTTCTGGTCTGCGATGTAGGTGGCGTGCACCTGTCCGGGCATCAGGTCCATGGTCCAGTCCAGGTTCGGGGCCGCCTTGACGTAGCGCGATATGTGGCCGCCGTGGCCCCACCACATGGCTACCTTGCCGGCGAACTGGAGGGTCTCACGGGCCGAGTCCTTGTCCGGCGGCATGAAGGACTTGTTGCCCCAGAGGTTCTCGTGGAGGAACTTCAGAGCCTCCTCGGCCTTCTCGTTGCCGGCGAGATTGTAGACCGGCTTGCCAGCCTTGTACTCCATGATCCGACCGCCGGCCTGGCGCGTCCACGAATCGAGCATCGTCTCTCGTCCCGTCGGGTCGTTGCGGACATGGGTGTAGATGGCGAAGCCGTAGATGTCGGGCGCGAGGCTGTGGATCTTAATCGAGGTGTTGCGCAGCTCCTCCCACGTCGCCGGGGCTTTGGCGAGGCCGGCCTGGGCGAAGAGGCCCTTGTTATAGGAAAAGGTCATCCAGTACTGGCCGCGGGGAAGACCGTAGATCTTGCCCTGCCACGAGCAGCCCTGCTCGACGTGCTTGTGGAACACAGGGCTGGCGTTGAGCACCGTGTCCTTGTCGCGCTTCCAGAACTGCGTCAGATCGGTGAGCATACCGCGCGAGGCATAGTCGACCAGCAGGTCTCCCTTGGCGTATAGCACATCCGGCCAGCTCTTGCTCACATAAGTGGCCAGCAGCTTGCGGTACAGGTCCTCCCAGCCGCCGGGGACGTTGGTCAGTTCGACCTCGATCTTCGGGTACTTCTCCCGGAACTTCGCGGTTACCGCCTCGAAGCCGGGATAACGCACCGCATCGGCCTGGACCCAGACCTTGATCTTGGCTGGCTTGTCAGCCGTGGGAACCTTGCTCGTCTCCGACTGGGAGCTCGCCCAGGCCAGCGTGGAGAAGCCCGTAAGAGCCACCAGCACCACGAACAGACGTATGTGCCTCATGATTCCTCCTCTCGATATGGACGCTCACGCGCCGGTTGACTTGACAATCGACCGCGTGGCAGATTGCCCGTCGACCATCAGGCCAAGGCCTCGGTGGTCAGACCACTGGGTGATTGTACCAGACTCCGGGCAGGTGTCAAGGTCCATCGCCGCAAAAACCCGCGGCCTCGACCTCGGAGAACCCGAACAACGGGAGGTTGTCGATGCACTACAGGAAGCTGGGGAATACAGGGCTGTTTGTTTCCGAGGTCTCGATGGGATGCAACCGGCTGGGGGAGCCGGACCGGGACGCGGGGCACTGGACGTCGCTGGTGCGGAAGGCCGTCGATCTCGGCG
>CAZKGO010000101.1:0-16866 GCA_964552235.1 uncultured Spirochaetales bacterium | reverse complement strand
TGCAGTGCGAGGAGTGGCCCGAGGCGTTCGAGCAGTACAGGCTCGGCTGCTTGGGGGTCAGCGAGCGGATCATGGTGCACTGCGAGGTCTACAGGCGCGGACAGGAGGTGTTCGTCGGCGAGGCCCTCAACGAAGCGGTGATTGCCACCAGGGAGGTCTCGCGCCTGATTCACCTGCAGCTCCTGCTGGCCGGCAGCAACGCGGGCCGCTACCGCGCCGACGGCGTGATCGTGAGCACGCCCACCGGCTCGACCGCGTACGCGATGGCGGCGGGGGGACCGATCCTGCACCCCGAGATGGAGGCGTTCCTGCTGATCCCCATCTGCCCGTTCACGCTCTCCGACCGACCCCTGGTCGTGCCGGCACACGAGCGCATCGAGATCGAGGTCGAGCCGGCCCGCAGGGCCGACGTGACCCTGACCCTCGACGGGCGGCGGACCTTTCCGCTTGCGGCGGGCGATCGCGTCCGCTACAGTATGGGCCGGCAGAAGTGCGCCATCATCCGCTCGGACAAGCGCAACTTCTACGAGGTGCTGCGCTCGAAGCTGAACTGGGCGGGAGAGCCGAATGCTTGAGGAGCTCTCGGTCCTGAACTACGCGCTCATCGACCGGGTCCACGTTCGTTTCTCCTCGGGCCTCAACGTGCTCACGGGCGAGACCGGGGCGGGCAAGTCGATCCTGGTCGGCGCCCTCGGACTGCTGCTCGGCCAGAAGGCGGACACCTCGGTGATCCGCTCCGAGACCGACGAGACCGTGGTCAACGGGATCGTGCGGGTCGCCGACAACCCCGACGCCCTCGCCTGGCTCGCGGGCCGCGGCCTGGAGGCCGAGGACGGTTCGGTCATCCTGCGCCGCGTGATCAAGCGCTCGGGCCGCAGCGCGACCTTTGTCCAGTCCACCCCGGTCACCCGCGCCGACCTGCAGCAGTTGGCAGCCTTCCTCTTCGACTACCACGGACAGCACGAGCACCAGTCGCTGCTGGACGTGGAGAACCACCGCAAGCTCCTCGACCGCTTCGGCGGCTGCGAGGACCTCGCGGCCGAGGTGGCGGGGCTCTTCCAGGGCTGGTCGTCGGCCAGGGCGCGGCTCGCCAAGCTCGTGGCCAGCGAGCGGGAGCGGCTGCGGGAGATCGACCTGCTCGGCTTTGCGGTCAAGGAGATCGACGAGGCGGCCCTCGCCCCCGACGAGGAGGAGCGCGTCGAAGCCGAGCACAGGGTGCTCGCCAACCACGAACGGCTCTTCCGCCTGCTCGAGGAGGTGCACGGCCTGCTGTCGGGCAGCGGCACCGGAGCCCTCGCCGCCCTGCGCCGCTGCCGCGAGGCGATGGAGGACATCGCGCAGATCGAGGCCAATCTGGCCCGGGCCAGCCACCAGCTGCAGGATGCGTTCTTCGAGATCGAGGACTTCGACGCCACGATCAGGGGCTACCTCTCAGACGTGCGCTACGATCCCGAGCGGTTCGCCCAGGTCGAGGCCCGCCTGGCCCTCATCCACGGCCTCGAGCGGAAGTACGGCGACACCCTGGCCGAGGTGCTGGAGTACCGGCAGCGGTGCGCCCGCGAGCTCGACGCCCTGGAGAACTGGGAAGACGAAAAGGAGCGCCTGTCGGCCGAGATCCAGCGGCTGGCGCGGCAGCTGCAGGAAAAGGCCGCCGAGCTGTCGCAGCGGCGCAAGGCCGCCTCCGGACGGCTGCAGCAGCTGGTCGAGGCGGAGCTGGCCCAGCTCGGGATGCCCAAGGCGCGGTTCGGCGTGCTCGTGCAGCCGCGCCACAGCGAGGACGGCAAGCCCTCGATCGGCCCCCAGGGGCTCGACGACGTCGAGTTCGTCATCGCCCCCAACGCCGGCGAGCCGTTCAAGCGCCTGCGCCTCATCGCGTCGGGCGGCGAGATCTCGCGGGTGATGCTGGCGATCAAGAGCGTTCTGATCGAGTCCGACCATATCAGTACGCTCATCTTCGACGAGGTGGACACCGGAGTGGGCGGGCAGGTGGCCCTCGCGGTCGGCGAGCGGCTGGCGAAGCTGGCGTCCACCAAGCAGCTGCTGTGCATCACGCACCTGGCCACGATCGCGGTTCGGGCGGACAATCACCTGCGGGTCGAGAAGGTGGAAAGCGGCGGCAGGACGCTCACGCGGGTGGAGAGCGTGCGGGCCGAGCGGCAGGCCGAGGAGATCGCCCGGATGCTGTCCGGCGATGCGGGCAGCGAGACCTCGCTGCAGCACGCGCGCGAGCTGATGGAGCGCTACGGGGCGTAGGCCGGGCGCCCGGACCGGCCGCCGCGGCCGGTCCCCAGGAAAGGAGAAGCCCCGGGGGCTGCTGGACGGGAAATGGCCAAGATCGGCGAGCTGGCGCGCAAGCGCTACATGGATGTGATCGGGGAGTACCGGAGCGCCTCGGCGGCGATCCGCGAGGAGGAGCGCCGGGTCGAGGCGGGCCTGCGAAAGGGCGACCTGTCGCAGGCCGGGCTGCGGCTGATGCTCGCCGACAGGAACCTGGACCTGGTCTCGCACTACACGCTCATGAACTCGCTGTCGGTGGCGCTGCTGAACATCCGGAACGAGAACATCCTCAACGACGCCCGCAAGTGCTGCTACAAGGCCATCATCCACCTCGAGGCCGCGGTGTCGAACTGCATCGACTGCCCGTTCTCCGACTACGAGGCCGCCGTCGAGGCCGTCGACGCCGCCCTCGGCGACAACGAGAAGCACGCCCTCGTGCGCAAGCTCGGCTTCTCGATCGACAGCGTCAGGGACGGCTACGGGGCGAACTCGAAATGGAAGTGGTCCTTCGTCGAGATCGGGGGGCGCTTCGCCGTCGTGGTCAAGAACCTGATCAACTTCAAGACTCTTCTCGGCAAGCTGGACCCCGCCTACAAGAACTACGATGCGGTCCGCGATCACGTGAACCTCGCCCTCGGGCTCCTGGCCTCGTCGGCGGACGCCTACCGGGAGAAGTACGAGCTGTCGACGCGGAGGCTCGACGACATGCAGGTGGCGATCAACCTCCTGAGCGCGCTGCGCCGCGTGCACATCCTGCTCGGCGAGGCTGAGAAGGCCGAGGTGGTCAAGCGGCGGGTCGATGTCTGGCGCGCCAAGCTCAACACCGACCTCAAGGTCAAGCGGACCGACCAGCCGGCCGCGCGGCCGAAAGAGGGATAGGGCGGCCCCGGGTGAGCGCGAAGAAGAGGCATCGGGCCCTGGCGGCGACCGTGGGGCTGGCTGCGGCCTACCTGCTCCTCTTTCCGCTGCCGATGGAAAAGGAGCTAGTCGCCGAGCCGGCGTGGGTGATCGACACTAAGGCGGCGACGGGGCGCGGCGGCGGCACGCCCCGGCCCTTTGTCAGCGGCGGACGCGTCGGCTACTACGACCCGGACGGCGAGCTGCTCTTCTGCGAGGCCCTGGTGTACGGAGCGGCGATCGGCGCGCAGTCGTTCGTCAACTACTCCCGGCTGCCGGCAAGCCTCGTCGTCAAGGACCCCCGCGGCGGCCTTGTCGCGGCGATCCCTGCGGGCGGCTACCCGCTGCTCGACGCCGCGGGGCAGCGCATCCTCCTGGTGTCGCGCGACGCCAAGGGGCTCGTCGGGGTCGACTGCTCGGGCGACGTCCTGTGGCGGCGCGAGTTCGCCTCGATCATCACCTGCATCGATTTCAGCGAGGCCGGCCTGCTCGTGGGCCTCCTCGACGGGACCCTGTCGCTCTACGATCACGCGGGCCGCGCCGTCTACAGCCTCAAGCCCGACGGCAGCCGCGTGGGCGTGATCCTCGGGTGCGCGGCCAGCGCCGACGCCCTGGCGTGCGTCGCCGGGCTCGACCCTCAGCGGTTGATCGTGGTCGGACGCAGCGAAGGCCGCTTCCAGCCGGTGGTGAACCTGGCGCTGGCCTCGGACTTCAGGCGGGAGGTGCTGGTGCGCTTCTCCGCGTCGAGCAGGCCCGGGGCGGTGCTGTACTTCGAGCGGCCCGACGGCCTCGGTCTGCTCGACCTGCGCTCGCGGATCGCCGCCGCCGTCCCCCTGCCGGGCACGGTGCGCGCTCTGGCCGAGGCGTCGCAGCAGCGGCTGTGGGCCGTGCTCCATGAGGCAGGCGAGGGAGGAGGCGGCGGCACGGGGCTGCGCATCTACCACACGCCGGACCGGCTGCTCCTGCGCGAGCCGCTGGCCGGCGACGCGGACTTCCTGGCGGGCTCCGACAGCGGCTTCGTTGTCGGGTTCGGGTCGCGCCTGGTCGCGGTGGAGGTGCGCCGTGAATAGGAGGGTCCTCGGCCTGGCGGCAGCGCTCGCCTGCCTGGCGGAGGCGGCTGCGGGGTTCGACTGGCCGGTGGAGCAGGCGCCCCTCCTCGGGACCTTTGGCGACAGCGGCGCCGGCTCGTTCACCGCGGGCATCGAGCTGGCGGGCCAGGGGCAGCGGGTGTGGCCCGTGGCCGACGGCGAGGTGATCTACCGCTACCAGGAGGGCGCCTACAGCTCGGTGCCGCGCGGCAGCGGGAACATGGCGGCGCTTCTGCACGAGGGCGGCATCGTCTCGGTGTACGGCCACCTCGCGGCGCACGCCGGCGCAGCCGCGCGGGTCCGGGCCCGGCCCCGTTCGCTTTCGGCAGCCGAGCTGGACGCCATCGCCGCCGGGGCCGGAGACGCTTCGCAGCTCGTGCGCTCGAGCTACGAGCGGCGCGGCGATCGGTTCCTCCTGCGTCCCGACCTGCCGGCCTCGACGCTGGCGTCGCTGTGGCAGGCGGTCGCCCGGGCGCCGGGCTTTTCGGGCCTGGGCATCGTGGGCGACACGGGCGCCGTCGAGGGGCCGCGGCTCGCCCTGATGATCCTCGATGCCCGGGAACGGCGGTTCCTCAACCCCATCAAGCCGGACAAGCCGCCGCTGCAGCCGGCGCCGGCTGCCTCCGGAGCCCCCGTCATCGAGGGGGTGCTCCTCGAGCGGGATGGCATGCGGGTGCCTCTGGCCGACGGCATGGCGGTGGCCGCCGGATCCGGGCAGGTGCTGGTCGTGGCCTACGATCCGGTCACCCACGGCCGTTTCGCGCGCCGGGTGGCGCCCTACCGCCTTTCGCTGGCCCATTCGGGGCAGATCGTCAAGGAGATCAAGCTCGAGAGCCTGATGGAAGCCGAGGGCCGGCTCGTGCTCTCGTCGGGCGCCGCGCGGCACGAGGACGTGTACGCAGACCGCTGGACCTACCGGCTCGGACGGGTGAGCCTGCCCGAGGGCCAGGCTCACCTGCAGGTGCGCGTCGAGGGCATCGGGGGGGCCTCCCGGACCGTGGACCTTCGCCTGCAGGTGAGGCCGTAGGGGTGCGGCGGTCATGAAGACGTTTTCCATCGGGCCGCGGGGCGAACGCCTGCGGGAGGTGGCCTGCAACCTGTGCGGCAGCCGGCAGCGGAGCCTCTGGCTGCGCTGCGACGGCTTCACCTACTGGCGCTGCCGCGGCTGCGGGCTCGTCTACCAGAACCCGCAACCGGTCTTCGACGACCTGCGCCACCGCTACGGCGACGGCTACTTCGACTACGAGCTGGAGAACGACCGCAACTTCTTCAACCTCATGCGGCTCGGCTTGCAGGACGTGGGCTTCGACCGGCTGCCGCCCGGGCGGTTCGCCGACAGGAGCTTTCTCGACGTCGGCTGCGCGACCGGCATGCTCGTGGAGCACATGCGCGACCTCGGCTGGAAGGCCAAGGGAGTCGAGATCTGCGAGGCTTCGGTCCGCTACGGCATCGAGCGGCGGGGCGTCGACATCGCCCTCGGAACCCTGGAGGACATGCGCTTCGCCGACGCCTCGTTCTCCGTCGTGCACTCTTCGCACGTGATCGAGCACGTGCCCGATCCCGCCGCGATGCTGCGCGAGGTGCGCAGGATCCTCCGGGCCGACGGCATGGCGCTGGTCACCACTCCCAACATCGACGGCCTGCAGGCGCGCCTCTTCGGCGCCCGCTGGCGCAGCGCCATCGCCGACCATCTCACCCTGTTCAGCAAGCGCACGCTGCGCCGCATGCTCGAGGAGGCCGGTTTCCATGTGCTGCGGGTCGTGACATGGGGCGGGCTCGCGGTCGGCACGGCGCCCCCGCTGATCAAGCGGCCGGCCGACCGGCTGGCCAAGCGCTGGGGGTTCGGTGACGTGATGCTGTTCCAGGCCGAGCCTGCGCGCCCGCCGAACACCCACACGGAGACCCATAGGGGTTGACACCCACAGCGGGCCTTCGCTAGTATAGCCCAAGCGCTGCGTCATTATCACTCCTTCGATTTCCGTTGACGAGGTCCGTCATCGGTGGTGTCGGCGCGCAATAGAGGGGGGATGAGAAGGAGACCCTATGACCAGAGAGCGGCTGCAGTCTCTTCCGGTCGAGGAGCTGCGACGATTCGCCGAGAGGCAGAGCCTGGAGCTCGACAGCGCCATAGACAAGGATTCCCTGGTCAACCTCCTCGTCGATCTCTTCGAAGAGCTGGCCGAGGAACGCGAGAAGGAGGCGGGCCGCGTCGTCAGCGTCGTGGCCAAGAAGTACAGCGCGAGCCGGGACGAAGAGATCGACACCGGCGACGCGGCCTCCCCCCCACTGCCCGACTGCTACAACGAGACGCGGCTGGTGGCCATGCCTCGCGACCCCGCCTGGGCCTTTGCCTACTGGGAGATCCGGCAGGACCGCCTCGCCCAGCTGCGGCGCGACAAGGACGTGCGGCTGCTGCTGCGCGTGCACGACATCGAGGGCGTTCGGTTCAACGGCCGCAACGCGCGCTCGAGCTTCGACATCTCGGTCAAGCTCACCGACTCCCGCTGGTACATCAACCTGCCCCGCGCCGGGGGGCGCTTCGTCCTGGATCTGCTGTACAAGAACAAGGGCAAGGAGCACCTCCTGGTGCGCTCCAACGTCATCGAGAGCCCGCCCGAGGGGTTCTCGCAGCGGGTGGATCCGGCCTGGGACTCGGTTGACGGCGAGGCGATCCTCGCCCTGTCGCTGCACAGGTCCGTGGGCGAGATCCCGAGCTCGGCTTCGATCCCGCAGCGGATCCTGTCGGCGGGATAGGGATGAGCATACCCAAGGCCTACCTCGCCCTGGTGCTGCACGCGCACCTGCCGTTCGTCCGCCACCCCGAGCACAAGCGGTTCCTCGAGGAGAACTGGCTGTTCGAGGGCATCTCGGAGACCTACCTGCCGATGCTGCGGGTGTTCGAACGCCTGGCCGAAAAGGGCATCCGCTTCAGGATCTGCCTGTCCGTGTCGCCGACTCTGGCCACCATGCTGCGCGACCCGCTCCTGCAGGACCGCTACGTCGAGCACCTCAAGCGGACGATCGATCTCGCCCACAAGGAATCGGACCGCACGCGCTCGATGCCGGCGCTGCACCGGCTCGCCCTCATGTACCTGTCGCTGTACGAGCGCAACCTCGAGGACTACACCGAGCGCTATGGCCGCGACCTGATCGCGGTCCTGAAGCGGTTTCGCGACGAGGGCAACCTCGACCTGATCACCACCAGCGCGACGCACGCCTTCCTGCCGGTGCTGCGCGAGTATCCGACGGCGGTCGAGGCGCAGGTCAAGGTGGCGGTCGACTACCACGCCGAGGTCTTCGGCCGGCGCCCGCGGGGGTTCTGGCTGCCCGAGTGCGGCTACTACCCCGGCCTCGAGGAGCCGCTGGAGCGCTTCGGGCTCGCGTACTTCTTTGTCGACTCTCACGGGATCGCCTACGCGGACACCCGTCCGCGCTACGGGGTCTTCGCGCCCGTGGTCTGCCCCAACGGGGTCGCCGCCTTCGGCCGCGATCCGGAGGCGGCCCGGGCGGTCTGGTCGCAGGAAGAGGGCTACCCAGGGGACGTCTCCTACCGGGAGTTCTACAGGGACATCGGGTTCGACCTTCCCCTGGACTATCTGAGACCCTACATCCTCGAGGGCGACATCCGCGTCAACACCGGCCTCAAGTACCACGCCATCACGGGGCGGGGCGAGCAAAAGGCGCTCTACGACCGGGAGCAGGCGCTGCGCACGGTGCAGGAGCACGCCGACAACTTTCTTTACCGCCAGCGCAAGCAGGCGCAGCGGCTCGAGCGCCTGATGGACAGGCCGCCGCTGATCGTGGCTCCCTTCGACGCGGAGCTGTTCGGCCACTGGTGGTTCGAGGGGCCGGACTGGATCGAGGCCCTGATCGGGAAGATCCACTCCGAAGCCGACTGGCTGGAGATGATCACCCCCGACGAGTACCTCAAGCGCTTCGAGCGCAACCAGCGGGCGACGCCCTCGTTCTCGAGCTGGGGCGACAAGGGATACGCGTCGGTATGGCTCGACGGCAGCAACGACTGGATCTATCCCCACGTGCACAAGGCGATCGAGCGCATGGGCGAGCTGGCGCGCCGGTTCGCCACCTGCGACGGGATGCGGCGGCGAACGCTCAACCAAGCCGCGCGCGAGGTGCTGCTGATGCAGGCGTCGGACTGGGCCTTCATCATGAAGACCGGCACGACGGTGCCCTACGCGGTGCGCAGGATGCGCGAGCACATCGGGAACTTCAACAGGATCTACTCCGACCTGCTGGCCAACTCCCTGGACCTCGAATGGCTCGGCCAGCTGGAAAAGCGCAACACCGTCTTTCCCGAGATCGACTACCGCATCTACGGCTGAGCCGACCGGGCGCGGCGGCTACCACGCTCCCAGCTCGTCGCGCCGCACGAGCTCCAGGTGATAGGAGACGGTCTCTTCGCCCCTGCGCGATTCGGTGCTCATGCGATAAACGCGGTAGACGATCATGCGCGCGCCGGGGCTCAGGGGAGGCAGCGGGTAGCCGTTGAGGTCCACCAGCTGGTTGATGCGCAGGCGGTGCGGGATCTCCTGGACGTCACCCTCGGGATAGACGACCTGGCAGGTGACGCGCGTCAATCCTCATCCTCCCCGTCCTTTTCCGCCACGATGCCGAAGGGCATCACCTTGCGGCCCTTCTTCTCCTCGAACTCCTCGATCAGGATCACCGTCTGGAAGGGGATCATGATATGGGTGCTGCTCCCGAACGTGCGCCTCACCTCGTCCTCCGAGGGATTGATGATGATCTTCCTGCCCGCGGGGAAGACCAGTTCCTTGATCGAGACGAAGTACGGGTGCGTCAGGTCGAGGCTGCGCGCCTGGAGGCTGATTTCCTTTTCCTTCCACTTGAAATGAACGCGGTACAAGCGAGGCTCCTCGAAACGCGCGTACAGGTGTAGCACCTGCCGTGCCCGAGCGTCAAACCGCCTGGCCGCAGCCGCGGCGGCCGCGGCAGCATCCGCACTGGCCGAACAACTTAACGGATATATAGATTATCCTGCTTCTCTATGCGGTAATTCTGTCGATTCAGAGGGTCGGCCAATTGACAACTCGCAGAACGAAGCTAATATAGGCTCGTGGTGGGAAAAAGTGGGAAGAAGTGGAAGTGAGTGGCGATGATCACCGGTGAGTATCGCTATTCGCTCGACGAGAAGGGGCGGCTGATGATCCCGGCCCGGGTGAGGGCCGAAATCGCCGGCGCCGTTCTCGTCCTCACGCGCGGCATTGACCGCTGCCTGTGGCTCTTTCCGCCGGACCAGTGGAAGAGCAAGTCGGAGCAGCTGCTCGCTTCGACCTCTCTGTTCCACGAGAAGGACCGTCTGATCCACCGCAGGATCGTGGCGCCGGCGCAGGAGGTCGACATCGACCGCAGCGGCCGCATCGTGATTCCGGCAACTCTCCGGGAGTACGCCGGGCTGGCGAAAGACTGCATCGTCCTGGGGATGCTCACGCACCTGGAGGTCTGGGACGAGCCGACCTACCGGCAGTACTGGGAGGCGAGCGAAGGCCGGTTCCTCGAGGCGGCCGAGGAGATCGGCGACCGTCTTCGGACGGGGTGAGAGGCGGTGAGCGGAGGCGTGGTCCACACGCCGGCGCTGCTGGCCGAGGTGCTCGACCTGCTGGCGCCGCCCGATGGACCGAGCCTGTTCGTGGACGCGACGCTCGGCGAGGGCGGGCACGCCGAGGCGATCCTGCAGCGGTGGCCCGGGGTCCGGCTGGTGGGCGTCGAGATCGACGCCGCGATCGCCGGGGTGGCGCAGGTCAGGCTGGAGCGCTTCGGAGAGCGGTTCCGGCTGTGGCGGGGATGGTTCTCCGACTATTTCGCGGAGCTCGAGGCGCAACGGGAGGGAGGGCCCGATCGCGTGTTGTTCGACCTGGGCGTTTCCAGCTACCACTACGAGGCCAGCGGTCGGGGCTTCTCGTTCGCCCGTGACGAGGCGCTCGACATGCGGCTCGACGCCGGCTCCCCGACCTCGGCCCGCGACCTGGTCAACGGCCTCGGCGAGGAGGAGTTGGCGGACCTGTTCTACCGCTACGGCGAGGAGCGCTATTCGCGCCTCATCGCCCGGCGGGTCGTCCGTGAGCGGAACAAGCGGCCGATCGAGCGGTCGCTCGAGCTGGCCGAGCTGATCCGCGCAGCCGTGCCGCCCTCCTACAGGCACGGCCGCATCCACCCGGCGACGCGCTGCTTCCAGGCGCTGCGCATCGCCGTCAACGGAGAGCTCGACCGCCTCGCCCCGGCGCTGACTGCAGCCTGCCGCTCGCTGCGGCCGTCGGGCCGCCTGGGCGTGATCGCGTTCCACTCGGGGGAGGACCGCATCGTCAAGCGGCTGCTTCGCGGCCTCGCGGCGGACGGGTACCGCCTCGTGACCCGCAAGGCTGTGATGGCCGGCGCGGAGGAGGCCCGGGCGAATCCGCCCTCGCGCAGCGCCCGGCTGCGGGTCATCGAGAGGGTGAGCGCGTGAAGAAAGTCCTCCTGCTGCTGTTCGCGGCCACCGTGCCGGCGCTCCTCGGCCTGAAGATCTGGCAGGTGCACCGCACCCAGACCCTGCTCTCGCGCATCGAGACCTTGGACCAGCAGCAGCGGGAGTGGCTCGAGAAGAACAAGCGGCTGCTTTCGGCCATCGCCGTGTTCCGCTCGCCGGCCCGCATCGAGCGGCTGGCCCGCGAGCGGCTCGGCCTGGAGCCCGGCGTCGAGCCTGATCTGAGGATCGAGCTCGGGGGGGAGGGCGAGTAGGATGGCAGCGGCAGCCCTCGACCGCGCCCTGGTGCTGGAGGGCACCGGCGGCGCGCTGCTCGCCGACTCCCCGGCGTGGCCGCTCACGGCCGTCGTCATCGACTCGCGCAAGGCCAGCGCCGGCGCGCTTTTTGTCGCCCTGCCGGGCGCCCGCACCGACGGTCACGAGCACGTGGCCGACGCCGTGCGCAGGGGCGCGGTCTGCCTGCTGGTCCGCCGCGACCGGCTGGATCTGGTGCGCGCGCGGCTGGCCGCCTCGGGGGCCAGCGCCGGCGTGGTGGCCGTCGAGGACACGCTGGCCGCCTTTCAGGGCCTGGCCGCCCGCCATCTCGGGCGCCTCGCAGCCATGACCCGCGTCGGCGTGACGGGCAGCTCGGGCAAGACGACCACCAAGGAGGCGATCGGCAGCATCCTGGCCGAGGCCGCGCCTACGGTGATCAGCGAGGGCAACCTCAACTCGGAGTCGGGGCTGCCGCTGGCTGCCCTCCAGGCGGGCCCGCACCACCGCTACGGCGTCTTCGAGCTGGCGGTCGATCACCCCGGCGAGATGGACCGCCTTGCGGGAGTCCTGAGGCCGGACCTGGCGGTGATCACCAACATCGGCAGCGCCCACGGCGAGCAGCTGGGGTCGCGGGACGGGATCGCGGCCGAGAAGAAGAAGATCTTTTCGCGCTTCACCGGGAAAGAGACCGGCCTCCTGTGGGAGGACGACGAGTACCTCGAGTTCCTGCGGCGCGACGTGAACGGGAACGTACTGACCTTCGGAGAACGAACCACCCGGGGGTACAGGGGGAGCGTGGACCTGGGGCTGGATGGCATGGCCATCGACTGGGAGGGGCTCCGGGTCCACTTCCCCCTCTTCGGGCGCCACAACCTGGCCAACGCCCTGGCCGCGGCCAGCGCAGCCTCGGCGCTCGGCGTCGGGCCGCAGGCGATCCGGGCCGGCCTGGAAAAGGTGCGGCCGCTGTTCGGCCGCTGCCAGCTGCTGCGCGGCGAAACGACGCTGCTGCTTGACTGCTACAACTCCAACCCGGAGTCGCTGGCCGCAGTCCTGCGCTTTGTCGCTTCGGTGCCCTGGAGCGGGCGCAGGATCGCTGTGCTCGGCAGCATGCTTGAGCTCGGAGCCGGCAGCGAAGCCGCGCACGAGCAGGCCGGGCGCCTGGCCTGCGGCGGTCTGGACCGCATCTTCCTCTTCGGCGAAGAGATGAAGGCGGGCGAGGATGCCTGCCGCGCCCTGTGCCCGCAGCGGCTGGCGTTGTGGACTTGCGACTTCGAGCGGCTTGCCGCGGCGCTGCGCGCCGAGCTGCGGCCCGGCGACCTGGTGCTGATCAAGGGCTCGCGGGGCCTGGCCCTCGAGCGGCTGCTCGATCCGCTCGGCGGGAGGGCGGCATGAGGGGGTCCCGATGCTGCTGAAGCTGCTGCTGCCCCTCCAGCCGCTGTCGTCCCTGTTCAACATCTTCAACTACATCACCTTCCGCGCCTCCTACGCGGCGATCACGGCGCTGCTGATCGCCTTCCTGCTCGGCCCCTCGGTGATCGGCGCCCTCGCCGGCCTCAGGGCGCGCCAGACCGTGCGCGCCGACGGGCCCCGGACCCACCAGGGCAAGTCGGGCACCCCCACGATGGGAGGCGTGCTGATCATCGTCTCGGTCGTGATCTCGACGCTGCTGTGGCAGGACCTCGGCAGCCCCCACTCGTGGCTGCTGCTCGGGGCCCTGGTCGCCTACGGGGCGATCGGCTTCGTCGACGACCTGCTCAAGGTGCTGCGCCGCGACAGCGGGGGGCTCGCTCCGGCGGCCAAGCTGGGCCTGCAGCTGCTGCTCGCCGCGGGGATCGGCGCCGCCCTCGTGAGCCAGCGCCATCCCCACACGACGCTCCTGTACCTGCCCTTTCTCAAGACGCCGGTGGCCGACCTTGGCTGGATGTACGTGCCGCTGTGCGTCCTGCTGCTGGCCGGCTACTCGAACGCCGTGAACTTTACCGACGGGCTCGACGGTCTGGCCGCCGGCCTGGTGATCTTCGTGGCCGCTACGTTCGCCGTGCTGGCCTACGTGACCGGCCGCGTCGACTGGACGCAGTTCCTGCAGGTGCCGTACGTCGAAGGCGCCGGCGAGATCATGGTCTTCTGCTTCGCCCTGCTCGGCGCCCTGGTCGGCTTCCTGTGGTTCAACGCCCATCCGGCCGAGGTCTGGATGGGCGACACGGGCAGCCTCGCCCTCGGCGGCGTGCTCGGCGTGGTGGCGATGATCATCAAGAAGGAGGTCCTCCTCTTCATCGTGGGTGGCGTCTTCGTGATCGAGATCGCGTCGGTGGTGCTGCAGGTAGCCCACTTCAAGCTCACCGGACGGCGGATCTTCCGCATGGCGCCGATTCATCACCACTTCGAGCTCGCCGGGTGGCACGAGAGCAAGGTGGTGATCCGCTTCTGGATCCTCGGGGGGCTGTTCGCGCTGATCGGCCTCTCGACTCTGAAGATCCAATAGGAGCCGCGATGGAGCGCGTCGACCGCCGTGGAGGCGACCTGGCCCTCGTCCTGCTGGCCATGCTGCTGGTGGGCTTCGGCCTCGCCGTCCTGTACTCGGCCTCCTACGCTCACGCCGAGCGTCTCGGCAGGGCGGCGACCCACTTTGTGCAGCGGCAGGTTCTGTGGGTGCTCGTGGGCCTGGCCGCGGCGGTGCTCGCCTCCTGGACGCCCCTGGAGCTGGTCCGCAGGGCGGTGCCGGCGCTGCTCCTGGCGACCTTCGTTCTGTTGATGCTGCCCTTCGTCCCCGGCGTCGGGGTGCCGGTGATGGGGGCCCGCCGCTGGATCTTCTTTGCCGACATGTCGTTCCAGCCGTCGGAGCTCGCCAAGCTCACGGTCGTGATCTATGTCTCGGCGCTGCTCAGCAAGAAGCAGGACCGGCTCGACGACGCGGTCAACGGGATCCTGCCCCCCCTCATCGTCGTGCTCGTGGTCGCGGGCCTGATCCTGCTGCAGAACAACTTTTCCACGGCCGTCTTCGTGTTCCTCCTGGCCCTCGCCCTGTTCTTCGTGGCCAACGCGCGCATCATCCACCTGGCCCTGATCGCCTCGATCCTCCTGCCGCTCGCCCTCACGCTGATGTTCGTGCGGGAGCACCGCCTGCAGCGCGTGGTGGCGTACCTGGACCCGACGCGGGATCCGGCGGGCGCCTCCTTTCAGGTGCTGCAGGCGCGCACGGCGCTGGCCGCCGGCGGGTTATGGGGCCGGGGCCTGGGGTTCGGCGCCCGCAAGTTCGGCGCCCTGCCCGAGGCCCACTCGGACTTCATCTTCGCCGTCATCGGCGAGGAGCTCGGCCTGCTGGGCATGCTCGGGGTGCTGTTCCTGTTCGTGCTCCTGGCGGCGCGCGGGTACGCGATCGCGGCCGCCTGCGACGACCCCTTTGCCCGCTACCTGGCCTTTGGCGTGACCACCGCGATCCTGTTCCAGGCCCTGCTGAACATGGCGGTAGTCTGCGGTCTGGCGCCCGCCACCGGCGTGACGCTGCCCTTCTTCTCCAACGGCGGCTCCTCGATGCTGGTGAGCCTCGCCATGGTGGGGCTGCTGCTCAACGTGTCGCGCTGCGCCGGGCCGCGGCGGGTCGGGGGGCTCTCCGATGTCTGAGGGCATCATGTTCCGACGAACGGGGGCCGGCGAGGGCCGCCTGGCCCGCCGCGTCCTCGGCCCGCTGGTGGCGGTGCTTGCCCTGCTTGCCCTCGTCGAGCTCGTCGTGCAGATCGTGCTGATGCCGCGGATGGTGGTGCGCACCGTGGTGCTGTCGAGCGATCTCGACATCCCCCAGGAGGAGCTGCTCGCGATGGCGGCGATCGACGGCTCGGAGCGCTACCTGTCGCTGGACGCCGCCGAGATCGAGCGCCGCCTCGAGGCCTACCCGCTGGTGCGTGACGCCGTCGTGCAGAAGGTGTTTCCCGACACGCTGCGCCTGGCCGTCACCGGGCGGAAGCCGCTCGCTCTGGCGATCGGCCGCTCGGGCGACCGTGCCGTGCCCGTCGTGTTCGACGAGCAGGGGCTGGTCTTCCGGGTCGGAGGCGAGGGCCCGATCCCGGACCTGCCGATCATCTCGGGGCTCTCGTTCAGCCCGTCGCTCGGCATCGCGATGCCGCCGATGCTGCGGCCGCTGCTCGCCGACCTGGCCGAGCTGCGCGCCGGCGCGCCCGAGCTCTTTGCCCTCGTCTCCGAGATCAGGGTTTCGGCGGTCAACGCCGTGGACTATGAGCTGGATCTGTTTCCCGTCGGTCACAGGATGCGGGTGCGCCTGGCCGACCGCATCGACGAGACGGTGCTCAGGTACGTGTTTCTGGTCATCGATGTGCTGGCTCGCACGAGGGCCGCCGCCGAAGTGACCGAGATCGACCTGCGCAGCGGCGAGGTCGTCTACCGGGCGGCCCGGTAAAGGAGAGGCGAACAGTGCCGGGGGATGATCTGATAGTCGGTCTCGACATAGGGACCACCAAGATCTGCTCGGTCATCGGGCAGATCGACGACGCCGGCCGCCTGGAGATCGTCGGCGTGGGCACGGTGCCCTCGCGCGGCCTGCGGCGGGGCGTGGTGGTGAACATCGAGGCCACCGTGCGCTCGGTGCTGGAGGCGGTCGAGGCCGCCGAGCTGATGTCGGGCCGCGAGGTCCAGTCGGTGTTCGCCGGCATCTCGGGGCGGCACATCGAGGGCATCAACTCGCGGGGCGTGGTGGCCGTCACGGGCCGCGGCAGGGAGATCTCCAGCGAGGACGTCGACCGCGTGATCGACGCGGGCAAGGCGATCCCGGTGCCGATGGACCGCGAGGTGCTGCACGTCATCCCGCAGGAGTTCATCGTCGACGAGCAGAGGGGCATCCGCAACCCGCTGGGCATGATCGGCGTGCGCCTCGAGGCCGAGGTGCACATCATCACCGGCTCGGTGACCAGCGCCCAGAACATCATCAAGTGCATCAACCGGGCGGGATTCAAGGTGACCGACCTGATCCTCGAGCCGCTGGCTTCGGCCCGGGCGGTCCTGACCCCCGACGAGAAGGAGCTGGGGGTGATGCTCATCGACATGGGCGGGGGCACCACCGACGTGATGGTCTACCTCGAGGGCTCGCCCTACCACACCGAGGTGCTGCCGGTGGGGGGCGACCAGGTCACCAGCGACCTCTCGATCCTCCTCAAGACGCCCCTGGAGGCAGCCGAGCGGCTCAAGCACGAGGCCGGCTGCTGCCACCTCGGCCTGATCCACGAGGAGGAGACCGTGAGCATCCCCGGCGTCGGCGGGCGGGCTCCGCTGATCCGCGCCCGCAGGGAGATCGTGGAGATCATCCAGCCGCGCATGACCGAGATGCTGGCCCTGGCCAAGGAGCAGGCCGACGAAAAGGGCTACCTGAAGATGATGGGCGGAGGCATCGTGCTCACCGGAGGCGGCTCGCTGCTGCCGGGCACGCAGGAGCTCGCCCAGGAGGTGTTCGGCCTGCCGGCGCGAATCGGGATGCCGGTGCGTCTGGCGGGCCTCGCCGAGGAGGTGGCCAGCCCGATCTACGCCACGGCGATCGGGTTGCTCCTGTACGGCTCACAAAAGGCGGGCGCCGCCGCGCCGGAGCGCCGGCGCAAGCCCCAGGGCGTCAAGGGCGCCTTCGACCGCATGAAGGACTGGCTGCGGGAGTTCTTCTAGCAGCCGCGAGTTCGGGCCCGCCGTCGTTCGGTCGACGCCCGGCGACGGCGGCGCGGGCCGCGGCCCGAGTGACCGCGGTCGGTTCGGGGGAGGGTCGCAGCGCCGGCAGAGGCCGCCTCAACGCTCTGGGGGCGGGCCGCGGCCGGCTACGAAAGCAGGGGTGCACGCATAAACTGGGAGGGGACG
>CAZKGO010000100.1:0-17219 GCA_964552235.1 uncultured Spirochaetales bacterium | reverse complement strand
GCCGCAGCGCGCAGCCGCGGCCCCGCAGCAGCCGCGGCCGAGCGCTCCCCCCCCAGCCCCGCCCCCCGCGGCCCCAGCGGCTGAACCTGCCGCGCGTCACCAGGCCTACGCTCGTCGCGGCGACGACGTGCAGGTGGCGCTCCCCGGCACCGGCTGGGTCTTTACCGGAACCACCGAGCCGGGCGTGGCCGAGTACCTGTCCAGGATTGTGGAGCGGTCGGGCACGGTCTTCTCGTTCCGCACGGCAGCCGCAGGCACGGCTGTGCTCTCGTTCGAGCGGCAGGACGGCAAGGGCGGCACGGAGGCAGGCACGCGCGTGGAGCTGAGCGTCATCTCGCCGCAGGAGTTCGCAGCCCGCGTGGAGCGGGGCGAGAGCTCGCCGCAGATACCGGCGCCGCAGAGGGGCATCATCGAGACCCTGATCGAGGCGCGGCAGTACGACGACGCCCTGCGGGAGCTGGAGCTGCTCGGAGAGGCAGACCCGGCGTACAGGAACGACCGCACAGCGGTGGTTTCCATGGCCAGGGGCGACCTCGAGGCAGCTCGCACGTACTGGGCCAGGAACGCGCCGCGCAGCGATGCGGTCGAGCCGGACGAGATGCAGGCGAGGGCCCTCTCGGGCCTGCTGCGCATCGCCGTGCTGCTCGACGACTACCCCGGCGTGCTGAGGGGCCTGGAGCCGCTGCGGCGGGGCCGCCTGCCTGCCGCCGATGTCGAGGCACGGACGCTGGAGGCGGGCGCCTACCTTCTTCTAAAGTCCAATGGGGCGGCCGCCATCGAAGTGCTCGAAAGCCTCGCGATGCAGACCCAGCTCATGCGCCGCGGCGACGAAGTGTACATGCTGCTCGCGCGGGCGTACGAGAGCGAGGGGCCGCAGCGCGACGTGAGGCGGGCCGAAGGGCTGTACAGGAGGGTCTTCGAGAGCTACCCGGAGAGCTCATTGGCCGAGACCGCGCGGCAGCGGGCGCGCTACCTGGAGAGGCACATACTCCTGGTGCGGTAGCCCGCCCCGGGCTCTGCGGGGGGCGCAGAGCCCGGGGCTGTGGGGGAGGGCCCGATTTCGCGGGCCGCGCCGAGGGCAGGCGCAAAGCGGGGGGCCGGCACTGCGAACAAACGGGATTTCTGTTTGTGCCGCGTTCGGAAGTTCCGGTTTTTCGCAACCGTGAGACCCCCTGCCCTGGATGCGGGGCGACGCTGGGGGCGATTTGCCGGCTCCCAGCGTTGACATCCCCTTGCTTTGTCGATATATATAGCCACTATTCGTGGTCAGGATGCCTCCGGATGCTGGAACGCCTCTCAGGGAAACTCTCGGACATCGTTAGGCAGCTCGGCGGGAAAGCTCACATCTCGGAAAAGAACATCCGGGACGCCATAGAGGAGATCAAGCTCGCCCTCTTGGAGGCCGACGTCAACCTGCGCGTCGTGCGGCGATTCGTCAACCGCATGGTCGAGGAGGCGGTCGGCGAAAGGGTGCTGCGCTCCGTGGCGCCGGGCCAGCAGTTCGTCAAGCTGGTCCACGACAAGCTGGTGCAGCTTCTCGGCGACGAACGGCAGGACCTGGCCCTCAAGGGGCCGGACACGCAGACTGTCGTCGTTCTGTGCGGGCTGCAGGGCTCGGGCAAGACGACGACCGCGGCCAAGCTGGCCCTGCAGCTCAAGAAGCGCGGCAGGAGGCCGCTGCTGGTGGCTGCGGACCTGCAGCGGCCCGCCGCTGTCGAGCAGCTTCGGGTGCTGGCCTCGCAGGTCGGGGTCGAGTTCTGCGGCGACACCGCGGCCGGCGACCCGGTGGCCGCCGGACTGGCCGGGCTCGAGCAGGCGCGGCGGCTGCAGCTCGACACCGTGCTCGTCGACACTTCGGGGCGCCTGCAGGTCGACGAGACGCTCATGAGCGAGCTGGCTGCCGTGCGGGCTGCGGTCAAGGCCGACGAGGTGCTGCTGGTCGCCGACGCGATGACCGGACAGAACGCGGTGGAGATCGCCCGCGCGTTCGACGAGAAGATCGGGCTCACCGGGGTCATCCTGAGCAAGCTCGACTCCGATGCCCGCGGCGGTGCCGCCTTGTCGATCCGCACGGTGACCGGAAAGGCGATCAAGTTCGTCGGCGTGGGGGAGCACCTCGACAACCTCGAGGCCTTCTACCCCGACCGCATGGCGTCGCGCATCCTCGGGATGGGCGACGTGGTCACGCTGGTCGAGAAGGCGCAGGCGACGATGGAGGTGCGCGAGGCCGAGGAGCTCGCGGCCAAGATCGACAGCCGGTCGTTCACCCTGGGGGACTTCCTGCAGCAGTTCCAGAGGGTACGCAAGATGGGCAGCTTGCGTTCGCTGCTGGAGATGATCCCGGGGTTGAACAGCGCCGCCGTCGAGGACAAGATCGACGAGGCTCAGATGAGGCACAACGAGGCGATCATCCTGTCGATGACGCCGGGGGAGAGGGGTAACCACAGGATCATCGGGCCGGCGCGCCGCAAGCGCATCGCCCGGGGCAGCGGCACCTCGGTGGCCGAGGTGAACCGGCTGCTCAAGCAGTTCGAGAAGACCCGCGACATGATGCGCAAGATGACGCGCAACCCGAATTTGCAGCGCGAGATGCTTTCGAAAGTGACAGGAGGGTCACAGTGAGCGTAAGTATCAGGCTCAAGAGGTTCGGAACGACGAAGCGACCCTTTTACCGGATCGTGGTGAGCGACTGCAGGAATCCCAGGGACGGCAGGACGCTCGAGGAGGTCGGCTTCTACCACCCGATCGAGGTGGAGGACAAGCAGGTCTCTCTCAAGGAAGAGCGCCTTCGGGCGTGGCTCCAGCAGGGGGCCCGGCCGAGCGACACCGTGAGGCGGCTGCTGAACCGGAAGAACTTCCGGGTCAAGTAGCGGGGGGGCGGCAACCCAGTGGAGAAAGAGCTGGTCGAATACATCGCCAAGGCGCTGGTGGACGACCCCTCGGGCGTGGTGGTCAACCTGATCGAGGGCGAGAAGTCCACGATTCTCGAGCTCAAGGTGGCTGAGCCCGACATCGGCAAGGTCATAGGAAAGCACGGACGGATCGCCAAGGCCGTGCGCACGATCCTGAGCGCGACCGCCACCAAGAGCGGAAAGCGCGTGGTATTGGAGATCCTTGACTGAGCGGCTGAACAGGGAGCTGGCCGTCGGTGTCGTCGTGCGGACGCACGGCGTGCGCGGGCAGGTGAGGGTGCGGTCGTTCTCCGGAGAGGCCGGCCACTTTCCCGCGCTCGGCGAGGTGAGGCTGCTGAGGGAGGGACGCGAGGTGCTGCGCGCCGCCGTCGAAGCGGCGAGCGCGGCCGGAGGCAGCGGGGATTCGGTTCTGCTCAAGCTGGCCGGCGTCGACAGCCCCGAGCAGGCGCGGCAGCTGATCGGCTGCGAGCTCTGGGTCGACCGCAGCCGGGCGGCTCCGCTCGCGCCGGGTGAGTACTACCTGGCCGACCTGGTCGGCTGCCGGGTGATCGGGCCCGACGGGCCGGTGGGCACGGTCAGCGGCGTGATCGACACCGCGGCCGGCGACCTGCTGGAGATCAGCGGCGACGACGGGGGCAGCTTTCTGGTTCCGTTCCGCGACGCCTTTGTCGGGGAGGTGGACGTGGAGGCGGCCACGGTCCGGCTCACGGGGGGCAGGGCCGCGGGGCGCACGGCCGCGGAGGGCTCTTGATCTTTCACATCCTGACTCTTTTCCCGGAGGCCTTTGACGGCTACCTGGGCAGCTCGCTGGTCGCCCGCGCGGTCGAGCGCGGGCTGGCGCGGTTCGAGCTGCTGGACTTCAGGAGCTTCGCCGGCGACCGTCATCACACCTGCGACGACGTGCCGTTCGGCGGGGGGCCCGGCATGCTCCTGAAGCCGGAGCCGCTGTACGCCGCCCTGGAGTCGCTGGGCGCCTCGGGCCTGCGGGTGGTCTACCCGAGCCCCGCGGGGCGGCGGTTCGACCAGGCTTACGCCGAGCGCCTGTCGAACCTGCGGGAGATGGTTCTGGTCTGCGGCCGCTACGAGGGCGTGGATCAGAGGGTCATCGATGAGTTCGTCACCGACGAGGTCTCGATCGGAGACTACGTCGTGTTTTCCGGAGAGGTCGCCGCGATGGTGATCATCGAGGCGGTGCTGCGGCTGGTCGGCGGCGTGATCCGCAGCGAGTCGGTGCAGGAGGAGAGCTTCAGCGACGGGCTGCTGGAGCATCCGCAGTACACGCGGCCGGCGGTGTTCCGCGGCCGGGCGGTGCCCGAGGTTCTGGTGTCCGGACACCACGCGCAGATCGAGCAGTGGAGACTGCGCAAGCGCGTGGAGAAAACGATAGCGAATCGTCCCGATCTGCTTGAGGGACGGCAGCTTCCCGAGCGAATCCGCAGGATCGTCGATGAGATCCGCGGCGGGACGAAGCCGACCGGCTGAGGCGGGCGCGACCGAAAGGAGTTGGGCATGGACCTGATCAAGGCCGTGGAGTCGGAGCAGCAGGCGAACGAGAAGATCGAACCGTTCGAGGTCGGCGACACGCTCAAGGTTCACTACCGCATCATCGAGGGCAAGACCGAGCGCGTGCAGGTCTTCGAGGGGCTGTGCATCGCGAAAAAGTCCAGCGGCGGCCGCAAGACCTTCACGGTGCGCAAGATCTCCTACGGCGTCGGCGTCGAGCGCGTGTACCCGTTGAACTCGCCCAAGATCGCCCGCGTCGAGGTCGTGCGCCACGGCCGGGTGCGGCGCGCCAAGCTCTACTACATGCGCAAGCGCTTCGGCAAGGCCGCCAGGGTCTCGGAGCTCATCCAGAAAAAGGACGAAGGGGCTGCTCCCGCCGCGGAATGAAACCGGCTCCCGTTGCCGGTACGATCCGCCTCGCGGCAGCCGCGGCTGCCGACCTGCGCGGCGGCGAGCGGGTGAGCGTGCAGGTCCTCAAGGCGCTAGCCGAGGGCAAGTGGGCCGTCGGCCTCAAGGGTCGGGTCTACCCGGCGGTCTCGACTGTGCCGCTGGCGGCCGGCGATCGGCTGAGCGCCGTCGTGGAGCGGGCCGGAAGCCGGATCGTGCTGCGCCTGCAGACGGCGGGCGGCGAGCCGGGCGCAGCCCCGGGCGAGGCCGGCTCGAACATCGCGCAGGTGCTGGCCGAGGCCTTTGCCCGCGAAGGCCTGCACCCCGGGGAGGCGGCTGTGGCCCGCGCCGCCGGCCGGCTGCGGGCCCTGGGCGGCCGGCAGCGCAAGACCGCGCGCAGCCTGGCGGCTGCCGCGGCCAAGGGCATCGATCCGGATTCCCCGGGAATCGAGGAGCTGCTCGCCGCCCTCGCCTTTGAGGATTCGGGCGAGCGGGGCAGCTACCGCAGGCGCGACCTGCCGCGTCGTCGCCAGGACCTCGCGGCCGGCGTCAGGAGCGGGCTCGCCCGCGGCGGCGACGAGGACTCCCTATCGCTCTTCAACGCCCTGCGCTCCGAGCAGGGCGCCTGGGTGGCGATCCCCTTTCTGTTCCGATACCTCGACAGGGACCTGGCGGGCACGGTCCGTCTTCTCTACGTCGGCGATCGGCCGGTGCGCCTCGCTCTTGAGGTGAGGAGCGTGCCCGGCTCGTCGGCGTGGGGGTTCGTGCTCTCCGACCACGCGGGAGCCCGCCGCCTCAAGGTGTTCTGCGGCAGCGATCGGGGGCGCCGGCAGGCCCTGAAGCGGATCGGCGAGCTGCGCACGAAACTGCAAAACCACGGCGTCGAAGTTGACGATAGTATAAGTGACGTGCGGCTGTTCGACGGGTACTCCGCCGAAGAGGGCGGCGTGGACCTCCTGGGTTGACGATGGAAAAGGCGGCGGCCATCCGATACGATCGGGACCTGCCCGCGCCGATGATCGTCGCGCGCGGCCGCGGAGAGGTGGCGCGCCGCATCCGGGAGATTGCCGCAGAGCACGGGATCGCGCTCGTGCGGGAGCCCGACGTAGCGGAGGCGCTGGTGAGGCTCGACGTGGGGGCCTTCATTCCCGAAGAGTTCTATGAGATAATCGCGCAGCTGCTGGTGTTCGTGAATCGGGTCGAGGGCCGATGAAGAAGATCAAGGCGTCGAGCCTCAAGGCCGGGATGAGCTTTTCCAAGACGGTCTACATCGACGAGGACACGATCCTGGTCCAGCCCGAGATTCCCCTCAAGCAGCGCGAGATCGACCTGCTCACGCGCTGGGGCATCGAGCACGTTCTCACCGACGGCGAGATGATCGGCATCAGGGGCGCGGCTGCGGAGCCCGCGGCGGGGGCCCAGGCGGGCGTGCCGCCGGGGGCGAGGCGCAGCCTCAAGATGTACGTCAACGCAGTCAAGAGCATTGACGAGATCTTCGAGGCCATCAAGTCCGGCCGCAAGGTCGATCACGACCCGATCGACTCGATCGTCAACGAGATCATCTCCGAAGTGGAGAACGACCGGGAGAGCCTGGTCCGCTACGTGCTGCTCGGCGGCGAGAACTCGGGCAGGCTCGCGGCCAGCTCGGTCAACAGCGCGATCCTGGCGACGATCATCGGACGGGCCATGAAGCTGTTGAGCTTCAAGCTGGTGCAGCTGGCCACCGGCGCGCTGCTGCACGACGTGGGGATGCTCAAGGTCGACGAGGCGATCCTGGGGAAAAAGGAGGCCCTCAAAGCCGAAGAGCTCCGCCAGGTGCGCACGCACCCGATCCACGGCTACAGCATCGTGCTCAAGGTGCTGCGTTACCCCGAAGAGGTGGCATCGGTGGCGCTGCTGCACCAGGAGCGGTGGGACGGCAACGGATACCCCCGGCGCCTGAAGGGCGAGGAGATCCCCCTGGCAGCGCGCATCGTGGCCGTGGCCGACGCCTTTGAGGCCATGGTCAACCGCAGGTCCTACCGCGACCAGGTGATCGGCTACAGGGCGATCAAGGCGATCCTCAGCGACAACGGCCGGCACTTCGACCCGGCCGTGCTCAAGGCGTTCTTCGGCTGCCTCGGCATACACCCGGTGGGCAGCCTGGTGCTGCTCAACGACTCCAGCGTCGGTCGGGTCGTGGCCAACAACGGGCAGGCGCCGCTGCGGCCGCGCCTGGAGCTGATCGTCGACTCCAGCGGCCAGAGGCTGTCGGAGCCGGTGCCGGTCGACCTGATGCGGCACAAGGAGCTGTTCATCGCGAAGCCGGTGGACCCCAGCGAGCTGGAGGCCGCGCGGGGTGAGCGCAAGTAGCCGGGGACGGGCGGCTGAGGAGGCTGCCGCCCGCTGCCTGCAGCGGCAGGGCTGGAAGGTTCTGGCGAGGAACTGGCGCGGCGGGTCGGGCGAGCTGGACATAGTGGCCAGGGAGGGCAACTGTGTGGTATTCGTCGAAGTCAAGGCGCACTCCGATGCGAGCTATCTCGAGTGGTCCGTCGGACCGGACAAGCGGCGGCGGATCATTTCGGCGTCCCGCTGCTGGCTGGCGGCCCATCCGGCGAGCGATTCCAGCTATGTGCGCTACGACGTCGTGCTGGTGGGCCGAGGGCGCTTCGAGCACATCCGGGACGCGTTTGGTGACTGAATGGTAAGGGTCGCCAAAGAGATCGATCTCAAGAAACTCGAGGAGCTCAAGCGGCTCATCAACGACGAGAAGTACCTCGAGTGCGCGATCCAGAAGATCGCCCAGAGCCTGAGCCAGGGCCTGGTGCAGAAGGGCTGATCATGGGCGGCAACGGCGAGCGGGCCCCCGCGTGCCCGCTGTGCGGCGAACCGGTGAGGGATCCCAAGACTGCCATCGTGACGCCCGAGGCGCGCAGGCCGGCGCACTTTGACTGCGTGCTGCAGGATCTGTCCAGGCGCGAGGAGCTGCAGCCGGGAGAAAAGGTCGTCTATCTCGGGAAGGGCACCTTTGGCGTGGTCACCTACCGGTCGGGCGCCGGCGGCGCGCCACTCACGATCCGCAAGCGCATCGCCTACGAGCCGCCGCCCGCGCCGAGCGAAGGCCCCGCTCAGTAGCCGCGGATTTTCTGCAGGACCTCGTAGGCCTTGTCCTTGACCTTGCGCGTGTAATTGCCCTGCATGATGGTGACCAGCGTGGTGTAGGCGCGGAAATCGCGCATCTCCCGGTTCTTGTCCGACAGCTTTTCGATGGCCAGGGCCACCGCGTAGGCGTAGTTGTTGTCCGGCGCGAGGGTGGTCTGCTTGCGGATCGAATCGGCGAGCACCTCCACGACCACGCCGTCGTCGTTGTTGCCGATCACGCCCAGGGCGTAGGCGGCCTCGGCCTTGACCATCACCTCGTTGTCGAACAGCAGCACGTCGAGCAGGCTGAACTTGGCCCGGTCGCGCACCAGGCCGTCGGAGGTCTCGCTGCCGAGCCGCCCGAGCAGCTCGGCGGCCTTGCGCCGCACCATGGGGTAGTAGTTGACCAGCCGCCGCTCCTCGATGACGCCGTAGCGCGTGCCCTCGTGCGCGAGCCCGATGAGGATGGCCTGGACCGACTGCTCATCCTCGCCCTTGAGCTTTCCGTCGCCCAGGCGCTGCTCGATATCGGCGAGGGCCTGCAGCTTGATGTCGCCGTCGAACGACAGCGCCTGCTCCCGCACGGACATCACCCACGGGTTGGTGAGGTACAGCTCCTCGATCGTCGGCACGCGGTTGGGCCTGTCGGCTTGGCCGGCGGCAAGCGCCGCGGCGAGCATCATCAGAAGCACCGGTGTGGCAAGCCTGCTCGTCATCTCGTTTCACCTCTTCCGTTTCAGTAGAAATCCACTTTCCACCCCGTGTCTGTCCGGACCAGGGAGTAGAGAAGGTACTTCTCGCCGCGCAACACCGTGAAGGCGTACACGTGCCGATCGTCGACGAACTGGATCTCGTCGAGCTTGACGCTGGAGCGGGTAGGCACGACCCGATAGACAAAGAAGTCCTTGAGGGTCTTCAGCACAATGCCCCGCCGGCGCAGCTCCGGATCGTCCCGCCACTTGTCCAGGTACTCGGGCCTGCTCGTCTCGCGGACGTAGTTCTCGGTCAGGTACCCGAGCCACTTCTCGTATTCGCTTCGCTCGATGTGGCCGTTCAGCTCCTCGATGATCGCGCGGATCTCGTCGAAGGTCCGGTTGTAGACTTCGGTGGTGACCGCGAACTCCTGTTTGGGCGCCTCGGGCTGCGGAGGCGGGGGCGGGGGCGGCGGCGGCGCGGGCGGCGGCGCGGGCGGCGGCGGCGGAGGAGGCGGCGGAGGGGCCGGAGCGGCCTCCACGACCGGCGGTGCGGCCTGGGGCGCGGGTTCGGGCGGCGCGGACATGCACCCGCCCCCCACGAGCACCCACGCGATGAGAGCCGCAAAAACCATCATCTTTGCAGGAATTCTACCTCCCGCATGGCCGTTTGTCAAACTGGATTGACGATTGCAAGAAGGACCGCTACAGTGCCGGCTATGCTCAGGGTGATGTATCCCGGCACGTTCGACCCGCCGACCAACGGCCATCTGGACATCATCAACCGCGCGGCGCGCATCTTTGACGAGCTGGAGATCGTGATCGCGACCAATCCCGACAAGCAGACCTTCTTTTCGCCGGAGGAGAGGTTCTCGATGATAAAACAGCTTGTCGAGCGGCTTCCCAACGTGCGGGTGCACCGGTGGGAAGGCCTGGTGGTCGAGATGGCGGAAAAACTGGGCGCGCGGATCATGCTGAGAGGGGTGCGCGCGCTGTCGGACTTCAACTACGAATTCGAGCTGTCGATGATGAACCGGGCCCTCAACTCCAGAATCGAGACGGTCTTTCTGCCGACGGACCAGAAGTACTTCGTGCTGCGCTCGTCGGGCATCAAGGAGGTGGCGCGCCTCGGGGGCGACGTCACGCAGATGGTGCCGCCGCTGGTTGCCGACGCCTTGCGCGCCAAGCTGAGGGCGCCCGCCCCCGGCCGGTGATCTTGACAAAGGCTGACCCGTACGGTAACTTTCCGTGACTTTCGACAGGATGGCGATATATGGCTGTACCGAAGAGAAAAACATCCAAAGCCCGCACGCGCGGGCGGCGGGCTGCGAACATGAAGCTCGAGGCGCCGGGTCTCGTGGAGTGCGGCAACTGCGGCAACCTCAAGCTCCCGCACCGGGTCTGTCCCAAGTGCGGATTCTATAACGGGGCCCAGGTACTCGAGCCCGAAGCGATGGCATAGGGCGCCGATCGTCCGAAACAAACGCAGGATGGAGGGAAAGATGGAGGAGTTGTTTCAGAAGCTCAAGAAACTGATCGCCGACAACCTGGAGATCGATGCTGACAAGATCACCATGGACTCCAACTTCCGGCAGGACCTCGGTGCCGACAGCCTCGAGACCTACGAGCTGGTCTACGCCATCGAGGAAGAGCTGGGAATCAGCATTCCGGATGAAAAGGCCAACGAGTTCGAGACAGTGCGGGACGCCCTCGAGTTCATCCAGTCCCAGCTGGAGAAGAAATAGGTCCGACGAATTTTGCTGATCGACGGTCGGTGGGTCAAGGCGAAGCACCCCGGGTCGCCTGCGATCTCCAAAGAACGGAAAAAAGAGCTGGACCTGTTCGAGAAGCAGTCAGGAGTGAGGTTCAGGAGTCGCGAGCTCCTGAACCTCGCTTTTTCTCACCGCTCCTACGCCAACGAGTCGCCCGAGGCCAACGGGGGCCGCAACAACGAGAAGCTGGAGTTCCTCGGCGATTCGGTCCTGGGCCTCGTGGTGAGCGAGATGCTCTTTGAGCGCCTCGCCGACCGGACCGAAGGGGAGATGGCGCGCGTCAAGAGCGTGGTGGTGAGCGAGGCGGTCCTGGCGCGCATCGCCCAGCAGATCGGCATGCAGAACTACATCCTGATCGGCAAGGGCGAGGAGAACTCCGGCGGCCGCTCCAAGCGCGCCATTCTCGCCGACGCCACCGAGGCGCTGATCGGCGCCGTCTACCTCGACGGCGGGTTCGCATCGGCGAGCCGCTTCGTACGGAGGCTCTTCGAGCCGGAGATCTCCGCCGTGCTGGAAAACCGCCACGAGAAGGACTTCAAGACCCTGCTGCAGGAGCTGGTGCAGAAGCGCTACCGCAGCTATCCCCGCTACAACCTGGTGCAGAAGAGCGGGCCCGATCATGACCGCACGTTCCACGTCCGGGTCCTGATCGACAGGCGCGAGTGCGGCCAGGGCGCGGGAAAGAACAAAAAGGAAGCCGAGCAGAACGCGGCCCGCGAAGCCTACCGCACCCTCGGGGGCGAGGCGGCTCAGGCCGAGGAGCCGGCGCCCCCCTCTCCCCGGGCGCCCCGCAGGCGTTCCTCGTAGAACCTGCGCGCGATCCGCAGCAGACGGGCCCGCTCGTTCTGCCCCGGGTCTTCGAGCACAGCCTCCAGCAGCACGTCCAGCAGAATCCCGACCGTCGGGCCGCTCGGCAGCTCGAGCTCCCGCATGAGCTCGTGCCCGTCGACTGCGAGGTCCGACAGGGTGAGCGCCTGCCACTGCTCGAGCAGGCGGTCGATCCGGCGCTGGAGCTCGAGGAGGCCCTCCGCCGGCTCGTTGCGGTTGCAGCGGCCCACCTGGTCGGCCCGGCGCAGCCGCATCAGCGAGCCGATGTGCCCGCGGCCGACGCGTGCGACCAGCCTGCGCACGGCCGAGTCCGTCCACTCGGGCCCGTAGTTGAACATGTGGTGCCGCACCAGGTGGCAGACGCGCTCGATGACGGGGCCGGGAAGCCGCAGCCGCCTGAGGATCTCGCCGCTCATCTCGGCCGACACCCGCTCGTGGTCGTGAAAGCGGGGCTCGCCGTCCTCGCCGGCCTGCAGCGTCGCCGGCTTGCCGACGTCGTGCAGGAGCGCCGCGAGCCTCAGGCCGAGGTCGTCGGGATCGGCTGCCGCGCAAGTGTAGAGGCTGTGCGTGAACACGTCGAAGCAGTGGCGCTCCCTCTGCTCGATGCCGCGGCCCTGCTCGAGCTCGGGCATGATCAGTGCGAGGAGCCCCGTTTCGGACAGCAGCGTCATCCCCGCCACGACATTCGGCGACTGGACGATGCGCACCAGCTCGTCCCGCACCCGCTCGGCCGAAACCAGGCGCACCCGGTCGAGGGCGCGGGGAATCGCCGCCTTGGTCGCCTCTTCGATCGTGAAGCCGAGCTGGGCAGCCAGGCGGCAGGCGCGCACGGGCCGCAGGCCGTCCTCCTGGAAGCGCTCGTCAGGATCGCCGATGGCTCTCACGATGCGGTGCTTCAGGTCCTGGCGTCCGCCGTGGGGATCGAGCACCTGGCCCGACTCCAGGTCGCACGCGATGCCGTTGATGGTAAAGTCGCGCCGCGCGAGGTCGCCCTCGATGGTCGGTGCAAAGGTGACCGAGTCCGGCCTGCGGCCGTCGCTGTAGGTGCCGTCGGCCCGGTAGGTCGTGACCTCGAAGCGTTCGCCCTTGAACAGCACGGTCACCGTGCCGTGCTTGACGCCGGTGGGGATCACCCTGCGGAACAGGCGTGACACATCGTCGGGGAGCGCGTTGGTGGCGATGTCGAAGTCGGTGAGGGGCCGGCCGAGGAGCAGGTCGCGGACCGCGCCGCCCACGAGATGGCACTCGTAGCCGGCTGCGCGAAAGACCGAGGCAAGCTCTCGAACGGCAGAGGGGATCTTCATGGCCTGCTGGCGAGTCTATCGCAGCCCCGGCCGGCGCGTCCACGCGCACAAAAAAGCCCCCCTTGCGGGGGGCTTTCGTTGTGACGGCGGTGACCCGCCCCTACTGCATGAGCTGCAGCACGGTCTGGGGCTTGGTGTTGGCCTGGGCCAGCATGGCCGTGGCGGACTGCACGAGGATCTGGTTCTTGACGTAGTTGACCATCTGCTGCGCCATGTCGGCGTCGCGGATGCGGCTCTCGGAAGCCTGGAGGTTCTCGGCGCCGACCGACAGGCCGACCATCGCGTACTCGAGGCGGTTCTGGTAGGCGCCCAGGTCCGCGCGCTGCTTGTTGACCTTCAGCAGCGCCTCGTCCATGAGCCCGATGGCGCGGTTGGCCTGGTCGGGGGTGGACAGCGAGATGAAGGTCGCGGCCGCAGGGGTCCCGTTGAGGCCCTGGATGCCCAGCCCCTGGGCGGTCATGGTCCCGATGTAGGCGCGCTCGCGCTGGTCCATGTTGGCGCCGATGTGGAACCACATGCTCGCGGTGACCGTGTTCTCGCCCATCTCGCGGGCAAAGCGGCCGGTCAGGAGGTTCATCCCGTTGAACTGGGCGTGCGACGCGATGCGGTTGATCTCGTCGACGAGCTGGGAGACCTCGACCTGGATCTGCATCCGGTCCTCGGTGGTGTAGATGCCGTTGGAGGCCTGCACCGCCAGCTCCCGGATCCTCTGCAGGACGTCCTGGGTCTCCTGCAGGTACCCTTCCGTGGTCTGGATAAAGCTCACGCCGTCCTCGGCGTTCTGCTCCGCCCTGCGCAGACCGCGGATCTGCGACCGCATCTTCTCGGACACGGCCAGACCGGAGGCGTCGTCGCCTGCACGGTTGATCCGCATGCCCGAGGAGAGCTTCTCCATGTCCTTGTCAACAGCAATGTTGTTGAACTTCAGGACCCGGTGAGCGAACAGAGCGCTCATGTTGTGATTGATGATCATGCATCCTCCCTGATCTTTACTCCCGGACATCCATGTCCGGGGATGTGCCTACCTCCATTGTCGGAACGCCGCTGCGGCCCTTTAGCCCCGTTCGCGACCCGCCCCGGGAGCCCCGCGGCTCGCCTTGAGGGTCGCCGTGGAGCCGCGTCGGGGGGGCGCCCTGCGGGTCGCCTTGCGGCCCCGTCGTGCCCCGATTAGTATGGCCGCAGTGACCGGACTGCTGTTCACGGGGGGCGAAGGCCCGACGCGCTCGCGCCTGGCTCCCTTTCTCGACGGGGTGGACCTCGTGGTGGCTGCGGATTCAGGGCTCGACCTGGCGCGCGCCGTGGGCGTGGAGCCCGACCTCGTGGTCGGCGACATGGACAGCCTCAACGATCGGTCGCTCATGGCGCTCTACGGCGACCGCCTGACTGTTTTCCCTCCCGACAAGGACGAAACCGACACCGAGATCGGCCTGCGGTTCCTGCGCGAGCGGGGTGCAGCGAGGGTCATCGTCGCGGGCGGGGGAGGCGGGCGGCTCGCTCACCTGGTCGGGCTGCTCTGTTTGTTCGAGCGCCCGTCGCCGCCGCGGGTCTGGCTGACCGCGCGCGAGCACGTCGAGCTTGTCGAGGGGCGGATCGCGATCGACGGGTGCCTGGGCGCGACGATCTCGTTCTTTCCCGTGGGCGAGCTGGCCGTGATCGAGCGTTCCCGCGGCCTCAAGTGGCCGCTCGACGGCCTGACGTGGAAGCGGGGCGACGCAGGGATCAGCAATGTGGCGGCTGCCGATCGGGTGGAGGTGGAGCTTGCCCGGGGACGGCTGCTGATGGTCAGGGAGTGGTGAAGCCGAGCGCCTCCCGCAGCCGATCGCGGGTCACACGCGGGTCCTCGACCAGCACGCGCTTTCCGCCGATCAGATCGGCGATCCCGAGCTCCGCGGGGTAGCGGGGAATCACGTGCATGTGCAGGTGGCGGATCGAGGCCCCCGCGGCCAGCCCCATGTTGTAGCCGATGTTGTAGCCCTGCGGGTGGTAGGTGCGGTCGAGGGCATCGAGGAGGCGGCGGATCGTCCCGGACATGCAGCACTCCTCGGCCTCCGAGAGCTCGCGCACGTCCTCGATGTGGCGGGTCGGGAACACCAGAACGTGGCCCGGGTTGTAAGGGTAGAGATTGACAGCCACGACTACCAGCTCGCCGTGCAGCACGGTCAGATCCACCACGGCCGAGTCGTGATCCCGCACCCCGCACAGCACGCACCCGTCGGCGCGCCTGGACTGCACATAGGTCATCTTCTCGAAGTTGAAGAAGTAGCTGCGCTCCACGGCCTGCCCCCGCCCTCCGTGCGTGATCCCCGGCGGCCAGTATAGACCAGGATGCGAGCCGAGGAAACCTCGGTGTATAATCGGTCTATGCCCAGGAGCGGCATATCCGCAGTGCTCGAGGCTGCGAGCCGAGTCTACCGGTCACTGTTCCTCTTTTGCGTTCTGGTCCTCGTGCTCTACCTGCTGGGCAACTTCCAGGAGTTCCTCGACGACAACCAGTTGATGCTGCTGCGCATCGTGAGGGTCTCGACGATCGCCGGCACGCTGCTCGGCGCATACTGCCTGGGGCTGCGCGCTTGGCTCGCCTTTCGCCGCTCGCCCGCGGGCGGATGGGCGCTGGCGGCCGACATCGTCCTGTTTGCCGCCAACGCGACCGTCCTTGCGGGCGTGCAGATGCTGTTCGCCTGGCTGCAGGCCCCGCTCGGGTAGGGGCTTCCGCCGTGGAGCCGCTCCGCCCGACCCGGTCTCTCAGCGGCTTCGCGGCTTCTGTTTGACAGCCGCTTTTGGCGGTCGCTATACTCCCGCAGGCGATCGCTGCGCTATGAGTATCTGGAAGCTCCAATCCGTCTGGCACGTCAGCCGTGAATACGAAGGCATCGCCGAGGCCGGCGGGCTCAAGGACGTGGTCAGGGGCCTGGCCGAGGCCAGCCTGGCCCACGGCATCGCTGCAACGGTCGTCCTGCCGTACTACGGTCTGGTCTCGCTCGAATCGCATCCGGTCCCCGGCCGCAAACTCCGCGTCAAGGTGTGCGAACCGGCGGCGCCCTGGCGGCCGGTCGTGCACGAAGTCTCGTTCCGCGAGGCGCGCCTCAAGGGCGTACGCGTGCTGCTGGCAGAGTCGCCCATCTTCCGCGCCAAGCGCGGGGTCTACGTCTACACCGAGGATGACGAGCGGGAGGACCCGCGGCTGCGCAGAGGCACCGGCCACCTCGACTCGCACCAGATGAACCTGGTGCTGCAGCAGGCGACCCTGGCCCTTGCCCGCCTCGAACGGCCGTCGCTGATCCACTGCCACGACGGCCACGCCGCGTTTCTGCCGGCTCTCGCCCGCCGCCTCTTCGGTTTCCGCCGGCCGCTGGCGCAGACCGGCTTTGTGATCACGATCCACAACGCGGGTCCGGGCTACAGGCAGGAAGTCTACGGCCTGAAGTACGCGCAGCGTCTGACCCACCTGCGCCGCAGCGTTCTGGACGAGGGCGTCGTCGGCGACGCGATCGAGCCGCTGCTGCTCGGAGGCCTGCACGCGGCCGTGAACACGGTCTCGCAGCCGTACGTGCGCGAGATCATGGGCCAGGAGCTGGGAACCGCCTACGAGCTGGCCGGCGTCGAGCTCTCGGGCATCACCAACGGAATCGACGCCGACGCCTACGACCCGCGCCGGCGCGAGAAGTCGGGCCTGCCCTTTGCCTTTGACCCGGAGCGGGACGAGCTCGGGGGAAAGGCACTGTGCAAGCTCGAACTGCTCACGCGCCTGGCCCGCGGCAGGAGCGGCCGCGCACGGCAGTTCGGATCGATCACCCGCGCGGCCGAACTTCCCCTGGTGACCTACGTCGGTCGCCTGACCACGCAGAAGGGCATCGCGCACCTCTGCGCTGCCCTGGCTCAGCTGCTGGCCGAACGAAAGGGGTTCGCCGTGGTCGTGCTCGGCGACGGCGAGCGAGATCTCGAGCAGAAGCTGGCCGACCTCGCGCTCTCACCCGACGCCCGCGGCCGCATGGTATTTCTCGACGGCTACGACCCCGAACTGGCCAAGCTCATCTACGCGTCGGGCGACTTTCTCGTGCTGCCTTCGGAGTACGAGCCGTGCGGGCTCTCTGACCTCTACGGCCAGATGATGGGCAACATCCCGGTGGTGCGCGCAGTCGGCGGGCTGGTCAAGGTCGAAGATGGGGTGACGGGACTGCGCTACAGCCAGCCGGACGGGCTGGCGGCCGCCTTGCAGCGGGCCCTCGACATGTGGGCCATGGACCAGCCGGCCCTGGCGAGGATCCGGCGCGACGCCTTCAAGCGGGTGCTGGCGATGTACACCTGGCCCCGCGTGTTCGAGGACGGCTACCTGCCCCTCTACCAGAGGGTGGTGTAGGCGCCCGATGCTGCCCGACATTCCGCTCAAGACGGCGATCGAGGTGGCGCACATCCGCCGAAGCTGCGGCCTGGCCGAGGCGACTCTGCGCGGCCTCAGGCCGCTGATCCGCGGGGGCGTGACCACGCGCGAGCTGGACCGGGCAGCCGAGCGGTTCATCCGCGACGGGGGAGGACAGCCTGCGCTCAAGGGCTACAAGGGGTTCCCCGCCTGCATCTGCACGTCCGTCAACAACGTCTGCGCCCACGGAATTCCGGACGACGTGGCCCTCGAGGACGGCGACGTGCTTGGCATCGACGTGACCGTGCGCCTGGACGGCTGGCACGGCGACGCGGCCTGGACCT
>CAZKGO010000099.1:15049-17270 GCA_964552235.1 uncultured Spirochaetales bacterium | reverse complement strand
ACTCCTCGCACTGCACCTCGGTGATGAACCCCACCTGGCCGAGGTTGACCGCCAGGATCGGGACGCGGCGGGCCGCCAGCGCCGGGGCGCTGTGCAGCAGCGTGCCGTCTCCCCCGAGGGTCACGGCGAGGTCCACGTCGTCGATGGCGTCCGCATCCAGCTGCCGGTCAAGGGCGTAGCTGATGACCTCGATGCGCTGCTCGCCGAACCTTTCAATGATGCTGCGGAGCACCGTGGCTGCTTCGGCGTTGTCGAGGTTGACGATGGCGAGGACCCTGCGAACGGTACGTTCCATGCTGGGCTGCGGCGTGCGGCCAATATAGCGGCGGCTCCTGTCCCTGTAAAGCGAGGCGAGACGGCGATGGGCACAGGTTCCGCTGCGCCTGACCGAGCTAGGGCAGGGTCGCGAGCACCTTGGCCACCGCGTCGACGCGCGCCTTGCCCAGGGTCGGGTACAGGGGAAAGAGCAGGCACCGCATCAGGGCCGCGCGAGCCCCCGGGCAGTCGAGCGATCCCGCCTCTTCGGCCTCACCGCCCGCGGCGAGGAGGCTCCCGGAGTGAGCCGGCGCCGTCTCGACGCCTCTCCTGCGGGCGTACTGGCGCACGTCTCTCATGCCCGAGGCGAGCATCACCGGGAACGAGTAGTGGACGCTCTCGCCCTCCTCGCCCTGCACGAGGGCCTTGTGCCGGGTGCGGGCCACGCTGCGGACGAACGCCGCGGCGATCTGCCGCCGCGCCTCGATAAAGCGCTCGATCTCGCGCATCTGGGCCAGCGCCAGGCTCGCGTTCAGGTCGGCGAGGGGCGCGAGGCGCACTTCGGCCAGATCCTGGAGCCGGCGCGCGACGGCCTTGTCGCGGGCGATGACCAGGCCGCCGTCGCCTCCCGTGACGATCGCCTCCGGGCTCAGCGAAGCCACGCTCAGCGCGCCGAGGCTGCCGCAGCGCCGCTCGCCGAGGTTGGCCCCCAGGGCGTGCGAGAGGTCCTCGATGACGGGAACGCCGAGCTCCAGCAGCCGCGCCATGTCCGGCACCAGGCCCAGCGTGTAGTGGGCCACGATCGCCCGGGCCCCCGCCGCGACCTCCTTTGCCGCCTGCTCGGCAGCCAGGGTGCCGGTGGCCGGGTCCACGTCGACACGCCGCAGCAGCAGGCCGCGCTTGGCCAGGGCGTCGGCGTAGAGCCGCGGTGCGAGCGCCGGGACGACGACGGCGCTGCCCGGCGGCAGCTCCAGCGCATCAAAGGCGGCGAGCAGGGCGCCGTAGTAGCTGGCAACCGCGACGCCGCCGGCGGCGCCGAGGTACTCGGCCGCAGCCGCGCACAGCTCCCGGTTGGCCGCGCCCGCCCCGATGCTGTCGGACACCATGCACCCGAGGACGCGGTCCATGTCGCGCCGCCTGATCGTCGGTCGGAACAGAGGGATGCTCGTAGCCACGGCACGGAAGAATAGAGAAGCGGCGCCCTCTGATCAACAGGGCGCGGCGACGGCGGCCGCCGTGTTCAGGGCAGAGGGGGGGCAAAGCCCTCGGCGCCCACCAGCGGTACGAAGCGGCAGGGCGTGGTGCGCGCGATCTCGAAGCGCGCACCCACGCGGCGCACGACGTGCAGGACCTGCACCGACTCGTCGGGGCCGACCGGCACCACGAGGACGCCGTTGTCGGCAAGCTGCGCCCGCAGGCTCGCTGGAACGCGCGGCGCCGCAGCCGAGACCACGATCGCGTCGTAGGGCGCGTGCTCCGGCCAGCCCCGCGAGCCGTCGCCGCAGCGGGTCGTGACGTTGGCCAGGCCGAGCCGCTCGAACGTCGCGCGGCCGCGCTCGGCCAGCGGCGCGAGGCGCTCGATGGTGTAAACCGCGCGGGCGAGCAGGGCGAGCAGCGCGGTCTGGTAGCCGCTGCCCGTGCCGATCTCGAGCACCGTCTCGCTGCCCCTCAGATCGAGGGCCTCGAGCATGACGGCCACCATGTAGGGCTGCGACATGGTCTGGCCGCACCCGATCGACACCGGCGCGTCGGCGTAGGGGTCGGCCGTCGAGCCCGGGGGCAGAAAGAGGGCGCGGGGCACGCGGCGCATCGCCGCGAGCAGCCGCTGCCCGGCGATCCCGCGGGCCGCGATCTGCCGCTCGACCATGCGCTCGGCCCGGGGGTCCGGCTCGCGGAACACGCTCACCCCCGCCCCCTGGGTGCTCGCCCGGACGGGTGCGTCCCCGGCGAGTACGCCGCGGCGAGC
>CAZKGO010000099.1:0-14949 GCA_964552235.1 uncultured Spirochaetales bacterium | reverse complement strand
CCCCGGCGAGTACGCCGCGGCGAGCACCCACAGGGGCTTGCGGCCCACCGCGACGCTCTCGATGGGGGTGAGCCTGCCGTCGCCGCCGACGGCGTAGCCGGCGAGCCTGCCCGACTCCTGCCCCGCGGCGTAGAGGTAGCGGCCGCTGGAGTCCAGAGCGAAGGCTCGCGGCACCGGCTCGCTGGCCGCGGTCGCCACCAGGCGCAGGCGCCCGCTGCCGGCCTCCACGGCCACCACCGCGATGCTGTCGTGGCCGCGGTTGGAGACGTAGGCGAAGCGGCCGTCGGCGCCCATGTGAATCTGGGCGCAGGTGTTGGCGCCGGCATAGCCGTCCGGCAGGGTCGAGATCGTGTCCAGCACGGCGAGAGTCCCGCCATCCGGGTCGAAGCTGTAGGAGCTCACGCTGCTGGCCAGCTCGTTGGAGAACAGCACGAGCCTGCCCGAGGGATGGAAGCAGAAGTGGCGCGGGCCCACCCCGGGCGGAGGCGCCGCCTGGGGCGGCTCGTTGGGAGCGAGGCGGCCGGCAACCGCATCGAAGCGGAACTGCAGGATCAGGTTCGGCCCGGTGTGGGGCACAAAGGCGTACCGGTTGGAAGGATCGGTCTGCATCGCGTGGGCGTTCACCGCGGTCTGCCGCCACTCGATCGCGGGGGCGGCGACTGACCCGTCGGGCAGCAGCCTGTGCACGCCGACGAGGCCGGCCCGGTAGTACGCCGACAGCAGGAAGCGGCCCGTCCGGTCGGTGGCCACAAAGCAGGGGTCGGCTTTGAGCGGGATCGCGCCGCCGTGCCGCAGCGCTCCGCTCGCCGGATCGCGGGAGAGCCAGGCCAGCCCTGGCCGGCTGCGCAGCCCCGCATACAGCATGCGCCCGCCCGGGGCGAGGGCCAGCGGCGCGGGCCCGCCCGCCACGCCCACCTCCGCGGTGCGGGTCAGGCGGCCGCTCGACTCATCGACGTCGAAGCAGATGATGCGCTCGTCGTCCTGCAGCGCGACGTACAGGTTCTGAGGCATGAGGCAGCGTAGCACGGATGGAGCGGCGCCGCCACCGCGGCGGGCGCCCGGGCCGGGCGGCTACCGGCCGCGGCTCACGATCGAGGCGATCGCCGCCACCGTGTCGGCCCGCACCTCGTGGGCGGCCGCGAGAGAGGCGGCGGCGTGCGTCGTGGTCACGGCCACCACGTAGCAGCCCGCCGAACGGGCCGAGGCCACGCCTGTCGGCGAGTCCTCGATCGCCGCGCAGGCGCTCGGGGGCAGGCCGAGGCGGCGAGCAGCCTTCGTATAGATCTCCGGGTCGGGCTTGGTGCGCGCCACGTCCTCGACCGCCACGACTGCGGCAAAGTGGCGCGCGATCCCCAGGCGCGAGAGCACCAGCTGCGCGTCTGCGCGGCTGCTGGAGGTCGCCACCGCCGCGGGCAGCCGGAGCGCGGACAGGCGCTCCGCCAGGCCGGGAAAGGGCCGCAGCTCGCGCTCGACCAGGCCCAGGTAGAGCACCCGCCGTTCCGCGATGATCTGCTCGACGGTGCCGGGAATCCCGAAGCGGGCAGCGACGTCCCGCGCTGTCTCCACGTCCGGGACGCCGATCCAGCGGTCGAAGGAACGCTCGTCGGCCTGCGCGCCGTAGCGCGCGGCCAGACTCACCCAGGCCCGAGCCTGCAGCGGCTCGGTGTCGGCGAGCACTCCGTCCATGTCGAAGATCAATCCCCTGATCGCCCCTGTGCCCAGAGTCGCCTCCCCGCGCCGCACCCGATTGCCGCGCGCCGTTTCCCGTGCGATCTTAGGGCGGCAGCCATGAGAATCACAAGCCTGACCCAGGAGACCTTCTCGCAGGCGCTGGCGGCGTGCGCGCGCGCCGGCGACGGCGCCTGGTACGAGGAAATCTACCGCGCGCCGACCGAGCCGTCCGGCGGCAGCCAGATGCTGTTCTTCATCAAGCCCGAGCTCATGCGAAGCCCCCGCCTCGCGCTCGTGGCCGGAATCGTCACGCGGGCGCTGGCAGCGCACGGCCTCGCGGTCGAGAGCGCGGCTGCGCTGAGCGGCCGCTACCTCGAGGAGCACGGCATCGTGGCCGGCCACTACGGGGTCATCGACGCGGTCTGCCGGGACCCGGCAGCTGCGCTGTCGCAGCAGGCCCGGGATCGCTTCCGCGAGCTCTACGGTCACGAGCCCGACGGCCGCGTCGTCGGCGCCATCGCCTACCTCGAGCGCCATCCAGAGCTCGACGCCGAGACGCTCGCCGGCCGGTGGCTTGCCCGCGGCGCGGACAAGCTCGCCGGCGGCACCTACTGCCAGAGTCTGCCCGACGAAGGCTGCTGGCTGGTCAACGGGTTCTACCCGCGGATGCTGCGCCACTTCACGGCGCCCGGCAGCCGCCTCGTCGCCCTGGTGCTGCGGGGCGACACTCCCTGGGCAGTCGCGCGGCAGCGGTTCTGCGGCGCCACGGACCCGGCAAAGGCGCTGGCCGGCAGCCTGAGGGCCGAGCTGCTGATCAGGCAGCGCGAGCTCGAGCTGCCGGAGGTGTCGGCCAACTTCAACGGGGTCCACCTCTCCGCCGGCCCCCTCGAGGCGCTGGTCGAGCTGCGGAGGTTCGGCAGCGACCTCTCGCGGTCGCCCGTACCGCGGCCGGCCGGGGACTTCGTGTTCGGCAGGGCGCTCGCCGCCCGGCTGCCGGCCGACGCGGTCGCCGCCCTGCTGCGCAACCCGACGATCGCAACGCCCTCGGGCGGCCGCTCGGCCTTCGATTTAACCGAAGAGAAGGACCCGCCGGAGGCGCTGGACATCCTGGCGGCCGCTGCGCTGTGAGCGCGGGGCCGCCGGGGGCTCAGCGTATGTGGCGGGCGTGCGGTGACTGCGCCACGATCTGCATCAGCTCGATGCGGGTCCCGTCGGGGTCCTTGACCCAGCACTGGTAGTTGCCGTCCCTGCCGACCTTGATGGGCCGGTCGAGGGTGCCGCCGCGGGCCTGGATGTCGGCGGCGGTCTGGTGGATGTCGTCCACGGCGAAGCACAAGTGCGAGAAGCTCACGCGCTTGACCCCGTCGAGGGGCGCCTCGCCGGCGGGATAGAACAGCTCCACGAACTGCCCGCTGCCCACCTTGAGGTAGACGATCCAGGGGTTGCCCTTCTCGTCGTCGATGTCGAAGACCTTGGGGAAGCCGAGGATCCTGGAGTAGAAGTCCAGCGACTTCGCCATGTCGCTCACCGTGAGCGCGACGTGTCCGATGCTGGTGATGGCCATGCTGCTCTCCCCTCTCAGCCCTTCTGCATCTTGACGTTCATGTAGAAGCCGAGGGAATCCCGGCAATCCACGACGTTGTAGTTCGACTTCTCGTTGCCGCCGTAGTGGATGCAGGGGTTGCCCGCAGCTTCGAGGGCTTTGACCGCCTTGGCGGAATCCGGGACCATCACGCCGAGGTAGCACAGCCCCTGCCCCTGCTCGTCGAAGATCTCCTTCCAGACGCTCGGCACCTCGTCGGGCTCGGTGAGCTCGATCGTCATCCCGCCCATCTTGAACACGTAGTACTTGGTCTTGGTCCTGATCTGCTTGCCGCGGTAGATCGTGCGGAAGGCTTCCGGCTCGGGGATGACCTTGAGGGTCCCCTTCTCGATGCCGAAGACCTCCATGAAGTTCTTCATGGTCTTTTCCGCGTCCTTGACCACGAGGCAGATCTGCATGAACTCCTTGGTGCCTATCGATTCCATTTGCTCCTCCTCCTGGATCGCTTCGCGACGGCCTACGGGTAGTGCTTGAAGATGTTGCCTGTGTCGGGGATCGAGGGCGCCGCCTCGTCCGAGATCCGCGCGAGCTCCCGCAGCGCCCGCTCGGCGGCGGCTGCGTCGCGCGGGAAGCCGGCGGGCAGCGTCTCGGCCACCTGCGCGGCCGAGCTCGCGCCGACGAGCGTGGCCGTGATGCCCGGCTGGGCGAGCACCCACGCGAGCGCGAGGCGGGCCAGCGACTCGCCGGCTGCCGCCGCGGCCCGCGCCATCGCGTCGACAGCGGCCCGGACGTGCTCGAACACGCCCTCGTCGTAGTACACGGTCCTCAGCCTCGGGTCGCCGGCAGCGAGCTGGCCGCGGTCCCGGATCCTGCCGGCGAGCAGACCCTGCGCGAGGGCGCTGTAGGTGACCACCTCGATGCCCCGCTGCCGGCACCACGGGATCACGTCGCGCTCGGGATAGCGCCACAGCAGGCTGTAGCCGATCTGCATGGTGTCCACGGTGCACACTTCGCTGGCGCGCTGCAGGTCGTCGACGGAGAAGTTGCTCGCGCCCACGTACCTGATCCGCCCCTTCGCGCGGCAGCGCTCCAGCCCTTCCATCACGGGCCGCAGCTCAGTTCCGCGGCGCGGCCAGTGCAGGTAGACCAGGTCGATCGTTTCCCTGCGCAGGCGGGAGCGGTTCGCGTCTACCGCGCGCTCGACCTCCGCGACCGTGGGCCTGTGGTGAATCTTGGTGGCCACGAATACGTCGCCGCGTCCCGCGAGCAGCCTTCCGACCGCGGCCTCGGAGACGCCGCCGCCGTAGCTCTCGGCGGTATCCACGTGGCGGACGCCGTGCTCCCAGGCCGCGCTCCAGACCTCGGCCGCGGTGCGGGCCTCGGCGCTGCCCTCCACGGCGTTGCGGAACTGGAAGGTCCCCAGGCCGAAGGGTGACGGGAATATGCTCATGGACAGAGCCGCAGCCCTAGTCGTTCTCAAGCAGCTCGATGACGGTCTTCAGCTTGCCGACCGCATCGATGTAGGCGTAGCGGCCGCCCTTGTACTCGCCGGTCTGCACCAGGCTCATGCCCTCGGCCTCCAGGCGGCCGATCTTCTCCTTCATGCCCTTGATGGCGAAGGCGATGTGGTGCACCCCCTCGCCGTGCCTGTCGAGGTGCTCGCGCCACGTGCTCGGATGCTCGTCCGGCTCGATGAGCTCGAGCCTCAGCCCCTGCCCCACGTCGAAAAAGGCCAGCTTGGCCCGCGCCTGCGAGGGCTTGCCGCGGTAGCGGGTCTGGGCCACGTCGATCGGGCCGGTTTGCCGGATCTCCGGCACCGGCACGCCCAGGAACTCGGCGAACACCTGCGCCGACTTCGCGATGTCGGCCACGATGATCGCCACCTGCGTCACGGTCGATGTGTCCAGCGGCTTCTTCATTCCTCTCCCTCCCGAGTCGTCGCGGCGGCAGCGAGGCCGCCGGCTCTATCCCTTGGTTGCGCCCGCGGTCAGCCCGCTGACAAAGGCCCGCTGCAGCGCGAAGAACGCCACGACGATGGGCAGCGTCATGATCACGGAGCCCGCCATCAGGGCGCCCCAGTCCGTCACGTACTCCTTGGTGAACTCCGCGAGGCCGATCGGAAGGGTCATCACCTTCCTGTCCGTCGCGAGGCTCAAGGCCAGGAGGAACTCGTTCCATGTCACGACGAACGAGTAGACCGCCGTGGCCACGATGCCCGGCATCGAGATCGGGATCACCAGCCGCGCCAGGATCCGCATGCGACTGCACCCGTCGATCGTGGCGGCCTCCTCGATCTCCACCGGGATCGAGTGAATGTAGCCGGCCATCATCCAGACGCTCAGCGGCAGAGTGATGATCAGGTAGGCCAGGATGAGGCCGAGGTAGGTGTTCAGCAGGTTCAGCGAGCGCAGGATGATGAACAGCGGCACGATGATGGCCGCCGTGGGCATCATCTGGGCCGAGAGCACCGCGTTCTGCAGGAGCCCGCGGCCCTTGAAGCGGAACCGCGAAAAGCCGTAGCCCGCCAGGACCGCAAACACCAGGGCGATCACCGTCGAGCCCGTGGAGATGATGGCGCTGTTGATGAAGTAGCGCGGGATGTTGGATTTGGTGAAGACGTTGCCGTAGCTCTCGAAAGTCACGGCCTTCGGCAGCATCCGCGGCGGTATCGAGTGGATGTCCCCCAGCGTCTTGAGGGATGTCGTGATCATCCAGACGAAGGGAAAGAGGCTGAAGAGGCAGATCGCCACCATGAAAAGGTGCAGCGCGAGCCGCGGCCGCCGCTTCATCGGGAGCCCCCTTCGCGCTCGGCAAAGAGGCGTAGGTACACGGCGATCAGCACGGCCAGGATCACGAAGAGAAACAGGGACTCCACGGCCGCTTCGCTGAACTTGAAGAACTGGAAGCCCATCCTGTAGACGTGCAGCGGCAGGATCAGCGACAGGTCCGCCGGCCCGCCGCCGGTCATTGTGAAGACGAGGGTGATGCTGTTGACCCCCCATATGGTCAGCAGCAGCAGGACCGACAGCAGTACGTGCCGGAGGTTGGGCAGCGTGATCAGGCGCACCTCCTGCCAGAAGCCGGCGCCGTCCACCCTGGCCGCCTCGTAGAGGTTGCGGTCGATGCCCTGCAGCCCTGCCAGCACCATGACGGCCACGAAGGGGAACATCTTCCAGACATTGACCAGGATCAGCGCGCCAAGCACCGTCGACGGCAGGGTCAGCAGCCCCTTGCGGGCCTCGTCTATGCCCAGCCCGATCAGCAGGCGGCTCACGATGCCGAAGTCGCCGTGGTACATCCAGGCCCAGGTCGTGGCTGCCACGGCTCCAGGAATCACCCAGGGGATGAGGGTGATGCTTCGGGCCGCGGCCCTGCCTGCGAACTCCTGGTCGAGGGCGATGCCCACGGCCGTGCCCAGCAGGATCTGGAACACCACGGAGCCCACGACGTAGATCACCGTGATGCGCAGGGAGTCCCACATGGTGGCGTCCGTGAACACCCTGGACAGGTACTTCGCGCCGACGAAGCCTGTGTCCGAGAACAGGCTCAGATGGACGTTGAAGAAGAGGGGAAAGGCGATGAAGGTCGCCAGAAAGAGAGTGACGGGGAGCGTGAAAGCCACGCCGCCGCGACGCCCGTAGCCCGAGCCCCGGTGCCGCATGCCTCACGCTCCCCCGAAACCGCGCGCCGCTCTAGTCGAGCAGCTTGGTCATGGCCGCCGCGGCGTCGTCCATGGCCGGCTTGACCTGCTTCTGTCCCAGCAGGATCGACTGCACTTCCTTGAAAATCGCCGCCTGCATCTGGATCCAGCCCTTGAGGGGCGGGCTGATGTGAGTGTAGGGCAGCATGTCGATGAAAGGCTTCAGCTCGGGGTTGGAGAACTTGGCGTTCTTCATGGCCGAGGCCGTGGCCGGGAAGGTGTCTGTGTAGTAGGCCATGTTGTCGGGCTGGGCCAGCCACTCCACGAGCTTCCACGCCGCGGCGGCGCTCTTGGTCTTCTGCGGGATCATGAAGTTCCAGCCGCCGAGCACGGCGGCGGGCTTCTTACCCTCGGGCGGCGGGATCATGGCGAAGCCCATGTCCGTCTTCATGTTCGGGTTGGCGGCACGCGCTACCGAGATGACGTAGGAGCCGCTCTGAAACTGGGACACCACCTCCTGGATGAAGAGGTCGCGGTTCTGGTTGCCGCCGTTCTGCAGGGTCGAGGCCGGGGAGGTCTTGTGCTTGGTGTAGAAGTCCGTATAGAACTGCACCGCCTCCACGGCGAGCGGCTCGTTGATGAGGACCTTCTTGTAGTCCGCCGAGAGCACGTCGCCGCCGTTGGCCCAGATCTGGGGCACCATGTTGAAGATCATGTTGCCGATCTCGCCGCCGCCGCAGATGGCGTAGCCGGAGATCTGCTTGCCGTCGACGGTGCGCGTGAGCTTCTGGGCAAAGGCGATGAGCTCTTTCCAGTTGGCGGGCCCCTTGCTCGGGTCGAGGCCGACCTGCGTGTAGTGCTTCTTGTTGTAGATGAAGCCGTGGGACTCGGCGCGGTAGGGAATGCCGTAGACCTTGCCGTTGTACAGGGCCGAGTTCCAGTTGGCAGGCCAGAAGTCTTCCTTCTTCACCACCGTCGACTTGGCGATGTAGGCGTCGAGGGGCAGCACCTGCCCGGTGCTGGCGTAGGGGATGTTCCAGCCGGCCTGGATGTCGATGATGTCAGGCACCGATCCCGACTGCAGAGCCACCAGGACCTTGTCCTGCAGGCCCTGGGCCACGTTGATCTGGATCTCCACCTTCACGTTGGGGTTGGCCGCCATGTACTTCTTGGCGAGCTCGGCGTCCCGCCCCTTGTTGAAGTCCAGGGCCCACCACGTGAGCGTCACCGGACCCTTGGAGCCCTCCTGTCCGCCGCCGGCCCAGGCGAGCCCGCTCAGCGCGACGATGAGCGCCAGCAGAAGCAGCTTCCTCATGATCACACCTCCTCTATGCGATATTCGCCGTAGTATAGGCTGCCCATTCGGCGCGGTCAAGCTTTTCAGCCGCTTACACGAATCTTTCAGCGGATCTTTCAGTGGTCCCTGTTGTTCGCTTCTGCCACCCGCGCCGTGGACTCGCGGACGATCAGCGGGCTCTCGAGCATGATGAAGCTGGAAACCGGCGGCTTGTCCTCGACGCCGCGCAGGATCAGGTCGACGGCCAACCGACCGATGCCCGCCTTGGGCGGCGAAATGGTCGTGAGCGGCGGGTTGGCGTGGCAGGCCATGGCGATGTCGTCGAAGCCGATCACGGAAATGTCACGCGGGACAGAAAGCTGAGCGGAGCGGACCGCGTGCAGCACCCCGAAGGCGATCAGGTCGCAGGAGCCGATCACGGCTGTGGGCCGCTCCAACGCGGGGCGGCCGAGCAGCGAGCTCATGGCCTGGAATCCCCATTCGACGGTGGCCGCCCCCGCGAGGATGTCCTCGTCCCGCAGGCTGAGGCCCCTCTGCGCCATGGCCTGCCGGACGCCGCGCGCCTTCTCCAGCGAGCTGGCGGTCCCGCTGCTGGTGATGAACGCCACCCTGCGGTGGCCCAGCTCGAGCAGGTGGTTGGCCGCCTGCTGGGTCGCTGCGGCGTAGTCGATGTTGATGCAGAGCACGCGGCGGTCGTCGACCACCTGGTTGATGGCGATCAGCGGGCAGCTGCGCGAGGCTGCGAAGTCGCGGACTTCGTCGTCCGAGAGCATCCCGCCGAACACCACGGAGCCTCTCACCTTTTGCGCGCGCACCCACTCGGCTGTGGCCTCGACCGCGTTCAGGCCGGGCAGCACCTCCATCACCGAGGTCAGCAGCCCCGCGGCCCACGCACGCTCCTCGATGCCGCGGATCACTTCGCTGAAGTACGGGTTCAGCAGGTCCGGCGTGAGGACCGCGATTACAGGACGCGCGCCCGACGGCCTGGCGCGCCGGGGTACGTACCCGACCTCCTCGACAGCCCGCTGGACCGCAGCGCGCAAGGCCTGGCTGGTTGGCCCGACGTTGTTCAGCACCCTCGAAACCGAAGCCGGGGAGACACCGGCGCGCCGGGCCACTTCTTCGATCGTGGGGGTTGTGAGGACTTTGCTCACGTTCCCATACTCGTGCCCACGAAGCGGCAAGTCAATAGGTTCTCTGCAATCTTTCTGCAAAACGCGGCAGGCGTCACCTCCGGCTCGGCATAGACCCGACGGGCGCTCCGGCCCGGGCGGGCAAGTTGCCGCGGCTGGGAGCATGCGGCGGCGTAGGGAAAGGGAAAAGGGCCTGCCTGTTGCGCAGCGGTCGATTTCGTGTAGAATGGGGCGTTCCCAAATCACGGCCCGAGGGCCGGAAGCAAGGAGATAGTATGAAGAGACTGCTGGTCCTGATCCTCGCCATGGCGATCGCGGCGGTGGCGTTCGCCGACGACGCGCTGGTCCTGCCCAAGGGGGTGATGCGGGCCCGGATCACCGGCGCCTACTCGTGGGCGAGCGAGGAGTTCGACGACGACGCGGATAGGGTCGACCTGTTCGGCGGCGCGGCGGACAAGCTCACGGTCTACAACATCGGCTCGGCGATCGAGTACGGCATCATCGAGGGCGTCAACATCGCCGCCCAGTGGGTCCCGGGCTACAACATCAGCTCAACGATCGATGGGACGCTGGAAGACGCCAAGGTCACCGGAGCTTACGACCTGTTCGTCGGCGCCAAGGCCCAGATCATCGGCGACCAGGGGCTCGCCTCCAAGAACGAGACCATGCGCTTCGCAGCCGCAGCCGGCTTTGTCGTGCCGCTGCCCGGGGCCGACTTCGAGGAGCAGGCCGACAACGCCCTGGCGGGCGACGAGTTCATCATCGACGACCCGGACCGGCACGTGCTCGGAACGGGATTCCGGCTCTACTTCGACTACGTGATCAACAAGATGTTCTTCGTGAACCTCTACTCGGAGTTCATCAAGTTCTTCGAGAGAGAAGTGGAGATGCTGGCGTTCACGCCGCTTCCCACGGCCGTCGAGGTCGACGTCGCCTACGGCTACCAGCTCACCCTCGAGGTCGAGCCGCACTTCGAGATGGAGGTCGCCGACGGCATGACGCTCAAGAGCGGCCTGCCCGTCACCTACGTCACGACCCCTGAGAGCGAAGTCGAAGGCACCGGCCAGGACGACGACGGCTACCTGCTGTCGATCAGGCCCTACGCCGCGCTGTTCCTGACCAAGACGCCGCTGCCCCTGGAGCTCGAGCTCGGTTTCATATACCCGATCGCCGGCAAGAACAATCTCGCCCTCAGCGCCCTCACCCTCCAGCTCAAGGCGTTCGCCAAGTTCTAGCGTCAGCCGCCAGAACGACGAGGGCCACCCCCGCGGGTGGCCCTTTCTGTTGCCCGGTTGCGGGCGGCCGCAGCTCCTACTCCGCCAGGCCGATCTCGTTGGCCGTGATCTGCTCGAGGGTCTGCCTGCGCCGCGCCAGATGCAGGCGGCCGTCGGCGCGCAGCAGCACCTCCGGCGCCTGCACGTGGGAGTTGTAGTTGAACGGGCTCATGCTCGCGCAGTAGGCGCCGGCGCCTCCCACCACCAGCCAGTCGCCGGGCTCGGCCGCGGCGAGGAGGCGCGGCACGATGCGGCCCGCCTCGTCGAGGCTCTGCGAGTCGCCGCTCTCACAGCAGCGGCCGACCACGACCCGCAGGTCCCGCTCGGGATCAAGGCCGGAGAGGTCGTACTCCGAGCTCTTGAGCCGGCCGTCCGCGCTCACGAGATAGAAGGGGTGGCGCGAGCCGTAGAGCAGCGGCCGCGTGTTCACCTCCATGCCGCCGTCGCACACCAGGAACTCGAAGCCGTCGGCGCCGGTCCGCTTGACGTCCAGCACGGAGGTCACGATCCAGCCGGCGTTGGCCACGATGTAGGTCCCCGGCTCCACCTCCATCACGAGGCGCCGCCCGGTGCGCGCTGCCAGCTCTTCGATCCTCCGCTTGGCGTAGGCGCCCAGATCCTGCGGATCGGCCGATCTCTCGTCGGGCATCCGCGCCACCCGCAGGCCCCCGCCGAAGCTCACGCGCGTCGCCTCGGGAAAATGGCGCTCCACGATGGCCAGCTCCCGGTCCACGTTCTGCCGCCACGCCTCGGGGTCGCCTCCCGAACCGATGTGCACGTGGACGGTGTCGAACTTCAACCCCCGGGCCCGGCCGACCTCGAGGGCCTGCGGCAGATCGCTCAGGTGGACCCCGAAGCACGAGTACTTGTCGCCGGTGTTGCGCGTCGCCGATTCGCCCGATCCGACTCCGGGGTGAACCCGCAGGGCCAGCGGCAGCCCGCGGGAGGCGGCGAAATCGGCCACCAGATCGAGCTGCAGCAGCGAGCACACGGTGTAGCGCAGGCCCGCCGCCATCATCCGCTCGAGATCGGCGCGCTCGGCCGCGCGAGGCACCTCCTGCGTCGTGAGCATGATGCGCTGCCACGGGATGCCCGCGGCGTGGGCGCGGCGCGCCTCGTTGAGCGAGCTCGAGTCGATGCCGAAGCCCTCCGCTGCCACCACCTGCAGGATCGCGCGGCTGGAGTTGGCCTTGATCGCGAAGCGCGGCTCCAGGCCAAAGGCGTGGGGCATCGCCCGGATCTGCCGGCACCGTTCGATGATCGCGTTCTCGTCGTAGAGGTAGAGCGGAGTCCCGAACGAGCGGGCAGCCTCGACGACGTGCCGGGGCTCGACGCTGCCCGGACCGAGGGTCGCGGTCATGGCGGCCCTCACATGAACGAGGCTCGCAGCTCGGCCGCGGGCCTCGGGCTCAGGTAGGCGGCGGGAACGTCGAGGATGGTAAAGGCGCCGCAGCGGCCCTCGGCTGCCAGGCGGGCGGCCGCGCGCGCGTGGGCGACGAGGATGCTGCCGGTGGCCTCGGGGTTGCTGCCCCACTCGCACCGGTATTCGGTGAGGGCCTTGCTCGCGGTCCCCGTGGTACCCGAGGCGAGCACGAAGCCGGCGTGCGGGTAGCTGGAGTGGTCGCGCTTCATCTCGCCCTCGCTGATGAACAGGACCTCGGTGTCGTAGTCGGCGTAGTAGTTCGGCATCTCGGCGATCTCGCGCGCGATCCTCTTTCTGTCTGCTCCCGCCTCGGCCACGACGTAGACCAGGCGGCGGTGCTTGTCACGCGTCGAGAGCTTCGGGTTCTGCCCCGAGCGCACGCGCTTGATGGCCTCTTCGATGGGGATCGTGTACTGCCGGGCGTCCCTGACTCCGGCCACGTGGCGCGCCGCGTCCGAGTGGCCCTGGCTCACCCCGCGACCCCAGAAGGTGTAGTGCGTTGCCCCGGGAATGAACGCGTCGGCGAGCACCCGCTCGAGGGAGAAGATGCCGGGATCCCAGCCCGTCGAGATGATCGCGGTCCTTCCCGCCTTTTTCGCGACCCGGTTCATCTTGGCGAAGTAGGCCGGGATGTCGTGGTGCGTGTCGAAGCTGTCGACGGTGTTGAAAAACCGGGCAAAGTGCGGCCCCTGCTCCGGCAGGTCGACGGCTGACCCGCCGCAGAGAATCGCCACGTCCGCCTTGAGCCGGACGCTCCACCGCCGCTCATCGGCGAGCGCGAACACCTTCGCGCCCGGCGCCTGCGCCTCCACGCGCCTGGGGTCGCGTGAAATGATGCCCGCCAGGCTCATGTCGGGGTTCCTGCCCACCGCCGCGAGGACCCCGCGCCCCACGTTGCCGAATCCCACGATCGCGATCCTGATGCTCTTTGCCACGGCGGCGATCATGGCCGGTTTGGCCGCGCGTATCAAGGGGCGGGGCGATGTGGACAGGCCGGGACGCGCCCGCTATCCTCGAGCCCAGGAGGCCTATCATGCAGACCCGACCCTTCGGCAGTACCGGCGAGCGCTTCCCGATCCTGAGCCTCGGCTGCCAGCGCATCGTCGACGCCCACCAGTGCGGCGAGGAGCAGGCGGTCGCCATCGTCAACCGCGCCATCGAAGCCGGCATCCGCTACTTCGACACGGCCTGGGTCTACTCCGAAGGCCAGTCGGAGCGGCGGGTCGGCCTCGTGGCGAAGCACCGGCGCAAGGAGATGTGGATCGCCACCAAGGCCTGGGACCGCACCCGCGACGGCGCCCGCCGCCAGCTCGAAGAGAGCCTCGGGCGCCTGCAGACCGATCACGTCGACGAGTGGCGCATGCACAACGTCAAGAGCTTCGCCGACCTGGAAAGCTGCTTCGCCAAGGGCGGGGTCCTCGAGGCGATGATCAAGGCAAAGGACGAAGGTCTCGTGCGGCACATCAGCATCAGCGGCCACACCGACCCGCAGATCCAGATCGAGGCTCTCCGCCGCTTCCCCTTCGACAGCGTGCTCGTGGCGATGTCGGTGCTCGACCACTTTGTCTACAGCTTTGCCGAGGAGTTCCTGCCCGTGGCCAACGCCCGGCGGGTAGCCACCATCTGCATGAAGGTCTTCGCCCTCGGCGCCCTGTCCCACGTGGCCGACCGCGCCCTGCGCTACTGCCTCGGGCTGCCCGCCAGCACCGTGATCGTCGGCTGCTCGCAGATGGAGGAGCTCGAGCAGGACCTGGCCGTGGCCGAGAGCTTCACGCCGCTCACGGCCGAGGAGCGCCTCCAGCTCTACCGCGACGTCATGCCGCTCGTGACGCCCAAGAACATGCCGTGGAAGGCCAACGAGTGGAAGAACCCGACGGCCTGGATCGCGCGCAAGGAACCGCGATTCTAGGCTGCGGCCCGGGCCCGCAAGGCGGCCAGGATCCGGGTCCAGGCCGCTCGACGACCTTGGTCCTCAAAGAGGGCGGCGCCGCCGAACATCTGCAGGCCCCAGGAGGGCGCGGGCGAGTCGGCCGCAGCCTCCATTGATGCGGGGAAATCGAGAGCGTCCAGGATCAGCTGCACCCTGGCGCCCGCGGGCACGAATCGGCCGGCGCCCGCCAGGAACTCCGCGGCCCACGCCGGCGAGCGGCCGCATTTCTGTGCGTAGATCAGCGGGGTGAACACGTCGATCGCGCCGGCGAGCAGCCGGTAGTCCTGGGCAAAGATGCGGCGCAGCGCCCCTGCGTGCTCCTCGGGCGTCCACGGGCACATGTAGGCGCCGACGACGCAGCCCGGCCGCCTGGTTCGGATGATCTGCGCGAACCTGCGCGCAAACGCGGCGATGCGGCGGCACTTGTGCTCGGTCCACTCGCGGCCGTGATGGGCGAGGATTTCCGCCGCGCTCCTCGCGTCGATACCCGTCGCCTCGCAGAACTCGCCGACGCAGTCGGGGCACAAGCAGCTGTCCTGCAGATCCGGCTGCGGGGTCTCGAACCAGCCGGCGTAGCTCAGGTAGTCGAGCCAGACCCCTGTCGGCGCATACGCCTGCAGTCCGGCCTCCAGGGTCCCCTCGATCTCCCCGACGAAGTCCCGTTTGCTGAGGCACACACCCTGCACGAGGCGGCCCCAGCGGATCGGCCTGCCGTCGACTCCGATCGGCACCAGGTCGGGCCGCACGCAAAAATCGGCGCGGAAGGTCTTGAGCTCGACGCATGGGTGGAGGCCCGCTCGGGCGCACGCTTCGAATCCCTCCTCGTCGAAGCCGTGGAACCAGATGGCGTTCGCGCCGCTTTCGGCGACGAGGTCCGCGTGCGCCAGGCTTCCGCGGCCGTAGGGCCCCCACAGCTGCTGCATCGGGCGAGCATAGCCCGACAGGCGTCCCACTTGCCAGGCGGCGTGGATGAGATGGCGAGGGGACAAAAAAAGTCTGGCGACGACCTACTCTCCCAGCCCATTACAGGCCAGTACC
>CAZKGO010000098.1:0-17271 GCA_964552235.1 uncultured Spirochaetales bacterium | reverse complement strand
GCGGCCTTCATCATGTCTTGACTGTCCAGTCGAGCGGGCGGCCCAGCTTCTCGTAGATCTTCCTGCGGCCCTCCTTGTCCTCGTTGGCCACGTGCCAGGCCCACTTGCAGACCTCCTCCGCCACCTCGGCAGGTACCACGACCACGCCGTCTCCGTCGGCCACCACGACGTCGCCGGGCCGGATCAAGGCACCGCCGATGTTCACCGGCACGTTGGTCGTGTCGAGCTCGAGCCGGGCCGGGCGGATCGTTCGGTTGATGTAGCGCGAGTAGACCGGGACCTTCTGCTTGATCAGCTCGTCGGTGTCACGGCAGCCGCCGTTGGTCACCACTCCCACCGCCCCCGCGGCGATCCAGCTGAAGGCGTTGTTCGAGCCGATGAAGCCGACGCTGCCGATGTCCTGGCCGTCGATGACGATCACGTCGCCCGCCTTGATCTGGTCGGTGAACGGTCCCTTGGCCAGGCTGTAGCCCCACTTCTTGAACTCGTCGAATCCCTCGGGCTTGTAGTCCGGCTTCTTGCGGTTGGTCGGCACGAAGCGGACGGTGTGGGCCAGGCCGTAGATCCGGTGTGCGAAATTCTCAATGTCCCGCCACAACGGATGGATCTCGCGGTCGACCAGGCCGATGTCCTGCATGCCCAGGGCATCCATGCCGTCGCAGACGTCGGTTACACGCAGCCCTTTGAACTTCTCGAGAATGCTCGCGTCCAGTTTCTTCGCCATGATTCCTCCTCATCCCCGCCCGTGCTGTGTCGTTATAACGGTCTTGCCGGTATAGCACCGCCCATGTCAGAAGTCAACTTTTTTCGCACCATCAAGTCGCTTGCGGGACTTCCTTGACGGCAGACCACGTGAAAGATAGACTGAAACGCAATCGCGACCCGATTCACAATTAGCGGGCCGGATGGAAGGAACGGCGCTCATGAGCACTACGGCCCTGCGCACCGCGGCGGAGATGGCTTACGACATCATCTGCCGCAAGATCATCGGCGGCGAGATCCCGCCGGGCGCCAAGCTTTCGCGCCGCAACATGGCCAAGCTGACGGGGGTGAGCATCATCCCGGTGATCGAGGCGCTCCACCGCCTCGAAGACGAAGGGCTGGTCGAGTCGTCTCCCTACAACGGCTCCCAGGTCATCCAGCTCACCCAGGAGACGATCGCCGACCGGTACGCCCTGCGTGAGGCGGTCGAGTGCCAGGTGGCGCGCATCCTCGCCCGGGAGATGACTCCCGAGCAGGAAGATCGGCTACGGCGGCTCGCCGAAGAGCTGGACAACGCCTCGCGGGCCCCAGACGACGAGGACGCCTTCTGGGACCTCCATTATCGCTTCCACATGGCGCTGGCCAAGGCCGCGGCCAAGCCCTCGCTGGAGGAGGCGCTCCACAGGATCAACCTCTTCCAGTTCCTGCAGCGGTCGGTGAAGACACAGAAGCTCAGCCGCCAGCCGATCCCGCGGGACCTGCACAGGCAGATCATAGACGGCATCGCGACCCGCGATCCGGACGCAGCGGAAAAGGCGATGCGCGACCACCTCTACTTCTCCGGGCTGATGCCGCGTTGAAGCTGCGACGACGGCACGGACGTCGCCAGAGGTTCCGCGAGGTTTCCCTTGACAGCGTGAGGTGGCTGTGCGAGCATCAGGGTGTTATAACGCCCTGCGGCACGGCCGCGGGGACATGGGTCGCAGCTGCGGCCCGAATACTGCAAGGAGGGCAGTTCCATGAAGAGATTGTGCTCCTTCACACTGGTCCTGCTGCTGGTCTCGACAGCGCTGTGGGCCGGGGGCGCGCAGGACAAACCCGCCGCAGAGGCGGCGGCAGCGAAGCCGGCAGGCAAGCCGCACTGGATCGCCGACGGCCTGGAGCTCAGCTACTGGTGCACGCTGTCGTCGCGGCAGTCGGCGGCCGGGAGGACCAGTCATGCTGAGGTGCCGGCCTGGGCCGAGGCAGAGAAGTACACCGGCATCAAGATCAAGTGGATCCACGCTCCGGAGGGGAAGCACATCGAGCCGTATAATCTGATGATCGCCTCGGGCGATCTTCCGGACATCATGTCGTTCTCCTTCAATTACCCGGGAGGTCCAGACAAGGCGATTAACGATAAGCTGATCCTCAAGCTGAACGACCTGGTCAAGAGCGACGCGCCCGACCTGGCCCGCTTCCTCAACAATCGCCCGGACATCGGCAAGGCGGTCGTGACCGACGCCGGCAACCTGTACGTGGTGCCCTTCCTCCGCACCTGGATCAAGGACAAGTCGGAGGACTGGCAGCGCTACTTCTTCGGGCCCCAGATCCGCTATGACTGGCTCCAGGAAATGAAGATGGAGCTTCCGAAGACGCTGGAAGACTGGGAGAAGATGCTCACGGCGTTCAAGGGACGCGGGGCGAACATCATCCCGCTGGCGGCTGTGAACACGGGATCGCAGTACAAGAACATCGAGGGACTGCGCAACTTCCTGTGCGCCTGGCGCATGGACTACAACTTCTACCACGTCGACGGGAAGGTCATGTTCGGCCCTGCTCAGCCCGAGTACCTCGAGTACCTGACCCTGATGAACCGCTGGTACAAGAGCGGCCTCATCGACAAGGACTGGGTGACCCGGGACTACAACTCGGTCCGCGGCCTGGTGGCGGAGGGCCGCGTCGGCTCCTACTGGGCGCGCCTCAACTCCGAGATGGGCGGCTGGACGCCGCTGGGAAAGAAGACCAACCCGAACTTCACGCTCATGGACGCTCCGTGGCCCTACGCCAAGGACGGCAAGAGCTACAACATGGACATCAGCGCCTTCGCGGCGTACCAGGGCTCGGGAGCCGCGATCACAGGCAAGAGCAAGCATCCCAAAGAGGCCATGAAGTGGCTCAACTTCTGGTGGACCGAGGACGGCCACAACCTCGGCAACTTCGGCATCGTCGGCCTCACCTACAACTGGGTCAACGGCTTCCCGAAGTACACGGACCTGATCCTGAAGAACCCTGAGGGCCTCGGCGTCGTCAATGCCCTCAGCAAGTACGCGCCCGACGGCGGAAGCGGCCGCATGTGGGTCCAGGACGCGCGCTACTGGGAGCAGATGATGGCCCTGGACGCACAGACGGTCAGCGGCAAGATGCTGCAGGCGACGGCGGACCACAGCCGCGTGCTGCCCACAGTGACCCCCACGGCGGAAGAGTCGCGCGAGTTCGCCGCCCTCATGAGCGAGATCGGCACCTACCGCGACGAGATGCTCGCGAAGTTCGTCAACGGAGTTGAGCCGCTGTCGAACTTCGACGCCTACCTCAAGAAGATCAACGGCATGGGCGTCGACAAGGCGATTGCGATCATGCAGGCTGCCCTGGAGCGCTACGAGAAGCGGCCGATCCCGAAGTTCTAGGTCTTCGCCGCGATCGAGATCACGAAGAGCGCCGGGCAATCGGCGCTCTTCGTTTCTGGCGGCCGCCCGACGCTCCGGGCGGCGGGTTTGACAGCCGTCTCTCGGGCATGCTATAAGGCGCCCAGACCGTTATAACACCCGCGACTGACAGCGCGGTTTGAGTGGGGCGCGGTGAAACCCCATAATCGAGGCCAAACAGGGAGGTACGCTTGGCGACCACAAGCGATCCCACTGTGATGAGCGAGCGCTGGAGCCACCGGGCCGGCCGGGAGCTCTCGCGCAACCGCTACCTCTACATTATGCTGCTCCCGGTGGTGGCCTTCTACTTTGTCTTCCACTACGCCCCGATGTACGGCCTGATCATCTCGTTCAAGGACTTCGTGCCCACCCTCGGGATCTGGAAGAGCGACTGGGTCGGGTTCAAGCACTTCGAGAGCTTCTTCACCAGCGTGTACGCCTATCGCCTGATCCGCAACGTCGTGCTCATCAACCTCTACAACCTGGTGGTCCAGTTCCCCGCTCCGATCATCCTCGCCCTGCTGCTCAACGAGGTGCGCTGGATGCCCTTCAAGCGCACGGTGCAGACCATCACCTACCTGCCCCACTTCGTGTCGCTGGTCATCATCGTCGGGCTGATGATGGACTTCCTGAGCCGCGAGGGAGTGGTCAACCGGCTCCTGGCCGGCATGGGGCTCGAGCCGATCCCCTTCTTCTCCGAGCCAAGCTGGTTCCGGACGCTCTACGTGGGCTCCAACGTCTGGCAGACGGCAGGGTGGGGCTCGATCATCTACCTGGCCGCCCTGGCGGGCATCAACCAGGAGCTCTACGAGGCAGCCGAGGCCGACGGGGCCGGGCGCTGGCTCAAGATGTGGCACATCAGCCTGCCGGGGCTTCTGCCCACGACAGTGGTGCTGTTCATCATGCGGATCGGCCAGATGATGACGGTCGGCTTCGAGAAGATCATCCTGATGTACAACCCGCTGACCTACGAGACCGCCGACGTGATCAGCTCGTTCGTCTACAGGCGCGGCCTGATCCAGGCCGACTGGAGCTACAGCACGGCCGTGGGGTTCGTGAACTCCGCCATCAACTTCGCCCTCCTGGTCACGATCAACAAGATCGCACGTCGCACCGGCGAAACGAGCCTGTGGTAGGGGGAGCACGGTGAGCCGGTTCTACACCAGCGTGAGCGGCCGCATCTTCGACGCCTTCAACTATGTCCTGCTGATCGTGCTGTGCATCCTCATGCTCTACCCGTTCTGGTACGTGCTTGTGGCTTCCTTCAGCGCGCCTCACGTGGTGGCCGTGGCGCGGGGGGCCCTCCTGTGGCCGCAGGGGTGGACGGTCGGAGCCTACGAGAGGGTGTTCGAGAACCCGATCATCGGCATCGCCTACTTCAACACCATCTACTACGTGGTCGTGGGCACGGGCATCAACATCCTTTTGACGTCGCTGGCCGCCTACTCGCTGTCGCGACGCCACCTCTGGGGACGGCTGATCGTCATGCGCCTGATCGTGTTCACGATGTTCTTCTCGGGAGGCCTCATCCCGATCTACCTGCTGGTCAAGGCGATGGGGCTGCTGAACACGAGGTGGCCGCTCCTGCTGACCAACGCGATCATGACCTTCAACTTCATCATCATGCGGACCGGATTCGCCCAGATGCCCGACAGCCTCGAGGAGTCGGCCAAGCTCGACGGGTGCAACGACTTCGTGATCCTGTTCCGCATCTACTTTCCCCTGGCGATGCCCGTCGTGGCGGTGATGCTGCTCTACTACGGCGTCTACCACTGGAACTCCTGGTTCTGGGCCATGGTGTACCTGCGGGACCGCAGGCTCTACCCGCTGCAGCTGATCCTGCGCGAGATCCTCATCGCCAACGACATGACGTCGATGATCGGCTCCTCGGACCTCGGCAGGGACGAGGAGATGATCGCGATCACGATCCAGTACGCCACCATCATCATCACCATGGCGCCCGTGACCGCGCTCTACCCGTTCCTCCAGCGCTACTTCGTGAAGGGCATGCTGCTGGGGAGCATCAAGGAATAGCTGGAGGATTCATGGCCAAGAAGAAGACGAGCCGCGCGGCCCTGACCGCCAACGTCAAGGAAGTGGCCCGCCGCTACGGAGCCGTGCTTGTGGGCGTGGCGCCGGTCGAGCGCTTCGACCCGATGCCGCCGGTGCGCGACAAGGCTCCGGTGGGCCATCACCCCAGGGACTTCCTGCCCGAGACGCGCTCGGTCGTCTCGATCGGCATGCCGATCCTCAACCCCGTGGTGGATGCGCCGGCGAACCTCGCGGTCCGCGAGCTGGACATGATTCCGAACCGCATCAAGTACCCCTACATGGAGATGCTCTACAACCGGGTCGGCCACGTGATGCACGACTTCATGCTCGAGCACATCGCCCAGCTCGTGGGCCAGTACCTGATGAGCGAAGGCTACGACGCGATGGTCTTCCCGACCACCGGCCTGCACCCCCAGCTCGAGGGCTTCACCGACTCCGAGATCTGGGAAGGCGAGGACCCGAGCTGGTCGAAGAAGCGGTCGCCCTTCGGCTACACCTTCGGCGCCTTCTCTCACCGCCACGCTGCCACGCGGGCGGGGCTCGGCGAGTTCGGCTACAACAACATCGTGCTCACCCGCCAGTTCGGCCCCAGGCAGCGGTGGAACTCGATCCTGACCGAGGCCGAACTCGAGCCCGATCCGCTGATCAGCGAGCCGATCTGCCTGCGCGACAAGTGCCTGCTGTGCCTCAAGACCTGCGTGGCCGGCTGCATCTGGCTGCGCGACGACTCCAGCCGCCAGGAGTACCGCTCGCTGGCCAAGGACGACCACCACCGCATCTTCATCGACACCCCGGCGATGACCGACCCCAAGCTCTGCCGCAGGCGGCGCGACGGCCTTCCGGACTCGCCGGTGCGCGGCGACTGCCTGCGCATCTGCCCGATCCCCAAGGTCCCGCGCCGGCTCACCCCCCGCATGCAGGAGCTGGTCGACCAGTGGCAGACCAAGGGGGCGGCGAGCCTCAAGTCACAAGCGGCGACTACTCGGGCAGGCGCCCGGGTCATCGACTACAACCGCACGGAAAGCGATTAGGAGGAGGAGTCATGAAGAGACTGTGCACGTTCCATCTGGTCCTGCTGCTGATGGCGTCCGCAGCGTCGCTGTGGGCCGCGGGCGCGCAGGAGAAACCGGCCGCCGCTGGCGAGAAGCCTGCGGGCAAGGGCGAGAGCTGGATCGCCGACGGCCTGGAGCTGACCTACTGGTGCGACATGGACGCCCGGACGCGGACGACGCGCGCCAGCCACAACGAGGTGCCGGTCTACCAGGAGGCGGAGAAGCTCACGGGCATCAAGATCAAGTTCATTCATCCGCCTGCAGGCCAGGCGAGCCAGCAGTTCAACCTGATCATGGCATCGGGCGACCTGCCCGACATGATGCAGCACACCTGGCTCACCATCCCCGGTGGACCGGAAAAGGCGATCGCCGACAAGGCGATCCTGAAGCTGAACGACCTGGTCAAGGCCCACGCGCCTGCCATCGGCGGATTCCTGAACAACCGGCCCGACATCGGCAAGAAGATCGTCACCGACCAGGGCAGCATGTACGTCGTGCCGTTCCTGCGGCCGTGGATCAAGGATCCTTCGGAAAAGTGGCAGGGCTTCTCGACGAGCCCGCACTTCCGCAAGGACTGGCTCGAGGAGATGGGCCTGCCGTTCCCCAACACGATCGAGGAATGGGAGAAGACCCTCACGGCGTTCAAGGGCCGCGGCCCGAACATCATCCCGATGGCATCGATCCCCTCGGGCAGCCTCGGCGGAATCGACGGGCTCCGCTGGATGCTTGGCGCCTGGGGCCTCGACTACAACTTCTACGTCGTCGACGGCAAAGTGTACAATGGCGCCACCACTGCCGAGTTCAAGGAATGGCTCACGGTCATGAACCGGTGGTACAAGACCGGCCTCATCGACGCTGATTGGGTCACGCGCAAGTACGAGCAGATCCGCTCGCTCGTGGTCGAAGGCCGCGTCGGGGTCTACTGGGGCCTCCTGAACCGCGACATGGGCGGCTTCACCCCGCTCGGCAGGAAGACCAACCCCAAGTTCAGCCTCATGGCAGCGCCGTGGCCGCAGGGCAAGGACGGCAAGCGCTACAGCTTCGATACCAGCGGAGCCAACGACTATCCGGGCAGCGGCGCAGCAGTCAGCTTCAAGAGCAAGCATCCCGTCGAGTGTGTGAAGTGGCTCAACTTCTGGTGGACCGAGACCGGGCACAACCTGGCCAACTTCGGCATCGAGGGGCTCACCTTCAACTGGGTCAACGGCTACCCGAAGTACACGGACCTCATCATGAAGAACCCCGAAGGGCTCTCGGTGGTCAACGCGCTGTCCAAGTACGCGCCCGACGGAGGCGGCGGCCGCGCCTGGAGGCAGGACTCGCGTTACTGGGAGCAGATGATGGCGATCCCAGAGCAGTTCGAGAGCGGCAAGATGCTCGTGGCCACCAGCGACATGTCGCGCGTCATGCCCGCCGTCTCGCCGACGGCGGAGGAGTCGCGCGAGCTCGCCCAGATCATGAACCAGGTCGCCACCTACCGCGACGAGATGGTGGCCAAGTTCATCGTGGGCGCCGAGCCGATCTCCAAGTTCGACGAGTTCGTGTCGCGCATCAACGCCATGGGAATGCCGCGGGCGATCGCGATCCAGCAGGCTGCCTACGACCGGTTCCAGAACAGGCCGGTGCCCAAGTTCTAGCGACCGCGCTCAGGAGGCGGCAGTTCAACGCGAGGGCGTCGAGCGATCGACGCCCTCGCCGCAATCCATCACGCACAGGAGAGACTGTTTTGTCCAAGCTTTTCGACAAGATCTACGGCTGCGAGGCAGCCTGCACCATCGCCAACGCCATGGGGGACGTGACCGAAGGCTACACCTACAGGGAAATCGACGAGAAGTGGGGCTTCGTCGACAAGATGCTGCCCCAGGAAAAAGAAGACCGCACGCGGCGCTCGGACACCACCCTCGGCCACCCGTTCGTCTACCACGCGCACAAGCGGGTGCCGGGCATGACCGAGGACGGCATGGAGCGCCACCGCCTCGCCACCAGCGCCATCCTCAAGAAGAACGGCCGCATCACGGTGTGGGACCTGGCCGAGACCTGGGCCAACGACATCGACCCGAGCAAGTTCGGCTACCTGCTGGGTCCCCAGGACCAGGTGATCTACTACTCGATCAAGGCCGGGGTTCCGCCCTGGGAGGTGGGCCGCTACGCCACCTGGCCCACACTCATCGGCACCTCGAAGATGATCCAGGCCATCGGCATGGTCAACGCGTGCAACCCCGCCGCGGCGGCTGCGGACGCCTACGACGTCGGCCGCATCAAGGATGTGCGCGGCGTTCCCGGGAACTACGCGCTGGAGGTCGCTGCCGCCATCGCGTCGGCCTGCGCCGAGGCCCTCAAGCCGAAAGCGACGGTCGACAGCGTCATCGCGCAGGCTCTCTCGCAGCTGACCCAGGTCCCGCGCGACGAGGTGGAGATGGGCCTGGAGTGGGCGCGCAAGGTCAAGGACTGGAAGGAGCTGCGGCCGCTGTACGACGACTTCTACCGCGGCAAGCGCATCTCCAACGCGGTCGAGATCCTCTCCGGCGGCCTCGCCTGCTTCCACGCGGCCAAGGGCGAGCCGAAAGAGGCGATCCTCTACGCGGTCAACCTCGGCCGCGACACCGACTGCAAGGCCTACGTCTCCGGCGGTCTCGCGGGCGCCCTGCGGGGCATCCAGGCCGTTCCTGCCGAGTGGGTCAAGGTCATCGAAGAAGAGGTGGTGAACGACCCCTACACGGTCTCCAGGCGCACGGCGCGCCAGGCTGCCGAGGGTCTGTACAAGGCCGCTCTCAACGAATTGAGAAAGATGAAGGCTGTCGCGGCCGACATTGAGGCACAGACCTGACGCGCAGGGCCGCCGGAGTCCCCGGCGGCCCTTTTCTGGGGCGCCCGGCTACCGCCTGGCCCTGCGCGCGCGCAGCACGGTCGATATGTTCGAGAAGTCGTGCTGGACGCCGGCTGCGTCGAGCATCTGTGAGACCTGGCCGCGGTGGTGGGTCTGGTGGTTGAAGATGTGCAGCAGGATCTCGCCGATGACAAAGCTCTCCTGCTCGCCCTTCGAGCTCACGAAGCGCACCTCGCCCCGCAGCACCTGGTCGGTCAGATCCGCGGCGAGAGCCGCGAACACGGCGTCCACCTCCCGTCGCCGCTTGGCGAAACCCGCGAGGTTGTCGTAGAGCTGCCTGGGGGCCGTGGCTGGATCGAACGTGGCGGCCACGCCGGCCAGTGAATGCAGCGTGGGCTGGCTGGCGTGCAGGCGGCTGAGCCAGCCCAAGTCCGACCGCAGGATGTGGTTCAGCACGCCCAGGATCGACCCGAAGTAGGAGCCCGCCTCCTTTGTCACCAAGCCTTCCGGCGCCCTTTGCAGCACGTCGAGCAGCAGCCCGTTGGCGTGGGCGTTGTACTCGGCCAGCAGCGCATAGATCTGTTTCATAGGGCGAGCTTAATGGAGCGGCGCGACCGTCGCAAGCTTGCCGCCGCCCGGCCCCTGCCTCTATAGTGCGGCCACGGAGTACGCAATGCCCGATCCCGCAGCCCTGGCGCCCGCCCGTGCAGTCTGTCGCTGCGAGCGCGACTGCACCCGCATCAGCGAAGCCTACGGCGCCTTTCTCGCCGACGAGTCGAGGCTCTCGGCCGCGGTCCCGGCTGCGCTGTACCTGCCCCGCTCCACCGACGAGGCATCGGCGGCGGTGGCCGAGTGCGCGCAGCGCGGCGTTCCGGTGGTCGTCTCGGGCGGCCGCACCGGCATCGTCGGAGGCGCCGTCGCGCAGCAAGGAGCAGCGCTGCTGTCGCTCAACGAGCTCGTGGCAGACCCCGTGGTCCACTGGCGCGAGCACCTGCAGTCCTGGACGGTCACGGTGGCGGCGGGCACGCGGCTGGAGGAGCTGCAGGAGCGGCTGCGGCGCGGGGAGGTCGGCGGCGAGGGGCCGGGACCCGATCGTCTCTTCTACCCCGTCGACACGACCGAGGTCTCGGCCAGCCTCGGCGGCACTGTGGCCACGAACGCCAGCGGAGCGCGCACTCTGCTCTACGGCCCCACGCGGTGCTGGGTCGAGGCGCTCACGATGGTCCTCGCCGACGGCAGGCGCCTGCGCCTCAGGCGCGGCGACCTGCGCGCAGCCGACGGCAGCCTGCGCATCGAGCGGGAGAGCGCGGCCGCCCTCCAGGTGCGCACCCCCGCGATCCCGGTCCCTGCCACCAAGCACACGGCGGGCTATCACCTGAAGCCCGACATGGACGCGGTCGACCTGTTCGTCGGGGGCGAAGGGACGCTGGCCGTGGTCACCGAGGTCGAGCTGCGGCTCCGGGAGACCCCGGCGCAGACTGTGGGACTGTGCGTGTTCGCGCGCGGCGACGGGATCGCCGAGCGCCTCGTCGAGGCCATCGGCGCCGAGGCCGGCCTCGAGCCCGCGGCGCTGGAGTACATGGACGGCCGGTCGCTCGACCTGCTGCGCGCCTACCGCGCCAGCGCCGGAGAGGGCAGCGGCGTGCCTCCCATACCCGAACCGGCCCGCTCGGTGCTCTACATCGAGGGAGCGCTGCCTTCGGAGGAGGCCGTCGAGGAGTTCGTGGCGCTCATGGAGGGCCCCCTCGGCCGCTGCGGCCTGTCAACCGACGACGTCTGGGCCGGGTTCGACGCGCGGGCGCTGGCTGCGATGAAGCGCCTGCGCCACGCCCTCCCCGAGCGCGTGAACTCGCTGATCTCCGAGCGGAAGCGCGATATTCCGGCTGTGACCAAGATCGGCACCGACATGGCCGTCCCGCTGCCGGCCCTCGCGACGATGATGGCCGTCTACCGCGAGGGCCTCGCTGCCGAGGGCCTCGAGCACTGCATCTTCGGCCACATCGGCAACGGCCACCTGCACGTGAACATCCTGCCGCGCTCCGACGACGAGATGCGCCGCGGCCGCAGGCTCTACGAGCTGTTCGCGCGCAGGGCCGTGGCCCTCGGCGGCAGCGTGGCCGGCGAGCACGGCATCGGCCGCCTCAAGCGCGCCTTTATGCGCATCCAGTACGACGACGACGCCCTCGAGGCCATGGCCCAGGTCAAGCGCGCCTGCGATCCCCTCGGGCTGCTGAACCGGGGCGTGATGCTGCCGGACGCAACCGGCTGACCGCGGCCGCGCTCAGCGGCCGGCTGCGCGCGGCCTGCGCCGCACCGCCAGGTCGCGCAGCGGCTCGATCGGCGGAGGCTGCGCCCGCACCCGCGCCCGCTCGTAGAACACGGCCTGGCAGCGGACCGGCTGCTCGCCCGCCGCAGGCCGGAGGCGCCGGTAGCTGCCGTCGGGCTGCAGCACGTGGGCCTGGGTGTTGTCGGCCAGGTAGGTCTCCAGCGCCTCCACCAGGCGCCTGCGGTGGTCGGGATCCTCGACCGGGACCATCAGCTCGACCCTCCCGGTGAGGTTGCGCGGCATCCAGTCGCCGCTCGAGAGGTACACCTCCTCCGCTCCGCCGTTGGCGAAGTAGACGATGCGGCTGTGCTCGAGAAAGCGGTCGAGGATGCTCACCACCCGGATGGTCTCGCTCATCCCCGGCACTCCGGGCACCACCGTGCAGATGCCCCGCACGATCAGGTCGATCCTCACCCCGGCCCGCGAGGCGGCGTACAGCTCGCCGATCACCTCGGGATCGCAGAGCGCGTTCATCTTGGCGATGACCCGGCCCGGAGTCGCCGGCGAGCTGCGCTCGGCCTCCCGCCTGATGAGCTCGATCACCCGGCCCTTGAGCGCGTGGGGGGCCATCACGAGCTTGCGAAGCACGGGCACCGACGAGTAGCCGGTGATGGCGTTGAAGAAGAGGGCGGCGTCATAGGTCAGCTGCTCGCGGGAGGTGAGCAGGGCCAGGTCGGTGTACAGGCGCGCGGTCCGTTCGTTGTAGTTGCCCGTGCCGACGTGCAGGTAGCGGCGCACGCCGTCGGCCTCGCGCCGCACGATCAGCAGCGCCTTGGCGTGCACCTTAAGGCCGGCGATGCCGTAGATCACGATGCCGCCCGCCCGCTCCAGCCGCCGCGCCCACTCGATGTTGCGCGCCTCGTCGAAGCGCGCCTTGAGCTCGACCAGAACGGCCACCTGCTTGCCGTTGGCCGCGGCCCGCGCCAGCGCTTCGACGAGGGCCGAGCGGCCGCTGGTGCGGTAGAGGGTCATCTTGATGGCGAGCACGTGGGGATCGTCGGCGGCCAAAGCGAGCAGCCGCGTCACCGGGTCAAAGGAGTCGTAGGGATGATGCAGCAGGACGTCGCCCTTGCGCAGCAGGTCCCACATCGACTCGCTGTCGCGCAGCGCAGGCGGCGTAAAGGGAGGCCACTCCTGGTAGCGCAGCGAGTCCCAGCCCTCCATCTCGGCGAGGTCGGCCAGGAAGCCGAGGTCAAGGGGGGCGTCCGCTTCGAAGCAGTCCTGCGGGTCGAGCCCGAGCCGCTGCCGCAGGTGCTCCCGCAGCTCGCTGCTGCGGCCAAAGGTCTCCAGGCGCACAGGAAAGCTGCGTCCCCGGCTTGCCAGCACCTCTTCCATGGCCGCGACGAAATCCTGGTCGCGCTGCTCGTCGACCGACAGATCCGCGTCGCGCGTGACCCGCAGCACGATCGAGTCGCGCACGACGTGGCCGGGGAACAGGGCGTCGGCGCCGAGGGCGACCACGTCCTCCAGGAGGGCGAACGAGCAGCTCCTGCTGGTGCGCAGCATCCACACGATGCGCTCCACCGACGGAGGCAGCTGCAGCAGCGCGTAGCGCGTCTCGCCGTCGGCCGACTCCAGCCGGTAGAAGGCGTGCAGCCTCAGGCCCGCGATGAACGGCAGCTCGCCCTCCGAGGCCACCCGCACCGGGGTCAGCACCGGGAGGATCTCGCGGTCAAAGACCTGCCGCAGCGCGGTGCCCTCCCGCTGACCGAGCTGCGATCCGGCCACCCAGCGGATGCGGTGGGCGGCCAGCTGCGGCACGAGGCTGTCGAGGTACAGGCGCGCCGCGCCCGTGGCCAGCTCCGCGGCCCGCTCCCTCACCCGATCCAGCAGCGGGCCAAAGGCCTCGTGCGGCCGGGCCGCGTGGGCCCGCTTGAGCGCGCCGACGCGTACCATGTAGAACTCGTCGAGGTTCGAGGCGCAGATGGCGGCGAACCGCACCCGCTCCAGAAGCGGAAGCGTGTCCTGCGAGGCCTCGTCGAGCACCCGCGCGTTGAACTCCAGCCATGAAAGCTCGCGTTCGAACAGCCGCACCTCGCTCACAGCAGCACCACCTTCATGCCGAACACCTCTTCGAACATGTCGGCCTTGAGCCCGATGCCGAACCGCTCGACCGACGTGTCGCCCTGGGCGTTGCAGTGCAGCACCAGTTCGTCGCCGCGCTTTTCCACCTCGAAGCCCCTGACCCGCTGCTTGTGCCCGCGGTCGAGGGCGTCGGCGACCCGCAGGATGGCGGCGAGCTTCATCACGACGATCCTGCGGCTGCGCGGCAGGGCGACAAAGCCCACGTGGGTCGCCGCCGGCATCGCCTTGCGATGATAGCGCACGACGTTGGAGACCACCGCGATGTCGTCGCGGTCGAGGCCGAAGATCTCGGAGCTCGCCACCAGGTACTGGCCGTGCTTGTGGTGGCCCGTGGCCGCGATGAACACGCCGATGTCGTGCAGGAGCGCCGCCACCCGCAGCAGCAGGCGGGGGAACGGCCCCAGGCCGTGCTCGGCGGCCAGCTCGTCGAACAGGCGCAAGGCGAGGCGGGCGACGTGGCGCGAGTGCCGCTCGTCAAAGCGGTACTTGCGGCCGAGGTTGAGGGCCGAGGCCACCACCTGCGCGTTGAACTCCCGCTGCAGCGCCGGGTCGGGTCCCTGCGCCAGGCTCAGCAGGACGCCGTCGCGGATGCTCACGTCGGGCACGATCACCCGCGTGGCCGCGGTCTCCTGCAGCAGCATCCGGTTGATCAGCAGCGCCGGGATCAGGCTCTCGGCGTCGGCGTAGGGAATGCCGAGCTCGCGCACGCAGCCTTGGACCGAGAGCGACTGGATGCGGTCGCAGAACCGCTCAAAGGCCTCCCGGGAAATCACCGAGGTGTGCTCGCCGGTCGGCTCGCCCACGTGCTGGGCCGCCAGGCGCGCGTCGCTGCCGACGACCACGAGCGTGCTCACGTTGCGCAGGGGCATGTCCGAGTTCAGGATCTCGGTGGTGGTGCGCACGTTCTCCTCGAGGAACTGCAGGAGCTGGTCGGCGCTGCCGAAGACGTTCTTCAGCTGCGGCTCCATCCGCACGGTGCCGACGCTCAGGCTGTGGGCCGAGACCATGCGGCCGTGCTCGAGGAGCATGATCTCCGTGCTGCCCCCGCCGACCTCCACGATCATGGAGTTGCTGCGGGCCAGCGGTTCCGGCTGGTCAGCGAGGGCATGGCGGACCGCGACGTAGGTCAGGCGGTTCGCCTCGACGCCCTCGATCACGCTGATCTTGAGGCCCGTGCGCAGCTCCACGCGGTCGATGAACGTGTCGCGGTTGCGGGCTTCGCGCAGGGCGCTGGTGGCCAGGACCCTCACGTTGCGGCGGCTGATCTTCCAGCCTTCGATCATCTCGCGGAAGCGCTGCAGGATCTCCAGCGACTGAGCCATGGCCTCGCGGCTGATGGTGCCGTTGGTGAACACCCCGCGGCCGAGGCTCACGGGCCGCTCGGCGCGGTCGACGACGCGGAAGTCGCCCGAAGGCTGCACCTCGGCGACCAGGATGCGGATGCCGATCGCACCGATGTCGATGACGGCCACCAGGCGGGTCTCTTCGGTTCCGGCGCCGGCGCCGCCGCTAGGCTCCTTCATGGGCTTCCCTCGCCAGAACCGCGGCCCCGATCGGCACGGCATCGTCGCCGAGAGCGGCGAGCACCACCTTGGTGCCGGCCGAAATGCTCGACATGGTGTGCTCGCGCATCGAGCGCTCGGCCTCCTTGACGAAGAGGGCGCCCAGCTTTTCCAGGAGGCCTCCGCCGAGCACGATCACCTCGGGGGCGAGCAGGTTGACGCAGTTGGCCATGGCGATGCCGACAAAATGCGCGGCGCGCTCGACCACGCGGCGCACTGCCGTGTCGCCCCCCGCGATCGCGGCGGCCAGCGCCCCGCTCTTGATGTCCTTGAGATCGGTACCGCCGGCCTCCAGCATCGCGGGGGCGGCGCCCGAGCCGGCCAGGGCTGCGGCGTCCTTGGCTATGGCCGTGCGGCTCGCCAGAGCCTCGACGCACCCATGCTGGCCGCAGCCGCAGAGCGGGCCGTCGGTCTGGATGATCATGTGGCCGATCTCGCCGGCGTTCCCCGTGCCCCCGATGTAGAGCCGGCCGTCGAGCACGAGGCCGCCTCCGATTCCCGTGCCGACAAAGATGCCGACCACGTTGCGGAAGCCCCGCGCGGCCCCCGCCCGGTACTCGCCGTACACCCCGGCGTTCACGTCGTTTTCCAGGAGCACCGGCACGCCGAACTCCTTGCGCAGCCGCCCGCCGATGGCAAACCTGCGCAGGCCGAGGTTGGGGGTCTCGATGATGATGCCCCGCTTGCGGTCGAGCGGGCCGGGCACCGCGATGCCGATGGCCGCCAGCTTGCGGCCGCGGGCCTTGTCGAGGGCCGCGTGGATCGCGTCCACGACGCGGCCGTAGACCGCCTCGGCCCCCTCTTCGGGTCCCGTGCGCTCGCGCACCCGCGCCACGACCCTTGCCCGCCGGTCCACGACTGCAGCGATCATCTTGGTCCCGCCCATGTCGAAGCCGACGACGCACTTCTCAGCCACGCCCTTGCCCCCCATTCAGTTGCTCGAAAAACGCCCCCACCGCGGCGCGGAACCGTTCGGGCGCGCTCACGTGCACCCAGTGGTCCGCCTCCTCGATCACCGCGATCCGCGCGGCGGGAAACAGGCGGCGGATCAGGTCGTGGTCGGCCGCGGTCACGTAGCCGGAGCCGCCGGCTGCCACGAACAGCGCCGGCCCCGGGTAGGTGCCGCGGAACTCGACGGAGCCCGCCGCCGTCCGGGCGCGGCCCAGCGCTTCGGCGTTGATGCGCCAGCGGAACCCCTCGCCCGCCCGCTCGAGGTTCATCTGCAGGAACCGCCTCACGGCTGCGTCGCTCACGTGCACCGCCATGGCCTGGTCGACCTCCTGGCGGCTCGACAGGCGCGAGACGTCCACGGAGAGGGCAGCCATCTCGGCGGAATGGTCCCCGGGGTAGGCCCGCGGCGCCACGTCGACGATCACGAGGGCGGCGATCTGTCGAGGCTGCCTCAACGCCAGCGCCATGGCCACGTGGCCGCCCATCGAGTGGCCGACCAGCGCAGCCGGCTGCCCCGCGTGCTTCCCGAGCCACTCGGCCACGTCGCCCGCCATGTCCTGGAGGGTGTGCGAGGGGTCGTGGGGCGACTCGCCGTGGTTGCGGAGGTCGAGGGCGGCCACGGCGCCGTAGGCGCTCAAGAACCGCCCGGCGACGGCCCAGTTGCGGGACGAGCCGAACAGGCCGTGGAGAATCACGATCGGCCGGCCCGTACCGCCGAGCAGGCGCGCGTGCAGCTGCATGGTGGGGTCATTATAGGAAGGAAGGGGCGCAGCCGGCAACGCGTCCGGCGGAAGCGCTTTCATGCTGTGTGTAAGCGTCACAGCAAGACGGCGGATCACGAGGGCGGCCGTGGAGGAAACGGGACGCAACGGCAAGCTGCAGGCGGCGAACCACGCTTGCGCAGTGCCGAGCGGTGTCCTGCCCTGGCGACGAGCAGGCAAGAAATCTCTTGACCTTTGACCTACACATGTGTATAGTATATTATGACCCCTACAGAACGACTCGGCGAAGAGATCGCCTGCCTCTCAGC
>CAZKGO010000097.1:0-17814 GCA_964552235.1 uncultured Spirochaetales bacterium | reverse complement strand
CGCAGCCTGAAATCTTGCCAGAAAAGCAAGGTTTCAGGGCGTCATGACCATAGAGCGCCCAGTTCGACCCTGTTCGTCTATGCTCCCCCGGCCGGACTCGAACCAGCGACCTAGTGGTTAACAGCCACCCGCTCTACCAGCTGAGCTACAGGGGAATGTCTACGAAAACGTAGCGCGGCGGGGGGAGGCCTGTCAATAGGATGGGGAGGGCGAGACAGGGCCGCGGCAGCCGAAAGCAAAGGCGTGCGGCCGCGGGTGGATGAGACCGGGCCGCGGCAGCATCAGGCGGCAGCCACCGCGTAGTCGACGGCGTCGGCCACGCTCATCGCTTGACCGCGGGCAAAGGCGCGCGGCTGGCAGGCGGCGTACTCGGCGAGCGCCGCCTCCACGTCGGCAGGCGCAGGCTCCCGCGCCGGCTCCAGCCTGCCGAACGCGCCCAGCAGCGTGGCAGCCCGCAGGTGATCGCCTGCGGCGCGGGCGGCCATCCCGAGGCGGCGCAGCATGAAGACCGTGTTGCCCCGGTCGCCGAGATCGTGGAAGAGCCGGATGGCCGCAGCCAGGTGCTCCCGGGCAGCGGCGTGGTCGCCGTCAAGGGAGCAGGTGGTGCCCAGCCCCTCCAGCGTCCAGGCGATCATCCAGCGATTGTCCAGCTGCCTGAACAGCTCCAGCGACTCCTGGTAGCGGGCGCGGGCCTCGGCGGTCTGGCCGGTCTCCCGCAAGAGGTCGCCCAGGCCGTTGAGGCCGTGGGCTACGCCCCAGAGGTCGCCGATCCGCCGCGCGATCTCCACGGTCTCGTCGAGCTGCGCCCGGGGCGGCTCGCCGGCGAACTTGCCGCCGGCGGTGGCGTAGGCGCGGATGAGCGCGCGGACGAGCAGAGCCTCGTCTCCGCACGCGCGGGCGATCCGGACAGCTTGCTCGCAGTGCGGGGTCCCTCGCGCATCGTCGCCCTGGAAGCGCTCGGCCACTCCCAGGCGCGTCAGCGCTATCGCCGTGCCCCGGTCATCGCCGGCAGCCCGGAAGAGGCGGAGGCTCTCTTCGGCAAGAGCGGCTGATCGGCTCCAGTCGCCCGTAAGAAAGACCATGCTCGAGAGCGACGATAGCGCCCCCGCTCGCAGCGCGGCGCTCACGTCGCCGCCCGCGGCAGTCAGCGCATCCAGAGCGCACTTCTTCCCGTCGAGGCTGTGGCCCCGGGTGAACCAGAACCACTCGAGGGCCGCGACCTCGCGCAGCGCCTCCTCGACGCGGCCGTTGGCGACGAACCACCGGACCGAGGCCAGCAAGTTGGCGTGGTCGCGATCGAGCCGCGCCAGCCACGCCACCTGGTCGGGGCCGTGCAGCTCCCGCGCCGCCGCTTCGGCCAGGCCGAGGAAGAAGCGGGCGTGCCGCTCCCGGATCGCAGCCTCGTCGCCGCGCTCGTCCAGGCGCTCGGCCGCGTACTCCCGGACCGTCTCCAGCAGGCGGAAGCGCGTCTCGCCGCAGCCGGCATCCTGGCGCAGCAGGCTCTTGTCCACGAGCGACTCCAGCTCGTCGAGAACGCCGCCGGCCTGGCCGTCCGGGCAGATCGCCTCTGCGGCCTCGAGCGCGAAGCTGCCGTCGAACACCGACACGCCTGCCAGCGCCTGCTTTGCCTCGGCCTCGAGCAGGCCGTAGGTCCAGTCGAGCGTGGCGCGCAGCGCCTGCTGCCGCGGCGCCAGGTCCCGCGCCCCGCGCCGCAGCAGCGTGAGCGGGCTGCCGAGGCGCTCGTGCAGGTCCCGCAGCGACAGCACCCGCAGGTGCGGCGCAGCCAGCTCGACGGCCAGCGGAAGCCCGTCGAGCCGCACGCAGACTTCGGCCACCAACGCGGCGTTATGCGCAGTCACGGCCAGCTCCGCCCTCGCGTCGAGCGCCCGCGCGACAAGGAGCTGCACGGCCGGGGCCTGGCGCACCTGCTCCACGGCGTCGCCGGGCCGCGGCAGGGCGAGGGGCTCGACGCGAAGCTCGGTCTCGCCTCTCACGCGCAGCGGCTGCCTGCTGGTCGCCAGCACCGTCACGCGCGGGCAGGCGGCCACTACGTTGGCCGCGAGCGGCCCCGCCTCCACCAGGTGCTCGAAGTTGTCCAGCACCAAAAGAACCTGCCGCTCCGCGAGAAAGTCGCGCAGCGGCTCGACGAGGGCGCTGCCCTCGCGCGCTGGCTCCCGCAGCCCGATCGCCCGCGCCACGGCAGGCGCGACCTGGGCGGGCTCACGGAGAGGAGCAAGATCGACGAAGAAGGCTCCATCCGCGTACTCCGTCCCCAGCTCAGCGGCGATCTGCAGGGCGAGGCGCGTCTTGCCCACGCCCCCCGCGCCTGTGAGGGTCAGCAGCCGCACCCCGCGCTCGCGCAGCAGCTCGCGCGCCCGGGCGAGCTCGTTTTCGCGGCCGAGCAGCGCGCCGGGCGGCACGGGCAGCCGCGGTGACCCGCGCGCCGCGCCGCCGCCGATCTCGGCGTAGAGCGCCCGCGTTTCCTCCTGCGGCTCGGCGCCCAGCTCCTCGCGCAGGATCCTGCAGCACTCGCGGTACTGCCGCAGGGCGGCGGCCCGCTCGCCTGCCGCGGCATAGAGCCGCATCAGCTCGCGGTGCGACGCCTCTTCCAGCGGGTCGAGGGCCACGAGACGCTGGGCGGCGCCGATCGCCTCCTCGAAGCGCCCGCGCGCACCGCAGCCGCGCGCGAGGCGGCGCAGCACCGAGGCCAGCTCCTGCCGCAGGCGCTGGCCTCGCGATGCCTGCCACTGGTCGAAGTCGATGCACTCCGCCAGCGTGAAGCCTGCAAGCAGATCCCCCCGGTAGAGCGCGGCTGCCTCCTGCAGCCGAGGGAGGCAGCGGTCGCACGCTTCGCCTGGGCCGTGGGCGGGGCAGGGGCGGGAGAGGCCGCCGAAGCCTTCAGCGTCTATCTCCATGGCCCCGGGGGCGAGGCGGATCGTCTCGCCTTCGACCGCGAGCGCTCCGCATTTGAGCGTCCGGGCGAGGGAGGAAAGGCAGGTGCGAAGGTTCGCGCGCGCCCTCGCCTGATCGTGGTCGGGCCAGAAGAGGGCGGCCAGGGCTTCGCGGCTCTGGGGGCGTCCTTCGACTGCGAGGTAGGCGAGAAGCGCCAGCGCCTTTCGGCGCGCGAACTCCACGGGCCGGCCGCCGCGCGTGAGGCGGGGCGGACCCAGGAGCTGGAGGGCAAGGCGGGGGGGCATGAGGCCTTCTTCGTTACCTGCTTCAATTATAGAAGGGCCGCGCGACCGCCTCAACGGCCGATCGGGTGACCTGCCACGGCCGCTGTGACGCTGCTGTGACGGTTCCGTGACGCCCGCCTCATAGGCTCGAAGAAAGATTCGCGATAGCCGCACGCGCGGCAAGGAGGAGGTCCATGAAGGTTCCGGGAAGCGCGGTCGCCTTTGCGACGCTGGCTGCGTCGCTGCTGGTGCTCACGTGCGTGTCGACGGGGCCCCGCAACGAGGCCGCCGAGATGGAGATCATCGCGGAGGGCTTCAAGAATCGGGCTGACACGGTGAACCGGGGGGACGTCGAGTCGTTCATCGACTTCTGGTGCGAGGACGGGATCAACCTGGCCAACGGTATGGCGCCTGTTCAGGGCAAGGACAAGCTGGCTGCCCTGGCGCGGGCCAACTGGGCGAAAACCAAGATGACGAACCGCGTCCACGAGCTCAGAGAGGTCAGGGTGTTCAACGACCAGTGGGCCATGATGTGGGGTCTCTACCACGACGATCGGACCCCCGCGGCCGGCGGCCAGACCACGAAGTACTACGGCAAGGTGCTGCTGATCCTGCGAAAGGAAGCCGACGGCAAGTGGCACAAGTACATCGACATCGCCAACGAAGACGCCAAGCCCAAGTAGAGAGGACATAACAAAAGAAGAAGGTCGGCCGCGCGACGCCCCGCCCCCCACGGGCGGGGTGAGCGGTCGCGGGGGTGGGAGGGACGATGTCGGGGCGAATCGCGCTCGAGGTCGGCAGTCTGCGGTTGCATGCAGAGGGGCCCTCATCGCCGGCCGGGCTGGGCGACCGCGGCCTGTTTGCAGTCAAGGCCATCGTGCTTCTCGTGCTTGCAGTGGGAGCGCTCCTGGGCAGCAGGCTCCCTGTGGCGCTGTCCAGGTCCGTTGTGGCCCGCCAGGCGGGCGTCGAGTTGCCTTGTCCCGCAGGGTGGGGTGCTGAGTGGACGACCGCCTTGGGGGCTTTTGTCAGCGAGAAGGCGGGCCGACAGCGCGGCGCACGCAGGCGTGAGACCTGCAACGCTTTCGTCATGCGCCTGTCTTTCGAGGATTACGCAGAGCTCCACCATCTCGCAACGCGGCGCTCGCTGGGCCGCGGCTGGCACGACGACGAAGCTGGTGTGGTGTCGGCCGTGGCGGCCCACTTCAACATGGACGCCGGCCGGGATTCGGGTTCCGCGGACCGAGTGTGGATCGCAGACCGGCCGGCCGCCATGGTGGTGTCGAGGTGTCGCGGTCGGTGGGCTGCCGTGGTCGTGGCGCCGGCGGAGGACCTTATCCTGGCCGGGGTGTGCGCCCCTACGGCGCGAGACCTGGAGCGCGTCTGGACGCAGTGGATGGCGATGATCGCGGGCGTGAGGCTGCCGGAACCGGTCAGGCTCGCGACGGGCGCCGCAACGGAGGCGTGGTCGGACTGAAGTCACCATGCACGGCGAGGGCGCAGGGCTCAAGGCCGGGGGGGCGATGTCACGGCAAGTCGTGCTCGAGGTCGGCAGTCTGCGGTCGCATGCCGAGGGGCCCACGCGGCGTATCCGGCTGAGCGGGCGCGGCCTGCTGGCGGTCAAGGCGCTCGCCCTGGCCGCCCTGGCCGCAGCCGCGCTGTCGGGGCGGCTCATTCCGCCGGGGCTGCCCGGGTCGACGGTCGCACGCTGCGCGGGAGTCGAGATGCGCTGGCCGGCGGGCTGGCGTCCCGGGTGGACGGGGTGGGGAGTCCACGTGCGCGAGGCAGCAGCCCGTGCCCGCGGGCGACGCGGGCGCGAGCCATGCGAGGCCTTGGTCATGCGCCTGCCTTTCGGACAGTTCGAGGAACTGCATCGCCTGACAACCGCACGCGTGCTGGCCGATGGCTGGCAGAGCGACGAGGCGGCCGTGCTGTCTGCGGCGGCGGCCTTTTTCCACATGGACCCGCGACGGCAGCCTCTGTACGTCGAGCGAGTGCGGGTCGGCGATCGGCCGGCCGTCATGGCGGTCTCCCGCCGCCGGAGCGACTGGGCGGCACTGGCGGTCGCGCCCGCCGATGACCTCGTGATCGCCGGCCTCTGCGCTCCGACGATAAGAGATCTGGAGCGCGTCTGGAGGCAGTGGATGGCCGTGCTCGCAGCCGCGCGGCTTCCGGAGCCGGTCAGGAGCGCGACAGTGGCCGCGGCGTCGAACGACGAGTGAAGGCGCGGCCATCGCGGTGGCCGTGCCGCCTTCGCGCCGCGCCCGTTCCGACGCCCGGGGCCTTGGGGGGGCGCGTCCGCTCTGCAGGAGGCTGCGGTGTCACAGCGAATCGCACTCGAGGTGGTTGGCCTGCGGCCGGCCGATGATCCTGTGCCGCGCTTCAGGCTGAGCGGGCGCGGCCTGCTGGCGCTCAAGGCGCTCGCCCTTGTCGCCCTGGCTGCAGTCCCGCTTTCGGGGCGGCTCATTCCACCCGCGCTGCCCGGGTTGACGGTCGCGCCGGCCGGCGGAGTCGAGCTGTCGTTTCCCGCAGGGTGGAACTCCAGCTGGAGCACGGAGCATGCAGCGGTCGTTCGGGAAGAACGGGGGTGCCGCGCGAGCTCATGCAGAAGTCAGCCGTGCCAGGTCTTCCTCATGCGCTTCACTTTCGACGGCTTCGCGAAGTTCTATCGTGGCATCACCTGTCGCTCGCTCGACCAGGGCTGGAACAACGACACAGCGGCAGTGCTGTCGGCGGTGGCAGCCGTGATGCGAATGGACGCGACACAGGAGCCCCGCGTGATCGGAGGCCTGCGGATCGGAGGCCGGCCGGCCGCCATGCTGGTGTCACGCTTCAACGGTCGGTGGGGCGCCGTGGCTGTGGCGCCTGCCGGGGATCTGGCGCTCGCGGGCCTGTTCGCCCCGACGGCGAGGGACCTGGAGCGCGTTTGGAGGCAGTGGACGGCCATGCTCGCAGCCGCGCGGCTGTTCGAGCCGGTCGGCTGCGCGATGGTCGCGGATGCGTCGCCGAACGACGATTGAGGTCATGGCCGTCGGGGTGGCCGTGCCGCCTCCGTACCTTTCCTACTCAGGCCCGCGGGGCCCGATGCCGACCGGCGAGCCTCGTCTCGTGCCGCTGTTGCGACGGCACCGGGACTTGGGTATTTTCTCAGCGTGCCGCGCAAATCTGTGCAGCGAGCATGGACCGGCTCACTTCCACGCGATACGCGGTCAGTATGAGGCGGACGTCGAAATCGAGACGGGGGCCATACTGGCAGGGAGTCTGCCGCCGCGCGTTTCGGCGTTCGTGCGCGAGTGGTGCGAGTCGTACCGAGCAGAACTGATCGCGAACTGGGAACGCGCGCGACGCCACGAGATGCTGGAAGAGATGACGAAGGATATTCTTCGGATTCTGCGAGCGACGGCGGTCGCAGATCATCTTCTGACGCTCGAATTCAGCGACGGCGTGCGCAAGACCGTTGACGTGACCCCACTGCTGACCGGGCCGGTCTTCAAGCCCCTCAAGGATCCCCAGTACTTCGGGCGGGTGGTGATCGATCCGATCTGCGGCACCGTGGTCTGGCCGAACGGTGCCGATTTCGCGCCGGAAGCGCTCCACGACCTTGCCGCCGTGGAGTCGGTTGCGTAGATCTCCAGGCACGTGTAGCAGGCCGCCGGTGACGGGCGGCGTGCCTGTATGTTGCTGGATAGCCTCGAGCTGTATTACGGTCGATATATGAGACTCACGATCGAACTTGAGCAGGAGGCCGACGGCCGCTGGATCGCCGAGGTGCCCGCCCTCCCGGGAGTGATGTGCTACGGTCGTGATCGCAACGAGGCTGTCGCGCAGGTACAGGCGCTGGCCCTCCGCGTTGTGGCGAATTGTCCTGGATCGCCGCTTCCTTCTTTGTCCCCTACCGCCGGCTACGGTCGTAGACCGGATCCACCTCGAGCCACCGTCCCGGCGGCACCGCCGGCACCTGCGCGCGCTCCTCGGCCGTGAGCTTGACGTCGAGCCCGCCGAGGGAGTCCTGCAGCTGCTCGAGGGTGCGCGCCCCGACGATGGGGCAGGTGATCCGCGGCTCGCCGAGCACCCAGGCCAGGGCCAGCTGCGCAGGCGTGACGCCGCGCGCCTTGGCGTGGGCGACGAACTTGTCGACCAGATCGAAGGTCTGCTCGTAGTAGTAGCGCTTGTAGTACATCTCGAAGTCGCCCAGGCGCGAGCCCTTGGAGGGCTTCTGGCCGCGGGCATACTTGCCCGTGAGCACTCCGCCGGCGAGCGGGTTGTAGCAGATGACGCCGATGCCTTGGTCCTCGCAGAGGGGCAGCAGCTCGTTCTCGATGGCGCGGTAGAGCGCGTTGTAGACCGGCTGCAGGCTGACGAAGCGGGCGAGGAGCCTTCGTTCTGAGATCTGGAGGCACTTGGAGAGCTGCCAGGCGGCGACGTTCGAGCAGCCGATGTAGCGCACCTTGCCCGCGCGCACGAGGTCGGTGAGCGCCTCCAGCGTCTCCTCGGGCGGGACCTCGGGGTCCCAGCGGTGGATCTGGTAGAGGTCGATCACGTCGGTCTGCAGGCGCTGGAGGCTCGCCTCGCAGGCGCGCTGGATGGCGATGCGAGAGAGGCCGCCGTCGTTGGGCCCCTGGCCCCAGCGGCCGTAGACCTTGGTGGCGACGATGATCGAGTCGCGATTGCCGTGCTGCTTGAGCCAGCGGCCGAGCACCTGCTCGCTGCCGCCCAGGGAGTAGGAGTTGGCCGTGTCGACAAAGGTGCCGCCCTTCTCGACGAAGTAGTCCAGGATCCTGTAGCTGGTCTCCTCGTCGGCCTCGCGGCCGAAGGTCATGGCGCCGAGGCACACCCTGGATACCTTGATCCCCGCCCGTCCCAGGTTCACGTAGTTCATCGCCGGCCTCCCTGGCCTGTACAGTACTGCGGATTTGCCGCGCAGGGAATCAGGCACGCGAGGCGCCGGGGACCAGCGGCTTTTCTGTTGCGGCCGCGCCCCGCGCCTGCTATCATGCCGCGGCGCGGCTCGGGCAAGCCGTCAGGCCTGAGCCCCGCAGCAGGAGGTCGCCTTGCCCAGCCATGTCCTCGCCATCGACCAGAGCACCTCGGCCACCAAGGCGGTGCTGTTCGACGAATCCGGCCGCCTCGTGGGCCGCGCCAGCCAAGAGCACAAGCAGCATTATCCCGGGCCCGGCATGATCGAGCACGACCCCGAGGAGCTCCACGCCAACACGCTCAAGGTCATCGCGCGGGTCGTCTCCGAGTCCCGCGTCAAGCCGGACTCCGTCGCGGCCCTGGCGATCACCAACCAGCGCGAGACCATCGCCGTGTGGGACCGGCGCACGGGCCGGCCCCTGCACAACGCCGTGATCTGGCAGGACCAGCGGGGCACAGCCGCCTGCGATGACCTCAAGGCCCGGGGCCTAGAGCCCGCCATCCGGGGCAAGACGGGCCTCCTGGTGGACACTTACTTCTCCGCGAGCAAGCTCAAGTGGCTCGTGGACAACGTGGCCGCGGTGCGTGAGGCCGCAGCCCGGGGCGATGCGCTCTGCGGCACCATCGACTCCTGGCTCATCTGGAAATTGACCAGGGGAAGGCTCCACGCCACCGACTACTCCAACGCCTGCCGCACGATGCTCTTCAACGTGCGCACGCTGCAGTGGGACCAGGAGCTGCTCGAGCTCTTCGGCGTGGCGGGCCTGCGCTTTCCCGAGGTGCGCTTCGCCGACGCCTCCTTTGGCGAGGCGGCCCTGGCGGACCCGCGGGTGACCCTGCCGATCACCGGCGTGATGGGCGACTCGCACGCTTCGCTCTTCGGCCACTGCGGCTTCGCCCCCGGCGACGCCAAGGCCACCTACGGCACCGGCACGTCGGTGATGCTCAACATCGGCCCCCAGCCCGTCGACCCGCCCCAGGGCATCGTGCTCTCCATCGCCTGGGGCATGGACGGCAAGGTCGACTACGTGTTCGAGGGCAACATTCACTCCAGCGCCGACACCCTCAAGTGGCTGCACGACGAGGTGCGCCTCTTCGAGGACTACCGGGAAATGGAGAAGGCCGCGGCCTCGCTGCCCGACAACGGCGGCGTCTACCTCGTGCCCGCCTTTGCCGGGCTGGGCGCGCCCTACTGGGCTCACGGCGTGCGCGCCCTCATCACGGGCCTCGAGCGCTCTTCGTCGCGGGCCCACATCCTGCGGGCCGCCGAGGAATCGATCGCCTACCAGGTCAACGACCTGATCACCGAGATGCGCCGCGACGAGCGCGTGCCCTTTGCGAGCCTGCGCGTCGACGGCGGCGCCACCCGCGACCGCTTTCTCATGCAGTTCCAGGCCGACATCCTGGGCGCGCGCCTGCGCGTGGCCGACATCGAGGACGTGAGCGCCCGGGGCGCGGCGTTCGCCGCGGGCCTCGCTGCGGGGGTGTGGCGCAACCGCGGCCGGCTCGCCGAGCTGGCCGGCGAGCGCGGCGTCTTCGTTCCGGCGCTGCCCGCCGAAGCCCGCGCCCGTCTGCTGGCCGGCTGGCGGTCGGCGGTGCAGCAGGCCCTCGCGCGCCGCCTGTAGCGGCGGCAAGGCGGCGCTGCCGCCCTGCAGCGTCGGGGCCGCGTACTTCCGGTCGGCGAGTCCGTTCGTTCCCATCAGGACATCCTGCCGAAGGATCCGCTGCATCTTGAGGGGTTTCTCGAACATCGGGCTGTGGACCGACTGCTCGAACGTGTAGAACCCCTTTAGCGGCGCCTCGAGCTTCTCGAAACAGGATCTCGTCACCGGGTAGGCGACTGTGTAGTCGTGCCTCCCGTGGACAAAGTAGACGGGGAGCGCGAGCCTGGGCACCTCTCGGGTCAGATCGGTGGTGATCATCCTGTCCCAGAGGATTCTGTCGCAGGAGAACTTTCCGCGCCACAAGCCTATCTTCTCGCCCACCGTGTACTCACGGCACAGCCATGACTCGAGAAAGACACCGGTCATTAGCGACTTCATGCCCCGCGTGGTGCCCACCCCCAGGCCGTGCATCGCCGCGTCACGCACGGCCATGTAGGATGCGGGGAGAGGGACCGACATCGTGGGCGCCCCGGCTTCGAGTCGCAGCGCCATTCTCGTGTCTCCGATCTGCCGGTTCCGCCGTGAAGAAACAGCAGCACAGGGTTGGCCGTGTCCCTCCCCTCGATGATCATCCCCTGCCGCGCGCCGTTGATGCTCACGCGGATCTTCTCCGAAATGCCCCCTGCAAGCGACCTTCCGGTTTCGTCCATGAGCGGCCTCGGCCTTCCAGGGCTCAGTGCCAGCAGCACACCCAGGAGGACGAGAATGATCCCCAGTGGAATCGAGAGCAGGGTCAACAGGATGCCTCCCGCTTTTCCGACACGCGGCATGACCAAGTCTCCTTGTCCCGGACGGCAGGGACCGCCGACCCGCCGCACGATGAGGTGCAAGCGCTGCTCGCGTTCACGCTGCTCATGGGACACCTGCGAACCGCCGTATCTTCGCGTGGATGCCCCGGGTGGCAACAATCTCGAAGCCGAAACGCCGGAAGACGGGGGTCACCTCCGCGCCCGACATGCGACGCAGTCTAGGCACGCAGCGGTTCCAGCTGCATCGTCGTGAGTATGGGTGCGGTGGTGGATATGCCCAGGACTGCCGGGTCTTCGTCTGAGTGATGCAGCTCGATGGCCTCGCGGATATTCGCAAGAGCCTCGTCCACCGCGGAGGCCTGCGAGACCGCGGGGAGGTCGATGCAAGCAGCCACGTATCCGGGTGGCTCGCCGGGCTGCACCCGGATCCGGATGCTTCTCAGCACAGGCCCTCCACCGACAATCCACATGCGGTTGCTCGCACGTTCAAGTGACGCCTCGATGCGCTTCGGATACGGGCGCTCGAGCCCGCGCCCGTCTACCGGCAGGCTTGCGGTCGGCCCTCGAGCGGGCCCTGGCTCGTCGCCTGCAGCGGCGCGCCGCGCGCCTACTCCGCCACGATCACTCTGATGCCGCGGGTCTCGAACTCCTTGAGGTCCCGGTCGGTGATGCCGCCGTCGGTGATCAGGTACTGGATGCGGTCCAGGGCGCCGAGGGCGGCAAAGGCCATGCGCCCGATCTTGGTCGAGTCGGCCACGAGGTAGGTCTCTTCGGCCGCCTCGATCATGGCGCGCTTGACCGGCAGGTCGCTCAGGCCGGGGTAGGTGAGCCCCACGTCGAAGGAGATGCCGCCGGTGGCGAGGAAGCACTTCTTGACGTGGATCTGGGAGAAGAAGGCTGCCGCCTTTTCGCCCGTCAGCGACAGGGTCGGCGCCTTGAACTCTCCGCCGGTCACCATCACCACAAAGGAGGAGTGCGCCCCGACCAGCAGGGCGATGTTCAGCGCGTTGGTGATGATCTGCAGGTCCCTCTTGTCGTCGAGGACCTTCGCGATCTCGGTGACCGTGGAGCCGGAGTCGAGGATGATCGAGTCGCCGTTCTCGATGATCTGAGCGGCGGCGCGGGCGATGCGCGCCTTCTTGTCCATGTTCTCGGTGTGCTGCAGCGAGAGGGTGCGCACCTGCTGGGGCACGCTCTTGAGGTAGGCGCCGCCGTGCTCGCGGCCGATCAGCCCCTCCTCCTGCAGCCGGTCGAGGTCCTGGCGCACCGTAGGCTCGGATACGCCAAAGGCGCGGCTGAGGTCGCTCACCCGCGCGCTGCCTTCTTCCTGGAGCATCTCCAGGATCTTCATGCGCCTCTGCTGTGCCAGCATCGTGCCTGATTCTAATGCCCCATGCGGCGTTTGCATAGCGCTTTCAGCGCGCGGATACCGCCAGCTCGCGCGCGGCCCCGGCGATGCCCGCGCTGTCGATGCCATAGTACGCCCTGATCTGCGCTCGCGGGCCCGCCTTGGAGAACTGGCCCTCGGGAATGCCGAGCCGCCGCAGCCTGACGCTCAGGCCCGCCTCGGCGATCGTCTCGGCCACGAGGCTGCCGAGACCGCCGTGCAGCGAGTGCTCCTCCGCGGTGATCACGCGGCCGGTGCGCCGCGCCGAGGCCAGCAGCCGCGCGGGGTCGAAGGGCCGCAGGCACGGCACGTTCAGCAGGTCGACGCCGATGCCGGCGGCCTCCAGCTCGCGCGCGGCGGCCGCCGCTTCGCACACGACGGAGCCGACCGCCGCGATGGTCACGTCGCCGCCCTCACGGAGCACGTCGATCGCCGCGGGGACGAACTGGTAGCTCTCGTCGTGCAGCACGGGGAGGGCGACGCTGTCCATGCGGATGTAGACCGGTCCCTTGTGGGCGAGGGCGAAGCGGAACACCCGATCCGCCTCGATGGCGTCGCTGGGCGCGAGGATCAGGATGTTGCCGAGCCCGCGCATGATCGACAGGTCGTCGATGGCGTGATGCGTGCTCGCCAGTGCGCCGTAGGCGACTCCCGCGTTCAGCCCGACGAGCTTGACGTTGGTCTCGGAGTAGCAGACGTCGTTCTTGACCTGCTCGTTGGCCCGGGCCACGAGAAAGGGCGCCGCGTTGGCGGTCACGGGCACGAAGCCGCCGAGCGAGAGCCCCACGGCCACGCCGATCAGGTTCTGCTCGGCGATGCCGACGTCGACCACGCGTTCGGGGTGCTTGGCCTTGAACGGGCCGATGCGCGACGTGCTGGTGGAGTCGCTTACGACCACGGCGAGGTTCACGCCCTCCTCGACCGCGCGGATGAACGCGTCGATCATGGCGTCCCGCATGTCGAGGAGCCCGGCGGCCGCCGCGGGCTTGGCCGCCGCGGCGCGGGAGCCGGCAGCAACCTTCGTCTTGCCCATCACTCCAGCTCCTCAATGGCGCGTTCGACCTGATCGGCCACCGGGATCTTGTGGTGCCAAGCAGCCTGGTCCTCGATGAACGATACGCCCTTGCCTTTCACGGTGTGCGCGATGATCACGTGGGGCTTCGACCCCGCGACGTCGAGGGCCGCGATCGTGTCGATCAGCGCCGCGGGGTCGTGGCCGCTGCACTCGCGCACGTCGAAGCCGAAGGCCCGCCACTTGTCGGCGAGCGGCTCCAGCGGCATGATCTTCTCGGTGCGATCGGCGAGCTGCAGCGTGTTGCGGTCCACAATCACGATGAGCCTGCCGAGCGCGAATCGCGAGGCGCTCATCGCCGCCTCCCACACCGAGCCTTCCTGCAGCTCGCCGTCGCCGGTGAGCACGAACACGCGGTAGCGGCGGCCGCTCATCTTGCCTGCCAGCGCCAGCCCCACGCCCACCGAGAGGCCGTGGCCGAGCGCGCCCGTGTTCAGCTCGATCAGCGGCGTCTTCTGCCGCACCGGGTGGCCGGGCAGGCGGGAGTCGAACTTGAGGTAGGTCGAGAGCAGCGCTTCGTCGAGGTAGCCCGCCTCGGCGAGCATGCAGTAGAAGCCCCCGATGCCGTGCCCCTTGCTCAGGATGAACCGGTCGCGCTGCGGGTCGTCGATGTGGTCGCGGTCGATGTCGAGCACGTTGAAGAACAGCGTGGCGAGGATGTCGGTCTCCGACAGGTCGGCGCCCGTGTGGCCCTGGCCCGCAGCCGCGTTCATGCGGATGATGCGGCGGCGGATGCTCTGCGCCCGGCGGGTGATCTCCTCGGGCGCGAGCCTGGCTCGCCGGGCGACAGTCGGGACTTCCATCATGAGGTACCATTAAATCACGGGCCATCGAACAAATCAAGAAGGAATCAAAAGCAAAACAAGGGGCCTCGTGGCCTTTCCCGCAGGTTTTCGTTGACACCTGCGCCGGCCGGCCCTATAATCGCCCTCGCGTTCTGAGGGAGGTTCCCAAATGCGCGTCGCGGAAAAGCCGATCACATTCGGCGTCATCGTAGGCACTCGAGGCTTCTTCAACCCCGCCCTCGCGGCCGACGGCCGCAAGGCCCTGCTCGCCAGGCTGCAGAAGCTCGGCTACCAGGTCGTGATTCCGGCCCAGGAGGCGACGCCCAACGGCGCGATCGAGACGCGGGCCGACGCTCGCAAGTGCGCGGAGCTGTTCCGCGCCAACCGCGACCGCATCGACGGGGTGATCGTCTCGCTGCCGAACTTCGGCGACGAGGTCGCCGTGGTCGAGACTCTCTCGATGGCCGGCCTCGACGTTCCGGTCCTCGTGCAGGCCACCGACGACGACATCGACAAGGTCGACGTCGCCCACAGGCGCGACGCCTTTTGCGGCAAGCTCTCGGTGTGCAACAACCTCTACCAGTACGGCATCCCGTTCACCGACACCAGCCGCCACACCTGCAAGGTCGAAGACGAAGGTTTCACCCGCGACCTCGACACCTTTGCGCGGGTCTGCCGCGTGGTCAGGGGGCTGCGCACGCTGCGGGTCGGAGCCATAGGCGCGCGCCCCGCCGCGTTCCGCACGGTGCGCGCCAGCGAGAAGCTGCTGCAGACCGCGGGCATCACGGTGATCCCCGTCGACATGTCGGAAATCATCGCGGAGGCGCAGCGCCTGCCGGACGACGACAAGGCGGTCAAGGAAGCTGTCGCCGCCATAAAGAGTTACGGCAAGATCCCGCCGCGCATCAGGGAAGAGCAAATCCTGCGCCAGGCCAGGCTCACGGTGACGATCAACCGCTGGATGGAGGCCAACGAGTGCGACGCCAGCGCCATCCAGTGCTGGAGCTCGGTGCAGCAGAACTACGGCTGCGCCACCTGCCTCACCATGAGCCTCATGGGCGAGCGCCTGATGCCGAGCGCCTGCGAGGTGGATATCACCGGCGCGGTCTCGATGTACGCGCTGGCGCTCGCCTCAGGCAATCCGGCCGGCTTTCTCGACTGGAACAACAACTACGGCGACGACCCCGAGAAGTGCGTCAACACCCACTGCAGCAACTACCCCAAGGGCTTCGCCGGGGGCGACATCGAGATCTCGGAGCTCGACATCCTGGGCGCCACCCTGGGCCGCGAGCGCTGCTTCGGCGCCATCAAGGCCAAGGTCAAGGCCGGGCCCATGACGTTCTTCCGCATGGACACCGACGACCGGGCAGGCCGTCTGCGTTCCTACCTGGGCGAAGGGGAGTTCACCGACGACCCGTTCGCTATGGACGGGGGGATCGCGGTGTGCAGGATCCGCAATCTGCGGTCGCTGCTGGGCAGCCTCTGCCGCTACGGCTGGGAGCACCACGTGGCGATGGTGCGGGGGAGCTGGGCCCATGTGATCAGGGAGGCTGTCGGCCGCTACCTGAAGTGGGACCTCTACGTGCACGAGTAGAGCGGGCGCTCTGCTGCGAACATCTGGTTTGACAGCGGCCTTCACCTGTGATAGTCTACGATTCTCCACATGATCGCAGGGAAACGAAAGAATGAACCTGAATAACGCGAAAATCGAAAAGTGGGGCTGCTTCGAAGCAAGGTTCCAGGCCAGGACGTCGAAGAACCCGTTCACCCAGGTCAGATTCGAGTGCGTCTTCGCGAGCGCTGCAAGGCCCTTCGACGACAGCCGGGTCAAGGTGGATGGCTTCTACGACGGAGACGACACCTTTGTCGTGCGCTTCATGCCGCGGATCGAAGGCCACTGGACGTTCCGCACCAGCAGCAACCTGCGCGAGCTCGACGGGCAGGAGGGCTCCTTCGAGTGCGTGCCGGCCTCCGCCGCCAACCACGGGCCCGTGCGCGTCCACGACTCGACGAACTTCGCCTACGAGGACGGCACGCCCTACTGGTGCGTGGGCACCACCTGCTACGTCTGGAACCACCAAGGCGCGGAGCTCGAGGCCGAGACGCTGCGGACGCTCAGGAAGGCGCCCTTCAACAAGATGCGGATGTGCGTCTTTCCCAAGCGCTACCGCTACAACTATAACGAGCCGGAGTCCTACCCTTTTGAGGGCGGGCTGACCGGCAAGTGGGACATCTCCATGCGGGACAACTACCGCGAGCTGCCGAAAGTGCTTGCCAGGTGGGACTACGACAGACTGAACCCGGCCTACTTCCAGAAGCTCGATCGCCGCATCCTCGACCTGCAGAAGCTGGGCATCGAGGCCGACCTGATTCTCTTCCACCCTTACGATTTCGGGGCCTGGGGCTTCGACAGGATGCCGCGGGGAGTCAACGAGCGCGTGCTTCGCTACCTGGTGGCCCGCCTAGCGGCGTACCGCAACGTCTGGTGGTCTTTCGCCAACGAGTTCGACTTGATGCCCTCCATCAAGATGGAGGACTGGCACCGCTACTTCCAGCTGGTGCGCGACATCGACCCTTACGACCACCTGCGCTCGATCCACAACTGCCGGGTCTTCTACGACCACTCGCTGCCATGGGTCACCCACGCCTCGATCCAGAGCAGCGACCTGGCCCGCATGGACACCTGGGTGCAGCAGCTCTGGAAACCCGTGGTCTACGACGAATGCTGCTACGAAGGCGACATCGAGATGCGCTGGGGCGACATCACCGCCGAGGAGATGGTGCACCGCTTCTGGCTGGGCTTTGCCCGCGGCGGCTACGTCGGCCACGGCGAGACCTACCTGAACCCCGAGGAGGTGCTCTGGTGGGCCAAGGGCGGCAAGCTCGTCGGCAAGAGCCCCAAGAGGATCGCGTTCCTGCGCAAGCTGCTTGAGGAGTCGGGAGTGCCCGGCTTCAAGCCGGTCCCGGAGAATGACCGCAGCTTCATGCAGGGCGGCCACGACGGCATGTGCCGCTGCGGAGACGACATGTACCTCGTGTACTTCGGCAACCGGCAGCCCGCCAAGCGGGTCTTCGACATGGGCAAGCACACGTACAAGGTGGACGTGATTGACACCTGGAACATGACCGTCGAGCCGGCCGGCTCCTTTACCGGCAAGTGCGAGGTGCCTCTTCCCCGCAAGCCGCGCATTGCCCTGAGAATCGTCAGGGAGAAGAAGTAGTCACGCCACGAGGAGGTGGGAAATGAAACGAATCGTGTTTCTCCTGGCAGCGGTGCTGATGCTGGCGCCGCCGGTGTTCGCCGCGTCCCAGGCCGAGGAGATCACCGAGTTCGGCACCAAGCGGTCCGAGACGGTCATCGTGCAGACCTTCGACGCCCGGTCCGCAATTCCGGATGCCTTCAACATGTACCTGGCCGGCCAGGACAGGTGGCACGGCGCCCGCATGGTGGCCTTCGCCTACCTGTGGGAGATGGACACAGGCACGGGCAAGACCATCAACGAACTCGCTGCCGAACCGGCGCAGGTGCTCGACAACACCTATACCAAGTTCCGCGTCAAGCTGCGCCAGGGCGTCTACTGGAGCGACGGCGTGGAATTCACGGCCGACGACATCATCTACACGCTCGAGGCCACCCGGGCCAACGTCGCCAAGCTCCCGCGGGCCAAGCTGCTCGACGGCCTCTGGAAGACCGCCAAGAAGATCGACAAGTACACCTTCGAGGTCGAGACGACGCAGCCCGACTACTACTTCGAGCAGGACTGGGGCCTCTGGACCTGGGGCGCCTTCGCGCTCTGGATCCTGCCCAAGCACGTCTACGAGAAGCAGCCCGACATCTCCCAGTTCAAGGACTCCAACCCGGTCACCCTCGGCGCCTACGTGCTGGACAAGTTCGACCCCAACGGCTTCTGGCACATGTGGAAGCTGCGCGACGACTGGCAGCGCTCGGTGTGGGGCGTCGCCTACACCAAGAAAGCCCCGGCTGCCAAGTACGTCGTCTACCAGAACATCGGGCCCGAGGACAAGCAGGTCCTCGCCTTCAAGCAGAACAAGTTCGACGCCGGCTC
>CAZKGO010000096.1:0-18004 GCA_964552235.1 uncultured Spirochaetales bacterium | reverse complement strand
GGGCGATCCTCCTGGAGTGCCAGCGGGCCGGCATCGCGCACCACAGGCCGCTCAATGACGACGAGTTCCTCTCGATCGCCCGCGCAGGCGGCGCCGTCGCCGGCGAGTAGGCCGGCCGAGCAGGCCGGTTCAGCCGGACCCGCGGGCCAGCAGCTCCTCGTATCGGGCAAGCGGCTCCTCGAGGGCGCGGATGCCCCCGGCCCAGAACTCGGGCCTGCGGATGTCTTCGCCGAGGGCCTCGGCGACCACCTCCTCGGCCGAGCCGCTTCCGGTCAGCCGCAGAAAGCGCTCGTAGTCGGCGAGGAACGCCGCTCCCTTCTGCCTGAAGCGGCGCACCAGCGCCATGGCCAGCAGGAAGCCAAAGGTGTACGGGAAGTTGTAGAACGTCGTGCCGGTGATGTAGAAGTGCAGCTTGCTCGCCCAGAACCAGGGGTCGACGCCGTCGGCGAGCAGGGCATCGGCCCAGACGCGACGCTGGACCGCCGTCATCAGCTCGCCCAGGCGCGAGACTCCCACCTCGCCCGCGGCCCGCTCGTCGTGAAAGGCGCGCTCGAACTCGTAGCGCACCGTGATGTCCAGCAGCATGATCGCAGCGTCGCACAGCTCGCCGTCGAGCATGAGCAGCTTCTGCGCGTCGGCAAGCCCGGGGTCCTCGGCGACGCCTTCGGCGAGGATCTGCTCGGCGAACACCGAGGCGGTCTCGGCGAGGGTCATCGGGTAGGCGCGCGCTGCGGGGCGCAGGTCGCGCATCAGCCAGCCGTGCCACGCGTGGCCGACCTCGTGGGCGAGGGTCGAGACGTCGCGCAGGGCTCCGCCGAAGGTCATGTACACGCGCCTCTCGCCCGTGAGCTCGGATCCTGTGCAAAAGGCCCCGGGCCTCTTGCCCGGCCGTTTCTCGCTCTCGACCCACCGCTTCGCGAGCACCTGCTCGAAGAAGTCCGCCAGGGCGGGGTAGACCCGCGCGAAAGCGGAGCCGACCATCCGCGAGCCGCCTTCCCATGTGACCTCCCCTGATTCCTTCAGGGGAAGGGGAGCCTCGCGCTCGAACCACCAGATGCCCGTTCGGCCGAGGGCCCGCGCCTTGGCCTTGAAGATGCGGCGCGGGATCTCAATGCCGGCGTCGATCGCCGCGTACATCGCTTCCAGCGTTTCGCGCTCGATCTGCGACTGGTGCAGCGCGGGCTCGAGGTAGTGGCCGTGGCCGCGGTAGCGGTTGAGGGTGAGGCGGCAGCCGGCGATGGCGTTGAGGGCGGCCGCGCAGGCGTCGGCGACGCGCGCCCACTCGCGGTTGCCGCCTTCGAAGGCGGCGCGTCCGACCTCGCGGTCGGCCGAGCTCATGAGGGCGCGCCACTGCGCCATGGGCACGCGCTCGAGCCGGCCGTCGGGCCACCGCATCTCGAAGTCGAGCTTGCCGCTGATCGTGTTGTACATGCGGCCCCAGGCGTGCAGCCCGTCGACCGCGAGGTCGGCCGCGAGCTTTTCCTGCTCGCGCGCCATCGTGTGCCGAGCGCGCGTTCGCAGCCTCTGCAGCCTGTGGCCCGCGCCTGCGAGCCGTTGGCGCGCCTGAAACGCCGCGAAGTCCTCGTCGCGCGCCGCCTTGAAGGCGTGCAGCAGGTCGACCTCGGCCTTCTCGGCGTCCGCTCCGATCTGGGTGAGAGCCGCTTCCTCGCGGCTGTAGGCCTCGTTGGCCGCGTCGGCGGAGCCGAGGCACTCGACGTAGGCCATGATGTGGCCGAGACGCGCCTCGATGTCCTCGAGGCTGAGCACGACCTGCTCCCAGCGCGCGGCGGTCGAGGCGTTGAGCGGCCCGGCGGCCGCTGCCTGTTCCTGCACCGCGGCGACGTCGGCGCGCAGCCGCTCCTTGAAGGATCGCATTTCGGGGCTGTCGAAGCTCGGGAAGAAACTGGTGAGATCCCAGACCTGGGCGCGCGCCGGCTGTGCGTTGCTCATGGGGCGCCATTATGGCGGGCGGGCGCGCCGCTGTCATCCCCGGGGTCCGCGCGCCGCCGCCTACGGGAACAGCCGGATCACCTTGAGCCCGAAGGTCGAGTCGGAGACGTAGGCGTACTTGCCGCTCAGCACCACGTCCTCGGCAGTCGAGTTGCCGTTGCTCGTCGACCAGTCGAGTGTGTTCACGCGCGAGGAGTCGGACAGAGTCGCAGGGTCGGCCACGTTCATCTGGGCAAGCGCCGTGGTGCTGTCGGTTCCCGTTGCGTTGTCGGCCACGTAGGCGTAGCCGCCGTAGACGGCCAGTCCCTGCGCGGTGCCGTAGTTGCCGGCGCTGACCGTAGGGCAGGAGCCGCCGAAGCGCAGGTAGTCAACGTTGGCCGGGTCGATGCTGACGGCGTAGAGACCCGACGTGGCTGGTGCTTGGTCCGTGACGAATACCCAGTCTCCATCCAGCGCCAGGCGGTTGATCGTCTGCCCCGGGTAATTCGTGGTCTTGCCGGCCAGCAGCGGGTTTGAAGGGTCGCTGATGTCCAGGATCTTGAGGCTGTTGGACTGGAAGTAGGCGCCATCTGTGACGTAGGCGCGATTGCCGCGTATCTTGACGTCGTTGATGCTGCTCGCCCCGTCGGCGTCGTGGACTCCGACCCACAGGGGAGAGGTGGGCACGCCGATGTCGAAGACGTACATCCTGCCGCTGGCCGCGACGTACATGAAGTCGCCCCTCACCTCGACGGTGTTGGCGGAGCCGGAGCCGAGCGGCACCGTGTGCACGAGAGCCGGCGAAGCCGGGTCGGTGATGTCGACGATGTGCACTCCCTGCGACCCACCGGTGACGAACGCGTAGGGGCCGTGGACCTTGACGTTCCCGGCGCTCATGGAAAGGCTGCCGCCGGCGACCGACGTCGGACCCGCGGGGTTGCTGACGTCGATGATCTCCAGACGCGACGGCCCTGTCGCCGACGCAAACGCGTAGGGGCCGCGAACGGCCGCCGAATGGACGCCGTTGGTCCCCCACGTACCGATGACCGCGGGACTGGCCGGGCTGGTCAGGTCGACCGACTGGAACTGGAACACTCCGGACCCGACGTAGACGTGGGAGCCGCTCGGGTCGATGTCCACTCCGCTTGGGCTGCCCGGGGTGTCGTAGTACTTGAGCATCTGGGGCGAGGCCGGGGTCGAGACGTTGAAGATGCGCATTCCGATCCCGTCGGCGGTGTAGACACGCCCCAGCGACGAGTCCGCACGGATATCGCCGAGGCTGCCGTTGAGCGATGTCGAGTACTGCCCCACCAAGGTGGGAGGACTGAAACTGACGGCATTGTTCAGGATCATCAGCTCGTACGGCGGCGGAGGCTCGAGGTACATATTGGCGTAGGCCAGGCAGTAGATGTGGCTGCCGCTGGTCGTGATCCGCGTGGGCGTGTAGTCCGGGTTGGTGTAGGTGCGGTAGTAGGTGAGCTGGGCGCCGGCGCTCACCGACTGGTAGAGCTCGAGGAGACAGGCGCCTCCGCCCGGCGTCGTGCCTATGTAGATCAGGAAGTAGTTGCTGTAGTAGACCGCCTCGAGATCGGTCATGCGGTACGAGGCGTTCGAGTAACGGCTGACTGCCGTGGGGCTCGACGGCGTGGCGGCGTCGATCGCGAACACCGCCGTGTCACCCGATGCGTCGAGCACGAAGACCCGGTTGTAGGCCGGCACGATCGAGACGGCCGCGGCATCCCCGATGGTGTAGGTCGAGTAGCTCCTGCATTCCCCGATCTTCGCCGGCGCCTCGCGCCGACTGATGTCGAAGACAGCCAGGCCCTCGCTCCCGTTGGCGAGGTAGAGGGTGTCGCCGTTGATGACGAGGTCCTTGGCGTCGCCGCCCGTGGAGACCGTGTTCACGTACGCGGGCCAGTTCGGGCTGGAGACGTCGATGACCATCAGACCGGCGGTGCCCGCGGCCACGTAGGCGAATTCGTCGGTGGTGACGCGCAGCTTGCCGGCCTGGGCCGGCAGCCCGATGCTGGTGACCCTCTCGGTGTCGTCAGGGGGCATCCGGGCCGTCTCGGCCGCGTTGGCGCCGCTGGCGATGCTGCCCGCCAGGGTCGGACGGACCTTGTAGTAGTACCACTGGCCGTCGACGACGCCGGTGTCTGTGAACGAGTTGCCGTGGATCGTGCCGCTGTAGTTCTCGAAGGGGCCGTCCCCGCTCGTGGCCCGCAGGATCTCGAACTCGTCGGTGGCCGGGATGGCGCTCCACTCCAGCGTGATCTGCCGGAATCCGCCCGTGGCCGCCGGAGCGAGCGTGAGCGGCGAGAGGGGAATCACGCTCAGCGCGGCCGACCACAGGTCCGAGCCCGAGGAGCGCTGGGCACGCAGCACGAAGATGTGAAGGGCGCCGTTGGCCAGCCCGGTGAGGTTGTAGGAACTGGCGTCGGCCTTGAGCGGGATCTGCGTCCCGTAGGACTGGGACGGGAGCGTGCCGTTCGTCGTGTAGTAGATGGTGTAGCCGGTGGCGTCGGGCACGGCTTCCCACGACAGCTGCACCTCCTTGCTGCCGGGCACAGCCGTGAAGGACGAAACCGCGCTGCCGGAGTACTGCAGCGTGACCGAATCCTCAGCCGTGTTGTCGTTCCAGTCCTCGGCCGCCACGGTGACGACGATCGGTCCGTTGAAGGAGATGGTGCTGAACTGGAATGTGAACGCGCCGCCGGCGCCGAGTGCGCTTCCATCGATGCTGCCGCTCTTCAGCAGCCCGAGGGTGCCGGAAACCTGGTAGGAGACAACTCGGATCCTGCCGTTGTCGGTGGCGGTTCCCTGCACCGTCACGGTCTGGGTGTAGGCCGAGCCCTGGGCAGGGGAGTTGATCGTCACGACCGGGTTGGTCTCGTCGGTCATCTCCTTGAGGGCCGAGGAGTCGATCGGGTTGGGGCAGGAGGCGAGGATGGCGGCGATCAGCGCGATGGCCGCGAGGCCGGCAGCGACCTTCTTCTTCATTGTTCTACTCCTCGTCGACGAACAACGGCCGGGCCGCGGCGCCGGAAATATCCCCCGCCCTCGCCCCGCCGCCGGAGCCGAGGTAGGCGAACTCCTGGACCGTGTCGGGGTCGAGCTGCCTGGCCTGGGAAAAGTAGGTCTGGGCGTCGGGGTAGCGCTCGAGCTCGTAAGATGCCTTGGAGAGGTTCAGCAGCACCGCCACGGCAGTCGGCGACTGCTCCTGTCCGCGCTGCTTGAGCGCGTCGAGCGCGGCCTGGTAGGCGCGCACCGCCCCGCCGTACTCGCGGCGCAGGTAGGCGATGTTGCCGAGGTTCACGCGCGGGGCGAGGTAGCCGGGGTCCATGGCCGCCGCCCTGCCAAAGGCCTGCGCCGCGTCGTCGTAGCGGCCGAACCGGGCGTAGGCCAGGCCGAGGCGGTTGTAGTCCTCTTTGGCTCCGGTGCGCCGGGCCTCGGCCGCGTGGTCCTGCACGATCGCTTCGGAGAGCTTGAGGATGTCCGCGCCGAAGCGCCGCGCAATGTTCTCGGGACGTCCGTACTGCAGGCCGAGATCGGACTCGCGCAGCCCGACCGGGCGGTAGAGGCTCTGGGCCTCGCGCGTGCGGTAGAAGCCCCGCTGAGCCGGGTCCTTTTCGCAGGAGCGCCACAGGTCGGCGCCCTGGCGCCAGGCGGCAGGAAAGTCGGAGCGGCCGATCATCGTGATCTCGACGGGAACCCACAGCGAGCCGTCGACGTCCAGGAACAGGCCGCGATCCGGATGGAGCTCGCGGAACCTGCGGCTTGCCGTACGCGTGTTGACCGCGGCGTAGATGTGGCCCGGCACCGTGACGAAGCCGGTCTCGACGCCCGCGGACTCCAGCAGGCTGCAGAACAGCACCGTGAGGTCGTCGCAGTCGCCGGTGCCGCGCTTGAGGGTGTCGCGTGCCAGCTTGACTGAGTCGACGACCGCGGCGTTGCCCTGGGCTTTGGTGAAAGGCGACACCGGGTCCGCCTGGTAGAGCAGGCCGATCTCGGCGAGGGCCGCGTAGACCTGCATCGCGGTCTGCAGCGGCTCGTTGTACTGTCCGAGCGCCGCCTCCTTGAGCGACTGCCGGACGAAGCTCACGTAGTTCTGCAGGGCGCTGTCGGCCGGCGTGACGAAGGCGCCCACCTTGCGGTCGTCGTCCCAGGCGATGGCTGTCTTGTCGAGGAGGTCGTAGGTCACGCTCTGCCGCTGCTCGGCCGGCCTGCCCTTGATGCTGTAGGCGGCGATCACCTCGCCGGTGAGGGGAGTCACGCCGTTGGTCGTGAACACCTGCTCGTTGAACGCAGCCAGCAGAGGCACCTCGAGGCTCGCCCCGGGCTTGACCTCGGGGATGCGAGCCGCCACCGTCGCCGAATCCATGTAGCCGGTCTGCACGAACGACACCTGCAGATCGTTGAGCGTGCTGCGACTGGTGTTGGTCAGCCGCACCTTGCCGACCGGGTTCTTGACATACCAGCTCTGCATGGCCGCGAACACCGGCGCCACCGAGATCTCGTCGAAGCGCAGGCTGCGGATGATCGCCCGCGCCGAATCCGGGTCCTCGCCGAAGCGGAAGCTCGCGGCGAACCCGAGGCCGAACAGCAGCCCGTCGTACTTGTCGAGCGACGACAGCGAGCGCATCCAGCGGATGCTCGGCCTGATGTCGATGGTCAGCGCGTACGAGGGGTCGAGGCTGATGCGCGCACCCGCCCCGAGCAGCACGTTCAGCGAGCCGACCGCGCCGTCGTCCACCGCCTCGGAAAAGACCGCCTCGCTCAGCCCCGCCTCGAGGTCTGCGCCGACCTCGAAGTTGCGGGCGAAGCGATTGGCGTAGGCCGCTCCCACGGTACCGTACCAGTGCACGTGGTCCCACTTGTCGGGAAAGAGCTGGTCGGTGCTGTCGAACCTGGTCAGTCCCAGGCGCGCGAACGGCTGCACCACCGAGAGAGCCGGCAGCGGATAGCGGACCGCAGCCGACACGTCGAAGATGTTGTAGTCGCCGTCGTAGCTCTGCAGGGGGGTCAGACTCTGGTACTCGACGCCGACCGAAACGGGGAAGCGGTAGTACTCGTTGTAGTCGACGCCCTGGGCTTGGGCCCACGAGGCGGAGGCGAGCGCCGCTGCCAACAACAGCGCTGCGAGAGCTCGTCGCTTCATTCGCCACCTCCGCGTTGTCGGGAGAGGTCGACGGGTGTCTCAACCCGGGTGAAGCCCAACTATACCACGGGCGCCTGCGGTTCTGTGTACTACGGGAGTATGACGGCGGTACCCGGGGCGCGTGCGAGGCTTACCGCCCGCCGAGGGCGAGCCAGACGCGCAGCAGCTCGCTCACGCCCCACGCCTGGGCGTCGCAGCCGCGCTGGCGGTGAGGGGCGTCGCCGTCGAGGATCTCGGGGATGTGGCCGATGCAGCCGATGTCCATGAGGCGCGTCGAGCTCGCCAGCCAGGCGAGGGCGCTCTCGCGGCCGCTTTCGCCGTAGACCTTGACCCACGCCTCGGCGAACGAGGGGAAGGGCCACGTCCAGGCCGTGCCGTTGTGGTAGGCCGGCTTGCGCCGCGTGTCCTCGTCGCCCTGGTAGGTGCCGCGGTAGGGGTGGTGCGGGTCGCCGAGCAGGGCCCCGTTGTGCCGGATCTCCAGCGGCGGGTCGACGGGCCTGTCTGCGAGGCTGCGGATCGCGCCCGGCACCAGAAGCTCGGCGCACGCCTCCAGGATGCCGCGCTGCACGGCGGCATCGTCGACGGCGCCGAGGGTGATCGCGAGCAGCTGGTTGGGCCGCAGGGCGTTGTCGCGCGCAGCCGAAGCAGCGCTCGTGCCCGGCCCCGCGTGCAGGCAGTCCGAGAGGCAGCCGGCCGGCAGCACGTAGAGCCGCCCGATCGAGTCGCGCACCTGCGCGGCGAGCCCCTGCCACGGGCCCGACCGCTCCAGGCGCGCGAGCAGCGACAGCGCCGCGTGCCAGAGCGCCTGGATCTCGATCGGGTAGCCCTGCCGGGGCGACCCCGCGGGGTGGTTGGTGTCCATCCAGGTGTAGTGCGCGGGACTGAACAGCAGGCCGCTGGCCGGGTCCATGGCCACGCCGTTGGCCGCTGCCCGCGTGAGCGAGCCTCCCATCGCGAGCAGCACGTCGCGCAGGCTCCGGCCTCCGCAGTCGGCCGAGAGAATCGCGTCGCCCGAGGCGGCGATCAGGTCAGCGCAGGCCACGTAGAACCACAGGGGCGCGTCGGAGGTCTCGCGATCGCGCGACTCCTCGCCGCGGATCATGTTCGGCAGGGTGCCCCTGTCCTCGAAGCGGGCGAACTGCTGGAGGATCGCCGCGGCCTGCTCCAGCCGCCCCGCTGCCACGAGGCCGCGCACGACGATGAGGGTGTCCCTTCCCCAGTCGAGGAACCAGGGGTAGCCGGCGATCACCGTGTAAAAGCTGCCGCGCCGCACCACGTACTGGTCGAGCGCCCTGGCCAGCGCCTTGCCCAAGGGCAGGCGCGCCGGGTGGGAGTCGAACCAGCCGGCGACCCAGTGCGGAGCCGGGCGCGGCTGCATCTGCGCCCCGGCCGGCTCCGCCGTGGCGTGCGCCGTGAGCGTCGCGGTCTGTCCTCCCGTGAGCGGGACCCGGAACCACCCGGGGCTGAAGAGATCCGAGTCGGGGTCGAGGCCGCGCCTCGCCTCGATCGGGCGGTGCACCATGTACTGCCACTCGGGCTCGGGGACGAACTCGCCGGCCTCGCAGAGCATCTCGAGCCTCCGCGGCGGGTGAGGCGCGAAGGTGAACCCCTGCCTTCCGGCGGACACGGCCGCGGGCCAGGCCTTTTCCGGTCCGGCGAACGCCTTGGTGGTCTCGTGAAAGCTCCGGTCCTCGACATCGGGCCGGATGATCAGGCGCACGGGGCTGCCGTCCTCCAGGACGTCCGGTGAGTCGGCGGCCCGGTGGCGGTGGAAGTGGACGCGCAGCAGGTTCTCGCCGGCCACGAGTTCGAGGGCGACCGACAGCACGACGGTGCGGCCCCGGCCCACCGGCACATGGTACTCCCAGCAGCTGCGCGAATCGTAGTCGAAGCCCAGACGCGCCAGGCTGTCGGGCCCTATGGGCTGCGAGGTGCCCTGGTGCACGAGCCAGGCTCGGCAGCGGGCCAGCATCACCTGCCGGTCCACCGGAAAGTCAGGGTGAAGGTTGGCGGCCAGCAGCGCGTCGTAGCGGCTGTCGAGGCGGCCCCAGCTCACGCGGGCGCGCGACATTGCCCCGCGGCCGTTGGTGCCGAGGGCGAGCAGCGGCTCGGCGAGGCAGGTCCTGCGGTCAAAGACCGTGGCCACCGAGGCGCCCGCGCCGCGGGCCAGGAACAGCAGCGGCGTGCGCCCGTGCTCGCTGCCGCGCGGGCCGTAGAGGACGATCACCAGGCTTCGGCGTTCGCTCGCAGCCGGCGCGGGCCACGGGCCGAGCAGGGCAAAGGGGGTCCCCTCGTTGTCGAGCAGGCTGGCGGCTGCGGCGCATGTGCGCTCGCCGCGGCCCGGGGTCGCGGCGCGCACTTCGACGCGGAACGAGTGCGGCGCCCGCACCAGCAGCAGGTGTCCCGGAGGAAGCATCACCTCGCGGCGCGCGTCCTCGGGCCAGCGCCACTGCGTGAGCCGGGGTGCGGCGCCCGGCTCCAGGGACCTGCAGAACGCGGCGGGGTCCGCGGCGAGGGCGGCCGTGGCCTGCTCGAGGTCGCCGTCGCTCACGTCCGCGGCGCCGCGCCTGGCCTCGATGAGGCCGAGGGCTACGGTCCGCAGCCTGCGGCCGCGCAGCGCCGCGGGCTCGCCGCGGCTCGGCTCGGCGTCGACCTCGTCGAGGTCCCGCGCCCGCTCCGACAGGCACATCGCCTGGGCGGGCGCCAGCACGATCGCAGGGCCGCCGCTGCGCGTGAGCGGCTGGACGCGTCGGCCGCTCAGCAGGTCGTAGAGCGTCGGCCCCGCGATTCCCGCCGCTGCCGCGTCCCAGAGCGCCTCGGTCTCCCGCTCGGTGTCCAGGTTGACCAGCACGAGCAGGCGTCTGCCCGATGGCCTGTGGTGACGCGCGATCGCCAGGTACTCCCCCGGGCCGCGTGTCACCAGCTTCAGCTCGACGGGGTGGAAAAACGCCGGGTGCGCCCTCATGATTCGCGAGAGGCGCCCGATCTCCTGCACCTGGTTCGGGACGGCGCCCCAGGCGAGGGAGCGCGCGTCGTGCACGTCGATCTTTTCCGTGGCGAACCACTCGACCCCGTTGGCGAAGCCGAAGGCGCCGTGATGCGCCAGCAGCGCGCACAGGTGGGTGCGCATCGAAGCCCACGCCTGCGAGCGGGAGGCGAGGCGGTTGTTGTCGTGGGTCTCGGCAAAGTGGACGAGCGTGCCCTCGGTGGCCGCGACCTCGTTGGCTGCGGCGAGGTAGCGCTCGATCGCGCCGCGGTCGTAGTTCTGGAACAGCTCGGAGTAGGCCCAGTCGAAGCCTCCGGTCGCCAGCAGCTCCCGCGTGGCCGACACTTCACCGCCGAGCCCCTCCAGCAGGAAGATGGTGGCCGGGTACTCGTCGCGCACGCGCGCGCTCATGTACCTCCAGGCCGTGATCGGGATCATGTAGCCGGCGTCGCAGCGGAAGCCGTCGACGCCGCGGCGGCACCACGTGAGCAACACCTCCGCCATGTACTGCCACAGGTCGCGGCGCGACCAGTCCAGGCGCGTGAGGTCCTCCCACACCACTCCCCAGGCGCCCGGCTTCTCGATCGCGCCCTCGGGAGTGCGGGCGAGCCACTCCGGATGGCTGCCGTGGAGACTGGCGGCCCAGCCGGTGTGGTTGATCGCGATGTCGAGAATCAGGCGGGCGTCGCGGCGGTGCACTTCGTCGACGAGCTCCAGGAACTGGTCGAGCGGCGTCGCCTTGGGGTCGAACTCGGCCAGCGCCGGGTCGACGTCGGTAAAGGTCAGCGCCGCGTAGGGGCTGCCGAAGCGCCCCATGCGGGCGTAGGTCGTGGGCGTCGGGTGCACCGGCAGCAGCTGAAGAAAGCGGCAGCCGAGCTTCTCCACGATGAAGTCGAGCTCGCGGACCAGCGAGCGGAAGGTGCCCGACGGCGGGATCACCGCGTAGCCCTGGGCCTCGAGCGCCCGCTGGGTGGCCTCGTCGGCGGCCGGGCGGAAGCGGCCTTCTTTGTTGGGCCCGAACTGCCGCACGAAGGCGTTGTAGATCGTGGCCGCGCCGAAGCCGTCGACGGGGTTCACGTTGACCGACACGTTCGGTCCCGGGGGCCAGACCGGATCGTCGCTGGATTGGGGAAGGAAGAAGGCTTTCGCCTCGAAATGACCCGCTTCCGCCAGTCCCAGCGACAGCGAGAAGCGCCGCTCGCCCGTGGCGCGCATCGGCACGTCGTACCAGTCGCGGGCCAGAGGCGCTTCCTGCGCCTCGACCTCGCGGATGATCTCGCTGCGCGCCGTGGACTCGTGGCCGATGTTGGTGCGCAGCCACGCCGTCCCCGGCGCCGAGTCGCCGACCTCGAGCTCAAATGTGATCGTGTCGCCCTGGAAAAAAAGGCCCCGCGTGCCGGGCCGCGGCGTCTGTCGCATGCTGTCGGAAATCATCGGGTGGCCGAATGATAGGGTCGCGCCGGAGGGCTGTCAAACCACGCGTCACCGGCGGTTTCATTTGAAATAGGACTTGCCGTCGGCCTCCGTCACAAAGGGTCTGCCGTTCAAGGTCTCCAGCCTCAGAACCGGTTTGTCCGTCTCGTCACGCCGGTATTCCTGCTTGACCCGGTCCGAGGCCAGGACACGAGACGTCGCCAGCTCGATCAGCTTTCGGATGTGCGTGTCCTCGTACCCATCGTTCGTGATGTGTCTCGCAAAGGAGAGCGACACGATGTAGTTCGCGCCGACAAAGCCGCCGACCCGCGTCATGGTCTCCACACTGACCAGGCCGGAGGATTGCAGCTCCAGCTCCTTCAGCGCCTTTTCCATGGCGCTGCGATCCACGACCGTGGCTCGCGGATGCGAGCGAAGGAGCTTCGCTGCGTAGCCGGCCTCCACCTGCCGAGCGACGGATTCGAACCATTCCGGGCCCGGAGGAGACTGATTGCGCGCAGGCACATAGGTCACGCTTTCCGGAGACAACACCAACAGGATCTTGACCTCGCGCCCCTGCCGCAGCAGGCCATCTATCTGCTCCGCTATCTCGGTATTGGCTCTCTCTCCGCTGTGGCTTGCGGCCGACTCCGCAGGCTGCGATTCCGGGGGCTGCGGGTTCGTCGCGCATCCAGACAGCAGAACGAAATACAGGCTCAGGGCTCCGGCCGCCATTTTGGCGAGGACAGACATGCGCTTCATCGGTTGATCTCCTCGAGAGTCCGTCTTGGCACTCATGCGCATTGTGAACTGCTGCGCGGGCAGATGCAACAGCGTGCACGACGGCCCGGATTCCCGACGGCGGACATCGTGCGCCGTCGGGCAGGCCGCCGATCCGCGATCGGCCTGATCTCCGCGGCCGGCCCTGTCGCCCGGGTTGAGCCACTCGATGTGCTCGCAGATGTGCGTCATCGCCCCGTGCGTGTTCGGGACTCGGCTGGCGGGCCGAGCGTTGCGGGGCCGACAGGGTTCGTCGAGGCTCCGTAGGGCCTCGTGGCCGATGTTGCCCCGCAGCCGCAGGTCGCGCCGGAGGCCTGTCAAACCACGCGCGTTGACACCGAGGGAGAGCGCGATGATCATGGGTCCCGTGACCGAGAGTGATCTCTATGCGCCGGTGCGCGACTGGCTCACCGCCAACGGCTGCACGGTGCGCGGCGGCGACCTCGTTGCCATCGAGCTCAAGCGCGGGCTCAGCCTCGCCCTGCTCGCGAAGGCCGCCCGACGGCAGCGCCACGCCGACTCGGTCTGCGTGGCCGTGAGCCGTCCTGCCAATTGCAACCAGTGGATGGCGCGCTCGCCGAGCTGGGGGAGAGCTCGCCCCGCCGGCTGCGCGAGCTCGGCACCGGCGCCGGCTTGCGCGCCGGGCCGGCGATCTCGCCCGTGGGTGATTGACGGAAGGCGGTTGCGACGCTCCGGCGGGACAGGGGTGTGGCGCAACGAGCAACGTGCCGCCGCCTTTTTGTGCCTTGCTGCAATCGCCGGCGTTGTCGGGCCTCGGCTTTCCTCCTATACTGGGAACCGGAGGAGTCCGGTGGGAAGGACGGCCGCCCAACTCACAGCGAGCGAGAAGGAGATGTACCGCCGCGGAGTGCGCCGGCGTGACGAGCTGGAGAGCCGGGCGCGGCAGGAGCGCGCTCTGCGCGTCGCTCGGAGAGCCGCCGAGCTTCTCAAGGCCAGCTTCGGCGCGACCCGCGTGCTTCTGTTCGGGTCGCTTGCGGCGCGGGCATGGTCTCACGACCGCTCGGATGTCGACCAGGCGGTCGAGGGCGTGGAGGCGCGCGACTTCTGGCGAGCGGACTGCCGGCTGGAGGAGATCGGCGACGGTTTCGAGATCGACCTCGTGGATCTCAGCACGGCGCCTCGGGCGTTGAGCGAAGCCGTCCTGCGGGACGGCTTCGAGTTGTGACGGGCAAGCGGAAGAGCCTCGCGCAGAGGATACGCAGCGAGCTTGTCGAGCTCGACGGTGCCGTGAAGACCGCACTGCGGCACTGGGAACGTGCGAGCACGCGGCCGCAGGACACGGAGGCGTACCTGAACTCCGTCGCGTTGAACCTGCACGGCTTCTACAATGGCGTCGAGCGGCTGCTCGAGCTGATCGCCGTGAACCTGGACGGCGCCGCCTAGGGCGGGGACGCCTGGCACGCCGAGCTCCTGCGCCAGGTCGAGCTGGAGATCCCGTCGCTTCGGCCTGCAGTAATCTCGCGGAAGACCCGCCAGAGGCTGGATGAGTATCGCCGGTTCCGCCATCGGGTGCGCAACATCTACGGCGCGCGCATGGACCGCTCCCAGCTCGAGCCGCTCGTGAGCGGCCTCGCGGCCACCTGGGAAGCGCTGAAGATGGAGCTGGCCGCCTTCGCCGACTATCTCGATTCGCTGGACGCCGACGCGTGATCGGCGGCTTCGGGCGGCGGCGCACGTCACTCACCCCCGGTGTTGCGTTCCCCCGCACGAGTCCTTGCTATCCGGGACCGGCCTCGCGTTCCGGAACCTTCCTGATCTCCTTTCTCATGCCCCGCTCCGGTGAGAGCGAAGATCGCAGCTCGTCGTCGGCTGCTGCACAGGTGACTCAGGCGAGCAGCCGGCTATCGTCGGTCCCGCGCAGATCTGCGACTGGTCCGCGATGGGGCTCGCCGACTTCGCGCAGGACCCCGCCCTCGCCCGCCGCTATCGCAGGCTTGCGCGGCGGGGGCGGGCGGCGGATAATCGGCCCATGGCATTCAACAGGCACTCGACCGTCCGGCAGGTGCTCGACAACGACGCGGCCCGCGAAGTGCTGCTGAAGCATGTGCCGGGAGCCCTGACGCATCCGGACCTGGACATGGCCATGGACATGAGCCTGTCCACGGTCGCCAGCTATCCGGAGTCGGGCCTGACGAGGGAGACCTTCGAGGCCCTGGTGGCCGACCTGGAAAAGCTCCCTTAGCCCGGGGAGGCGCGGCGGAGCCGGGTCTGCGGAAACGCGGGCACCAACGCGGGCTTGATCGCCGGCCGCGGCCCCGCTACCTTGGCTCCATGCAGCGGGCCACGATCCCCTTTGGCTCCGAGAGCCTAGAACTCGTGCTCGACGATGGAGTCGACATCCTCTCGATGCCGTCGCCCGATCCCATAGCCGACGCAGCCGCGGCCGTGGAGCAGGCTCTCGATCGCCCGATCGCCGCCGAGCCGCTCGATGCCCTGGTCCGCTCGACTCTCGCGCGCAAGCCGGATGCCGTGGCCGCGATCGTCGTCTCCGACCACACCCGGCCGGTGCCGTACAAGGGCGACGGGGGCATCCTCTGGCCGATCATCCGCCGGCTGCTCTGCGGCGGATTCGCCGCAGAGCGCGTCGAAGTGCTCGTGGGTACGGGCACGCACCAGCCGCTGAGCGACGCGCAGCTGAGGGGCATCCTCGACGAGCGGGTCTTCTCCTCGGGCGTGCGCGTGATCAACCACGACTCGCGCGATGCCTCCTCGCTCGAGCGTCTGGGCCGCACGCGGCGCGGAGGCGAGGTGCTGATGAACCGGCGCTACCTCGCCGCCGAGCTCAAGATCCTCACGGGCCTCGTCGAGAGCCACTTTATCGCCGGCTTCTCGGGCGGCCGCAAGGCGCTGTGCCCCGGCCTGATCGGCGAGGAGACGACCTACGTCTTTCACAGCGCACGCATGATCGCCGATCCCGGCTCCCGCGACCTGAACCTCGAGGGCAACCCGACCCACGAGGAGGCCGTCGAGGTGGCGAGGATGGCCGGCGCCGACTTCATCGTCAACGTCACCCTCGACAAGGCGTTCCGACTGACGGGCGTGTTCGCCGGCGACCTCGAGCAGGCGCACCTGGCCGCGTGCCGCAGGCTGCGCGAATACGTGGCCATCCCGGTCGACCACGACTACGACGTGATCCTGACGCACGCGGGGTTCGTCGGCGTCAACCATTACCAGTCGGTCAAGGCGTGCCTGGCTGCGCTGCCGGCGTTGAAAAAGGACGGCCACCTCGTGCTCGCGGCGGCCAACACCGACACCGACCCGGTCGGCAGCCTCAAGTACCGGACCATGCTCCACTTGCTCAAGCTCATCGGGCCGCAGCGCCTGCGCACGCTGATCTTCTCGCCGGACTGGACCTTCGTCCCGGAGCAGTGGGAAGTGCAGGCGTGGGCCCGGATCTTCGAGCGCATCCCCGAAAGGCACTTCGTGTACTACAGCCCCTGGATGCCGCAGCAGGACTACCGCGTCTTTCCCGGGGTCGACGGCAACATCCACCTGGCCGCGCACAGGCGCTGGCAGCCGGACACCAGGAGCGTGCAGGCGGTGCTCGACGGCGCGCTGGCCGCCGCCCGAGAGGAGCTCGCCGGCCGCGGAGTGCGGCGGCCTGCTGCGGCGTTTCTCGCCGACGGCCCCTACGGCATCCTCGACCCGCGCCGCGGCTGAGGCGCGGCGAGGACCGCGGCCACTTCCTCCTGCGTGAGCGGCCGCCAGCAGCCGGGCTCGAGGGAGCCCAGCTCGTATGGGCCGAAGCGGATGCGCAGCAGGCGAGCGACCTTCGTCCCATAAGCCTCGAAGAGACGGCGGACCTCGCGGTTCTTGCCCTCGGTGAGCGTCACCTCGTAGGTCGTGGAGTCGGCCGTCGCGGCTGCGACGCGAAAGGCCACGGGCTTCGACGCCTCGCCGCGGCCGATGTCTGTGCCGCGCAGCGCCGCCTCCGCCTGCTCGCTGCTCAGAGCGCCGGCCACGGTGGCGAGGTAGGTGCGCGGCACGGCGTGGACCGGGTCGAGCAGGCGGTGGGAGAAGCGCGAGTCGTTGGTGAACAGCAGCAGCCCTTCGGAGTCCTTGTCGAGGCGGCCCACGGGCGCGACCCACTGCTCGACGGCTTCGAGAAACCGATAGACGGTGTCGCGCCCGCGCTCGTCGCTGCGGGTGGTCACGCAGCCGGGCGGCTTGTGCAGCATCAGGTACAGCGGGCGGCTGCCGCCGAGAGACCTGCCGTCGACCTCGATCCTGTCGGCGAGGCAGGCCAGCTCGCCGGGGCTCCTCACGGGCCTGCCGTTGAGCCGCACGCGGCCGGCGGCCACGAGGTCGGCGGCCTGCTTGCGCGAGCACAGGCCCTTCTTGGAGAGAATGCGGATGATCGAGTGCAGGCCGGCAGCCACGCTGCGATTGTAGCGGAGCGGGAGGCCGGCGGTCGAGCCGGGGCTACCGCGCCCTGGGCGGCACGGGCAGGCCCAGCCGCTCGTACTGCTCCGCGGGCGCGTCCGCCCGCTCCATCTCGCGGCGCAGAGCCTCGATCATGCGCCGCTCGACGGCCTCGTCGCGGATCGGGTGCTCCTGCGCGTAGTCCCGCTCGATGTCGTACAGCAGCGTGCCGTACTCGTGCTGGACGCTATCGTGAACGCCCCGCGATGCGATCTTCATCGTGCGGCAGCCCTTGGTAAAGGAGAACGGCTCGGCGAGAGCGATGTCCTGCAGCTCCTCCACCTCGAAGGTGTGGCCGAGGTGCGTGGGCATCAGCGTGTGCTCGTGCAGCGGCGTGTTGTCGGGCCGCGCGGGGCCCCGCATGTAGACATGGCGGCCGTCGGTGATGTTCACCTGCCCGCCGAAGATGCCCCAGATCGCGTGCTCGCGTCCGCCCTGGTCGCCAGCGATCACGGGGGCGAGGTCGCGTCCGGTCATGTCCGCGGTCGGCTCGAGGCCGAAAAAGCGCAGCAGCGTCGGGGCGAAGTCGATGAGCTGGGCGATCGAGCGCCGCCGCTCGCCCTTTTTGCCGCAGCGGGGGTCCCAGATGAACAGCGGGATGTGGGCGATCTCGTTCCACAGCGGCATGCGGTTCTTTCCCCACCAGTCGTGCTCGGCGAGCATGAAGCCGTGGTCGGTGCACACGATCAGCATCGTGTCCTTCCACAGGTCATGCTCGTCCATGGCCTCCAGCACGCGGCCGAGGTGCTCGTCGCACATCGACAGCAGCGCCGCGTACTCGTATCGCACGTGCTCGATCGCCGGCCGGTCTTCTTCGATGATCTTGCGGTAGTTGGGCCAATCGTAGACCGGTCCCGAGTAGTCGTGGGGGTAGAGGTCCTTGTGCTTCTGGTGGGTGAAGTAGGGCTCGTGCGGGTCAAAGGTCTCGATCTGGAGGAACCAGTTGTCCTCCTCGGCGTTGCGTGCCAGCTATTTCTTCTCGCTCTCGCCAGGTTGCGTTGCCGTTGCTGGCCAGCTACCAACACGGCGACCAAGGGGCACGCCAGGACTCGAACGCACCAGATTGGCGGAATGGGCCGAGCTCGTTGGCTGTCCGATGTGCCCCGGGGTGCCCTGGGCCCTGGCAGGACGCAGAAACAGGGCTGGCGAGAAACGCCGGATTCTGCGCCCAATCGCGAAGCGACGGCTGGCAAGAAACAGGACATCAGCGACGACAGCTTCTCCTACCGCCGCGACGAGGAGCGGATCGCCGCCGAGGAGAAGCTGGACGGGCTGTATGTGATCCGCACCTCGGT